>JBFMGQ010000020.1:0-57847 GCA_040752515.1 Bacteroidota bacterium | reverse complement strand
TTGGAATACTTCCCGCTGCTAAGTTCGGATAAAATTTTTAGTTTGAAGCCCTCGCTGTAGCGTTTTGTCACGTAATTATTTTTGTCCATACACATAAGTTTGTGTAGACATTTTTCAGGACGGGTCAGGATAAAGGATAAAGGATAAAGAGCCTGCTCCGTTCTACGGAGTTCAAGGGTCTAATACCAACAACTGTCAACATCAACTAAATAATTACCCCAGGGTTACACAGTGTAACACGGAGTTTCACAGTGTAAATCAGCCTAATCGGCGTTATCAGCGTTACATTTCAATTCACGAACAACTATCAACATTTTCAGCCCCGTAGGGGCAAATAGCCTTAGCCCAGGGTTTTAACCCTGTGTATTGAAGTATTCCAAATATTTGGCGATGCACGCAAAACATAAACCATAGAGCAAAAGGAAAGCTTTGCATCGCAGAGGAAAAACATTGCAAAGAGCCATTACCAGAAGGCTAATCCAAAGGGATAAAGGGAATAAAGGAACAAAGAGATGCTTTGGCTAAACTCAGCATGACATGAGTGGACGGATCATTTTCAAACTATCAACCAACCATCATCAACTAAATAAGTATCACAGTGTTTCACAGAGTTCACACAGTGTTACACTGTGGAAATCCGCCCAATCTGGTTTATCAGCGTTCCATTTCAATTCACGAACAACGAACAACGAACAACTATATCATCTGCGTTCCATTATCATTCCCTTTGCATCAAAACCGCCCCATACAATTTATTTCCCCGTTTCATTCAAAATCTCTTTAAATTTCCATAAATTGCATGAAATTTGATTTGAAATAGAATAATATTCTTTACATGAAAAATACATTCATATACCTGTTGATAATCAGCTTAATGCATATATGCCTACAAGGTAATACGCAGGAAAAAATAAGCGTTGGGCAGGTTGCCCCCGATATTATTGGCCAAAGTCCCAATGGCCAGGAGTTTATGCTTTCGTCGCTAAGGGGGAAACTAGTACTTGTTGATTTTTGGGCATCGTGGTGCTCACCCTGCCGGAAAGAAAATCCCATTCTTGTTCAGGTGTATGAAAAATATAGGGATGCCTGTTTTACCAATGGCCATGGGTTTGAAATATTCAGCGTATCGCTCGACATGAAACGCGATAGCTGGGTGAATGCCATAGCTGACGACAAGTTGGTATGGCCATGCCATGTTAGCGACCTAAAGGGTTGGCGCAGCGATATTGCAAGGTCATACGGTATAACCGCTATTCCCATGAACTTTTTGGTCGATAGTTCCGGAGTTATTGTTGCTACAAACCTACGAGGTTCAGAGCTCAGCAACACTTTACGTAAGTACCGGAAATGGAAGCTTTTTGGTAATGGCGATTGCAAAAATTAAAAATTCCAATAACGGGATATGAAGACAAAGCGCATTGTTGTTAAGTCGTTAAAGTATTTGGGCTTAACAATAGTTTTAATTCACTTACTGGTGTTCATTATTATTGGTGTTGCCAAACTTTTCGAGGGAACCATTATTCGTCTTGCTGTTAAGGAGATAGAATCGGGCTTAAAAGCCCCAATAACCTACGGAGAGGTTTCGTTGGTGCCATTTCGCGATTTCCCGAACCTTACAGTCCGTATCTCCGATTTTAAATTGGGGCAGCAAGCCGATTCCGTTAGGATTTTTGGCATTAAGAACTTACCCGACACCCTTGTTGGTTTTAAAAACGTATTTGTCTCAGTTAAGGCATACCCTTTGCTTAAAAATAGGGTGATAATAAATGGAGTTGAGCTGAATGGCTTTAGGGTAAACTACCTGGTTGATTCCACAGGGAAATCGAATTTCGATTTTTTAATACCTCCCGATACAGTTGAAACCCCTGTAGATACTGTTACCCAAACCATTCTAAACATTCTTCTTAAGAACCTTACCCTTAGCGATATTCACTTAACTTATTCCGACCAAAAGCTAAATGCTTCCGCCAATATTAGCATTCCAAGGCTCCACCTTGAGGGTAGAGTTTCGGGTGATAGTGTGTGGGGTAAAAGTGAGGGTCAAATTGTTTTAACCAATCCCCGGTTTGCCGATTTACCGCTCGAAAAGGTTACTGGGGTAAACTTTTCGTACCGCGTGAATTATGACAATGGGAATGTTGAGGTTGATAATGCGACGGTTGAAGCAAGTGGAATATTACTCAAAGCCACGGGGAGCGCTACCCTATCGGATTCTATTTGGATAGATCTTAATATCGCATTGCCTAAGCTTAACCTTGCCGAATTATACGGATTTATTCCTGAGAGCATGATTAAGGATTACGGTTTGGCGCGGTTAGGGGGTACGCTTCAGCTGAATACTACCGTTCGAGGGTATTTATACGATACCCTAATGCTACCCAGTGTTTTTGTTGATTTCGGTTTAAAGAAAGGAGTGCTTGAAACCAAGCTGTACCCTAAAATCAATAGGCTTGATATTGATGGGAAAATTTCAGTACCAAACCCTAACTATCTTGCCACTACGGCTGTTAACATCCGAAACCTTTCCTTGGAAACAGAAAACAGTAGGGCTAATCTTACGCTAACGCTTAAAAATCCCAATAAACCGCTTTACAACATTCAGGGTGAAATTCACCTTACCCTCGATGAATTTGCAGGGTTACTGCCCGATAGCACTTTATCGGAGCTTTCGGGTGTGGTTGATGCAAACTTTTACACAAAGGGCAAAATGCCCGAGTACATCGATATGAATAGCTCCGACTATTTCATGGATAATACGGGCTTTACTCTAAACTTTATCAACATAAATGCAGGAGTTGATACGGTTAACTCCGTTAAAGGCTTTAATGCTGAGGTAACCTTTAAACCCGGTAAGGAGTTAACGGTGAGCAACCTGTCGCTTCAGCTGCCTGCCTATAAGGTAAATCTAAAAGAAGGATTACTAAAGGTTAAGGTTTTTGGACAGGTGTCGGCACTCGATAAAATTGATGTGCGGGTCGATACGCTTCACATTGCCATGGGCAATAGTAGCTTTAGTAGTAGGCTGAAGTTTAAAAACCTGAACAATCCTGTTTTTAGGTGCGACGGCCGTTTGTATGTTGACCTGGATGAGGTACGCTCTTTTATTCCCGACACCCTCGTTAGCCTGATAACCGGTAAGGTTGATTTTGGATTTACCACTTCAGGGATTGTTAATCCCGACTCAATTGATAAGCAGCTAATGCCAATCCTTTTCGAAAACAGTAGGTTTACTGCCCAGGTTACCGATTTTGGATTTTCATTGCCCAACGACACCTTAATTGGTATCGATAGGCTATCGCTTATGCTTACAATGGCAAACGATACAATTCATCTTACCAATGTGAAAGGCCATTATAAGAATCTGGATTTTAAATCCGATAGCACCTCTATTTGGAATGTATATAAGACTTTCATCTTAGGGCAAAAGGATAAAAAGTTGATAGTGAACACCTCGCTGTGGGCTAACTATGTTGATTATGATATTTTCCTACCCTTTATGGTTGAGGACTCTACGGCAAGCCCCGATACTGCTGCCTCATCAATTCCCCAGTACATTATTCGGGGTATTGCAAAGGCCGATAAGGTTAAGTATGGAAAGGTTCTGATAGATGACCTTTCCACCAAGTTCAGGGTAGATGATAGCCTCTATGTAATTGATGAATTGCGGATGAAAGCTTTTGGGGGCAGCATGGTTACCTCGTTGGTTTACGATACCCGAAAGTACCCCTTGGAGGTAATTGAGTTTAGGAACGAGTCAAATAGGGTGAACCTTAAGCAATTGCTTGAACAGAACGACGATTTTGAGCAGGACTACGTCACCCATAAAAACTTCGACGGTTTAGTTACCGGCACCGTATTCGGAAGAATTGTAATGCAGGACACCATTATTTTCTACGATAAGATAAATCTTTTGGGTAATTTCAAACTTGAGAATGGTGGTATTTACAACTTTGAGCCGGCTATGGAGCTATCAAAGTTCACCAACCTGAATGAGTTGGACAATATAGTATTCAGCACCCTCGAAACCAGTGTGTTTATCTACAATAACCAAATCTACTTCCCCAAAACCAATATCGTAAGCACAGCCATGGATATGTCTGTTTACGGTATGCAGAGCTTTGGCGACGATTACGAGTACCACTTCGTAGTTTATCCCGGTGATGTTATGCTTGGTAAATCGAAAAAACTCCTGAAAAAGCAGGGTTTAAAAGATGAGGGCTTTGAGGGGCCAAATAAGGCCAAACGTTCAGGATTATACCTGGTATCGCTCCAAAGGGGAAAGGAATCAAAAACGGGTTTCGACACAAAAGAGTTGCAGGCCAACATGAGGGCTACCATTCGTGTTCAGGAACGTGGGCTTAACCTGGTTTTCCACCCTCATGTTATGAACTTTAGCACCGAAATCGACAGGAAAGAACCTAAACGAAAGGCAAAGGATGATAAGCAGGAAGATAAAGAGGTTAAAACCAATTGAATGGCTTGCAATAGGCGTTTCGCTCATTCTTATCGTTTTAATTGGCATTAAAGCATGGCAATTAACCGGGAAGGGGAATAATAAGCTGAAAGAGACTATCTCTAACAGCCCTTTAGATATTGTGTTTGGAAGCGATTCGGCTCAGCTAACCATTTACGCATACATTAGCTACCACTGTGGTTACTGCCGGCTATTTTTTACTGATGTTTACCCCGAGCTCGAAAAGGAATTTATTGCTACGGGAAAAGCTCGGTTGGTTTTGAAGCTGGTAGAGCATTCAAATAATACAGACCGATTGAATGAGGTGAAAACGGCTGTATGTATAAATCGGTACGGGTATTACGGGAAACTACATGAACTGTTGGTAACTAACAGCAGTGTGATATACACCGATGAGTTTAGGGAAATGGTAAACCATTTTATTGAAAGCGACCCGCTGGTGGCCGAATGTATTTTGGGTAACGAATCGTTGGAATATATTTTGCAAATCCGACACGAATTTGATAAATTTGGTTTCACAGGTACGCCAACATTTGTAGTAGGAAATGAAGTTATTAGGGGGTATATGCCCTATGATCAATTTAAATCGATTTTATTAAAACACACTTAAACCAATAAAGCTATGCGGAGAAAATTACTGATTGCCCCATTTGTATTAGGAGCAATGCTTGCATTGCTAACATGGGGATGCGAACAGGAGGATAAGGATGTATGCCAAAAATTTGAACCCCCACAGTGCGAAATTGCCAACGTATGCTGCCCAACTGATGGAGGTAATTGTTATTACGATGTGGGTAGTACAAAATACTACTGCGATAAATCGAAGGCAACATCGACTGACCCTGACGGGTGCGATGAGGCTGAAAATAAGGCTATAGCAGATCTTTGTGCAGCTGCAAGCCCCGACCAGCTAATGTCAGCAAAGGTTGAATTAAGTAGCCTAACGCGGAAACTGATGCAGGAGGCAAGAACCTATTCGGTTTGCCATTAATGGATATACCGGAATAGTTTGCCTGTTCCGGTTTTCTATTTTTAGTAGGCTATGCTTGTAAAAACCTTTGGCAGTGCAGTTCATGGTATAAAAGCCACCACCATTACCATTGAGGTAAGTGTTGGGCAAGGGGTCAACTTCTTTCTTGTAGGATTACCCGATAGTGCCGTCAAGGAAAGCCAGCAGCGGGTAATGTCGGCACTGGAGACCAACGGCTACAAGTTTCCCAAGAAGAGAATAGTTATCAATATGGCGCCAGCCGACATCCGTAAGGAGGGTTCGGCTTACGATTTGCCATTGGCCATAGGTATCATGGCTGCCTCGGAGCAAATAAAACCCGATTTGCTTCAGGATTATGTTATTATGGGAGAACTATCGCTCGATGGAACTATTCAGCCCATTAAGGGCGTTTTGCCCATAGCCATTCAGGCCCGCGAGGAAGGCTTTAAGGGCTTTATTGTTCCCATTCAGAATGCCCGCGAGGCCGCTGTTGTAAACAACCTCGATGTATACGGGGTTGAGCATATCAAACAGGTTGTTGACTTTTTTAATGGCAAAAGCACGCTTGAGCCAACGATTGTGAATACCCGTGAGGAATTTTTTGCCCACGCCAATAATTACGATGTTGATTTTGCCGATGTCAAGGGGCAGGAAAATGTGAAGCGGGCACTTGAGGTTGCGGCTGCCGGTGGGCACAACATTATTATGATTGGTCCACCAGGAGCAGGAAAGACAATGCTGGCCAAGCGTATTCCCACAATAATACCACCCTTAACCTTACGCGAAGCCCTTGAAACTACCAAAATTCATTCGGTTGCAGGCAAAATTGACAGGAACACCTCCTTGATGACCCGTAGGCCTTTCCGCAGTCCTCATCATACCATTTCCGATATTGCCCTGGTTGGTGGGGGACAATTTCCACAACCCGGCGAAATATCGCTTGCCCATAACGGAGTGTTGTTCCTTGATGAGTTGCCCGAGTTCAAAAGAACTGTGCTGGAGGTGATGCGCCAGCCCCTTGAGGACAGGGTTATTACCATTTCGCGTGCAAAATTTACGGTTGAGTATCCGGCCAGTTTCATGCTGGTTGCATCCATGAATCCCTGTCCATGTGGTTACTACAACCACCCAGAAAAGGAGTGTGTTTGCTCGCCTGGAGTAGTTCAAAAGTACCTGAATCGTATATCGGGGCCATTGCTCGACCGGATCGATATTCATGTGGAGGTTATTCCTGTGCCCTTTGAGAAGCTCTCATCGGCACCGCCCGCCGAGAGTAGTGCGCAAATAAGGGAACGGGTGGTAAAGGCTCGTCAAATTCAGGAGGAACGATTTGTTCCTTGGGCCGATGTGCATTGCAATGCCCAAATGACGTCAAAGCTGATAAGGCAGTTTTGTGTGCTCGATGAGGCCGGAACGGCCATTCTGAAAACCGCCATGGAGCGGCTAAACCTCTCAGCCAGAGCATACGATAGAATACTAAAGGTTTCTCGAACCATTGCCGATCTGGAAGGTTCAGAAAAAATATTGCCCCAGCATGTGGCTGAGGCAATTCAGTATCGTAGTCTGGATAGGGAGAACTGGGCAGGTTAGTGTCTGATTCGTTCAAACCCCCTTCCGTAAACACCGGTTACCGTAGCTACCGATATAAATGCTTCCGGGTCAACCTCCTTGATGATTTTGTACACATCGCTTACCTCGTGCTTGCGCACCAAGGATATGAGTACTTTTTGGGGTTCCTTGGTGTACCATCCCATTCCATCGACCACGGTTACTCCTCGGTTAATCTCAGAGGTAATCCTATCGGCAATTTCCTGGTATCGTTTTGAGAATACAAAGACCTGAACCGACTGCTTGCTACCCGACAAAACAGCATCGAGCGAGTATGCTGTAATGGCCATGGCAACATAACCATACACAATGGTTTCGATACGCTTGGCAGGGTCTAGGTCGAGCAGTACCAAGAACGAGGAGCCAATGATAAACACATCGCAAAGCATAATAACCCTACCGGGGCTAATGTTGCGATACTTGTTGATTATCATGGCTATGATATCGGTTCCACCGGTACTTCCGCCCTGCGTGAAAACAATTCCAAGCCCCACACCCGCCAATGCCCCTCCAATAATGGTGGACATGAACTTATCCTCAACAACTGCCACTTTTATGGTCATTTGCAGTACCGACAGTAACAATGCCCCTACCGTTACGCCAAAAATGGTTTTAACTCCAAAGTTGGCTCCCAGCATTTTTATAGCTACAAGAATAAGTCCAACATTGATCAGGAAGTAGGTGTAACCCATTGGTATTCCGGTTGCATAGAATACAAGCGCACCAATGCCTGAAACGCCACCGCCAGTAATTTTGTGGGGAATCAGAAAGGCTGTCCACGACAGCGCATAAAGCAACAGTCCGAACACTATGATGGCATAGGATCGGACTGTTTTAAAAATATTAACCGTTGTCATTCTACTAGATGCCTACTACTCTTCTTTCGATTCATCATCTCTTTTGTAATCGCCTTCCTTACGTCGTTTTATGGAACGTGCGTAAGAGTTAAGCAGGTAACTTACCTCGTTGAGGTTATTTTCAAGTTCATCGGCTTGGAACGAATCCAAAAGATGCAGATCGGTGGCAAGGGTAATATAGTACCTGCACTCCTCAAGGGCTTCCTGCGCTGTGGTTAAGAAGAATAGTTTATCCTCACGATCTTTCTTCTTGTAACCGCCCACGATATTTGTTGCAATAGCAGTGGCGCTTTCGCAAAGCATATCGCCCACAGTGGCCTGATAATCGTCGGGGAAGATTTTTACTTGCTGGTAAATGCTAAGCACAAAAGCATGGGCTTTTTGCCATACTACCAAGTCCTTGAACGATTTGGTTTTGTTGTCCGATTTGTCCATATCGCACTCCTTTCTGTTGAATGATTTTAAAGTATATTAATAAGGGTTTACTAAAGATACAATTTTTTTGTCATCTGCAAAAATAATATTTGACTAAACAACAATGTTTACAATTTTGTTTGGAACAATAATTACCTTTTTGGGTTGCTTCCCATCGAGGTATTTAAGGGTATTCTCGTCGGCCAAAACAATTTTTTCCACCTCGTCGGCCTTAAGGTTAAGGGGTAGTTCAAGCGTAAATCGGGTTTTGCCATTAAATGAGATAGGACAGGTAAAGGTTGATTCCTTGATATACTCCTCATTAAATTTAGGCCAAGCGGCAACATTAACTGAACTTTCATGCCCAAGCAGATGCCAAAGTTCCTCGGCAATATGCGGAGCATAGGGTGCAATTAACACCGTTAACGGTTCAAGTATGGCGCGCTTGTTGCATTTCAAATCGGAGAGTTCGTTAACGCAAATCATAAAGGCCGATACGCCGGTGTTGAAGTTAAACTTCTCAATATCTTCGGTTACCTTTTTGATGGTTTTATGCAGAACTTTAAGTTCTTGAGGGGTTGGTTCAGCGTTTGATACCTCAAACTCATTTGCTGAGTTATGAAATAAACGCCAGAACTTGCGCAGGAACTTATGTACACCATCGATACCATTGGTATCCCAGGGTTTACTCTGCTCGAGCGGGCCAAGGAACATTTCGTACATGCGGAGGGTATCGGCACCATAGCGCTCAACAATGGTATCGGGGTTCACCACATTCCACATGCTCTTGCTCATCTTTTCCACTGCCCATCCGCATACGTATTTTCCATCTTCAAGAATGAACTCGGCATTTTCGAACTCGGGTCGCCATTTGCGGAATGCTTCAATATCAAGTATATCGTTGGTTACAATGTTAACATCAACATGTATTGGGGTTACATCGTACTTATCCTTCAGGTTATACGATACAAATTGGTTTGTTCCCTTAACACGGTAAACAAAGTTCGATCGACCCTGAATCATTCCTTGGTTTATGAGCTTTTTGAAAGGCTCCTGTTTACAAACGTATCCAAGGTCGTAAAGGAATTTGTTCCAGTACCGGGAGTAAATGAGATGTCCCACGGCATGCTCGGTTCCGCCGATGTAGAGGTCAACATTTTCCCAGTACTTATTTGCTTCGGCCGAAACAAGTGCATTATCGTTGTGTGGGTCCATGTATCGCAGGTAGTAAGCCGATGATCCGGCAAAGCCTGGCATGGTACTTAACTCGTAGGGATAGCCCTCGGGCGTGTGCCAATTCTTGGCGCGGCCAAGGGGAGGTTCGCCCTTTTCGGTTGGCAGGTATGCATCAATTTCGGGTAGTTCAAGGGGTAACTTGTCTTCGTCGAGCGGGTAAGGCATACCATCCTTATAGTAAATGGGGAATGGCTCGCCCCAGTATCGCTGGCGGCTAAAAATGGCATCGCGGAGGCGATAGTTTACCTTGCGTTTGCCCAATCCGCGCGATTCAATCACTTCACATATCTTTGAAATGGCATCCTTTACCTCTAACCCGTTGATTAGCGGGCTATTGATAACAATACCTTCCTTGGAATCGTACGATTCAGTCCACGAATCAGGGTTGGTGGGTTGCTCGCCTGGGCGAATAACGGTTTGGATAATAGGTAGCCCAAAGGTTTTGGCAAAGGCAAAATCGCGGCTATCGTGGGCAGGAACCGCCATAATGGCGCCGGTTCCATAGCCAGCTAAAACGTATTCACTTACCCAAATAGGTATACGCTCGTTGGTGAATGGGTTAATGGCGTAGCTACCGGTAAACTGACCGGTTACCTTGCGGGCTTCGGCCATGCGCTCACGCTCGGTTTTTCGCTTAACCTCCTGACGGTATTGCTTCATTTTCTCAGCATACTCGGGGGTAGTAAGCTCATCAACCAGTTCGCTTTCGGGTGCCAACACCATAAAGGTTGCGCCGTAAATGGTATCGGGACGGGTGGTGAAAATTAGTATTTTACGGTCGGTGCCATCAATTCGGAACCAAACCTCGGCACCCTCGGATTTGCCAATCCAGTTGCGTTGAATATCCTTAAGCGAGTCAGTCCAGTCGAGCTGGTCGAGATCGTTGAGTAGCCGCTCGGCGTAGGCCGATATCCTGAGACACCACTGACGCATTTTGCGTTGCTCAACCGGATGGCCGCCACGAATGGAGACACCCTCTTTAACTTCGTCGTTTGCCAGTACTGTTCCTAGTGCAGGGCACCAGTTAACCATAACATCGGCAAGGTAGGCCAGGCGGTAGGCAAGCAGAATCTCCTGCTGTTCCTTTTCGCTCATGGCTTTCCATTCCGAGGCGCTAAAGGTACGAACCTCGCTACAGGCCGCATCAACATTAATATTACCGTTTTGCTCAAACTCAGCAATAAGGTTCTCAATGGGCTCAGCCTTTTGGGTTTTGTTGTTGTACCAGTGCTTGAACATCTTAATAAAAGCCCACTGGGTCCACTTGTAGTACTTGGGGTCGCAGGTGCGGAATTCGCGATCCCAGTCGTAGCTAAAGCCAATCTTATCGAGCTGCTCGCGGTAGCGCTTAATATTGTTATCGGTGGTAATGGCCGGATGTTGACCGGTTTGAATGGCATACTGCTCTGCCGGTAGGCCAAAGGCATCGTAGCCCATGGGGTGAAGCACATTAAAGCCGTTAAGCCTTTTGTAGCGGGAGTAAATATCGGATGCAATGTATCCCAGCGGATGACCAACATGTAATCCGGCTCCGGAGGGGTACGGGAACATATCAAGTACGTAGTACTTGGGCTTTGAGGGGTCAACATCAACCCTATATGTCTTGTTTTTACGCCAGTAATCCTGCCATTTCTGTTCAATCTCTTTAAAATTGTAGTCCATATAAAAGCCTGATTTTGTTAAAGTTGATTTCAGCCTGCAAAGATAGAAAAAAGAGGTTAAAGTGAGAGGGGGAAATGGGGAATAGTTAGAATTGAATAAGGATAAGTGTGCGTTAAGCGTGAACCGTGAGACGTGAACCGTAAGGCGTTAACCGTGAATCGTTAAACGTTAAACGAGAATAAAAAACAGAAGGAGAAGGAGTTAGAGGAAGTTAGAGGAAGTTAGATGAAGTTAAAGGAAGTTAGATGAAGTTAAAGGAAGTTAGATGAATTTAAAGGAATGCGAAGTATTTAGCGTGAAGCGTGAGCCGTTAAACGTTAATAAAAAAAGAGAGGGAGTTAGAGGAAGTTTGAAGAAGTTAGAGGAAGATAGAGGAATGCGAGGCGTTAAACGTGAGTTCCTGCTCTATCGTTCGAGAGCGTCTCTGGATGCGTGTGGTAAATGCCGGTCCGCCTAGTAGAATTTAGTATGATAGTAAAAATTCGTTCAAGCATATCGAAAGAATTTTTTTTATTTCTGGCTGAGGCGCAACGTTAGGCCTAGGCTCAGCTCAACCTTTTCAACTGCAGGTAACAGCCATAGCACATGCCAATAGACGCGCCTTTACTTTGTAAAATAATATTTCACTAAATTTATTTAGAGGAAAGCGGAGATGAACTATGAGACGCGCTAAGTTCATGGCTTATTTCGCGCAACAGTCCTCCGCCTCCCTCTGCAACCGTTGAATGGCCTTAGATAGAATGATAGACTTGCAGGTCTAGTAAAGGCTTTAAGGAAATTCAACATTTGTTTTACCCCTAAAAACAAAGGTATGAAAAAATTTTCCACACACGTCGGGATTGATGTATCAAAGTCGACTCTGGATGTTTGCATCCTAAAGGCTGAGGGAATGAGCGTTGTCGGCATGTCGGTTGTTCCAAATACCCAGCAGGGCATACGGAGGGTTTTCCGCGAGCTAAGGCACCTCAACGCTTATGGCGACGACACCCTGTTCTGCTTTGAGAACACGGGGGTCTACTCCGTGCCGCTTTGCCTATGCCTGTCCGAGGCGGGGCTCCCCTACTGGGAGGTTCCCGCCCTGGAGATCAAGAAGTCCAAGGGCATTACCCGGGGCAAAACGGACAGGACTGACGCGCAGGATATTGCACGGTACAGCGTTAGAAGTCTCGATAAGTTTAAGGCCTCCTCCATGCCCGAGGTAGACATCCAGCGGATGAAGGTGCTATTCGCGGAGCGGGATAAGACGGTACGTGCGCTGAAACTTTTCGAGAGCACCACGGAGGGCGCGGCGTTCCTTCCCCCATCAATCTACAAATCCGTTGAATCCCAGAACCGAAAGACCATTGCGTACCTCCGGAAGGCCCTGAGGGCAATCGATGCTAAAATCCGGGGCGTTCGGGAGCGGAACGAGCCGTTGAACGCACAGTACAACCTGCTAAGAAGCGTTCCGGGTATCGGGGATGTGACCGCAACGTACATGATTATCGCTACCGGTGGCTTTAAGCGGTTCGGAAGCTGGAGGAAATTTGCCTGCTACTCCGGAATAGCCCCCTTCCAGTACGCATCGGGCTCAAGCATAAGGGGCAAAACGCGGGTTAACCATCTCGCGGATAAGAAGATGAAATCGCTGCTGAACATGGCCGCGCTGTCGGCCGTCAAGCACGACCCAGAGCTGAAGGAGTACTACGAACGAAAAAAGCACGAGGGCAAGAACCCCATGCTGGTGCTCAACAACATCCGCTGCAAAATAGTGAGCAGAGCCTTTGCTGTTATAGACAGAGCTTCGCCGTATGTCAATTTAAAAAAATTTGCGGCCTAGTATTTTTTTCCTTGCTTTTTATCATAGAATGCGCGAGCGAGCGAGGGATAAAGTATATATGTTGTACAACATATAATAAAAATTGAATATATGTTAGAGAAATGATAAATTTGTTAATCGGAAATAAAACAATTTCATTCTTTCATTTTAAAAATGTCTAACCTAATAAAACATGAACTATGAAAAGAATTTTTGTTATTTTGTCACTATTACTATGGAATAGTTAATTAAATTTATAAAAAGAAATATTAAGTAAAAGATGTTGTTTTTCATCAAATAAAATGATTGTTTAATTAATAAATGATTTAAAATTTTATGATTAAATGTTTTAATAAGTAAATTAATATTTCCAAGAGCCAAATTTTTAGAGATAATTTGACTTTGAATTCGTTTTAACGTAAAGTACAAATGAATAAAACTTATGAGTACCCAATAGACTCAGTTAACTAATTTAATTGTTTAGATTATGAAACCAAAACTTATTGAAATTTTATTAGTCATTGGCTTGGTTTTAGCAGGTATTTTTAAAGGGATTACCAGTAATGATTCATTCCTACTGGTAATTATAATTTTTTCAATTCTTCTGTCAGGTTATTATCTATTCTTCTACAGGAGCACAGTTAACGGTGAAGGTAAATTATTAAACATATCAACCCGATGGACGCTTTCATTATTCCCCGTTGCATTTGTTGTAACATTTTTTATCCCTAATACAGGTAGGATTTTGAGTTTGCTTTACTTTATCTTTTGCATAATAATAACCATTTTAAAATCCCGCAATAAAACAGCCGACAGATATGAGTTGTCGAGAATGTACTTGCTATTAACAATTTTAACCTGCACAGGTATATCGCTCCCTTAACCTTATATGGTCATTTAAACCAAATCGGGTTGATTAATCAACCCGATTTTTTTAATTAACGCACTTTTGGACCAGATGCGTCGTTCGCGCACATCTTCAATTGCTCGTGGAATACCACCGTTAGTCTAATGCTCCGCCTTGGTCCAATCTATTCTTACTGGCTCTGCCAAAGAAACTCCATTAACAAGAAAAATCAGGCAAAGACCGTAACATATAGTTCTCCAGCAGTGAAACCGCCTACGAACGTGTTTAGTTTATTGCTTTTTTACAGCCACGGTTGAACTGAAGCTATTTGATAATTTGTAATAATTCTTTAATTTAGCTATTAGTATGATTTAAGTCATACATATTCACCCAATTAGGGAAGTATTGTATGATTTTATCATACAAATAAACGAGTTAGCGGTCATGCTTTGAAGTCCGTGAAAACATCAACCGACTAACCAAAAACAAAAGACAATGGAAGCAAAAACAGAACTGAAATATATTTTTGCAAACATCAACGATTGGCTAAAATTCGCTGAAGCAAAGCACGGTGGACTTGTTGTTCTAAATGCTGGACTTGTAGTTGGAATTTTATCAAGTTACAGCAACATTCAAAATTTCATTTACAAGCCGACAATTCTAATCGGTATTATTTGTTTCGGTATTTCCGTTTTCTTAAGTATCATTTCACAATTTCCTGTAACACAATATATTTTTCATAACAAAAAGGCAATTCAGAACCCAAACTTATATTTCTTTGGTCACCTTACTCACCTTGACAGCCAGACATTCATTGACGAATATAAAAAAGTTGACACAAGCTTCGCACCTTCAAAGTTTGATACAGATTTAATAAACCAGATTTTGGTTAATGCGAGAATTGCACAATCAAAGTTTGTTTTTTTTAAGTTCGCTAGTTACCTGACTGCTTTTGGTTCGGGACTTTTAGGATTAACATCAATCATAAAAGTAGTATGGCACTTTTAGACGATTTAAAAAATAAGGTTTCAGCATATTTCATAGAAAAATATGAAGTGGAAGAAACAACAATAGTTCCTGGCACAGACTATTCTAAACTTACTTTTGGAAACAAAGGGCTTGTTTCCGAGTTTGCGTTCCTGTTCGTTGACATTAGAAAGTCAAGTGAACTGCATGACACGTATGGTTTTACAAATGCAGCAAAAATATATCAGAGTTTCCATGACATTTGTTTAAGAATCATTGAAAACAATGAAGGTAAAGTGAGAGCATTCGATGGGGATAGAATTATGGGTGTTTTCGCAGGAGACCAAAAAAGAACAAACGCTACAAAGGCAGCAATGAATATTAGGTGGGCAATTTCAAAAATTTTGAATCCTAACCTAACAACACCTTTGAGAATAGGTTGTGGAATAGACGTAGGTAAAACACTAATTACAAAAGTTGGTAAAGGTCGTGACATTAACAATAATGACCTTATTTGGATTGGAAAGGCTTGTAATTATGCCTCCCATCTCACTCAAGAAGCTAGTGACTCAATAATTATTAGTCCGAATGTTTATGACAATATGCTTGACAAGACAAAATTTAAGGACTCTATCAACAAGACTGGCAATATGTGGACATTGAAAAAAATTACATTAAAAAGCAATAAGCAAATTGACGTTTATGAATCAAGTTATTATTGGCCGTTATAAAAAAGCACGACTCGCTAACAGGCGTTTGGCTCAATGGCGGGTTAAGTGTTTAATTGAGCATTCTATATCGCATCAACTTTTGTGGTGTATTGACAGTTTTGTGCTCCGAAATCCGCCACTGCGCCAAGCGCCAAAACGTTGTGTGCAATTTCACTCTCGAAATCGTTTCATATATTTATCAGATCTAGAAAAAAATAAGAAAACCAAATAAATAATTATATTAGAAGAATCTTATCGTTATAAATTAAATTTAGTAATAATTTAAACTAAAGAAACCATGAAACTTTTAACTTTTACTATGTTGCTGTTTGCTATTGTATTGCAAGATGAACAACAGATAAGCAATTTTTATTTAGAAAATCAGAGTGTTCAGTACAGAAAAGTTTTTGAACTAAATAACATGAGTGATTCTGTAATAATTAAAAAGTTAAATTCATACTTACCAACAGTTTCTTGTCTTAGAAATATTCAATTCAATGGTAATGTTTTCACAGGCCGAATTGAAAACTTGACTGTAGACTATAAAAAATATGGTGGTAGGTGGGGTACAACATGGATTGCATTAAATCATCCAATGAATGGTAATTTGACAATTCAAGTTAAAAACAACAAATACCGTGTAATAATATCAGACATGGAATTTATATCCACATCTCCATATATTGTTTACGATGTAAATGGCACTGTAACAAGAAAAAGAGGCACAGAATTTTCTGCTAACAATACAATAATTCAAGGTTTAGATTTCCTTGACAAATGTTTTACTGAAAAATTTACAATCTCCGAACAACAACTTGACGATAATTGGTAAAATTGAAAAAAAACTGCACACAACACACGGTTAACCCAAATTGGGCTGATTTGCTGATGCGGCTTCTTATTCCTAACTTAGCATCTGCAACACGGCTGATACCGACGCTGGAGGCAATTCCCAATCTGGCTCAAACGTCGACCGTTCACTTGATTCTCAAGACATGTTCAAACTAGGAGTTCTATTTGTTGCTTGGCAATAAATTAGTTGTAAGCCTTTATTTTCCAAATATTTCGATAAGTACTGGTTTGATGCCAGCAAAAAAGAATTCAACAGCAATAACCATTACAATTAAACCCATAAGCCTCATTAGAACATTATTCCCTGTTTCGCCCAACGCTTTTATAATCTTTGAGGAACTATAGAGTATTAAAAAGGTTAAAAGCATCACCAGAAAAATGCTAAAAACCAATACCATCTTCTTATCAATTGTTGTAGCATCTTGCATAAGAATAATAGCATTAGTGATTGCTCCAGGGCCGCATATCATGGGAATGGCCAGCGGTGTAATTGAAATATCGTTTACGTACTTTTTCACCTCGTTTTCGGCTATCTTTACTCGGGTTAATCGTGCCTGGAGCATGTCCATTCCCATCATAAAAAATATTACTCCACCAACAACCCGTAAACTATTTACTGAAATTCCAAAAAACCTGAAGAGTAATTGGCCTGTAAATGCAAAAAAGAGTATTGTAAGAAAAGCTACAATTGAAGCTTTTCGGGCAGTTTTTATTCTCTCGGCAGGATTCAGCTCTGCAGTCATTGTCATAAATATGGGCATGGCGCCCAATGGATTAATCAACGTAAAAAATGAGGTAAATCCTAGTAAACCAAATGCAAGTAAATCATTCATATTCCAGTGTTTAAAATGGGTCAGTTGTATGGAGTTTTACCCACCACCTTTTCAGTTCATACCTATTTTTCTTCAAGTAGTTTAACTATGAGTTCCTCGGTTTCGTGGGCAAATTTCTGGTAATGCTCACCGGTACCGGGGCCTGAGAATCCGGTTTCAACCCTGCATATTTTGCCGTTGCGGTCCAATATCATGCTTGTGGGGTAGGCCATTTGCCCCTCAAGGGCATAGAGTACCGAGTCGCGCTGTTCGCGTCCACGGGGGGCAACGTACAGGAAGGTGTAGCTGGCTCCAATACTTTGGGCAAAACGTTTAATCTTGGGCTGGGCAGCCTCAAAGGTTTTATCCTCAAAGCAGAGCGAAACCACCTCAAAGCCCTTATCGCGGTACTTTTCGTACATGGTTTTGTAGAAACGGCCTTCGTCAAGGCAGTTTGGGCACCAGCTGCCACCGGCAAGAACTGCTAACACTTTGCCCTTGAAGCGTTCATCGTTGGAGGTTACACGATTGCCGTTTAGGTCGGTTCCAGCAAACTCAAAGGTTGTGTAACCCTTGCGCACCCAAACCAGGCTTTGGGCTTCGGGGAGTTGGGCTTTATCGTCGCGTAAGGCGCGCCAGGCCGAAACCCAGCGTGGGCTACCCGATATGAGACCGTTTGCCATGGTGGCAGAATCGGTAATTTCGCCTCTTACTATAATGGATTGAGCGCCATCGCACTTTGAGAAGTAGAACATGTTCCCTGCAACCTTACCCTCAAGGTAGCGGTAATCGCCGGTAGTGCTGAGTATGGTTCCGGTAACCCTTGAACCATCCTGTTTGAGTTCAGCAACCATTACTGTTGAGTCAGGCGTACCCGGATTCTCAATAAACCACCATCGTCCGGTAATATCGAACTTAGGTTGTTCGGTAAACCATGGGAAACGGTCAGTTTCCCCTTTAATTCCGTAAAACTTATACCTGCGGCCATCCTTAACACCTTTTGGATAGTAGTAGCCGCTCAGCGAGTCGTTTACGGCCATTACCAGCTCACTGGTAAAGGTTGGGAACTTGGCGTAAATCGAATCGCCAATGCGTTCAACCTCGGTTATTTCAATAAGTTCATCGGCATTACGAACGGTAAGTTGAACCTTGTCATTATCAACCTTAACCTCAAAGTTAAAGGGAACATCCAGCCTGCCAGGAATTGAGTCCATTTGGATTACTCCAAGCCATGAACCGGATGTTAACTCATTTTTGGTTGAGCAGGCAAATGCTGCCCAAGCCAGTGCAATAACGATAAATCGTTTCATCTATTTTGATGTTTTAGCGTTTACGACGTTTCTCTTTACTTTTACTTTTCTGTTGCCCTTTTCGGCTCGATTTTACTTTACTTTTTTGTGGTTTGTTTGGCTTTTGACTTTTGCCCGATGCCAGAGACTTACTGCTTCTACCCTTCATGCCCACCAGCTTAAAATCGAGCTGTTTTTTGGCAAGGTTAGTGCGCCATACCTCCACCTCCACCTCATCGCCTAAGGTGAACTTGCGGCCTGTACGTTGACCAACCAGGGCGTACTCCTCCTCATCGAAACGGTAGTAATCGTCGTCTAAATCGCGAATGGAAACTAATCCCTCGCACTGAGAATCGGTTAGCTCAACGAATATCCCAAAGTTGGTTACGCCCGATATAACACCCGTAAAGGTTTCGCCCAGCTTATCCTGCATGAACTCCACCTGCTTGTACTTAATTGAAGCCCTTTCAGCCTCAGTTGCTTTAATCTCCATGTTGGTGGAGTGCTTACAAAGCATTTCGATTTGCTCCCTATCCTTTGGCTTACCATTGTTTAGGTAGTGTGCCAACAGGCGATGCACCATCATATCGGGATAGCGGCGTATTGGCGATGTGAAGTGGGTGTAATACCTAAAGGCCAATCCGTAGTGGCCAATGTTATCGGTAGAGTAACGCGCTTTGGCCATGGAGCGTAAGGCCAGGGTTTCAATGAGATTTTGCTCAGGGCGCCCCTTCACCTTTTCCATCAGCTGGTTTAACGATTTGCTAACCTGCTTATCGGTAGTACCGGAAATGCTGTAACCAAAACGGGTGATAAAGGAACGGAAAGCATTCAGTTTCTCCTCGTTGGGTTTGTCGTGTATGCGGTAAACAAAAGGCAGCTCTTTGCGCCCATCCTTTCGCATTCCAATAAATTCAGCTACCCTGCGGTTTGCAAGCAGCATGAACTCCTCAATGAGTTGGTTCGATTCCTTATTCTCCTTGAAGTAAACCCCAAGGGGTTTTCCCTTGGTATCAAGATCGAACTTTACCTCAACGCGTTCAAATGCGATGGCCCCCTTTTTGAATCGCTCCGCCCGGAGTTTTTGAGCCAGCTTGTGGAGTAGCAGGATTTGTTCACTCATATCGCCCTTACCGGTTTCAATAACCTGTTGGGCTTCCTCGTAATTGAATCGACGCTTCGACAGGATTACCGTACGGCCAAACCACTGGTTAAGCACCTCGGCATTCTCGTTCAGCTCAAACACAGCCGAAAAGCAAAGCTTTTCCTCGTTAGGACGTAATGAGCAGATATAGTTCGATAGCCTTTCGGGCAGCATGGGCACACACCTATCCACCAGGTAAACCGATGTGCCGCGCTCTATAGCCTCGTTGTCGATTGGGGTATTAGGCTTAACGTAGTGTGTAACATCGGCAATGTGAACCCCAACCTCAATGTTGCCGTTAGGAAGGGTTTGAACCGAAAGGGCATCGTCAAAGTCCTTGGCATCAAACGGGTCGATGGTAAAGGTTGGTGCCTTTCGGAAATCGCGCCGCTCACGGTAATCGGCTTCGGTTATCCTATCGCTAATCTTTTCGGCCAGCTGGTCAAGTTCCTCGGGGAAGCGATATGGTAGCTCGTACTCAGCCAGAATGGCATGCATTTCAACCTCGTGAACACCCGGGTCGCCAAGTACCTCAAAAATTTTACCGTTGGGATTCTTTTCCCGTGCAGGCCAATCGGTAATCTGAACTATTACCTTTTGTCCGTTGCGGACATCCTTCAACTCAACCTTTGGGATAAAGATATCGTAGGGCATTAGCTTGTTATCGGGGACAACAAAGGCATTCTTACCCACAAAGTTGATTGTACCCACAAAATTGCGCTTAGCGCGCTCAATCACGCGTACCACTTCGCCCTCAAGCAAGCCCCTACGTCGTTGGCGGTATATCGATATTTGAACCTTATCGCCATGTAATGCATGGTTCAGGCGAAAATCAGGGATAAAAATCTCGCGGTTATCCTCAGTGGTAACATCGGCCGAGCCATCGGGATTCATTTCCAGAATACCAATGGCAAGTGCGTTTTGCATTACCGCCCGAAATTTACCGCGCTGTAACTCCTCGGCAAGGCCTTCGAGAGCAAGCTCGTAGAGAATCTCGTTGACCATTCGTCGGGTATAATCGTCGCTTACCCCTATCTTATTGGAAACTTGCTTGTAGTTGTATATGTTGGTAGGATTAGCCAGTAGCAGATCGGTAACCAGCTTTTTTAGCTCCTTTTTGGCGATACGGCTTGATTTAGTATCGTCAGCTGTTTTATTCTTCTTTTTTGTCATTTGTATATTGCCTAAATTACTCTCAAAGATAGTGGAAATTTAAAAAGGTTAGTGCCGTTGTATGTACGCATTTTTAATATATCATTCTATACATTTAGGAATGCATATCAGGTTATAGAGTTGTAATGCCGCAATTTCGCAACAACTGAAACAAACACACAACGGGGTTAAAAATTCTAAAATGAGAATTTTGCGGTTAGAGCCAAACCATTTAAGGTTGGTGTTACTCCTAAAAATTCGATTCGTTGGCTATGTAGCACCCCATAAAGGGAAAGGTCAAAAACCAGAAGGAACGCTCCTTGCAGTATTAGCGAATTGCCGTATCCTTTAAGCAGTGAGTTAAATTTATCCGATTTTGTAGAGTAGTGCCTTAGCAAAAAACCTGTTCCTACATAGCCAACATCTAACGCAGCATTGATAAGCAGCACTTTTTCGGTTTTTAGGTGTTTAGTAACAACTTCGGAAATCGATAGGGTTTCGATGCTGGTGTGGGCGTTGCTATAAAGGGCAAATCCGGCAATGGATAGGTTAACTAAATTCCACATGAAATTCATTTGATGGAAGTATTTTTCCTGACCGGTAGTTTTTGACCACCCGTAACCTCCAACAATTAGATTTGCTGCAGCCCAACCGCCAAGGATTAGCATACCCGTGTTTTGGGTACTTAAACTTTTTTGAGCAAAATTTTCGGGGCTAATTTGTGAAAACACCTCAATAGCCATGAATAATAACAAAAATGTCATTATGTATAAAATCAACCTTACTTTCATTTTATTTGCTGTGATAATTTTTAAATTAAAAACTATATTAACTGCTTAAACACCTCAAATGCCAATTGTATAGGTGATTATCAGAGAAACAATTTAGCGATGCATTTGTTCTTGTTCTTCATTGTTTTGTATCAAACGGATGAAAAATTATATTTGTAAAAAAGAATTCAGAATTAAAGTGGCAACCATTCCATTTATAAGTGCATTCCTATACTTCTTTTTAGGTTTATTGATATTCACTAAAAAGAGCAAAATAAAGTCAGATTTTATCCTCTCAATTTATTTCTTCATTTCGGCATTAATACTATTTTTGGCTGGAGCTGAAATTTATAACAGACAAAGTGGTTATCCTTTCCCCTGGATAATAAACGCCTCAACCCCCTTTATTTTACTTATAGGACCTGTGCTTTGGTTATACATAAAGGCACTAACAACCCAAAATTTTCAGGTTAAACCAATTTATATATTGAATCTTATTCCATTCGTATTAGTTTTTTCATTATTCACTATAAGCATATACTTTTTGCCCGCTGATGAAAAGATTAAATATGATACAACTGAAAGTTTTCGGACTGGTATTGTTTATCCGCTAGTGGTAATACTAATAGCAATTTCAAATGTAGGGTATACATTATGGGGTATGCTTTTGCTCAGCAGATACCGGCATCGTATTCGCTTTTTCTATTCTCAAACCGATACTCTTGATTTAAAATGGCTACAAAGCCTGTTAGTGATGGCATTATTCTTCTACGCAATTATCAGCATACTATATATTGCAGATTATCTTTTTGGTTTGATGAAATATGGGCTACTACAAGGATTGGGATTCGCTTTTATATCGATTTTTTCAGTTTTACTCGGATACTATGGGTTAAGGCAAGGCAATCTTTTTAACCCCTTTATCAAAGTTGATTTGGATTTGCTCAAGAATAACCAAGCCGACTATTATAGCAAGCCCATAACCGATAAAGACGAAGCATTTGTCCATCGGCTAATTGAATACATGAAAATTCAGAAACCTTACCTAAATCCTGAAATTAATCTAGCAATGCTCAGCGAACAGCTAGATGTAAGTCCTGAATACCTTTCGGAAATAATTAACAGTCGATTGAATAAAAATTTCTTTGACTTTATAAACCATTATCGTATTGAGGAGTTTAAAGAGCTATGTAAAAACGCTAAAAACAAAAACTTTACCTTACTTAGTTTAGCTTTCGATTGTGGTTTTAATTCTAAAGCAACCTTTAATCGTGTTTTTAAAAAGAGTACAGGCATAACTCCCAGCGAGTATTTCAAGAAGGTCTCAATAAACTGAGACCAATTCAATTGCAAATATCTTTAAGATGATACTCATTTGAAGTAAAATGAGACACACCTCATTTTAGTTCTATATTTCTTTGCATCAGTTAATCAAACTGCTTAAAAACAATGATTATGAGCAAAAAATTCACTTTACTGATGCTAGTATTATTATCCGGATGCTCCTCATTAAAGGAGGCATCGGTATATCAAAGCAGAAAACCTTACTACAGAGTTCAGATTGGGCTTGGGAAAGGTGGAATTACAGAAAATACGGATATGACGGTGGTTCCTAATGCAGGTGTAGATGCTTTTACAGGTTCAACGAGAACTAGTTTTAACATAGGAGGAAGGGCTGTTATACCCCTAAAACGAAACGCCGTTGAAACAGGAATTGATTATCTGCAAAACAACCAAACATTTAACTATAATGATGATTCAAATGCTTATGTCGGGGAAAGAAATATTAAAACTATGCAGTTTATGGTTCCAATAACATACAGCATACCATTCTTTAAAAGCGTAAAACCTCAGGGTTTATTTCAAATTAAGTTTGGTTACCTATGCCAATTTACTTTTTTCAATATTACTGATTCAGGAGATAGATTACCAAATTATAGCACAAAAGTTTTTTCTAACGGATTTACATTAGGTTTTTCAACCAATCTTTTGAGGTTTGAAAATCGCTCAAGCCTAGGAGTATTTTTCGAAGGCTACAGGGGTACTCAAATTTTCAAGGATTTTTACAATAAAACTGAATACCAAATGCCCGGAACATCATTTATGAAATATGGTTTTATCTATGAATTTTAAATAATAAATTAAAGTGTCAATGAAAATTAAAAACACCATAATAATTATTGTTTTACCGATTATACTTGCAATAATTATCAAGTCTATAAATATCTTTTCGTTTATCTGTGCAGAATCAATTTACCCAAGTATTAGTTTTATTGACCCTGACAACTCTTTTTTAATCATTTCAATTCATCACATAGTTCAAGCATTTGTTGCAATTGTTATTATCATTTTATATGGAATAATGAGAGGTATTGCATTAAAAGATTTTGGATTCAGAAAAGCAGGTTTTATTGATGCTCTCAAATGGTTAAAGTTCTTTATTGTCACATGGGCAATTATTCAGATTATTTCTGCTTTAATTCTGGTAAATAGGTTTAATCAACCCATTATTTTTCCTTTTTCACTCAATCTACAAAATATACTGGGGTACCTTTCCTTTCAAATGTTTCTTTCAGGCCCAAGTGAAGAACTCCTTTTTAGGGTTATAGTTATTACTATATTATTTGACTTAACCAAGAATTTGCTTGGTAAGCAAGGTTTCAACCTATATGCAATTTGCATTTCAACACTTATCTTTATGTTTGATCACATTAACTTTTGCATTTCTCCTATTGGTGTAGCCCACTTTAATGTGCTACAACAAATTACGGTTATGGTTTTTGGTGTATTCTATGGATGGTTATTTGTAAAATTTAAGAATTATTGGATTGTAGCCCTTGCTCATAGCGCTTTAAACTTAGTAATAGTTTTAACATCCTTAATATTATTGGCATTTCAGTAGTCATTTTAATAACATAAATTTTTAAACATGAAAACAGCAATAATTTACTCAACTACACATGGCACCACTGAGAAGATTGCGGTGGCAATCAAGGAAGCTTTAGGTGCAAATGCTTATTCTTTTAACTTAAAATCGGTTAAGAAAGTTGATTTAGGCCAGTTTGACCAAATAGTAATTGGAGGTTCAATACATGCTGGGAAAATTCAAAAAAACATAATGAATTTTTGTAAAACTAATTTGTTGGAATTGCTCAATAAAAAGGTAGCGTTATTTATTTGTGGAATGAACGAACCAGAAATTGCTGATGAACTCAAAAATGCTTACCCCGACCTATTGCTGAAACATTCAACAGTTTCTGTGGCTGTTGGTGGAGAGTTTTTATTTGAAAAAATGAATTTTTTTGAAAGGTTGATAGTAAGAAAGATAACAGGTATAAATAAAACTGTATCGGGTATTAACTGGAATCAAGTTGATGTACTAATTAATAAATTAAACTAAGTACTATGAAAAAAAATGTAATTATGTATGTAGCTTTCATTTCATTGTTCTCATGCAATTCGCTCGAAAATCGTTTTTTAAGCGAGGTGGAAAATGAAATGAGAAAAAGTCAAAATATAGAAATTTTGACGGAAAAACATTTATCTAGTTTACCTGCCCCCGTTCAAAGGAATTTAAAGTTAATGGGTATAGTTGGGAAACCCTTACCCGTAAATGCAATTGTGGAATGGGAAGATATTGAATTCCGGATGAGTCCTAATAAGGATTGGATAAGTGTAGAATGCAGGCAATTTAATTCAGCAGCTGAGCCCGCTCGTTTTGCCTATCTTAAGTCTACTAAACTCGGAATAAACATTTTTGTCGGACGCGATAAGTATCAGAACGGAGAGGGCAGCATGATAATTAAAGCGATAGGTTTGTTTCCTGTGCAGAATGTTTATGGTAAGGAAATGAATAAGTCAGGTTTGGTTACCGTTCTTTCGGAAATGTTGTTGTTGCCGGGTTATGCTTTTCAACCATACATTAAATGGGAAGTAATTGATTCTGTCTCTGTTTCCTCAACAATATCCTATGCCAACGATACAGTTAGCGGCATTTTCTATTTTAATAGCATTGGCGAAGTAGTTCAATTTAAAACATTTGACCGTAGTTACGTTGATGTCGATGGAAATAGCCAGAAATATCCTTGGGTTGTAAAAGTAGATTACTACACTGCAATTAATGGTCTTAGAATTCCTGGATATGTGAGAGCAATTTGGGAAACCCCAGATGGTGAATATGAATACTTTAGGGGGAAAATTAAGAATATTCGCTATAATGTAAATACGTTTAATTAGGATTATTTCAAATTACAAATAAAACCGAAATCAGTTTCAATAATTAAAATGAATTGAATTCCGTAACAATTTTATTATCAACAAAATTAATTCAAAGAGATGGACTACAATGATTTTAAATTTATTATAGAGAATGCTGTGAAAGCCCCGTCGGGTCATAATACCCAACCATGGTTATTTGAAAATATTGAAAATGGAATAATAATCCACCCAGATTTTTCCAGAACATTGCCTATTGTTGATGGTGACAACCATGCTTTATATATTAGTCTGGGTTGTGCATTAGAAAATATTTTAATAGCAGCTTCGCAACTGGGTTTTGAAAGCGCCATTCAGTATCCTAATGATTCTGGAGACAGTATAAAGGTAACATTTCAAATAAACAATACTTTTTCTGAAGGCAAAAAAGATCCCTTGTACGATTACATCTCATCACGACAGGTAAACAGGGGTGAATACTCTGACAGAAAGATTGCCAGCCATGTTTTACAAAAGCTAAAATTGTCATTCAGCCTGCCTGGAATTTCACTAGTCCTTTTAGATGGTAGGGAATCCTTCAGTAACATTATTCCATTAATAATTGAGGGGAATAATTTACAATTTGAGAATAAGCAATTCATAAATGAACTTACTAGTTGGTTTCGATATTCAAAAACTGAAGCGAAGAGAAAAAAAGATGGGCTGTGGACTGCGGCAATGGGCCTGCCCAACATGGGGAAACCAATTGGTATGTTTGTAATGAAGAATTTTGTATCCGCCAAGAGTGAAGCAAAACGATTGGGTGGTATTTTACAGCATACACAAGGACTTGCAATATTTTTAAGCGAAAAAGATGATTTGGCTTCATGGATAAATACCGGCCGCGCTTTTCAAAGATTTGGCTTAACTGCAACACAACTGGGCATAAGCCACGCACACCTCTATATGCCTTGCGAGGAGTTGGCAGTTAGAAAAAAACTGGCAAAAAAGCTAAACATGAGCAATTTAGATCCTTTGCTTGTTATTAGGTATGGGTATTCTGGTAAAGTTCCCTATTCATTCCGACGAAAAGTAGATGAGGTAATTTTGAATCACCAATAATAAAAATCCTGCATGTCTATTATTCTTAGCTGACACCAATTGCAACCTTTTTTCGTTACCTTTGTTCTAACTTAGGTTAATTATTCTGGTAGATGCAAAAGGTAATAGTAGCCGTAACCGGTGCCAGTGGTGCTGTATATGCGGCTAGGGTTATTGAAAAGTTATCCGTCTTATCGAGTTATATCGATGAGATAGCCGTTGTTTTTTCCGAAAACGGGAAAAAGGTTTGGGATTATGAGCTAAACAATGGCATTCAATTTGGCTCTTTGGTTAAGGTTTACGATAACAGCGATATGTTTGCCCCCATGGCATCGGGCTCTGCCGGATATAATGCAATGGTTGTGGTGCCTTGCACTATGGGAACACTCGGACGAATTGCCTCAGGCACAAGTAACGATTTAATTGTTCGGGCTGCCGATGTTATGCTTAAGGAACGACGTAAGCTTATTCTTGTACCCCGTGAACTTCCTTACAATCTTATTCACCTGCAAAATATGGTAACGGTAACCCAAGCAGGTGCAATAGTTCTACCTGCAAGCCCATCGTTTTACTCCCGGCCTTCATCAATGGATGAACTGATTGATACCGTTGTGGTTAGAATTATTGAGATGATGGGTTTTGATATCGATCATTACCGCTGGGGCTAAAAAGTAACTAATTTTGCGCATTGCAAATCAATAAAACCTACTGTTGTGAGCCGTTATATTGCAGGATTGTTATCGCAGGGCGAGGGGCTTACACTCGATTTTAAGCATTCCATAACCGATTCGCGCAAAATTGCTCGTTCGTTGGTGGCTTTTGCAAATACAGCAGGTGGTACTTTACTAATTGGGGTTAAGGATAATGGCAATATAGTAGGAGTAAATACCGATGAGGAGTACTACATGGTTGAGGCGGCCTCGCAGCTTTACTGCAAGCCCGAGGTGCATTTCGAGGTAGTAAAGTGGGAAATAAACGGCAAAACGGTACTGGAGGTTAAGGTTAAACCCTCGAAGCGTAAACCACATAAAGCTCCCGATAAATCGGGAAATTACAAGGCTTACATACGTGTAAACGATGAAAATGTGGTGGCTTCGCCAGTACAGCAAAAAATCTGGAAAGCTGAAAGGAATCGTAAACCCATCAACATAGTTTTTGGATTAGCTGAAAACACACTAATCGATTACCTAAAATTGCATAAAACAATCACCATTAATCATTTTAGCCGTTTAGGGTTTATATCAATATCCGAAGCCGAGCGGATTCTTGTTGATCTCACTGCAATGGGGTTAATAGAATACAGCAACCTAAATAACGAGGATCACTTTTCGCTTCGTATGGCAGAATAGTAAATACATTTTTGTTGTTTGTGTAAGGTAATGGAACACAGATGACGCAGATTGAGCGGATTTGCACTGTGAAACCCTTTGGTACTTATTTAGTTGATGGTTGACGGTTGTTGGTATTAGACCCTTGAACTCTGCAGAGCGGAGCAGTCTCTTTATCCTTTATCCTTTATCCTTTATCCTTTAACCTTTAACTTTTATCCTTATCCTTAGATTCCTCGCAGGTGCTCGGAATGACAAGGGGGCGTTGAAAGTTGTTCGAATCCGTTTTGCGGCTAACGGCTCACGCTTAACGTTCTATTTTCCTCTAACTTCCTTTAACTTCCTCATATTCTGGATTCTTTCCTTTAACATCTAACATCTCACGAACCTTTTCAAACCATTCACTGTTAACCAATCACTTTTATGACTAAATAATCGTTTAAGAGCATTTTTTTTAGTTATTTTGTAAAAATTTTTGGGGATGGGAAATGAACGGAAGCCGGAATGGCTAAAGATAAAGTTACCCGGTGGCGAAGGGTATGCCCAGGTGAATTCCATTGTTAAGAAACATGGGTTGCATACAATTTGTAGCAGTGGAATGTGCCCGAATATTGGCGAGTGCTGGGGGAATGGGGTTGCAACTCTAATGATTCTAGGCGATATATGCACCCGTTCGTGTAAGTTTTGTGCTACTGCAACCGGAAAACCGCTTCCTCCCGATCCCAATGAACCCACTAAGGTTGCCCGTACGGTAAGCCTAATGGGGCTTAGTTACTGTGTAATTACATCGGTTGACCGCGACGATTTGCCCGACCATGGAGCTGGGCATTGGCGTAGTACTGTTATGGAGATTCGAAGGGTTAATCCCAACACCACCATAGAGGTTTTAATACCCGATTTTGACGGGAGGCCTGAACTTATTGACCTTTTCCTGGAATCGGAACCCGATGTGGTTGGGCATAACCTTGAAACCGTGGAGCGCCTTACCCCACTTGTTAGAACAAAAGCAAGCTACAGGCGGAGCTTGAAAGTGCTGGAGCACATTGCTAAGCGCGGTTTTAGGGCAAAATCAGGCATAATGCTCGGTTTGGGTGAAACCCGCGATGAAGTAATTCAAACCCTTGACGATTTGCTTGCTGTGGGATGCCAAATGGTTACCATTGGACAGTACTTGCAACCACGCCCCACAAACTTACCCGTTCAAAGCTATGTTACCCCTGAGGAGTTTGAAGAATATAAGCAGATTGCCCTTGCAAAGGGGTTTGAATTTGCCGAAAGCGGCCCACTGGTGCGTTCATCGTACCACGCCGATAAGGCACAACACCTGGTAAAGGGGTGTTGTAAGTAATCAACCTTAATGGGTTGACTTGCTATGCAAATAGGAAAAACAATATATAATGCAAAACGTAAAGTTTCATGATCTTGGAACGGTTGATTACAAGGAGGCATGGGATTATCAGGAAAAACTATTTGACGAGGTAACCAAACGTAAGCTGAACGGCGATGGCAAGTTGCACTACTTGCTATTTTGCGAACATCCGCATGTTTATACCCTTGGCAAAAGTGGCGAGAACGCCAACCTGCTGATCCCCGAAGAGATGCTTAAACGAATTAATGCATCGTTCTACCACATCAACCGAGGGGGCGATATAACCTATCATGGCCCCGGACAAATTGTTGCCTACCCCATATTTAACCTGGAGGCATTTGGATTAACGCTGAAATCGTACATTCACCTGCTGGAGCAGGTAGTAATCGATTGCCTTCAGGAGTATGGTATTGTAGCCGATAGGCTCGAAGGAGCAACCGGCGTTTGGCTCGACCCCGGCGTAAAGGGTCGCGAACGCAAAATCTGCGCTATTGGTGTCAGGGCTAGCCGATTTGTAACCATGCACGGCTTAGCTTTTAACGTTAACACCAACTTGGACTACTTCCGCTACATAAACCCTTGCGGGTTTATTGATAAGGGGGTAACCTCCATGCAGGTGGAACTTAACCGCCAGCTTGATATGGAAGAGGTTAAGGCTAAACTCCTTAACCACTTTACTCATCGGTTTCATTTCGCATGTAACCGCGTAGGTACTGTTTAACTTTTAAAACATGCAGAAATGGAAAAACGATGGGTTCTAAAGGATCCGGGCGATCCTGTATTGGTAAGTTCCCTTGCTAAGCAAATAAACGTTACCGAAACTATTGCTTCGCTACTGGTTCAGCGTGGTGTTGATACCTATGAAAAAGCTAAACGCTTTTTCAGGCCATCGCTTGCCGACCTGTACGACCCATTCCTGATGAAGGATATGGCCGAGGCGGTTGAGCGTATTGAGCAGGCTATTCGTAGGGGTGAATCAATACTGTTTTACGGCGATTACGACGTTGACGGCACTACCGCCGTTGCCCTTATGTACTCTTTTTTCCGCAAGAGGTACTCAAAAATTGGTTACTACATTCCCGATAGGTACAATGAGGGATATGGAATCTCGTTCAAAGGTATCGATTTTGCCTTTGAGAATGGCTACTCGCTCATTATTGCCCTGGACTGCGGAATAAAGGCGGTGGAAAAGGTTAAGTATGCTAAGCTTCGCAATATCGATTTTATCATCTGTGACCACCACTTACCCGGCGAACGAATTCCCGAAGCAGTAGCCGTGCTCGATCCCAAACGTTCCGATTGCAAGTACCCGTTTAAGGAACTTTCGGGTTGCGGGGTAGGATTTAAGCTGCTGCAGGGTTACTGTAAAAAGGAGGGGATCTCGGAGGAGGAACTGTATCAACATCTCGATTTACTTGCAGTAAGTATTGCCTCCGATATTGTACCTATAGTGGATGAGAATAGGGTATTAGCTTTTTATGGGTTGGAAAAGCTAAACACCAATCCAAGCCGAGGACTGAAATCGATAATCAAAATAGCTGGCATTGAGAACCAAAGGATTGCTATTGACGATATAGTGTTCCGCATTGGCCCTCGGATTAATGCGGCAGGCCGCATGGAGTCCGGTAAAACGGCTGTTGACCTGCTTTGCGCATCGGACGACAGTTCAGCCTTTGAGGTTGGTGCGCTAATTGACTCGTGTAACAACGACCGAAAGCATGTTGACCGCACCATTACCCACGAAGCGCTAAGGATGATTGCGCAGGACAAGCGGTTGCAGCACAGCTACTCTACCGTGCTTTTTAACCCATCGTGGCACAAGGGCGTGGTGGGCATTGTAGCCTCACGTTTAATTGAAACCTACTATCGTCCTACCATTATTCTAACCCAATCGGGCGATTTGGCAACCGGCTCCGCACGATCGGTTCAGGGCTATGACCTGTACCAGGCCATTGAGGCATGTTCGGACTTACTCGAAAACTTTGGTGGTCACATGTACGCTGCAGGCCTTACCATGAAGGTTGATAGGGTTGAGGAGTTTAAAAGGCGGTTCGAGGAGCATGTGAGCAAGACCATTACCCCCGAAATGCTATCACCACAAATTGATATTGATGCCCGCATTAGGCTCGATGATATTACAGAGAGGTTTTTCAACGTGTTAAAGCAGTTTCAACCTTTTGGGCCGGGAAATATGTCGCCTGTATTTATGGCTGAAAATGTGTACGATAACGGCGAAGCCCGACTGGTTGGCAGCGAGAAGGAGCACCTCAAGCTAACCCTGGTTCAGGAAGGTAGTACCCAAAAGTTCGATGCAATTGCATTTCAGATGGCTGAGTACTATAAACCAATACACTATGGCCAGCCTTTTGACGCTTGCTTTGCAATACATGAAAATAATTACAAAGGCAATATCACCCTGCAGCTTCGGGTGAAAGATGTTAAGCTAAGGGCAAAGTAGCCGAACCGAATCAAGCAAAGGGTCGGAATGGTTATAATGAGCTATATGGGTTAAGCATTTCCCTAAACGGGGAAGCATAACAATTTTGTCATGCAGCTTAGCTTGAAGAAGGTATTAATGACATCAATATATGATAATTCCATGTCAATTTGACCGATACCAACAGCTGGAATAGATTTTGAACATAAGGTTGGGAATTAGTGTGAAACGTAAAAAAATCATCATATATGAGCAAGAAACATAAAAAGGAGGATATTGAGCAAGAGCAGGTAAACCAGCAAACAACCAGTACCGAAAGTAATGTAACCGATAGTGATACACAAGCTCCTCAAGGAGATGCTCAACAAACCGAGGCCATTGAGGCCAATGATGACAAGGTTGCTGAGCTTACTGCCCAGTTGGAGGAGATGAAGGACAAGTATTTGCGCCTTACTGCCGAGTTTGATAACTACCGTAAACGAACGCTTAAGGAGAAAGCTGAATTGATAAAATTTGCGTCGGAGGAAGTTCTCAAGGACCTGCTTCCGGTTATCGATGACCTGGACAGAGCCCTTAAGGCCATTGAAACGGCTAACGATATTAATGCGGTTAAGGAAGGCATATCATTAATTGTAAATAAATTCAACGATTTCCTTAAGGCAAAAGGCGTTAAAGAGATTGATGCCATTGGCAAAGAGCTCGACACCGATTTGCATGAGGCCATTACCAAAATTCCGGTGCAGGACGATGCCCAGAAGGGCAAAATAGTTGATGTAATCCAAAAGGGTTACATGCTGCACGAAAAGGTAATGCGCTTCTCAAAGGTAGTGGTTGGAGAGTAAAATAGGTAGGGTATGACAACCAAGCGCGATTACTACGAAATACTAGGTGTGCCGCGGAATGCCAGCAAGGATGAAATTAAAAAGGCATACCGCAAAATGGCACTCAAATACCACCCCGATAAGAATCCGGGCGATAAGGATGCCGAGGAGAAGTTCAAGGAGGCTGCGGAAGCCTACGAGGTTCTTAGCGACGATAACAAGCGTGCCCGTTACGACCAGTTTGGCCATGCAGGTATGGGTAACGGTGCAGGCGGTGGTGGTTTCTCGCACGACTGGACCATTGAGGATATTTTTGCCCAGTTCGGCGATATTTTTGGCGGCCATTTTGGCAGTTTTGGCGGGTTTGGTGGCTTCGGTGGCGGACGCTCATCGCGACGCACAAACCGCGGTACCGACCTACGGGTTAAGGTTAAACTGTCGTTAAGCGATATTGCTAACGGGGTTGAGAAAAAGATTAAGGTAAACAAGTACGTATCGTGCCATTCATGCGGAGGTTCTGGCGCGGCGGGAGGTTCATCGTATAGTACTTGCTCTACCTGCCGCGGTTCAGGGTATGTAACCCGTGTAACTAATACCCTGCTCGGGCAGATGCAAACCACCTCGCCATGCCCAACCTGTAATGGCGAAGGTAAGGTGATAACCAACAAGTGCGTTGCATGTAATGGCGAAGGAGTGGTTCGCGAGGACGAAGTAATAACCGTTAAAATACCTGCTGGTGTTGCCGAGGGTATGCAGCTCAACGTTCAGGGTAAGGGTAATGCTGCCCGCCGTGGAGGAGTCCCTGGCGATTTGCTTGTAATGATTGAGGAGGAAAAACACCCTAACCTGGTGCGCGACGGTAACGACCTAATTTACAACCTTAACATCAGCATTCCCGACGCCGTTCTTGGTGCACCGGCTGAAATTCCTACCGTTGATGGTAAAGTGAAGATTAAAATAGAGCCCGGCACCCAACCCGGGAAAATTCTTCGCTTAAGGGGTAAGGGTTTGCCCGAGGTGAATAGCTACCAGCGCGGCGATTTGCTTGTGGCGGTTAATGTTTACATACCCAAAAACCTTACCCGGGAGGAAAGGGCAATTTTTGAGAAATTTGCAAAATCGCCAAGTTTTACACCCAACCCCGATGAGGGAGGCTCATTCTTTGAAAGAATGCGTGGGATGTTTGAGTAGGATACTCGTTAACAACAACATATAGCGTACCAATAGGGTACGCTTTTTTTGCTTATACGAGATTCAATCTCGTTTAGTTAACAAAAATATTCATGCCTGTCATCCTGAGCGGCCTGTCCCGCACTAGCGGGGAGCGAAGGATCTCTAATCGACCCATTGAGATGTTTCGCTTGCGCTCAACATGACAATAGTTTCAAGAACAACGAACAACGCTTCCAGCCCCGTAGGGGCGAAATATTCGTAACCCAATGATTACTCCCATGTATTGCGATGCACGCAACACTTTTTCCAAAGAGTAACACTGAAACGTTGCATCGCAACAGGAAAGCATGGCAATGAACCTTAACACGTTCTTTCTTGTCTTGATACAAGAAAGAACCAAAGAAGATCAAGGCTGAAAAGCCCGACCCGATGGGTGCCCCGCGGGTGGAACTGCCACGCGATACTATTCGCCACGCCTGCGGCGTGACTCATCTGGTATCGCTTACTAAGCCCACCGCCACGTTCCACCCCCGACCCATTGCCGAGTCAGGCTTTTATGCCACTGCATATGGCATTCCTGTTGGTTGAGGAATTTCATTAATAGAGGGAATGAAAGTGTAAAGAGATGCTTCGGCTAGCTCAGCATGACAAGGGAGCAGAAAGGAAGATAGGGTTTTTATCATCCCGAGCAAAGTCGAGGGATCTCTTCAAAGGATTGAAGAGAAAAGAGCAATGAGATGCTTCGGCGAAGTCTATATCCCTATAAATCGGGACTCAGCACGACAGCGTAATGTTTCGCTTGCGCGCAACATGACAAATAACCTTAACTAAACGACATTGATACGAGATTAGTAAAATTGAAACACACTATACAATTATAAAAGTTTCCATTTCCCTATTTCGGTTTAACGCATCAAATCCCCTCCCATTCTACAATTCCTAAACATTCCGAATATTTCTTCCCTATTCTCGTTGGGTTTCACTTCTCACTATTCCTTTAACTTCTTCTAACTTCTTCTAACTCCTTCATATTCCGCCTTATTCCCACTACATGTTTAACTTTTTAACGTTTAACGGTTCACGTTTAACGGGCTTAAAACTTCTTCTAACTCCTTCATATTCAATCTATACCGACTCATTCCTCTATAAACAAGCCCGGTTGAATTTGTTAACTCATCGTACATAGGTTAAAGGTATCCGTACTTATCGGCCAGGAAGGTAAGGTACCACGAAATAAGGAAAGCAATAATCGGCGCAATAAGCCACATCAGGAAAAACTTACGAACGGCTGTTTTTCTAAAGATATTTCGAGGTCCAAGGCGTGCAACGCCAATACCCAGTATTGCCCCAACATTGAGCTGAACCAGCGATGTGGGTATGCCCTTAAAGAGCGAGGCTGCAAGCAAAAGGGTTGCAGATATAATAGCAATTATTACTGCCTCAATTCGCCCAAACAGGAAGAGCTCTTTTCCTGTATTCCTGAGGATTTTCTCACCAAATAGCGAACTGCCTATGCCAAAGCTCGGGGCAACTATCATGGTTGACATAATCATGATAAGGATAAGCAGCCTTCCGCCCTGATTCCCCAGGCCCAGCTCATTCATGGTCATTGAGGTTAATGGCCCACTGGCATTTGCCACGTTGTTGGCACCAATTGAAAAAGCCACGTAAAGCGAGGCAAAAATTATTGCCCAACGCAGCATGTAATGGTCATTTATCCGGCTCGATATAGTATACCCCCTTCTCCGTAATGGGGTGTAAATGTACTTGCCAATTATTAGACTTAAGATGAATGCAATAATGGGCAGGATAAACCATGTGGGAATAACTTCAAAAAACACCTTGCGGGAATTAAGCTCATGGAAGTAAATGCCTGGAGCTATCACAGCTAGTACTGTTGATTGGCTTGTAGATTGTGGAATCCCAAAAAGGTTTGCCACAAGTAGCGAAATGGAAACCGCAAAAAGAATGATTGACACCTGGGCGTAGTTCATAAGCTCAGGGTTTACAAGTCCCTTACCCACAGTTGCTGAGGTTGCCTTGCCTGCAATTATTGCCCCTAAAAATACCATTAGCCCAAACAGGGCTGGCACCGAGGTCTTTTTTAGTACGTTTGCTCCAAAGGCAACTGAAAATGCTGGCCCTGTTCCACTACCTCCCATATTGATGGCCAGAAACATGGAGATAAGAAAGGGTATAATAAAATGGCTATTGACTAATGAATCCATATTTAACGAGCTGTTCAACGGATTTCAAAGTTACCTTTTTTTGCTTTGGGTGTTTGTTTATTTAGCCGATTTTTGATAAATATCAATCCTTAACCAAAAACAAAAACCCACCTGAAAACGCAGGTGGGCAATTGTTTAGGCTGTCATTATCTAAATTAGAGTGTAAATATCTGGAAGGTTTCTACCAAGTCCGTCGTAATCGAGACCATAGCCTACTATAAAATCGTTGGGTATGCTACGGCCTATGTAATCGAGTTTAATACTGCCCTTATAGGCTTCAGGCTTAAAGAGCAGTGTGGCTACCCTTATCTCTTTTGGGTTAAGCTTGCGGAGCTCTTCGTATAGCTTACTTAAAGTAATGCCAGTATCAACAATATCCTCCAGAACAACAAGGGTCCTGCCGGTTACATTTTCGTTTAAGCCTATTAGCTCATTTACCTTACCGGTTGATGAGGTGCCCTGGTACGAGGCAAGTTTTACAAACGATACCTCACAGGGTACTGTAATCCGTTTTAACAGGTCGGCTGTGAACATAAAGGAACCATTAAGCACGCTAACAAAAAATGGAACTTCGCCACTCTTGGCAAAATCGTGGTTGATTTTTGATGCTACCAAGTCGATATCGTTCTGAATTTCTGTCTCGGGATAGCTTAACCGGAACTCCTTATCTTTTAGCTTGACCTGTTTCATGGTTTATCAAATTAAAATAAAGTGCAAAGTTAACTCCTTTTTTCGAACAGTTGCAACAATCAACATCAATAAGCTTTTCCGTTGCCCATACCTTTTTACATTCCAATTGCATTTTTTTCAATATCTTTTTAACTTGTGGTATAAACCGGATTTATGGAAATATTTCGGCAGCTTAGTATATTACTACTTTTACTATTTCAAAACCTATCGGTTTATTGTCAAACTGATATCCGGCCTGTTTCCGGTGCGGCGGCTGCTATGGGAAACTGTTCGCTTTCCATGCAGGGCAATTGGGATGGTTTTTCCAATCAGGCATCGTTAGCGTACCAGCGCCAGTTTTGGGTTGGAGCTCACCACGAGAATCGGTTTATGCTTTCAGAACTTGGCCTAAGCATGCTTGGGGTTGCAATCCCTGTAAAACCTGGTACTTTTGGTGTTGATATTTCGCATTTTGGATTTAGCGAGTTTAGTACAAGTAGGGCTGGCTTGGGGTATGGGATGTTTCTGGGGAAACGTTTTGCTGCTGGGGTAGGGCTTGCCTTTACTCGTATGCAACTACCTGCCGATTACCGCAATGCCACCGCATTTACTGTTGAGGGTGGAGTTCATTATATGCCAACCTCCAAGCTAACCTTTGGCTTTTACGTTTTTAATCCCACGGGCTCAACCTTCGACGATTTAGGCGATTTGCCCACCCTAATGGGCTTAGGCGTATCCTATTTGCCCTCACAAAATATTTTACTTACATTTCAAATTGACGACGACACCCAACGCGCGCCCACCTTTCGGTTTGGACTTGAGTATAGGGTAATGGAACGCACAGCTTTGCGATTAGGTTACTCAGTAGCAAGCCCTGAGGGGATTACGGCTGGAGTAGGGTTACCCATTAAAGGCTTTGATATCGACTTCAGCTTAAGCCACCATCAGCAACTTGGTTTTACACCAAGCCTATCGGTTGCCTATTTGTTTGGCAAAAAAGATAATAAAACCCAATGAAGGCGAAACACCTTTTGCTATCCCTTTTTGTTTTTGTGGCATTGGTAAGCAATGCTCAGCTGGTAACCGACCCACAACAGGTTGTAGCCGATATCCTTGAGGAGATGGCTGCCAACTCCGATACTGAACAGGATTATTCGGAGCTGGTTGAGGATTTACTCCAACTTGCCGAGAGCCCTTTGAACCTGAATGCCGCCCGTAAGTCCGATTTGCAAAAGCTATTTTTTCTTACCGATTTTCAGATTGAGAGCTTGCTAAGTTACCGCGATTCCACTGGCAAAATACTTAGTGTTTACGAGTTGCAGTTAGTTCCTGGCTTCGACCTGACTGATGTTGAGCGGCTTGCTCCGTTTGTTGTGGCTGGCGAGGTTATAAAACCATTGAAGGCTACCGATTTTACTCAGGGGAGGCACGATATTTTCACTCGCCTCAAAACAACCCTCCAAACGCCAGTTGGCTATAGGAGCGGATATGGCGGTGCGAGCAGTTACTTAGGGAGCAAGTATGCAATTTACACCTGTTACCGTTACAGGGCAAACCGGTTGCAACTTGGGGTTACAGCCGAGAACGATGCCGGTGAGCCACTCCTCGATGGAACCTTCCCTTCCGGTTTCGATTACCTTGCAGGCTACGCAATGGTTTCGGATGTTGGGAAAGTTAAGCGCCTTGTGGTTGGTGATTTCCGTGCTGAATTTGGACAAGGGCTTACATTTTGGAATAGTTTAACCTTTGGAAAATCGGCGAACGTAATGGGGCTGCATAAGCGGGGCAGGGGTATTGTGCCACATTCCTCAGCCTACGAATCGCTTTTTTTAAGGGGTGCAGGCATCACCTTAAACTTCAAGAATATCGATTTTAGCCTGCTAGCTTCATACCAAAAAATAGATGGCAAACTTGTCGATACGGTTAGTTCAGGTGAACTTGCATTTTCATCGTTGCCGGAAACCGGTTACCACCGAACGGTTTCGGAAATTGCGAGCCGACGAAATATTCCGGAACTGGTAACCGGTAGTAATATAACCCTAACCCTTAATAAGCTAAGGCTTGGCACAACTGCTGTTTACAGCAGAATTTATGGTGAAAACCAAAACAATCAACCCATTTACAGTCTAACGCCTGCCTCTACCGAGAAACTTGCTATGGGAATAAATGCCGATTACTACTACCGTCAGCATCTGTTTTTTGGTGAGATTGCTTTCAATCTTTTCTCGCAGAAAATGGCAGCCCTTGCCGGTGGGCAGTTGAAGCTAAGTAACCGAGTGCATCTTTCGGTTTTAGGGAGGAGCTATAGCACAACCTTTAACCCCCGTTACACTGCTGCCCTTGCTGAGGGCTCAGGTGCAACCAATGAAAAGGGATTACTGATGGGGTTAAGCTTGCTAGCCGCAAAAGGATGGAAAATATCGGGCTATATTGACCTTTACCAATTCCCATGGATGCGCTATGGGGTTTACTCGCCATCGGCAGGGAGAGATTTTCTTTTCCTTTCGGAACACTCGCTAAATACATATTTTCAGGTAAGTTTTCGTTACCGTTACAAGCAGGATGAGAAAAATATGACTGGTGATAATATCCCGATAACATCAACACTAACCCAAACCCGACAAGGTTTCCGTACTCAGCTTACCTATCAGCCTAACCCTTTGGTAAACATGAGGTCAACCCTGGAGATATCGAACTATAGAACCGATAGCCTTTCCGATGGTGAATATGGATACCTGCTAGCGCAGGATATCAACATTAACCTGCAAAGAACACCGCTGAGCATCAGGTTACGCTTTGCCATTTTCGATACAGAATCATGGAATACCCGCCTTTACTCGTACGAGAGCGATTTGCTTTACTCCTTTACGGTTCCAGCCTACTACTCTAACGGAACCAGAATTATGGCGATGCTTAAATACTCACCCTCAAAGGGTGTTGATTTATGGCTACGATATGCTCAAACCCACTACCCCGGTTCGGCAACTATAGGGTCAGGCCCCGACCTTATTATGGGGAATACCCGTAGCGAGGTGAAGTGTATGGTTAGGGTAAAATTTTGATTGGCAAATCAGCATATTCATCTCTTTTAGATTGATATAAATCAATTTGAGGTAAAAAGTAAAACATATTCCATAAAATTGCGTTAAACTACCAAAACGATAGTATATGTAGTTTAAAAAAATACACCTATGAGCAAAAAGTTTTCCTTATTAATTCTGCTGTTCTACTCGGTTTTAGCCGCAGGTATGACTCTTCACATTACAATGTGGAGTGTGAATAAATCTTCCATAAAAATTGCAGGGACTTCGTCGTTGCATGATTGGGAGATGAAAGTGGAAAGTGTGCAATCGGTTCAACAAATTGAGATTAATGCAAATGAATTGGTAATTCACTCAATAGAATTAACAATTCCTGTAAAAAGCATAACCAGCGATAACTCCATAATGGATAGTAAGACATTTGATGCATTAAAGGGCAAACAGTTTCCCTTTGTAAAGTTTACCGCCACGCAGTCAAAGCTAGCCCTTGAAAAGGGTTCATTTAAGGGCAAAATTATGGGAATGCTTGAAATTGCAGGCAAAAAGCGACAGGTTGAAATACCCATTGCTGGGGTAGTAAAAAGCAACAATATGCTGGAGGTTAAAGGCGATTATAGTATTGATATGACTCAGTATGGAGTTGCCCCCCCCACTGCCATGTTTGGCACATTAAAAACCGGAAAGGATGTGTTAGTAAGTTTCAGCTTTGAACTTTCTACAAATCAATAAAAACAACAAACTAAATTAATCAAGTATGAAAAGAACATTAATTACTCTTCTTGCACTTTTTGGGTTAAGCTATTCTTATGCCCAGTTTGAGTCGCCACAAGTAAAAGGCGAAGATTTTGAAAAAATCAAGGTAAAAGTAGGAGGTGATTTTGCCCTTCAGTACCAGTCAATAAAGCATCACGCCGATAGTTTATTGATTCCTCTTGGGACTGGTTTTAACCTGCCAACGGCAAACTTTAACCTTGATGTAGAGTTAGCTCAAGGGGTTGTGCTGAACTTGCAAACCTACCTGTCGTCGCGTCACCATAATGAGGCTTGGGTTAAGGGAGGTTACTTAATGTTCGATGAACTTCCATTTCTTCACTCTGAGATTGTTGATCAAGTAATGGATAAGCTAACAATTTGGGTTGGTGACATGGAGATTAACTACGGGGATGCCCATTTCCGTAGATCGGACAATGGTAAGGTAATTAATAATCCCTTTGTTGGAAACTATATTATGGATGCATTTACCACAGCACCAGCTCTTGAAGTAATGTACCGTAACAACGGGATAATACTAATGGCAGCTACCTCAACCGGCCAGCTTCGTCAGGATTTAACCCTTTATTCCGGTGGAAATTTTACAGCCTACGATGCACACAAGGAGTTAGGGTTTTACTGGAAAGCCGGGTACGATAAGAACTTTTCTGAGAAAATTAGAGCTCGCTTAACTCTTTCGGGTTACCACATGCCTGAAAGCAACCACAGAAATACACTTTACGGCGGCGATAGGGCAGGTTCAAGGTATTACCTGGTAATGAATCTTGCTAAAAACGGTGCTACTGCTGTTGATATCAAATCAAATCATTTAAATACATATTTCTCACCTGGTGCAGCCACCAAAACTAACTCATACATGCTAAACCTGTTTAGTAGGGTTTATGGTTTTGAGTTCTTTGGTACCTACGAGAATGCAAAGGGACTATATCCGGATGCTAAGGAATTTAAATTCAATCAAATTGCTGCAGAGTTGCTTTACCGGTTTGGTAAGGATGAAAATTTCTTTGTAGGTGCACGTTACAATGTGGTAAAGGGTAATAAGGATGCTGCCAATTCAGCAAGCGTTGATCAAACTGTTGATAGAATACAGCTTGGTGCTGGTTGGGCTATTCTAAAGTCAACTTTGGTTAAACTTGAGTATGTAAAACAGAATTACAAAGAGTTTACTGGAGTTTATGGTGCCGATGCCGGTTTTAATGGGATAATGTTTGAGGCTACAGTCAGCTTTTAATTAGCTTTACGGTAATAACTGCCTATGTCGTAGTAATTATGAATACTCTATCACATATTATTAACTTACTACGGCATAGGCTTTTAATCTTTTTTTGCTTTTTTGTCATTGCTTGCTTTTCAGCATATACACAACCCCCTTTAAATCATGGTACAATTTGCGATGGTTACATATCTATAAGTGGTAACACAAATATTTCAGGGTTTAGGTTAAAGGCTGAATTATCGAATTGGGTATTATATTTTGATCCTTTTGAGGAGGCTTTCAGTTTAAAAGTTCCCCTTGAGAACTTTAAAGCAAATTTTGAAATGATAGAATCGGACTTTCAAAAAATGCTTAGAGCCAATATTTACCCTCAAATTGAAATAAGATTCCCTAACAAGAATTTGAAAAATTATGTATTAACACCTGTAGAAGTTATTATTGCCGGGAAAAAAATAACAAAAGTTATCCGGCCAGAAATTAAAACCACCACTGACCAAAGGAGTATTATTGGAAATACTGAAATTAACTGGAAAACTTTAGGACTTTCTCCTCCAAAACGATTTAATGGACTAATAACAATTGACGAGTCAATAAATATTAAATTTGTATTGAATATTAAAAATTATGAGCAATGCGATTTAACACAAAAGTAAGATATGGTTTACGGGTAATGATTGATATTGCTTTGAACAACGGGAATGACTGTAAGGGTGTGTTCCAAAAGGACATTGCGTTACGACAAAAAATTTCATTTAAGTACCTCGACCACATTATTAATTCCCTTAAAGTGGCAAAGCTTATAGTAAGGCCCTCTTTAAAGTCGGGCTACTTTTTAGCTAGGCCAGCAAATGAAATTTCGCTTCTGGATATTGAAAGAGCATTTAATGCAAACGATGATCTACAGGAATGCCTGAACAATCCAAGTTCTTGTCAGCTGAGCTCATGCTGTAAAGCTCGCAAGGTGTGGTCAAATTTAAACAGTAAAATACTTGACTTCATGAAAAGTACTATGTTGTCAGATATTATTCAAAGCGAGGAATATGATTGCAATATGATTGTATCCGAAGAAAATCAAAACCTGTAGCAAGTTTCAAATCACCATTGAAAAAGTCTGTTATTTACTAGTGTCACATCGTTTTTCTTCAGAATTACATTATCCTTTTCCCCCTTGATTAAAAAATTATCAATGTAAACATCTCCGCTTTTAGCCAGCAAGGGAGCAACCGAAATGCAAATAAAATCGGACGGGTTGTTGAGCTTCAGGTTATACTCCACCAATGCCCAATCGTTCCAGAATGCTTTTGTTTTCTCCATAAAACCAAACCCATTCCAGGTTTCCCACTTTCCTTCCTCTTTACCGGTAACAATCTCAATACGGTTGCGGGGTACAATATCTGCTTTCATGCGGTTAACCCAGAACGACACAGTTATTTCCGATGAGCTGTTGTTTGGCAAGCGCCCCCAGTAAAGGTTTGTGTAACCCCGTCGGTTTATCTTGAGCGCCCCGTTTCCTGTAAACGCTATGGGTGTGGGAGTGCTCTCAAATTCCTGAAAGTAGTAATTACCAGAAATGCTATCGGCCATTCCAGGGGTAGCATTAAGGTACTCATTACGGTATACCTCGGGCAGCTTAGCAAGGTCGGCCACTTTCAACCTTCGTAGCTCATACCCCCAGAGTGTGTCAATTGGGGTTGATATGGTAATAATTCGGCGTTCATTCTGGTTTATTTGGTCGCAATGTGGGTCAACAAATAAAAGGATATCCTTACCATGGTTGTAGTATTTAAGCACGGGGTATTCCTGGAGCGGTTCCATAATCAGGTTGAGGTTTTCCACGCATTGCCAAACCGATGATCGGCTTGTGTAGGTGGCGTTAAGGGGCAACCCAGTTAGCTGCGATAAGGCATACATCTTTACCATGGAACCAAAGCAGGCCGATTCGTGCCAGTAGTTTTCGCTTCCCACGCTAAAAAAGGGAATTGGCATGATGGCCTGAAACTCATCAATATTGATATTGGGCTTACTGTTTGAATGAAAGGCATAATCCAACTCAGGTAGGTTATTGTTGATAAAGTGTTTTTGCGATTTGCTATGAAACCAGGCATCGTAGAGCAAAATGGTTATTGGAATTACCAGTAAAATCCTGTAAACAGGTTTATACCCTTTAGCTTTCTGCCAAATTAGGTAAAACGCCACAATGTTCATGGTGTAGTAGAAAAGCCATGCAAATCGACCTATACCACGGAACTGACGAATAGGCCCAAGGTATTCCAGCAGGAACTCCATCTTAAAGATAAACGGAATTCCAAATGAGAATAAAAGGAGTAAAAACGACAGCCAGAAAAGCCGATCCATTAGAGGTTGACTGGTTATGGCAAGGGTTTTTCCCCAACGTCTATTAACAGCATTTTTAATTAAGCTGAAAAGGCCTATTAAAAAAATGATTGTAGACACCAATCCAACATAGGCAATTCCCTCCCACTGGAGGTTACGTATTTTTACAAGGCTATTTAGCCAGCCCCAGTAAGGGCGACCCGGCGAAAGAAACACCGACTCAGGGAAAGCCCGGTAAAACAGAAAACCCCATGGCCATGTTGTTCGATCCTCAACGGGCTCTATGTACAAAATTAGGGTAGGGACAACAATAAGAGGAATAGCAATTTGCAGCACCACGTGTAACCACTGTTTGCGCCATTCAAACTCCTTACGCCAAGGCTTTTGCCAGAGCCAGTAGGCCAAAAACATCACCATGTAGAAAGTGAAAAAGTAACCATGGGTTATTGATGCCCACATTCCAGCAAAAAGAATGAGTACTGATAGACCAATACTTTTTTGGCGGTCGAACTTTAGCAAAAGCAGAATGAATAACGGAAGCACAATGGTGTAGCTCAAGGCAAAATGCCCTCCAATCCTGTCAATTTGAGGGGAAAGGAAAGTAATCCCTATAGCCACAAGTAACGAGTACCAAATGGGTAGATTAAGATGTTTAAAAATCAGGTAGATTACAAGAACCGTGAGGGCAATGCTAATCAGAATCAGAAGGTTATGTATGGCTACAGTGTAAGGGCTAACATCGTATATGTTTTGTGAAATGAACTTAATGGTATTGCTTACAATTGGCTGCGAACCCGCAAAGAAGATACTCTCGCCAAAGGGATAATTCATGCTGTTGGAATGTATGTAGCTATTATCGTGCTTAATGTGGTAGAATGTGGCATAGTAGTCCTTTGCACCATCGCCGCTTTGGGCAAAGTATCTGTGATTAATATTTTTAACTACATCGCCAGCAAACAGGTAGGTAAAAAGTAACCCAACAGCAACAACCACTATGTATTCAGTAAATTTTTTCATATGTAGGAAAACATTTTGTTAAACAACCCTCATTTGCGTTCATCTTCAAACGCCTGCTATAACGACAATTCTGTTCAGCAATTTTCAGTAAAACTAGTAAAATTCCTCGTTCACACGTGTGAAATGGTTTTTAAAAATATGTACAGGCCAAAGCGCAACGTTTAACTTAGGCGGAACGTAAGCAACTGTAGGTGAAACCGCTAAAATGTACGGATGGCGGTGCGGCCGCCACCCAACCTCCTTTAATTTAATGATTTTAAAGACTGGACTGATACAGGGAATTGTAACAATAGCATGAATCAAACGACGAACGCGAGTAGGGGGCGGGACAGGCAATGCCTCGTGAAGTCCCGGCTTAGGGAAAAAACATCAAACAAAGTTCTGGTTAAACCAGTAATGGATGGTGAAGATAAGCATGTAATCTTTAAGATGATTGATACCATGCTCACCAAAAAGAAGTTTAAAGCCTTCTTTCCAAAAAGACGTTGCTGCATTATAAGTAAAGAGCCTCGGATTTCCGAGGTTCTTTATTTTAAGTTATTGATTGTTTGTGCTATCCAATTAACTCAACGATAGTTGTATTTTAATTCGTTTGTTTCAGTATTAAAAATGCATTTTAATACCCCAGCTTTATACAACTTCCAGTCATTATCGTTTCTTGGCTTAAAATTTACATCTTTTAAAAAAGAAATTATAATATCCTTTCCATTTTGAAGTATTCGAATATCTTTTATTGGATATTCTAAACTCTCACACGTTTGACAAGGTAAAGAAATTAAAAACTCTCCTATTTTTACTATTTTCCCTTCTGTGATATAGTAAGCATAAATTAAAGGATAAATTTCGTATTCTGTTTCCCATAAAACAACGTAAGACTCATTACTTTGTGATTGAAAGCTATGTATCTTTGATTTATACGGGCTAAAATCTACTTTATCTATCAATTTTTTCTTTTCCCATTCAGCATTTGAGTAATACATAAAGAGCTGATAAAGGCTACTGTCAGTACTAAAATAAAAACAATCTTTTGTATTAATACAAATCTGATTTTGGAGCTTAATTTGAAAGGAATTTTGCAGTTTAAATTCCAAGTTGGAATGCCCGCCACAGGAAACAAATGCAAGCATAAGCAAAATATAATATAATCTCATCATTAAGTTATTTATTGTTATCACTTCCACCAAGGCATTACAAAACCCTGTAAACCATTTACAGGACGCCAAACAGCAATATGAACATGCGTTGGAAATGAAGTTCCGGCCAAGTTTCCAAGCCGTCCCATTTCACCAATTTTTTCTCCAGCTGAAACCATTTTATTAATAGATACAACGCTCTTTGACATATGGCCATAATCTACATTGTATGTTTTCCCATTAATAGTTGATGATGTTCTTACAAAGTTTTCTCCATATTCCTTAGAGCCGCCTATTTTAATTACTTTTCCATCGTACATAGCAAAAACATCATCCCCTTCTTTGCCCGCATAATCAACTCCGTAGTGAGCTTTTGCGCCTCCATTTCGTGTCATACCATATTTGCCATAATTAGGATTAGTTGATGTTTCGGCTATTTCACCAGTAGCTGTAGGTTTAGCGCCGGCAGGAATTTCTTCATCTAAAAACGTTCCAAAACCACTTCCTCCGACCTCATTAACACTTCCATTCCAAAAATCAGAACCACTCCTTACTGCGTCAATACCAGCAATTGTCCCTCCTATTAAACCACCAGAAATTCCGCCAATTAAACCTCCTTTCAAACCAGCTACTAAACCATCTCCAAAGTTGCTCCCATTCATCCAAGAGTTTCCAGCCCCTCCGATAAAGCCTCCAGCAAATCCAGAGGCAGCCCCAATTGTTGCTCCACCCGCAAATCCTCCATAGCCAATTGCACCTGCAACCGCACCTCCAACAAAAGCACCTCCAGCTCCAGCTAAAGCGCCAATTCCTGCAGCCATAAAGAAATCTCCGGCACTATTAATGTGACCAGACATACCTTGTACAGCTACATTTATAATTGCCCCTATTGCAGCTGCAAAAAGAATATCATCAATTACAAATATTTCTCCCGTCGGATCAGTATATTTCAGCGGGTTGTTGAGGCAGTATGCGTACCGGTTAAAGTTCTGGGTGAAATCGGGAGCCTGAACAAAGTTATCGGGGCTAAGGAAGCGGCCCAGCACGGGGTCGTACACCCGTCCGTTCATGTTTATTATGCCAAACAGCGGCTCGTGTTCATGCCCAGTAAACCCCCTACGTAAGCGGGGTACTTCACCAAAAGGCAGACTGTAGTTGGCTGGATTGCGGTAGTTGCCCCATGCATCGTAGCTAAGTTTCTGCACAAGTTTGCCATCGGTTGTAAACAGTCCTACAATGCTACCTAAATGGTCTGTGCTAACCAGAAGGGTAGTGTAGGTATCGGCCTGCTTTTCTACCACGGCCACAAGCCCGTAGGGGCTGTAAATGTAACTGCGGTCGGTAGTGGTAGTTGATACTTCACGCTCATGATCTAAGGTATAGTAACGGGTGGTTGTCAAAGAACCTTTCGTTTCTATTGTTTTAATGCGCTGCCTATCGGTTCCGTATATGAAATTTAGCGATGAAGTACCCTCCTCAATTGTTTGCACTTTCCCAAAACCGTTATAGGTTATATTTTGGGTTAAAGTGGGTATGTTGTTTGTAGCACTAGCCACTTCGGTCACCCTATACCCGTTGTAGGTATACATACCCGCATCGGATTTGAAACTGATGTTGCCGTTCTTTTCATAACGAACAAGTTTCTCAGATGCCCCCATACGTATCTTTTCAAGCCTATTCAAGTTATCGTAGGTGAAAACCTCCTGAAGGTTTAAAATGTTATCTTTACGCCAATTTAGGTTTCCTGTTAGTGGATCGAATGAGTAGCTATAACTTAAAACTAAACCTTGGGGAAGAGGATAATCACCTGGGAAAGCCTTTGAATTAATCATTGGCATGGGATTAGCAAAGGTACTGATTGCTGTTAGAAACTCATCGGAATCGTAAGCGTAATTAACGTTTAACAGGCTCCCAAGCTGATATTCAAGCGGTTGTCCTGTTGCTGTTTCTGACACAAACTTCCAAATTATGCCTCCATTGTCGTTGGTTATTTGTATAAGGTTACTTTTGCTATCGTAAGTTTTATTAATAACAAATCCCGAAGGGAAGGTATGTTTTGTAATATTCCCGTATTTATCGTATTTAAAGGATGATACCATAGCCACATCCCCAATTTTATCTGTAAACTCTGAAATACGCCCAAAGCTATCGTATTTATATATTTTTTTGGTAGAGTTTAAAGAATTAGATATAGAGGAAATTAAACCATTTCCCCCACCAGAGGTTTCGTAGGAATAGGAAATGTTCTCATCGGGGCCAGAGGCGCTAACAATTCGTCCAAGTGCATCGTAGGTATAGGTATATGTATTACCCCGGGCATCTTTTTGCGATTTAAGTTTACCGGATGGGTAATAGGTGTACTCAACTTTCCCAGCACTAGGGTCAGTAATTGAGAGTTGACGTCCAAAATTGTCGTACTCAATGCTTGTTATAAGTCCATTTGCACTAATTGTTTGTACCTGTCCAGAACTATGATAACTGTATGAAATACTTCCTCCATTATCAGTAGCAGATACTAAATTGCCCAATGAGTTGAATTCTTTAGTGTACTTTTTACCATCAGGGGTAGTAGTGGTTACCTTAGTTCCGCTGTAACTGTTAGTGGTAGTTCGGCCATTCCTGCTCACGGCAGTAACCCTTCCAAAAACATCATATTTATAAGTAGTTGTAATGGCAGGATCAGTTATATAGTGTGGAGAGGTTTCGGAAATAAGTTGACCTTTAGCATTATAATTTTTTTCAGTGACAATGATACCGCTTGGGCCTTCAACCTCGGAACGGATTTCTCTATCAAGAATGTCGTAAAAGACCTTTGATTTTGGTTTACCCTCACTTATTGTTTCAATTGCATAAGCACAACCCTGAGGGGCATTGCTGGGGTTACCTATTCTGTTAATTGTTATGGTATTCCCCTCAGGTGTTTTGATTTTGACTAAACGTCCAAAACCATCATAGATGTAATCAGTTTTTAGGCCATTAATTGCAATATCGTTCAAGACCACTCCTGTTCTGGGATCAATCAACTGTGAGTTTACTTGACCTAATGCATTGGTAGTTTTAATAACAAATCGATATCCACTATCATAATCAAACCTTGTAGAAGATGCTGGTTCATCACTAGCCTTTATTGTAATACCTGTTATTACTCCTAATGGATTCACAGTATAATCTTTAGTAACACCATTATCTGTTATTTCACGGATTAAGTTTCCTTTGCTGTCGTATGAAAATGAAATACTTCTTATATATGAAGTTTTACCGGAATATGTTGTTTTAACAGTTGAAGATGTTAAACGATTATACGGTCCCCATCCTCCATATAGTGCATAGTTATTTGTTGTCTCAATAGTTCTAATAGGACAACTTTCCTTTACATAAGTTGCATTACCATAACTATCATATTGGTAAGTTGTGGTGAAGGTAATATTTTCAGGGTTTTTAAACACCTCTATTTTATCAATGAATTGTGCAAACCGCTTACCACCAAAACTTTGTAATCGGTTTGTATAAGTAATTTCACTTAACTTAGTTCCCGATGACATTACCAATGTTTTAAGTAATAAATTTAGGTAGAAAGTGGTGTTGGTTTCGAACTGTTGAGTTGTAACAATTCCAGTAGAAGAATTGCTTGCAATTACCTCTGTAAAGCCTAAAAAGCCTTTTCCAAGCAAATGAATTTTTGCCCCTTTATATAAGAAACTGGTGGTAGTAGTACCTCCAATTCCATTGGGTTGTGAAATACTGCTAACAACATACAATGGTGCAATAATATCATTAAGTGGATATGTTGCTCCAGTGCCTTTTTGGTAAATTGATGAACCTTCAGTAAGGCTTTTATAGGTAAAATTAGTTTGTCTGCCTATACCATCAACAATTGAAAGAAGTTGACGGGAACGGTCGTTACTAAAAGGTAAAATTATTGCTTGTCTAGCATTAGGTTTACCATGGTAAGGTAAAACATCAATTTTACCATCACCGTTAAAATCGGCTAAAGCATGACCGTTGTAAGATGTCCACTTTCTATCCCATGAAAAGCCAAGAAAACTTTTTTCTTTTAAGATTTGAGCAATTTTTACCCCAAAATCCCAAGTGCCAGAACTTAAAAGTTTAAACCCCCCCATGCCATCGCTAATATAGAAGTAGTAATAATTTGAGGTAGCATCTCTATTGTACGCAAGAGTTTGAAGAACATCATCGCGTCCATCGCCATTAAAGTCACCAATGAACAATGACATTAACTCATTATCATCTGGATTTGCGTTATAGAATGGGAGGTTAGTTATTGCAGGATATGAGAATTCCTTTCCTGTTGAAAAGTTAAGATTCCACTTACCTGCAGTATAGCTAAGAATGTCGGTTTTTCCATCGCCATTAAAGTCCCCTAAATGTACACTGTGCCATCTGGTAGGAAAACCACTATTATATAGCACTTCAAATTTAGTGCTCCTTGGGTTGTATGTGTAAATCGTTGAATTGTATTCCTTAGTTACTAATATGTCAGTACGTCCGTCGCCATTATAATCTAATAGGTTAACATCGTTTGGATTGTTAGAGAATACTTGTGCACTAAAATATGTGTTGCCGACCTTTACTCCAACAAAATTTTTACTTTTATCCAATATCAAAAAGTCTGATTTGCCATCACCATCAAAATTTAAACCTGCATAGATGATTGCATCTCCCTTGATAAAATCAAAATGAATATCATACTGCTCATTACGCACAAGGTTCCCATTGCTATAAAAATATGCATTCATATATTGCCTGTCGTATGAGCATGTAGCACAACATCCATTTGAATCATCGTCAGGAGGCAATACTGTTTTTTCAGAATGTTCTTTAAAAATAGCATCCGATTTTGTTAGTAAGGAATCTGGTTTAACAATAGCGTTTTGAGGTTTTAATTCATCACATTGTATGCAACAGTAACTATAAACCCCGCTCACTCGCATAAAAATATCGTAAGTTCCATTGTTGTCTATATCGGAAAGATAAAACCCCTTAAAGCCAGAAGGAAGTTTTCCACTATACTTTTTAGTAAAAGAGTGCCCATCTGCGTTGGCTTCGTAAAAAGCCCAATCTGTCCAGTTACTCTCCACTGAACTTTTATATGTAACTACAACATCAGAACGCCCGTCACCTGTAAGGTCAGCATTATAAATTTGTTTATAACTCTGGGTTTCTACTAAAGCACTATATGCTGTACTATTAGCATTAATACCCTCTCTGATAAACTGAGTTGGATTTAATGAAGCACCGTCGGAACCTGTTTCACTTATTGAAGCTAAGTGGCTGAAAAGCCCGTCATGATTATAGGTAAACGAATATGAACGAGCAACTTGTCCATCGCTTTTTACGGTTATACCTTTAAGTCTCTTTTTTTGGCTAACGCTAGCTCCAGCAAAATATGTCACGTTTTTGTCTGGCCTATCCTCATAAATAAACTGGATGCTATTGTTGGCGTACTCAATTCGGTCAATATAAATTTCTCCATTTTGGTTTGTGTAAAAATAGTTAATGGAATTCCCATTTGGATCAGTGCTTTTACTTAAATACCAAGCCAGTGGTTGGGACCAATTCCCTAATGGCCGTAGACGCGAATCCTCCGTTGTTCCATAATAGTTTGTACTCCCATCCTTTGTTTTTACTTCAAACCAGTAATAGGAAACATCACTTTTCCCGCCAATTATTTTTGAAAAATTTTCAAGTTCAGTTTTAAACTCTGTTGAGTCAGCATTAATACAAATTAGCCTATTCCCATCTAAAGCTAATTTATCCATGCGGTTGAGATTTACTCCTTCCGTTATACCATCGAAATATATTGTACTTGGGACTCTAGAGATTGATGATAGACCAGATATGTTCCATCCATACCCTAAAATACCATTGCCTGATTGGCTGTTATAAATTATGGAAATATTGGGTTGAAATCCATTTACACCTCGGGGAGTGTGAATTGGTATTATGTATGAAGCGGCACCTGATGGCGTAACATTAGCCTCACCGACAGTTGAACCATACACAGAAATCGTTTGTGCAAAACCTTGTTTTGAAAATAGGAATAAAGTTAATATTAATAATAAAGTATTATTTTTCATGGTCTTAATATGTTTAAGTTATTCTTTAATTACCTTATAAGATTTTTGCATTTTGTTGCTTTTAACCACTAAAATGTAAATGCCATTAATACAATTACTCATATCAATAGATAAATCGTCTGTACCCACACTATTCCCTGAAAGCAATGTACCGCCACCGATACTATAAAGTGTATAAGAAAAAAAATCATTCTCTTGGGCGCCGTTAATTCTTAGTGTTAGTTGACCTTTGGTTGGATTGGGGTAAATCAGTATTGAAAGTTCTCCATGATTATCTATTATCGGTTCAATTTCTCCTGTCTTTTGTTCTGTATTAGTGCTGTCACTTTTTGAAGATTTTTTTGAACTTAGTAAAATACATAGTCGTTCAATCCTATTGCCTGAATTGTCATATTCAAAAGTATATTTTTTGGTGGGTATGAAAAAAATGCCTAAATCATTATAGTAATCTAAGGGATATTTAAGCCATTCTCCATTAAACCTTGGGTCTTGTGGACCTGGTCTTGGGGTTAATACGCTAAACTTTCTAACATATGTACAACTTTGGCCGAAATTAACTCCGCCAGGCACTCCTATTCTATCAATTTCTTGCCCATTTTTCAATAGTCTAATTTGATCATCGCCGGAGAAATCAGTTATAGTAAGGTTGGTTATAATTACTTTACTTGTAATTTCCACTGATGCATTTGGATTACCTATAGCAAAGGTTTCACCTGATGCTAGTGTACCACTTAGGTTATAATAGTATACGAATTGTCCATTTCCGTTTAGGTCTCTCTCTAGCCTATAACTTGCAAGATCTACAAGTTTCCCTGTTCCGTTGTATAGTTCTATAGCTCTATTGTTTCCAGAGCCATGCACATATTCAGATATTATTAAGTCTGAGATTTGTGCTTTAGTTAACAATGATAACGATACAACAAAGCCTGCCAAAAAATACTTTTTTTTCATGATGCAAAATTTATGTAAGTATATAATTATCTTGATATTTAAAAACTTTAAACCCTTTTCAATTTGTTTAATAAAATCTGTACAAATATAATTATTTGTCAAACAATGTCAAAAAGTTTGCAAAATTTTCTAACTCACCTAGCCCGAATACAGTATTTAATATAATTTGACTATAGACCCATATCAATTCGATTTTTGGGGATAAATCAAAATTGAGCAGGACGCTTCTATGCTAATATGCTTTGTAGTTGAGCAAAATAATTTCACTTTTTAGAACAACTATTCTGGATTTCTTCAAACTTGGCATAACTCTTATACTAAAATTTCTTTTTTTGAAACACAAAGACTGGTTAACTTAAATAGGCATTAAGGAGAAATAGATTGGTCAATTGCTATTGAATTCATCTAATTCATTCAATGGATTGTGCCCATAGCATGCCTTTGTGGCATATTTGCTTGATTTAGAAGGTTAAAATTAAGATTATAAATGGATTAATGAAACGTAAAAAGGAATTAATCAATCACCTCGCGAAACGAGAATCCCAGCTTAAGCAGGTTGTTTGGTTTTACCAATTCAACCAGCTTTTCTTCCGGAATTAGCTTCAGGTTTTGGTTGGCGCTGAAAATATCAATTTTTTTCAGACGCATTTCCTGCGCAAGCATTGCAGCCCGGTTAAATCCAATAATAGGAAGCAGGGCTGTGGTTATGGATGGATTAAACATCAGTAGCTGAGCCGATTTCTCGGAATCAATTTCAATGCCATTGAGTAAATGGCTTGCTAGGGCTTGGTTGGCAGCAATCAGTAGCTTTATGGAATCAATCATGGCGTGTCCAATGGTTGGCAGGTAGGCATTTAGGTCAAGCGCACCCTGTCCGGCAAGGTTTGAGATGAGCATATCGTTGGTGTAAACCCGATGGGCAATGCTCACTACAAATTCAGGGATTACGGGGTTTACCTTGCCAGGCATAATTGAGCTGCCCACCTGTCGTTTGGGAATGCTAATTGCATTGCCCGCAATATCCGACGCCAGCAGGCGTATATCCGATGCCATTTTCTCAATATTCACTGCATGGGCTTTGAGAATGGCATGCACCTCAACAAATGAATCGAGGTTTGCTGTGGCATCGTTTAGGTTTTCGCTGCGGGTAAACGGGAATCCGGTTAGCTGCTGCAGGTGCTTAACCACCTCCATTACAAAGTAACGGGGTGTTCCCACTGCAGTACCAATGGCTCCTCCGCCAAGGTTAACAACCTTTATACGTTCAAAGCATTTTGAAACCCTCCACCAATCGCGCGATAGCGCTTCGCTGTAAGTGCTGAACAGCTGTCCGTACGACGATGGTACCGCTGCTTGTAGCTGCGTGTAACCTATGCGCAATGAGTTTCGGTGGCTTTTCTCAATGGTTTCAACTGCCTGGCGGGTGTTATTGATTAGCTCCTCGAGCAGGGATAACAACCTTACCACGGCAACCCTAAGTGCTGTTGGTACCGTATCGTTTGTGCTTTGGTAAACATTGGCCTGCTCAATGGGATCGATAACCGTGTAGTTGCCGGGATTATGGCCAAGCCTGATGAGTGTTGCGTTAGCAATTATCTCGTTAACATTCATGTTAATACTTGTACCAGCACCTCCCTGTATGGCCGGGACAATGAAACTGTCGAAGTACTTGCCCTCATGCACTTCGCCTGCAACTGCAATTAGTGCATTTACTACGTTGGGCGGAATAAAACCTTTACTATCGCGGAATAGGTTTTCTTCCTGGAGTGCCTTAACCATTTCAGCATAGGTAAGGTAACATGCCTGTTTTACCAGTCCCATAGCCTGGTACCACTCAATATGGAATTGCGTGGTATCAGGAAAATTATCTTTTGCCCTTACCGAGTGTATTCCGTAAAGTGCATCGGCAGGGATTTGTAAACTTCCAAGGTAATCGGTTTCAGTACGGGTTGTCATCTACTTTTTCTTTATGAATTCAACCTGAAATAGTTTGCCCCATAGCTTTCCGGTAACAAAAATTCGCTTTCCATTGGGGTCGTATGCTATTCCGTTTAATACATCTTCCTTGCCGGTTCGTTGGGCAGTAGCTAAAAGTCCCTGCATATCGATATTTCCTTCTACCACTCCGGTTTCGGGATTTATTATTACTATCCTATCGGTCAGGTAAACATTAGCGTAAATTTTACCATCAATGTACTCTAACTCGTTAAGCATTTTAACGGGCCCATTGTTGTCAAATACTTCAATTCTCCTGAGCTCACTAAAACCACTTGGCTCTCTAAAGTAGATAGTATTTGAGCCATCGCTCATTATAAGTTCGTTTCCATTGGTGGTTAGCCCCCAGCCCTGCGTGGTATAGCTGAAAGTGTTTAAGGGTTTAAAAGTGGCAGCATCGTAAACAAAGCCTGTACCGTTTGTCCAGGTAAGCTGGTAAATTTTATCACCTAGAATGGCAATGCCTTCGCCAAAGTATTCCCTGCTTAGGTTTACGCTCTGTAATATTTTGCCAGTTTCCAGCTCAACCTTTCTTAAACTCGATGCGCCTTGCTGACCAGTACCCTCGTACAGGTAGCCGTTATGGTAGAATAAGCCCTGGGTATAGGCTTCGGGGTCGTGCGGATAAGCTTTTACTATTCGGTAACTGTAGCTGGCAGGTTTTGTATTCGATTTGAGCTTTACGGAAATTGATGCCGTTTGCCTGCGCCCATCTTTCCATGCTGTAGCATTCAGCTGAATTGTGCCGGGTTTACCAGCTTGCGTTTGTAAGATGAACGATAAATTGCTAACTTTTTGAATTCGTTCGCTGTTACGGTAAAGCACAATGGAATCGGGCTGAATGGTATCGGTTAGTTTAATAGTAATATCAATGCTTTCGCCAGCTGTGAATAATGAACCACTTGTGGGCTTGTCGAACCGGATAAGATGCAAAGGATTCTCTGCTGGCATATTAGTGGTATCGGGCAGTTGATCCTTTCGGCCATTTGTGCATGCAACGGCTAGAACTAATAGCAAAATTGAAATTCTTTGTAGCATAAAATTGATGTTAAATACCAAAGATACGTCGTACAAAACTTTTCGTCTTATACTGTTTTAAAACCTTTTTCTGCGAAACCTCATAGGGCTCGTTGGGGCAAAGCATGCTGAACACCTTATCCCAACCGGGAAATCCACCCAGGTTGCGATCGTCAATAAAAACATCAACATCGAGCTTACGGGGAGTCTCCGGGTCAGGAAACTCTTCAGGGTGGTTGCGATTAACTGCGTAGAATTCAACCCCATTCTGGCGGCAGAACTCCACAGCCTCATCGAGCAGTTTACCGGTTCGCACAGTCCAAAGGATAAGGACAAAGCCTCTTTTTTGAAGTTCCTTAAGGGTTTCAAAGGCAAATAGCATGGGCTTTCCCAACTGGGGATACTCATTCTCCACAATTGTACCATCAAAATCAACTGCCACCCTGAGCATGATGCTAAAGCTTAGAATAAAAATCAAAACTACAAATTTATATGCAAGTTTTGCATATTCCGGGAGGGGTAATTTAGTTTATGCATCCCAAACCTATGCCAATTCATCAAATTGGAAACCTCTCTTCTCCCAAATTTATTAAAATACGAACGGCCGAGGAATATCCTCAGCCGTTAATTTTTCGTGCTCCGTTTTTCCAATCTTTACTTACGGACTAATCGCCCTGAACCGTTAACCTTGGCATCAATAAGGGGATTACCGTAAAGCGTGATGCTTCCGCTCCCGTTTATTGATCCTTTAAATTCCTTGTTGCACCTTACGGTTGCATCGCCAGAACCGTTCAGCTTTAGCTGAGCAATCTCCGAGGTTAGTGTTTCCAGATCGATATTCCCTGACCCGTTAGAGGTGGCCTTTAGCGTATTGGTTTTCCCTTGCGATGAGGTTTTTATGTTACCTGAACCGTTTATGCTTACCTGTACCGAGTTGGCCTGTATCTCTTTTAGCAATATATCGCCACTCCCATTTATTGAAGCTGTAAATTCGTCGGCAACTTTTATGGGCGTTAGTGCAATCATATTGCCCGAGCCATTCTGAGCCAAAAGTTTAATATCCGGGCATGAAACCTTGACCAGTACTTTACCCCAGTTACTGGTAAATCTTAGGTTATCCTTGCTTTTGATATGCAAAACATTCTCCTTTACAACTATCTCCAACTCATTGAAAACCTCTTTCTTTGCGGTTACCTCAATACCATAGTTTGGCGATTGTGAAATTTGCACCTCAGCCGATGTGCTGTTTCTTATCCCGTCAAATCCCTTAGCATCAAAGTTTCGGGTTTCCTGAGCACTTGTATTTGTGCTGGTTACGGTTGCTGCAATAAGCAGCGCAGCTAAAATTCCGAATCTCATGGCAGTAAATTTT
>JBFMGQ010000002.1:0-220251 GCA_040752515.1 Bacteroidota bacterium | reverse complement strand
AACACGTGGCAAAAAATATTGGGGCTAGACCTTGCAGATGCGGGGTTTTTATTAACTTTAACCTAGTTTCTAACGGCGGATAGATGTTCGGTTTTAACTCCCCAACATTTCTTGCCACGGAAACGTTAGCAACAAAATTGATTGACATTTACTTGTAACTTTTTGAAAAATATAATTGATAGACGAAAATGAAAACACTAATTCTCAAGCGACCAAAAGACAAAGAAAAATTTTACGATGAAAGTAATTTCAAGATTTTTATAAACGGTAAGTTTTTAGCAAAACTTGGACAGAATGACATAAAAGAAGTAACAATACAAGAAGACAAAATTGAAATTCAAGCAAAAAAATTTCGGTTTGATTGTAGTAAAAAAGAAATGATTGAACTTGAAGAGAGGACTGAAGTGGAAATTAACAGAGTTCTTTATCTAAATAATCCATCTTTAATAATGTTCCTATTCCCAATGATTTTTACTGTGTTATATAGTTCTGATATCTATTGGTTAAGAGTTTTTATAGTTTCTCTTTCTGTTATTCTATTTTTTTGGCTGATTAACTTGTACATTAAGAATAAAAACAAGACAATTAAGATAACAAAGATTTAACTAAAAATAGACGGAAAATTAAAATTCTGTTGCTAACAAGGGGTGTATTTTACGCTGGGTTCCCTGCCGATTAGCGAGCTAATCGGTTTTGGCGATACTGCGTATCGGGGGATAAAAACTCCGTTCCAATCCCCAGCGCAAAACACACCCCCAGCCGTTAGCAAACATGGTATAGAAGAATAAAAATGACCTAAACTCTAATAACTATGAAATCAAAACTAATGTTACTGTTTCTAGCCACATTATTTTTAAGTGGAAGTTGTGAAAAAGAATTTGAATATACCCTACCCCCAGCAACCCAAAAGGGGGCAAATACCATTGGCTGCAAAGTAAATGGTGTTGTTTGCATTCCTCATGGGGCAATTATCTTTTCCCCGTACACAAAAAGGTTATGCTATAATGAACAAACAGGGGAAATTGATTTAGGGGTTTTATTTTTACCAACAGAAAATGATATCAAAAATGGGATACCTCGATTCGGTGTATCCGTAAGAATGGACAGTATTTTTTCACCAGGTGTTTTTATTGATTTTTCCGGAACGATTTCAATTGGCTATTATGATGAACATGGGGGACAACTACCAGATAAGGAATACTATTACACACAAAATATTTCAGGTCAATTAAATATTACAAAACTTGATAAACAAAATAATATTATTTCTGGGATATTCAATTTTGACGGTGTTTTGTTCTTAGGATTAGGAGAATGGGACTACTCACAACTTGCAAAAGTCACTGATGGTCGATTTGACATTGGGTATAATGAAGATGGTTCTTGTATTTTAGAGTATGTAAAATAATTCGTCATGAGAAAGGTATCACTTGCAATAACTATTGCGATTATTGGATTTACTAAAATATGGTCACAAAATTATCCATCAAATATTGCTTCAGAACATACAAGTTACGTCGATTCAATGCTTTCAGGCATTGATAAAAGAACGATACCCACTGGAATACTTTACGATAGGGTTATCTCCCTTACCGGTTTGCAGCATTTAAAGGCTAATGCTACCATAAACAGAGCTTTTTTCTATCAGGCATATAGAGAAATCAGAAATGCTGCCTACGAGAACAGTGCTATGATTACCACTGATTCGTTAAAGGCAATAGCCGATGTTTACATATATCGAGACAAAGTAGTGCCGATTGGATTAATGGGTTACCGTTTTAACTACATCGATACTCTTTCTCTCAAAAAGGACTAATAACCCTTAATGCCAATGGCAGAGCTACTTTAGTGAAGGATTTTGCCATAAATGGTATAAAAGAGAAGGAGGTGTACATCGCATCGTTACTTTCCGACAAAAACACTGTAGAACCCCAGTGCCGTTTTATTCTTGCCCCCGAACTAATACTAAAAAACACAGGAGGGGAATTGCCTTCAATAAAAATAGACTTTGATGATAGGTTGGGGCTTAGAACGGTTGAACAAGGAAAACTGGTTAGTGTAAACTACACAAGGGAAGGCGAAAAGAAAATTAGAATAGTTATCACGGATAATAATCGTGTTGCCAGTATTAGTAATTCAACAATAAATGTTGCATTACCAGAGGTTAATTGGGGTTTATACAAACAAAATGTACTAAGGCAACAAGTAAAATACGCCGATATACCATTCAAAGGATACAATGAAAGTACTGGCTTCAATGGTCTTGGCTGGGTTACATACTTGTACAGGAATAGCGATTGGAAATTGCGAAAACCTGTTTTAGTCGTTGATGGGTTTGATCCCGGTAATGATAGAAAAGATGACACTCTCTTTTTTAATTACCTCAATAATAGCAAGAGTATTAAATTTGCAGATTTACTTTACCAAAACGGTTACGATTTAGTAATACTTGATTTACCAAAAGCCTTTAACCAGTTTGCCAATAAGGTTGTTGATGGTGGCGGTGACTTCATAGAGCGTAACGCCATGGTTGCCGTGAAGGTAATACAGGAAATTAACAGCCAACTGATTACCAATGGCAGTACTGAAAAATTGGTAGTTATTGGCCCCAGCATGGGTGGCCTCATCACCCGTTACACGCTGGCCTACATGGAGCAGAGCGGGTTAAACCACAACACCAGATTATGGGTGTCCTTTGATTCCCCGCACAACGGTGCAAATATCCCGATTGGCGTGCAGCATTTTGTTAATTATTTTGCCAGTATTAGCGATGATGCGGAGGCAAGTCGAGATGAGAAATTAAATTGTATTGCTGCCAAGCAGATGCTTCTTCACCATTACCTGTCCGATTCCGAAAACCCTATGGGCGCAACAGGTTTCAGGAATAACTTTGTTTCTTCGTTAAATTCGATTGGGTTTCCGCAAAACCTGAGAAGAGTCACCGTGCTGAATGGTAGCCTAAACGGAACCAGCAGCTCCGCTACCTGCTCAAGAGCTGCAACCATGAGCATCAAGGGTAAGTTTATCTGGGGTTGGACTGAAATTGGGTGGGGATACATTAATACCACTCCTAGCTATGGTAATCGTTGCCTTATCTTTAAGGGAACAAAGCCTTCTCCGTTTTCTTCTACAACAAGTAAATATGCTATTAGTTTACCTAACAGTTACAGCTTGGATAATTCGCCAGGCGGAATTAACAATACATTTGAGCAGGTAAGCCAAAATATGGTTGGTCTTAAAAATCTGGGGGATAACATTTTTGTATATAAAACAGAGTGGAGCACGCCCATCAAGTCTCATTCCTTTATTCCAACCAAGAGTGCGTTCGCTTTTACCGGCAGTAACCAGGATTTGGCTGAAAACCTGAGTGGACGAAACCTGGTAGCAACAGGGGAAACCCCATTCCAGAGTTACTGGGGGCCAAAGAGCTATAACATGGGTCACATCACCTTTGACCCCAATATGGCTATATGGCTAATGGGTGAGCTTAACGGCTTACCCCAACAGCCCATGGCTGGTTCATATCAGGTTGTGGGGCCTGATGCCATCTGTACACAAACCACAGCCAACTACTCCATAAGTGGCATTCCTCAACTGCTAGGCATTTCATGGTCATGTAGTGGTAATCTTATGTTAGAAAATGCTCAAGGTTCTAGTTGCTCGGTTCGCCCGTCCTCTTCCCTAACTTCAGATAAAGGTTGGGTACAGGCTACCATTTCGTTAGGTAATATAGCCATCGGATCATACCGTAAGGAAGTAACCGTAGGAGCCCCTTCTCTTCCAACGATTTGTGGCATTGGAGAAATGACCTGTGGAGGAACTGAACTATTTACGGAATGTGAACACCTATCCATACAATGGTCTGCCACTTATCCTTTAAGCATAACTGGTGGTTCATATGGCTACAAGTGCAATGTACGGGCTGGGAACGAAAGCGGTATGGGCTGGGTTTACGCAACTGCTTCCAACGCCTGTGGTACAAAGCGTGCTGAGATACTGGTTGAGGTGTCTTGCGGATTCTATGCAATTTATCCAAACCCAGTGTATGGTGAAATGATCATCGAAACAGTTGAAACATCAAATTTAAATTCCATAAAAGGGACATCTCCCGAACCAATCAAAAGTGCTAGGGTTTTTAACAAGATGGGGTTGCCTGTTATGACTCGAAACTTTTCAGGTAAGGATAAAAGCGTAATAGTAAATATATCTTCATTGCCAAAAGGGGTTTACCTTGTAAAAATCAATGAAACGGAGAGCCATACGATAATCAAGGAATAAGAACCACGTTTGCTAACAGCGTGTTTATTTTATTTGGGCTGATGACGGATTTTGAAGTTTTTAGGCTTTTTGGCAACTTTATATCGAGTGGACGACGAAGTTGTCTCAATCCCCCAAACAAAACAAACACGCGGACCGTTATAATCCATTAAAATAAAGAAACAATTATGTTACCAGGACCTTTTTACATTTACAAATGCCCAAATTGTGGCAATCTCTTACAAAAAGGAAGTATATTGAGTGGAAACACTTTTTATTCAATATTATATTCTGATGGGAAGAGAATTGGTTCAATGCTACCTGAGTTTCCAGAAATTACTAAATGCAATAAATGCGATAATATATTTTGGTTGAGTAAATCAGTAGAAATTGGAACTTATGAATTGGGGGGTAAAAAAAATTCAAAAAAATGGGAAAATGCTGATTGGTTAGTATCTTTGGGAATAGATGACTATTTCAAAGCACTTGATTCTGGAATTGCCAAAAACAAGCAAGAAGAATTATATATACGTCAAAGAATTTGGTATTTGTATAATGACAGAGTAAGAGATGGCCAAGATCAGTTTGTTGATGAAAAAGACGAAATCAGGTGGAGAGAAAATTGTTTCGAATTAATTTCACTTCTCGACCAATCCGATTTGAATCAAAAAATTATAGTTGCTGAAATATATAGAAATTTAGGTGATTTTGAAAATTGCATTAAAATCATTCAAAGTATTGATAATGATGATTTTAATTGGATAAAAGATAAATTAATAAATGAGTGCAATCGGAAGAATAAACACGTGATTGTATTATATAACAGAAGATTAAGGTTGTTTGGTAAACTATAAACTTAATATAAATTTGCACATAACTATCACATAATCAGATGTGATTTACTTGCTTTTCAAAAGTAAGCCCCCTGCATTTCTGGGAATAGCGAGTACTTATATTTTTGCTTGTTCTCTTTAATTAGCTCACGCCAGCCCCCATCAGGATCTTCAAGAAAAGCTTAAGTATTGATGAAGTTCATCAATTGCTACCATTTTACTGAAACTAGATTGGAAAATGCCCAGCTACGCTTTATCATTTATTTAACAAGGGTTATCAGCGGGTTGGCCAGCATGGCCATCCAGATTTGAATTTCTATGGTGTTCTCGTTGTCGCCCAGAAGTACTTCAACGGGAAGTTCTGCTTAAGTTGCTTGATCAGCAACTCTATTTACCAGCGCTTTTTGTATATCAGGGCAATCCTTTCGACAGGCAGCGCAAAGTCATTGGTTATAAACTCTAACAGCCTCTGGTTCAGGTTGTTCCAGTAGGCCACCCTTCTGGCACAATGCTTTTCTCGCTTGCCTTTCACTTAGTATAAAACGATCTCCTCGTCCTTTAGAACTCCCGCATCGGCATCATCGGGTATTTCATACTTCAACCTAGCCTGGGAGAAAGCATTCACCTTTAGCCGCGTTAGGTACCAGATTCCTTTTCGGGTAAAGGCCTCTTACTGCGCATAGTCCACGTAACCCTTGTTAAAGGTGATTATGGAGCCGGGGACTAGGGTGTGTCCCTCCTCCAGAAACAGATGGTCGTGCCGAACTGTTTCGCTGTATAGGATAAGGCAGGGTAAGTTTTCGCTGGCCTCGAAGATGGTATGAGCCTTAATCCCTCCTTTTCCTTTCCCCTCCCTGGAATTAAGGCCCACACACCCTAGTATGGCTTTGAATAGCGAAAGGGTGGTCGAGTCCATGATGTACAGGCGTTTCATGTCAGCATCGGAAAGAGGATCTGTCCGCTAAAACCGGGCGTGCTTCCGGTAGGTGCTCATGTAAATATCCCCGAATACCTTACTGTTTCACCAGCCGTTGGCTTCAGCGAACGTGCGCCAGCGAACCAGTTAGGACAGCCCCAGTATGGCTTTCCTAACCGAATGGTAGCCCTCAAGGGATACAAAAAGCATTACTCCCAACTTGTGATAGGTGGTGAATTTCTTTACGTACCGCTCGGCACCATATTGCTTCGCCGCTTTTCGAACATCACCCTTCTCAACAAGCTATAACAGCGGATTAAATATTGGCTGCCCGCTAAAATTTATACTTTTACCCATGTCTTACTTTTTAGTCTGGAAACTCAAAAGTAGGCATTCCGGGTGGCTACTCAAATGAGGCTGCCCGGAAAATTTTTACCGGACAACAGTGTTTCGAAAATTTCAACCATCAGCTATCAACTAAATAGCTATCACAGTGTTGCACAGGTTTACAAGGTGTTTCACAATGTAAATCCGCCAATCTGCGTCATCAGCGTTCAATTTCAATTCAAGAATAACTATCAACGAACAACGAACAACGAAAATTACACTCACAAGGAACTTGCTCAAATACAAGTCAAGCAAAACATTTTACATCCAAACGCTTTCTGTTAATAAGTTTTTTACTTTCTATTGATGATTTGTGGTTGGCTTTGTAAATTTACATTTGAAACAAAACGCCACTTTATTATATTGCCACTACATTTAAAAATGGAAATAATGTGATACAGTGTAGCACCTATAAACGAATTAACCGCAAATTAAAGAGGCAAAACATGACAATTAATGAAATTGATATTAAATTTGACTTTAGATTAGACAGTAAATGTGGCGACCCAGATAAGGATAGTAAAAAATTATATGAAATCCACAAGTATTTATGGAGTAAAGAATTGCCGAATGGAAAAACTTTTTATTTGGATATTATTGGCGAAAGTTATGGTAGATTGCTTATAAAAAATAATCTAACAATGAATTTGTCAAGCGACAGAATGTGCCCACATTTTGACGGAAAATATAGCAATAAATTTGACGGATGGCTAACAGAAATTGAACGTGAAGAACTCAAATATAAAGTGCGGACAATTGGTGGTCACATAGTTTTTCCTGCACATAATAAAAATGGGTTTACGATAAATCAAGCTCGTGGAGTAAGTCGATTAATTTGCGACAGGTTTGATTTGACATTGGAATGTATAAGACGCTTTTATCAAAACGAAGAAAGTCCACTTTATAAAACCATTATGAACTATAAAGACTTTTTTGACTTGTTTGTTGACTTTAAAGGATATATAGAATTCTTTCATTTACAAGATTTTATCAACCAAAAAGAACAAATTGAATTTTCTTTACCATTTGACAATTTCAGCAGACCTCCATTACCACAGACAGTTGACGAAAACAAACGATATAAAAATCATACGATTGACTTGATAAATAGAAGAAATGATAGAATATTAAAACAAATAAAAAAAGCCAGCGGGTAACAGCGTGTATAAATTATTGCAGGTTAAGTAGTAAATTCAAGTTTTGTGCTCTTTAACAAATTTGGTGCAAGCCAACAAGTATGTGCTTTGAAAAGCGCCACAAGCCATATACGTAAACCGTTAATAATTATCACCAAATAAGCTCGCTCTAAATTAATACTTAAGGCATAGTAAATTTACTCAAACATCAATTCCATGCCACCCATCTCCAGGCTGCCAGAAAGGAACTGCGCTCATAAAGGAATTGCTCAAACATAACTGCAGCAAAACTATTGATAACCAATCCCTTGTTACCCCAAAGCTGTTAATAAGTTTTTTACTTAACTATTGATGATTTGTGGTTGGCTTTGTAAATTTACATTTAAAATAGAACGCTACTTTATAGCGCCTATACATACAAAAAAAGAATTAGGCAAAACAATGAAACGAATATAAATGAGTTAACGGTCAGGCTAAAAGACGAAATAAACAATGGACAAAGAAGAACAATTGGGAAAAGAATATACAGACCATAAAGTATTCGGACAACTTTCAGAATTTGCTGACTTTTATTATTCTTTGGCTCTCAGTACAATGGGATTTATGAGCCAAGGAACAAAAGCATTAGTGAATTTGGACACTTACGTATTTGGTTCAATAAAGGGAACCCTTGATTCAATAAGAGAAATTTTATCAAAAGGAAGAATAAATGACTCTTACGCTTTACTCAGGAAATACTATGACTCGACTATCATAAATATTTACACCAATCTATATTTAAACGACCATTTTAATATTGACAATTTTATCGTTGAGCATATTGACAATTGGAGAAAAGGGACAGTGACAATCCCTGAATATCGGGTGATTTCAAAATACATAAAAGACTCTGTTAAACTAAAGCCAATTACAGACCTGCTCTTAAAGGACAAACTTTATAAAAATGTTCGTGACAGGTGTAACGACCATACACATTATAACTACTATTACAACTTGTTGCTCAATGACAATGAAATTTATTTGCTGAACAGAGTCAAAGCATTAGACACTTTTTCTGCTGACTTGACAGCCGTTTTTGTTCAACATTTTGCATATCTCTTTTATTTAAATGACCATTATATGATGTCAACTGACTATGTTGATTATCTTGACTTGGGAATGACACCAGAAGAAGGTTCACAATACTGGGTTTCGCCTTTTATTCAAAAGACATTTGACAAATGGATTAAACCAAACAGACCAGACATTGCAGACGAAATCAAATCTAAAACATCAATGAGACTTGAATGATTTTGACAATTAAATATACGGATAACAAAAAAGCCCGAACCGCTAACACGGGTTTTGCGTCAGGCAGGGGGACGTGCTAACTTGAAGTTTTATGCTTATATTCAAGTTCAATGCAAGTTGACAGTTTTGTGCTCCGAAACCCGCCCGAACGCAAAGCCCGAAAACGTTTCGACAGTGTAAAAAAACAACCCGCAAATTGCACAATTAGTTTTTTACTAAACAAGAGCCAATACTAAACATGAGCAATTTTTTTCCAACATACTGAAATTGTTTCGACCGAAATACTAAATTTACTGAGTGAAGTAAATAATATAATTTATATGATTTTAAAAGAATTGAAACCACAAAAGGCACTAAACAAAGCCTATTTAAAAGTAAAGCCGAACAGAACCGAAATTGAAGGTTTCAAGAGAAATCTCATTACCTTGCTCAATAGTATTAATGACAAGGAAAGCGAAGAATTTCATAAAAATTTGGTTTCCGACTTTTTAAAGAATACCTATTATCACCCCAATCATTTCATCAATACCAAAGGTCGAAACGACCTTGTTATTCATAATGGAAATAGCGCAAGTAATTCTGTTGGTGTTATTATTGAAGCAAAAAAGCCAACCAATAAAACCGAGATGATCACCAAAAACAATATAAACGTTAAGGCTTTTCAAGAATTGGTTTTGTATTATTTACGTGAGCGGATTTCGCAATTGAATATTGAAATTAAATACCTGATTGCAACCAATATTTACGAATGGTTCATTTTTGATGCTACCCTATTCGACCGGCTTTTTGCTCAAAATAAAAACCTTGTAAAGCAATTCAACGACTTTGAAGCAGGACGTTTGACAGACATCAGAACGGACTTTTTCTATAAAAATATTGCCGAGCCGTTTATTGATAGCATCACATCTGAAATTGAGTTTACTTACTTCAACATTCAGGACTATCAAAAACCACTTCGCAACGCTGACAAAGTAGACGACAACTCGCTGATTGCTTTATTCAAATTGCTTTCGCCTGAACATCTTTTAAAACTTCCGTTCACCAACGACAGCAACAGCCTCGACAAACATTTTTATAGTGAGTTGTTGCACATCATCGGATTATCCGAAACCCCATATGGTGGCAAAAAAATCATCGGACGAAACAAAGAAGGAGAACGAAACAGCGGTTCTTTGCTTGAAAATGCTATTATTCAGTTAGACAGCTTAGATAAACTCAGCCGATTAGAAAAACCAAATCAATATGTCAATACAAAAGAAGAACGACTATTTAATGTTGCCCTTGAGCTTACCATCACTTGGATAAACCGCATTTTGTTTTTGAAGTTGTTGGAAGCCCAACTCATCACCTACCATAACTCGTCCCGCAATGGCGGGAAAAGCGATAAATCGTATAAGTTTCTAACTTATGATAAAATAAAGGATTATGACGATTTAAACAGTTTGTTTTTTCAAGTGCTTGCTCGCAAGCAAAACGAACGGAACGAAGATGTAAAAACACAATTTGCAAACGTTCCGTACCTGAACAGTTCCCTTTTTGAGCCCACAGAAATTGAACATGCTACGCTTTTTATTAGTCAGCTGCGAAATGACAAAACCATTCCCATTTATTCGCAAACCGTTTTAAAAGACACAACAGGCAAAAAACTGTCGGGCAGCCTGCCCACGCTGAAATACTTGCTTGAATTTTTAGATGCTTACGACTTTGGAGCAGAAGGTAGTTCAGCAATTCAGGAAGAAAACAAAACCCTTATTAACGCTTCTGTTCTCGGTTTGATTTTCGAAAAAATCAACGGCTACAAAGACGGCTCGTTTTTCACTCCGGGTTTCATCACAATGTTTATGTGTCGTGAAACCATTCGCAAAGCTGTTTTGCAGAAATTCAACGAAACCAAAAAATGGAATTGCACAACGCTTGAAGAACTTTACGACAAGATTGAAGACCGAAACGAAGCCAATAAAATTGTAAACAGCATCAAAATTTGCGACCCTGCCGTTGGTTCAGGACACTTTTTGGTTTCGGCACTCAACGAAATGATTGCCGTTAAAAACGACTTGAAAATTCTGCAAGACCGTGAAGGCAAACGCCTGAAAGAATATCATGTGGAAGTGGTAAACGATGAACTGATTGTAACCGACGAAGATGGAGAATTGTTTGAGTACAACCCAAATAACAAGGAAAGTCAACGCGTACAAGAAACGCTTTTCCACGAAAAGCAAACCATCATAGAAAACTGCCTGTTCGGTGTGGATATTAACCCCAATTCGGTTAAAATTTGCCGTTTGCGTTTGTGGATTGAGCTTTTGAAAAACGCTTACTACAAAAACAGCACGGAACTTGAAACGCTTCCGAATATTGACATCAACATAAAATGCGGAAACTCCTTAGTGAGCCGTTTTGCCATTGATGCCGACCTGAAACAAGCCTTGAAAAAAAGTAAGTGGACCATTGATAGCTATCGAATAGCTGTAGCTGTTTACCAAAACGCTGAAAGCAAGGAGCAGAAAAGAGAAATGGAACGGCTGATTGCTGACATTAAATCGGATTTCAGAAGTGAAATAGATAATCCCTTTAAAAAGAAAATTTCAGCAGCAAGAGGTAAAATTGAAAATATTGCTACTGAGATAAATACTCAAAAAAACTGGGGAAATAAAGTAAATAAGCAATTGTTTAAAGATTTAGAAAAAGCAACCGCTAACTTAAAAAAACTAGAGGCAGAAAGAGATGATATTGAAACAAACAAAATATTTGAAAACGCATTTGAATGGCGTTTTGAATTTCCCGAAGTGCTAAACGAGGACGGCGATTTTGTAGGCTTTGATGTGGTGATTGGAAATCCACCGTATATGAGAGTACAAGAAATACAGGCATCTCAACCAGCACAAAAAATTTATTATGAAAGCAAATACCAAAATGCAAAAGCTGCTTATGATTTGGCAAATATCTTTTTTGAACTTGCAGTAAATATTTCAAGCAAAAATAGCAATAATGCCTTCATTTTTCCGCATAAATTCTTTAATGCGTCATCTTCTGAAGTTTTTAGAAATTACTTAAAACAAGGACAATACATTGATAAAATTGCTCATTTTGGAGCTAATATGATTTTTGAAGATGCTGACACTTATACTTGTGTAGCACAATTCAGTAAAAAGCCAAGCAATGGATTTTATTTTCAACGATTTCCTTTTAAATCTGATTTTAAAAATCTGATGCTTGACAAAAGTAAATACACTTTTATCACTTACGAAATGATAGAAAAAGCCTCTACGCTATATGGCAGCAATCAATGGATTTTGTTTAATGATAAAATTGGTTTTAATGTTTTTGAAAAGATTTATTCAAATTCTAAACTCTTTTCTGATACTTTTGAAGGAATATTTCAAGGATTGGCAACAAGTAAAGATGACTTATACATTTTAGAATGTATTGATGAGAAGAATTTTAAATTAAAAGTTCCGATAAGTGGCAAAGAGTATCAACTTGAAAGAGATTTGTTCAAACCTTTTTTAATGGGAAAAGATGTTCAGCGATATAGCTATTTAACAACAAATAGATACGTTTTCTTACCATATGAGATAAAAAATGGTAATCCAGAAGTAGTTTCAATAGAAGATTTAAAAACTCGTTTCCCAAAAACATATTGTTATGTTATGGATCACGAAAACATATTTAAAGCACGTGAAAGCGGTAAGGCAGGTAAAATGCAGCATTGGCATGCTTACATATATCCAAAGAACCTTAATAAGTTTGAGCAACCCAAACTTTCATCAATGGAAATTTGTGCCAACCATCCAAATGTAATATTCGATAAAGGCAAATTTTATCATCCAACAACGATATATAGCTGGTACAAGAAAGTAACAACCAAAGAAAGCTATGAATACTTGTTAGCAATCGCTAACTCAAAATTGCTGTGGTGGTTTTTGAAAATTACTGGGGACACGTTGCAAGGTGATGCCCGCAGATTTAAAACAAATTATTTATACCCTTTTCCATTGCCCGATAAGGTTTCGGAAGACATGGAAAATAAGATTTCGGAGAAAGTTAAACAGGTTATGAACATAAAAAAACAAAACCCTTCCGCCGATACCACCGATTTAGAAAACCAAATAGACCAATTGGTTTACCAGCTTTATGGATTAACAGAAGACGAAATAAAAATTGTAGAGGGAAATGGATAAATCCATTAAAATAACATCGTTTTTATCATAGCCCACGGTTTAAACCGTGGGCTATGGAAAATGGGATAACACCCAACCGTTTTAACGGTTTAAAATTTAAAATCAAAAAAATTAATTATGCCACATTCATTCAATAAAATTTGGATACACGCCATTTGGGCAACCATAGAAAGAACACCATTTATTCATCAAAACATTGAACAAAAGGTATATCAATTTATTTCTGAGCAATTACGGGAACAAGGTTGCCCGGTAAGAATCATCAACGGCATGCCCGACCATATTCATTGTTTGTTCTTGTTGAATCCGCAAAAATCTATAGCTGATGTAATCAAACAGATTAAAGGCAGTAGCTCTCACTTTATCAATCAAAATAATCTTATTGTTGATAAATTTGCGTGGCAAACAGGTTATGCTGCATATTCAGTTTCTGAATCGGTTGTTGAAAAGGTATATGAATATATTAAAAACCAGAAATTACAACACCACAAGAAAACATTTCAGCAGGAATATGAGGGGTTTATAAAATTAAATGGGCTTCAAAACAAATGATTGATTAAAAAACACAATAGAACGGTTAGTTTATCAACTTTAATAAATGAACTAAGAAGAAATTAAAATTATTGAAAACCCATGAAAAAGTATGGAATTAGACTACTTTTTTTAATTAAGGAAAAAATCAAACAACTGGAAACCTTTTTATAAAAGATGGATGGTTAACGATATACGAATTAACTGAAAATGACTTGATTTATTGCTGCTTAGTTCACAACTCAAAAATTGATGAATACTAACTTCTCGTAATCTTCCGGTGTATTGATATTAGCTAGAATAAGCTCATCGGTAACCTGAATGTATAGCTTGCTAAATCGATTTAGATAATCTTTAAAATTCGCTTCAAGGTTGGTCTCGGTCTTCACTGCGCTCACTATTCGTGGGGAAATTAGTATGGGATGTCCGCCTTTACCTTGGTATGCCGGGCAAACATAGTCGGCCTGGGCTGAATGCTGCCATATTTGCTTTAGAATATCAACCTTTGCAAAGGGATTGTCGGCATTGGTCACGAATACATGCTGAGCATCAATGACCTGTAAGGCCAGGTAAAGGGAGTAGAAACGGCCTAGTCCCGGATTAGGATTTAGAACTATATCGATATCGTCAAGGTGGTAGTTACCAGCCCTTACCTTTTCCATCACATGGCTATTGGTAACCATTACCACCCTGTTGCAGCCAAAGGCAAAGAAGTCGTCGGCGAGCTTGCGGGCAAAGCATCGCTGTGGGTCAAAAGGCAGTAATGCCTTATGGTGCCCCATCCGCCCCGATGAACCGGCAGCCAGAATAACTGCGGAAAATTTTTCCTCCATTCGGCAATATTTTAAAATTCTTTCCCAAATAGCAATAAAAAGGCATACAAAGTTAACACGCTACGGCATATTTTATAGTTTTGTGGTAAATATACATGGTATATGAGCGATAAGTTTTCCCCAATACCGGCTAACCAATTGCTTGAAATCATTCTAAATGAACTTGAAACAGGCAAAACCGTTTTTGGTTACCCAATGGAGCTCTTTTACAATCCCAATCAAGGCAGGCTCCCGGCAAGCATTTTTGGTCATCAAATCGATACACCCCTAGGTGTAGCGGCTGGTCCGCATACGCAACTTGCGCACAACATTGTGATTGCCTGGCTCATGGGTGCCCGGTACATTGAGCTGAAAACCATACAAACGCTCGACGAACTTGATATTGCCAAGCCCTGCATCGACATGCAGGATGAGGGATACAACTGCGAGTGGTCGCAGGAGCTCAAAGTTGAGGAAAGCTTCATGGAGTACCTCAAGGCATGGGTTATCATTCATGTCCTGAACCACAAGCTGCAGCTTGGCAGCAAACCCAACATGGTCTTTAACATGAGCGTTGGCTATAACCTTGAGGGTATTAAAAAGCCCAACGTTCAGTGGTTTTTGGATAAGATGAACAACGCCACCGATGAGCTAACCCGAATGGTTACGGAACTGAAAGCAGTATACCCTTCAGTAGCAAGCATCGATATTCCGGCAAAGCTTTCGGACAACATCACACTTTCAACCATGCATGGCTGTCCGGCTAACGAGATTGAGGATATTGCCCGTTACCTGCTTACCGAACGCAAGCTGCACACCCTGGTTAAGCTCAACCCTACCCTTTTGGGTAGCTCGGAGCTCAGGGAAATCTTGAATGGCAAGCTGATGTTCAAAACCAATGTGCCCGACATAGCCTTTGAGCACGACCTGAAATATCCCGATGCTATAAAGCTTATAAACGCCCTTAGCAGCGATGCCCAAAGACTAAACCTTACCTTTGGTGTGAAACTTACCAATACGCTCGAAAGCATTAATAACAAGCATGTTTTCCCAAGCGAAGTCGATATGATGTATATGAGCGGTCGGGCTCTGCATCCCATTTCGATAAATCTTGCCAAAAAGCTGCAGAATGAGTTTAAAGGGAAGCTTCTCATGTCGTTTTCGGCCGGTGTCGATGCCTTTAACGTTGCAAGGGTCATGGGCTGCGGATTTAAAACCGTTACGGTTTCCTCTGATTTGCTCAAACCCGGTGGATATAGCCGATTAAAGCAGTATATCGATAATCTAAAAGATACCTTTGGCAACGAAAATATATCGTGGCCAAGTGGCAACGAGGCCCTTGAAAACCTGAATGTTTACTCGCAGGAGGTTCTGGATGATAAGCGTTACAGGAACAACCATTTCCGGGAGCCATCAATCAAAACCAACCGTAAGCTCGATTACTTCGATTGCATTGCAGCGCCATGTGTTAATACCTGCGCCACCAATCAGGAAATACCCACATACCTCCACTTTGCCGCAAACGGGAACTACTCAAAAGCCCTTGAGGTTATACTTCGTACTAACCCATTCCCCAATACCACAGGAATGGTTTGCGACCACCTATGCCAGAACAAGTGCACCCGCATAAACTACGATAACCCCTTACAAATACGCGATGTAAAGCGCTTTATTGCCGAGAATGCCGATATCAAGCTTAGTCCTGCTCAACCAAACAGCAAAAAGGTAGCCATTATTGGTGCAGGCCCATCGGGCTTGTCGTGTGCATTTTACCTTGCCATTAGTGGTTTTAAGGTTGATGTTTTTGAGAGTAAGACTAAGGCAGGCGGAATGGTTCGCTATGCCATACCCGGCTTCCGGCTTACCGATAAAGCCATCGATACCGATATTGAAAGGATTACCCGGTTAGGAGTAAACATCCATTATAATCACCCGGTAAACCGAAACGAGTTTGCTGAACTAAAAAGCAACTACGATTACATTTACATTTCGGCCGGAGCGCAAAAATCGGCTCAAATTGATATAGAAGGCATTGATGCCGAGGGTGTGATTGACCCCTTAACCTTCCTGATTGGAGTTAAGAGCGGCACCATAAAGTACATTGGTAAGCGCATAGTGATAATTGGTGGCGGTAACACCGCCATGGATGCAGCCCGAACGGCACACCGGTTGGTAGGCATTGATGGTAAGGTAACCATAGTTTACCGCCGAACCATAAACGAAATGCCTGCCGACGAAGGTGAAATTAAAGCCGTAATGGCCGAGGGAGTTGAGATTTTAGAACTTGCAGCCCCCGAAAGGATTATTACTCAGAAAGGAAAGGTTAAAGGGCTACTTTGCAGCCTAATGAAACTGGAAGGGTACGATGCCAAAGGTCGACCAAAGCCTGTAAAAATTGAAGGTTCAGAGTTTGAGGTCGATTGCGATGCGATAATCCCTGCCGTTGGCCAAGCCCTTGACATCGATTTTGTTCCGAACGAGCTGCTAAAAGCCGATACCCGCAACTACAAAACGCTGATGGGCAATGTTTACATTGGTGGCGATGCGCTTCGCGGAGCTTCAACAGCCATTAATGCCATTGGCGATGGCCGCAAAGCGGCTGAACATATTATTAGCCAGTGTGGTTCTACAAGCATAGCTACAACTATTCCCGAAAAGAAACACGATTACCGTGAGCTGATGCTAATGCGTTCCACTCGAAGGTATGGATATCAACACCATGAACCATTGAAAGAGCTGAGCAGAACCTTTGAACTGGTAACCAAAACCCCCGATGAATCGACCGTTACTGAGGAGAGCACTCGCTGTTTGCATTGCGATGAGGCATGCAGTATCTGCACAACTGTTTGCCCAAACCCTGCCAATTACGCCTATGCAATTAAACCAGTAAGGTATCAACTCGAAAAGGTTCTGGTAGGTTCCGACGGCACCATTGAGGTTCAACCCGACTTTACCTTTGAGGTTAAGCAAAACATTCAAATACTGAACATTGCCAATTTCTGCAATGAGTGTGGCAACTGCTCCACCTTCTGCCCCACCGAAGGTGCACCCTACATGGATAAGCCCAAGCTGCACCTAACCACCAAATCGTTCAAGGACGATGACGAAGGTTACATGCTAAGCATCCTGAAGGACAGGCTGGTTCTAATATTCAAACAAAAAGGTGGTATTAAAACCCTATCGGAAACCTCCGATGAATACATTTACGAGACCGACCACGTTTATGCCCGTTTCGATAGGCATTCGTTTAAATTGAAGGAAGCCAAAGCGCTTACCCCTTGCGTTAGGCAAATTCAATTCCAACATGCAGCGGAGATGAGTGTTATAATTGAAGGAGCAAAACAGGTGATGGGGGTTAGAGGGTAGCGCTTAGGTAAAGGATAAAGGATAAAGGAAAAAGAGCCTGCTCCGCTCTGCGGAGTTAATGAGCCTGTCCTGCGAAGCGGAAATTCACTTTAGTTTCTAAATTCTCAATTCTTTCTATATTTACTCCCTAATACGCTTGCCCAAAATGCGCATTCTTCAACTAGTAAACCGCTTCGACTTTGGTGGCGCAGAGAACCATGTGAGGGAGCTATGCAACGAGCTGGTGGCAAACAGCCATCAGGTAATTTTGGTATCGCGTAATGGACGGCAAAAAGGTTTGCTTGACAACCGTGTGGTATTTATACAATTACCCTCGTTTGCCAGCAATTTTATTCTGGCACAAGCAATCCTCATAGCTTACCTTACCATTAGACATAAGATTGATGTCATACATGCCCACCAGCGGCTACCGATAATCTCGGCATGTTTAGCTGGTTCTATAGCTAGAGTTCCAGTAGTGGCTACCGTTCACGGGCGAGTAAAACACGATTTACGGTCACCAATAGCCCGGAAACTAACCTCGAAGATTATTTTTGTTAGATATCAGGCACTTTCTAATTTGGATAGATTTAACACCATTAAACCTAAATCAGTATGCATTCCCAATGGAATAGTTAAACCGAAAATCAAGCCAAATTTTAAATCTAATGTCATTGGATATATATCACGAATCGATAAAAGGCATTTTGAGATAATTAAACTTTTGATTCAAGCTACAGAAAAGATAAAACGGGAAAACCCTGCCATAAAGCTAATGCTAATAGGTGATGGAGAAAAAGTTGAAGAATTAAAGGCACTGGTTAATGAAACAAATTTAAAATTCAATGATAAGGCTATTATATATTTAGGTTTTGTTAAAGATATCGATTTGCTGAATAGTTTTCCTGAACTAATATTTGGCGTTGGAAGAGTTGCTATTGAAGGACTTATCCGAGGAGCCAATGTAATTTCATTAAAAAGCAATCGAATGGGACGAGTTATAACGCCAAGTAATTACAACAAATACATTATTACCAATTTCATAGAAATTGATGGCATTTCCCCTACTCTTGAAACTATATATAATGAACTTAAAATTTACTACCAAAAAAGGGATGAATACCGCGCTGAAGCGCCAGCACTTGCATTAAAAATTGAAAACGACTTTAGCATAAGCAAAACAACTCAAAGCATTGTTGAGGCTTACTCAACCGTTTTAAAAATTAAGAATTACCCTGCCAAAAGTAGGACTCTCTTAAAATCAACCTAAAGAATGATTTAATCAGGCCGATTAAAGCTCATACTTATAGGTTTGCTTAGATTCTGACATTACAAATGAGCTATAGAACTGGGTGATGTTCTTTATTACAGAGAACTTATGGATTACAAAGTTATGGTAGTCATCCATGTCGTTACACTGAACCTTAAGTAAAAAATCCCAATTACCGGAAACGTAATAGCATTCCATGACTTCGGGAAGTTTTTTCACATCGGCTTCAAAGCCATCGACCACGTCCTTGGTGTGACTTGAAAGCGAAACCGATACGAATACTGTTAGCTTTTTGCCTAAAGCTTTTGGGTCGAGCAATGTAATGTACTGCTTTATGTAACCATTCTTTTCCAACTTTTTTATACGTTCATGAATAGGTGTAGTTGAAAGATGAAGCCTTTCGGAAAGCTCACGAATGGTTACCCGGCTGTTATCCTGCAATATGTTCAACAGTTTACGGTCTATTTCGTCGATATTTCTCATACTTATTGAGTTTAAGATATAAAATTGCAGTAAATTGCAATACTATATTTTTTCTTATCATCGCATATATGCAATTGCAAATATAAATTATTTCTATAAAAAACAAAATATCTAACATTATTTTCCATATTTTATATAACATATAGAAATATAAGATAGAGTTATTACTTTTATTAAAATTTTCAAATACCATGATTGAAATAATTGATACCGTTAAGAACCCAAAAGCATTGGAGAATGCAGTAAATAGGTTTCGTGAAAGAGGTATTATTCTGCCAACCTTTCAGCAACAGCAGAACCCTGAGCTTATTCCCGAAAAAATTAAGGAAAACCTAAAGAGTGTTGGGTTATGGGAGATAAACCCCCTGAACTTATTCCGAATCACATGGAAGAATGAGCCAAAGGAAAAAGGAGGGCTTTATGGCAAGGTTAACTATTTAGAGCTACCCAAGGCGCTAACAGGCGTGAATGCCCGAATCATTCTCTTGCTAGGGAAATGGTTTCCAACCGGTGCCCATAAAGTAGGCGCTGCCTATGGATGCCTTGCGCCCCGTATCATTACAGGTGGGTTTGACCCCACAACCCAAAAAGCGGTGTGGCCATCAACTGGAAACTACTGCAGGGGTGGAGCATTCGACTCTAAGCTTATGGGAACCGAATCGGTGGCTATCCTGCCCGAAGAGATGAGCCGGGAACGCTTTATTTGGCTTCGTGACTATGTAGGTTCCGAGGTTATTGCAACCCCCGGTTGTGAGTCGAATGTGAAAGAGATTTACGACAAATGCTGGGAAATCCGAAGAACCAAGCCCGACTACGTTATTTTTAACCAGTTCGACGAGTTTGGCAATGCCGCATGGCACTATAACATTACAGGTAAAGCTATTGAGGAGGTATTCAACGAACTTGGCGGTAAGTCAAATCTTGCCGCATACGTTTCAGCAACTGGGTCGGCCGGAACTATTGCTGCTGGCGACTACCTTCGGACCATTGCACCGCATGTTAAGGTGGTGGCATCGGAAGCTAAGCAGTGCCCAACAATTCTGCTAAACGGCTTTGGCGGTCATCGCATTGAAGGGATTGGCGATAAGCATGTGCCCTGGATTCACAATGTGAAAAACACCGATGTCATAACCGCAATCGACGATGAGGATTGCATGCGTATTTTCAGGCTATTCAACGAGCCCGAAGGCATTAAATATCTTATCGAATCGGGTGTTCCTACTGAAATAGCCAACAGTCTGAACCTTTTGGGTATATCGGGCATTAGCAATATGCTATCGGCTATTAAAACGGCCAAATTATTCGAAATGACTTCGGATGATGTGATTTTTACAGTGGCAACCGATTCGGCCGAGATGTATAAGTCAAGGCTCGAAGAGCTTAGGGAAGAACGGGGGAACTATACCGCCATTCAAGCCGTGAAAGATTTTGAAAAATGTATTTTAGGGGCAACTACCGATTGGATGAAAGAGCTTACCTATACCGACCGTAAGGCAATACATAACCTTAAATACTTCACCTGGGTTGAGCAACAGGGCAAGGAAATTGACGATTTGAACAGGCTTTGGTACGACAGGGAGTTGTGGCCTAAGCTTTTCGGGCAGATAAAGCGTTGGGATGAACTGATTGTGGAGTTTAACGAACGTGTTGGCTTGATAAAATCGCTGTAAATCAATTTTATATGAACACCAAGTTCATGCTTACCTGTTCGGGCTGTGGTAAAACTTTTTCACCATCGCCTGAACTTTACCTTTGCCCTGATTGTAGTAATTCAAACAACACGATTTCGCCCCCGAAGGGCGTGCTAAAGGCCATTTATGATTATGAGACCATTGGTAAATCCAAAGAAGATGTCATACGCCATAGTTTTTGGGATTTACTCCCGCTAAATGAGAAAACATCATTACCCAAACTAATGGTTGGCGATACGCCACTATATAAGTTTGATAAAATTGATGGCGAACCAGTTCCATTTGAGCTCTACTTAAAGGACGATTCCCAAAACCCAACCTTCTCATTTAAGGACAGAGCATCATCGGTTGTATCGGCCTATGCCAAGGAAAAGGGTATAAACACAATTGTTACTGCATCTACCGGAAATGCGGGGTCGTCGTTGGCTGGCATTTGCGCATCGCAGGAACAAAAGGCAATAATCATGGTGCCTAAGAGCGCACCACAGGCTAAGCTCACCCAGATAGTGATGTATGGAGCCACAATTGTACCCGTTGATGGTACCTACGACATGGCCTTTGACCTTAGCATTGAGGCAACCCAAGAGTTTGGTTGGTATAACCGCAATACTGCCTATAATCCACTAACCATAGAGGGGAAAAAAAACGTATCGCTGGAGCTTTTCCTTCAGCTCAATAGGTCTATTCCCGATTATATCTTTGTTCCCGTAGGCGATGGTGTTATCATCTCAGGAGTATATAAGGGGTACGAAGATTTGTTCAGGGTTGGATTAATTGACCGTATGCCCACAATTGTGGCTGTTCAGGCTGCCGGAAGTTCCAACCTAATCGACAACATTGGTAAACCAAATTTTACTATCAAGCCCAGCCAAACCATTGCCGATTCAATTTCGGTAGATGTACCCCGAAATTTCTACATGGCACAAAACTTTATTATACATTACCAGGGCGAATACTTATCGGTAACCGATAGGGAAATTGTAGAAGCATCAAAAATCCTAGCCCGCAGCACTGGCATTTTTGCCGAACCTGCTGCTGCAGCTGCCTATGCCGGAATGATTAGCTATAATAAGCATGAGAAACTGCACAGCAAGCAAAAGGTAGTGGTATTGCTTACTGGTAGCGGACTTAAAGACCTTAAAGCCGTTTCATCAATTGTAAATATTCCCGATGCCATTGAGCCAAGCCTGGTAGCGTTGAAGAAAATTTTTAAATAGTGTTCATTGTTCAGAAGTGTTTTAGTGTTTAATGGTTCATCTCATTCTAAATTCAATATTCAAACATCTAACTTCTGTTTCCCAAAACATTTACCTTTGTAATAGCTATGATACGATTCAATTTAAACGGGAAAGCGGTAGAGTATAGCGGAGATTTAAACCGATCGTTACTCGATTACTTGAGGAACGATTTACATCTTACCGCAGCAAAAGATGGTTGCTCAGGGCAAGGGGTTTGCGGGGCCTGCTCAATTGAAATGAACGGAAACATTAAAATGGCTTGCCGCATCAAGATGCAGGAAGTTGAAGGGGCCACCATTTACACCCTGGAGGGATTACCCAATAATTTCCGGGAAATAGTTTCAAATCACTTTGCAGCACAAGGCGCAGTGCAGTGTGGTTTCTGTTCGCCTGGCATGATTATGCGTGCCCGCGGGCTTTGGCTATCGAATCCCAATGCTACCCGTAGCGATATAATCAAGGCTATCACCCCTAACCTTTGCCGGTGTACAGGATATGTCAAGATTGTTGATGCCATTCAGAGTGCATTTGCTGAACTGAACGGCAGTAAAAATATACAAACTCAAACCGGAGCCAAAATAGGCGACCCATATCCGAAATACCAGGCCAAAGAAACAGCCCTAGGCATCAGACCTTTTGTGGATGATATGTTTGTTGATGGGATGCTCTTCGGAGCATTGAGGTTTTCCGATTACCCGCGAGCCAAGGTTTTAAAAATTGATATTTCAAAAGCCATCAAGCTTGATGGTGTTGTTAAAATTATTACGGCATCGGATATACCCGGCGACCGGTATATCGGTTTAATATTTCAGGATTGGCCTGTAATGATTGCCCAAGGTGTAGTAACACGCTACATAGGTGATGTAATTGCTGGAGTTGTGGCAACTTCCGAAAGCATTGCCCGACAAGCGGCTAAACTTATCGAAATTGAATACGAGGTATTGGAACCCGTTACGGATATGCACCAAGCCGTAAAGCCCGATTCGCCGAAGGTTCACCCCAACCATTCAAATGTGCTGGAAACCTGCACCATTCGGTTTGGCGATGTTGAAAAAGCCTTTGCCAGTGCCGCTTACGTGTCGTCCGATATATACGAAACGCAACGAATTGAGCATGCTTTTCTGGAAACCGAAACTGCTCTTGCGCTCCCGAACAACGAAGGTGTAAAGGTATACAGCCAAGGGCAAGGTGTTTATGTTGATAGGAAACAAATAGCCAAAATCCTAAATCTACCCGAAAGCAAGGTGAACGTAATACAGGTCCAGAACGGCGGTGGATTTGGAGGAAAGGAAGATTTAACCGTACAGGGACACGCTGCTCTGATGAGTTTTATCACCCGAATGCCCGTAAAGCTCCACTTAAACCGTGACGAGAGTATTAGAATGCACCCCAAAAGGCATCCGGTTTGGATGAAAATTAGCCTTGCCTGTGATGCAGCGGGAAAATTCACTGCTCTAAAGCTCGAAGCAATAGGCGATACGGGAGCATACGCATCGGTTGGGACTAAGGTGATGGAGCGCGTGGTTGGTCACGCTATAGGTGGATACACCGTTCCTGCAGTAGATATTTCGGCTAAAACCGTTTACACCAATAACATACCCAGTGGCGCCATGCGTGGTTTTGGTGTCCCACAGGTTACCTTTGCTATCGAAAGCTGTATCGACGACCTTTGCCGTAAGGGTGGTTTTGACCGCTGGCAAATCCGTTACGATAATGCCCTTGAAGATGGTGCAAAAACTGCAACCGGCCAGGAATTACTCGGTGTTGGGCTCAAAAAGACCCTTTTAGCCGTAAAAGAGCAATTTCAATCGGCCAAGTATGCAGGCATAGCCTGCGGTTTAAAAAACACCGGCGTAGGCAACGGAATGGTTGACGATAGTGAGGTTATTATAAAGATTGTCAGCCCAACCAAGGTGGAAATCCACCATGGATGGACTGAAATGGGGCAAGGCGTTCATACCATGGCCATCCAAACCCTTCACCATGAAACCGGTATCGATCCCAATATAATTGAGGTTATTGTCGATACCCATGCTGAGATACCTACAGGTATGACCACTTCGTCTAGAGCTACCGCACTGGTAGCCAATGCCATTATCAATGCAGTACGACCATTAAAGGAAGACATGAAGGCTACCAAGCTCGAAAATCTGGTTGGAAGGGTTTACCGTGGCAAATTTGTATGCGACTGGACTTGTAAACCCGGTGCTAAAACTGAAAAACCCGTTATCCACTTTGCCTACGGCTATGCAACCCAGGTAGCCATAATTAACGAACAGGGCAAACTCTCTAAGATTATTGCTGCTCACGATGCAGGAAAAATCATGAACCGTATGCTTTTTGAAGGTCAAATTGAAGGCGCTGTTCACATGGGAATGGGATATGCTCTAACGGAGGATTTACCCATGGAAAAGGGTTATCCCGTTAGCTTTAAGTTTAAGGACATTGGGATTATCCGTGCTAACCAAATACCCGAAATCGAAGTTATTGGCATCGAGGAGCCCGATCCCATTGGACCATACGGTGCAAAGGGCATTGGCGAAATTGGCATGGTGCCAACTGCTGCAGCCATAGCCAACGCGCTTTGGACTTTTGACGGTATAAAGCGAACACGCTTACCCATGATGCGGAACAAGTCAGAATAGCCTTTAACCTTATAAATACTTACTCCAATGATTTTACTTACCGATGCCACTTATATCGATTATCAAACGCTGGAAATTAAGAAATGCGACATACTCGTAACCAATGGTAACATTGAATTCCATCCACCCAAAACATACAAGGGCAATGCCACCGAAACCATTAACTGTTCCGGGAAACTGGTCACACACTCGTTTACTGTTGGCCATCACCATGCATACTCAGCATTAGCCCGAGGTATGGGCGCACCCAAAAAATCGCCTGAAAATTTCTACGAAATTCTCAAATATGTATGGTGGACTCTGGATAAGTGTTTAACCCGGGAAATGGTTGAATTTAGCGGTTTAGTTACAGCTATAGCCTGTGCTAAGGCAGGAGCCACCTTTGTAATCGACCACCATGCATCGCCCTATGCTGTCGATGGATCGCTTAGTATACTTGCCAAGGCATTTGAAAAGGTTGGACTGTCACACCTGCTCTGTTATGAGATTAGCGATAGGGATGGGGAGGCAATTGCCCGGCAAGGGCTTGAAGAGACCGATTCCTACCTGAAAAACCATCAGGGATTGGTTGGCCTGCATGCATCGTTCACACTGAGCGATAACACATTAAGAGCTGCAGCCAACCTGATGCAAAAGCACAATTCCGGCGTTCACATCCATGTGGCCGAAGATAAATTCGACCAACAACATTGCCACGAAACCTTTGGCAAGTCAGTTGTTGAAAGGCTTAGCAGTTTTGGTTACCTTAGCTCCGGCAAATCAATTTTGGTTCACTGCTTGCACCTTACTGACCACGAACGAAACCTTATTGGTCAATCACCATGCTGGGTAGCACAAAACGCTGACAGTAACCTGAACAATAACGTTGGCTATTTCAGTAGTAAAAATCTGGGTGATAATATCATGCTGGGCACCGATGGTATGCATAGCGATATGCTGCAAAGCATGAAATCGGCCTACTTTGTTGGCCAAAACTTTGACCCCATGAGCCCTACGCAAGCATACAAAAGGCTAAGAAATGCTCACCGCTACATTGCCCAAAACGGTTTTAATGGCGATGGCCCCGATAATCTAGTGGTTCTTAACTACGATTCCCCTACCCCTGTAACTCCTGAAAACCTTGCCGGACACTTTGTTTATGGCATAAACCAAACCCACATTGAACATCTTATTTCCAACGGAAAGCTAATCCTTAAAAACCGGAAGATAATAACCGTTGATGAAGAGGTAATTCTGAAAGAATCTCAAAAATTAGCCCTGGCTTTGTGGGAAAGGATGAGAGGGTAAGGATAAAGGATAAAGGATAAAGGATAAAGAGCCTGTCCCGCGGAGCGGGAATAAAGGGTAAAGGATAAAGGGTAAAGGGTAAAGAGCCTACTCCGCTCTGCGGAGTACAAGGTTGAATGTCGTTTAGATAACGAAACAGACACTCCTTTTGTCATCCTGAGTGAAACGAAGGATCTCTATTTATCAATCGTTTTGAGATGTTTAGGCAGAGTCTATCCCGATATATCGGGACTCAACATAACAAATAACCTTAATTAAACCCAAATCCGTCAATAGAAACAGGGTGTGTACATATTTCTTGTGTTTATATTGGCTTATCTCTGTTAAACAACATTCATTCAAGATTCAAGAACCTGTCCCGCTTTAGCGGGATTCAACTTTTGAGTTTCTGTTTTTTACTTCTGATATCAATTTCCTGGTTTGATTAAGGAACGCAAAAATTATGCTTATCTTTGCCATTTAAAACAAATGAAGATGAATCAACAAGTATTGGAGTGGTTAGGATATAGCGCTTCGGTTATCATTGCACTATCGATGACAATGAGTTCGATAGTAAAATTCCGCTGGATAAACCTAACAGGAGCGTTAATGTTTTCAATTTATGGTTTTTTGATTGGTGCATGGCCTGTTGGTATACTTAACGGTTTTATTGTGCTTACCGATGCCTACTACCTATTTCAAATCTATTCAAAGAAAGATGTCTTTGAGATACTGGAGGTTCGCCCCGACAACCGTTACCTTATTCGTTTTCTCGATTTTCACCAAAAAGATATTCATCGGTTCTTCCCCGGATTCTCCTACAACCCTAACGAAAATACCATAAGTTTTTTAATTTTACGCAACATGGCTGTTGCAGGCGTATTCATTGCCCAGCGCAACGAATCGAAAGCCCTAGAGGTTGAACTGGATTATGTATTGCCAGAATACCGCGACTTTAAAAATGGGCGATTTGTTTACTACTGGCTTAGCCAAAAATTTACGGAAGGTGGATATACTAGGGTTTGGGCAAAAGCCTGCAATAAGAGCCATAGGAAATACTTGCTGCATTTGGGTTTTACTGAATCGGGTGGCGAACATTTTCTGAAAATATTGGAATAATTCCATTAGAGTTGAGCATACTAATTCAAAACGGCAGAATTATAACCTCGGTTGGCGAGCAAATTGCCGACATACTGGTAGTTGACGATATAATAAGTGCCATTGGTAGTAATATAGATGCCAAAGCCGATATCACTATCGATGCAAGCGGTATGCTTGTGATGCCTGGCGGAGTCGACCCCCATGTTCATTTACACCTACCCACACCGGCAGGCCATTCGGCCGACGATTTCGTTTCAGGCAGTATTGCTGCCCTTATGGGTGGAACAACCACCATTATCGATTTTGTTACCCCAATCCGTGGTCAATCGATAGTTGATGCTCTTAAAGCCCGAATCGACGAAGCCGCTAATTCGCTTACCGATTACACATTTCATGTAAGCCCAGTGGAATGGAATAAGGAAATGCCTAAAGATATTGAACATTGCATTGATATGGGATTTCCTTCCATTAAAATCTACATGGCTTATAAAAACTCCGTTGGTATTGACGATACCGCCCTCTACCATGTGATGCATACTGTTGCCAAAAATGGTGGTTTGGTAACTGCCCACTGCGAGTTAGGTGATGATATTGAAACCCTAAGGGATTTTTACGCCAACCAGGGTCTTACCACCCCAAAATACCATATGCTCTCGCGTCCGCCACGATTTGAAGCCTTAGCGGTAAAGCGCGCCATAGATCTTGCCGATCAAACCCAATGCCCCCTATACATTGTTCACGTTTCGGCTGCTGAATCGGTTAAACATATTATACAAGCCCAAAAAAGTGGCCAACCGCTTTATGCCGAAACCTGCCCCCAATACCTCTTGCTCGATGAAAACCTTTATGATAACGAATTACCCACAGCATTAAAATATGTGATTAGCCCGCCCTTGCGATCGGCTACCGATAGGGAGGCCCTTTGGAACGCCATTTCCAATGGCAATATTCAAACCGTAGGAACCGACCATTGCCCATTTAATCTTGAACAGAAAATGATAGGCAAGGACGATTTCCGGAAGGTACCAAATGGTGCCGGTGGAATTGAACACAGGCTCTCGCTGCTTTACACCTACGGTGTTTTACCCGGTAAGCTAAGCCTAAGCAAGATGGTTGACGTTTTTACCACCCAACCCGCCAAGATATTCGGGCTTTACCCTCAAAAGGGTGAGCTAGCTATTGGTTCCGATGCCGATATTGTGATTTGGAACCCTAATGCTAAAGGCACAATCTCAGCCAACAAGCACCACTCGAAGGCAGATATCAACATTTACGAAGGGTTCGAAACCATCGGTAATGCTGCATTTGTAATCAAGAATGGTGCTATTGCCGTGGAAAATGGGAAGTTAAATACAGCTTTACCTCAGGGTAAACTGATTAAACGCCGATCGGCACGAACAACCAGCCATTACTACAATAGAATGGATAACCCAGATTCGTATAATTGCGGAAGGGTTTGATTATAAATTCCTTATAGCCAAGTAATTAAATACTCGTCAAAATCATCACCATTGGTTTGCTCTTTAACAAGGTTAACCTGAACCCCATAAACCTTGCATTTCCTAACCAAGGTATCGAGCAACCCTACCTGAATATGAGTATTGAAAAATTGTGTTTTACGCATTTGGATTGATTTTTCAGAAAATGCCACTATCTCCCACCCCCTTCGTCTGGGATCCTGAACCCCTTTTTGTGCCATTTGCACAAGGGCTTTCATCACCTCTAATGGTTTACTTTCAGGGTTTACCATATTGGTATCGATCATCAACCTATAGGTTGACTCGCCAATTTTACGTCCAATTTTGATCAGGTTGAATCGGCCTAATTTCTTTTCAATCCAATTGCATAGCTCAACATAAACCTTGAAAGGAATTTTACCGTTTGGCTTTGATAAATCGTAACCCTTAACTATTTCAAATAGTTCGGGATAATCGCTTTTTTTATCTTAGTAACAATTAATGATATCACTGATAGCCCATGCATCAATTGATATCTCTTCCACCAAATCTTTCATTACTCTTACTTTTTAGATTTTAGTTCTTTAAAATTACAATACTATATAATTATATATCAATATTTGATTATTGCTTTAGAAAAAATGAATATTATTTTTAATGTTCATGGAATTATTACATGATATATGGACTAATATCAAATGATAATAGATTGAACCACCTGTGCTGAAAAGCAGAACAGGAAGTTCAGGAGAATGGTTGTCATGAGTGCTATCGTTAGCTAAACGTGATTGAACAGATATTTCTAAAACAATACCAGCACCGCAAGGGTGCTGATACCATTATTAAAATGGGATTCAGATGCTATAATACCCTTGGGGTTTTCCTATCAACAAGCCTCCTTAATACTTCAGACGGATTTTGGAAACGGTTAGTTAGCATCATGGCAGCAATAATATATGGTTTGTAGCCGGCCTCCAGGTAGGTTTTGATGCGGTAACGCTCAAAGGTTTCCTTACTAACCTCACCTTGAACGCACGACTCACCCGAAATATCGGCTGGTAGGCAGTGCATGTAAAGGGCATCGGCATTCTTGGTAACCTTGCGAACCTGTTCATTGTACTCCCAACTTTTATACTTAGCGTTATTGGCTAAGCAAACCTGCTCCAGCTCTTTTAAACCATTCTTATCGCCATTCATAAGCAGTTGTGTCCGTTGCTGCATGATATGGAAGGGAGCCCAGCTCTTTGGGTAAACAATATCAGCATCGCGCATGGCCTCGGCCATGCTGTGACTCACCTTAAAACTTCCGCCGCTTTGAGCAGCATTCTTGCGAGCAATATCAATTATTTCTGGTATAAGGTCATAACCTTCCGGGTAGGCTAACTCCACATTCATGCCAAAACGGGTCATCAAGGCTATAATGCCTTGCGGAACCGACAGCGGTTTACCGTAGCTTGGCGAGTAAGCCCAGCTCATCACAATTTTTTTGCCCCGCAACGCTTCCAATGATCCGTGCTCGTTGATAAGGTGAAGCAAGTCGGCCATCGATTGGGTTGGGTGATCCATATCGCACTGCAGGTTTACAATGCCGGGACGAACGGGCAATACACCCTTAGCGTAACCCTCGTCGAGTGCTGCGCCTACCTGGCGCATATACTTATTTCCTTCGCCAAGGAACATATCATCGCGAATACCAATAAAATCGGATAGGAACGAAATCATATTGGCTGTTTCGCGCACAGTTTCGCCATGTGAAATCTGCGACTTCTCCTCGTCCAACTCCTGAACAGCAAGCCCCAGCAAGTTAGCAGCCGATGCAAAGGAAAATCGGGTGCGGGTGGATTTATCCCTAAAATTTGAAATAGCCAAGCCTGAATCGAATACCCGTGGCGAAATGTTTTGCTGACGCATCAGCCTAAGGATTGTTGCCACCTGTAAAATCACCTTTAGGTCGTCGTCGCTCTTTTCCCAAGTAAGTAAAAAATCCTTATTACTAAGATTTGACTTGTAATGGCTCAGCTCATCAATCATCTTTAATAATTCCATACTTAACAATATTTACTGTTGAATGTAAACAATAATTGAGTTTAAAAAACTATATCTCATATGCGAAGGCAGCATAAAAGGCAGCAGCGGCTACCAAATCGCTAATGGGAACTTTCTCGTTAGGGGCATGAGCAAGCACCTCATTGCCAGGGCCAAAGCCAATGGTTGGTATTCCATAAGTGCCACAGGTCATTATGCCATTGGTTGAGAATGTCCATTTGTCGACCTTGGGGCTTTTCCCAAAAAGTTTTTGGAAAGTGGTTACGCCTTTCTGAACGATTTCGCTATCCTCAGGCATCTTCCAAGTTGGGTAGTATTTTTCCATGCCGTATTCCAATCCCGTGTATGCCTTCTCGCTATAATTGAGCACTTCAACCTTAGCATTCATTCCCTTGATTAGCTCTTCAATTTCGGCTACGGCGCTATCCTTAGTTTCGCCCCAGGTTAAGCGTCTATCAAGATGAATGCGAGCGTAGTCCGATACAGCGCAAAGCGAAGGGCTACTGGATACAAACTCGGTTACAGTAATACTGCCTTTTCCCAAAAACTCATCGTATTTAAGGCGATGGTTAAGTTTTTCAATTTCAAGGGCTACCATTGAAGCCATGTAAATGGCATTTTTACCCCTTTCGGGTGCTGAACCGTGAGCCGAAACCCCGTAAAAGTGCACTTGCATTTCCATACGACCGCGGTGACCACGATAGATGTTCAGGTTTGTGGGTTCGGTGCTGATAACAAAATCGGGGCGGATTTTATCCTCTTCCACTATATACTTCCAGCAAAGTCCGTCGCAATCCTCCTCCATTACGCTACCAACAAAGTAAATGGTTAGATCGCGGTTAAAGCCAAGCTCTTTCAGTATTCGTCCAGCAGTAACAAAGGCAGCAGGCCCACCCTCCTGATCAACCGAACCTCGACCATGCACAAATCCATCGCGTATCTCACCGCCCAGCGGGTCGAACTCCCAGTTCTCCAGATTACCTAAATCAACGGTATCCATATGGCCATCAATGGTAAGAATACGTTTGCCTTTGCCTATTCGGCCTATCACATTACCAAGTCCATCGATAAAAACCTCATCGAAACCAGCCTCCTCCATTTGCCTCTTCAGCTCCAACTGAACATCGCGCTCCTGCGCGCTCAGCGACTTTATTTGAACCAAACGCGATAGGTTTTTAGCAGTGTAATCGGCATACTTTTCCGATAAATCTTTTATCTTACCATATAATTCGTTCATAATCGATAAATTTTAATACTCAAAATTATTTCTATTTCCACACATGACACCCTGAACATGGCATATTTTTACATATCACTATAAATATAGATATTTTTTCTATATTTTATATTTTACTAATATATTACATCTACATTAGTATCGAAATAAAAGATATTGTAATTAAAAACAAAATCATTTGTGATTATCGTTTAAATTTATCCAAAAATCGACGTGTATATGATTTGGGAATTCATATATGAAAAAATTAGCCAAAATATTGATGTATATCTAATTACCGTTGCCGAAACCATTGGAAGCAGTCCCGGAAAGGTTGGTTTTAAAATGGCTGTGGCCGCCGATGGCAGCCTTTATGGGTCAATTGGAGGGGGAATTATGGAATACCAACTGGTTGAGATTGCCCGTCAGAAATTGGAAAAAGGGGATAAGCAAAACTTTTTAAAGCGTCAAGTTCACTCCCATGAATCCGACGAAGATAAGTCGGGAATGATTTGTTCCGGTGAGCAAACACAAATATTCAACATCATTACAAAAGCCGACACCGAAGCTATATCTAAAGCGGCACAACTGGAACACGAAAACCGCCCTGGAAAAATTGTTCTAACGGCAAGCAGTGTTGAGATTTTCGATGGCGACTCGCATCTAAATGCAAAGAGCATTGAGTTTCAAAAAAGTGAAACTAACTTCCGTTATTGCGAGCCTTTGGGCATCAAGGAAACCGCATATATTTTTGGTGCTGGCCATATAAGCGTTCCGCTGTCGCAAGTTCTCAACCTTCTTGATTTCAGGGTGGAAGTGTATGACAACCGCAAGGGGTTAAGCACCTTTGAAAGCAACATCTGGGCACATAAAAAAGAGGTTGTCGATTATAAACAGATATCACACCTTGTCCCAGAAAATACCAGAAGCTACGTTGTAATTATGACCTTTGGACATAAGTTCGACGAAATCGTTTTAAAGCAACTCATTAACAAAAAAGTGAAGTATATAGGAATGATTGGGAGTAAAAGCAAGGTGAAAACCATCTTCGATAACCTTATTGCCGAGGGCTATGGCATAGAGAATATGGAAAGGGTTTGCTCACCAATTGGATTACCGATTGGTGGACAAACCCCTGCTGAAATTGCTGTAAGTATTGCTGCACAAATAGTTGAATGGCGCAATAAACGGTAAATTTACTGTTCAATAATGGTAGCGCCAACCAGGGTTTTAATCTTTTTCTGTTCGGGATTTCCGGTATAGGTCAAACTCCCCCCGGTGCTAACTTTAGCGTCAATAAGCTTTGATGCATAAACCTTAGCACTTGCCCCTGTATTTACGTTAACATAGGTTTTGGGTGATATCAAATCAATTGCCGACAGAATACCTCCCGTGTTTACTTTTGCCTCGTAACTGCTCACAATGCCTCTTATGCGAACGGTTGAGCCCTGCCCTACGGTGATATCGGCTGTTTGGGCAGTTAACGCACCATCAAACTCGGAACTAGTATTCACGTTAATGGTAACCTTCTCAGCCTTAAGGGTATCCTGAAGGCTTACCGATGCTGCTGCCGAAACCGATACATCTCTTAGCTCATTATAGGTGATGTAAACGCTGGCGCTAATCCTATCGTAAAGTTTACCCTTAAGTTTTACTTCAAGGGTTTTACCGTTAACGCTGATTACGATATCCGAAGCTGGAATATCTTGCGATTCAACCTTTGCCCTTAAGGTATCGCCTTTCACAAGGAATACTTTAAATTCGCCCCAAACCCGAATTTTATCGAACTCGTTAAGCGTATAAACTGCCGTTTGCTGAGCAAAACCAATGATTGTTACCAGGGTTAAACACATTACTGAAATAACTCTTTTCATCGTTTATCAGTTTAAACATTTACATCAAAAATAGCTATCAAAACCCATTCCAAATAGCAATTAACCTTTTTTATTGCTCGAACAAAAAGCCACACTATATTGTTTTTACTGAAACGAATATCAAATGATACGATACATCACAATTTTAGCAGCAATAATATCAATTAACGCTTGCGCTCAAAACACAAAGGATAGCACTATGAAAAACGATGATTTACGGAATAAGTTAACCGATATGCAGTTTTATGTAACCCAGCAAAAGGGTACCGAACGCCCCTATACTGGCGAGTACTGGAACCACTTTGAAGCGGGTACGTATGTTTGTGTATGCTGTGGGGCAGAGCTGTTCCAAAGCGACACCAAATTCCACTCAAGTTGCGGATGGCCAAGCTTTTTCGATAGTAAGTTTGTTGATAACATAAAGTTTCAGAAAGATTTAAGCCATGGTATGGTTCGAACCGAAGTGCTTTGTAAAAAGTGCGGCGCACACCTTGGGCATGTTTTCAACGATGGCCCTGAGCCTACTGGCATAAGATATTGCATCAACTCAGCTTCACTAAAATTCATACCAAATAAAAAGGATTAGTCAATGGGTAGTACCACAAAATACATGGCAATGTTTCCGCTACAGGTGTTTCTACTGCCAGGCGAAGAAATTCCCTTACGCATTTTTGAACCCCGTTACAAGCAACTCATTAACGAATGCAGTGAAACAGGCGATACCTTTGGGATACCATACGTCAGCAACAATGATATAAAACACTACGGTAGCGAAGTTGAACTGGTTAATATCGTAGCCAAAAACAGCTTAGGCGAAATGGTTATACTCATTAAAGCGATTTCAAACTTTCACCTATTGAACTTCAAAGAAAAATTACCCAACAAGCTTTATGGTGGTGGAATAATTGAGTATATCGATGATAAGTTTACCACTACTAACCCCGAACTGGTAGTACTGGTTAAAAAATTAAACCTAAATCTCGATCCCGTTATGGGGTCACTAATCATTGGGGACTCTGTAAACCTTATGAATGTTGCCAAAGCAATACAACTCGATTCCAACGAAAAATACACATTCTATGCCTTGCGCAATGAGCAAAACATGGTAAACTACCTAATTAAAAGGCTTAGGTTTATTGAGCAGATACAGCTGCAGGAAAAATTGCTGGAAAATAATTTTAGCTTAAACTAGTATTTGCCTTTCTCCACGCCCAATAAGTTTTGGTGTGGAATAGCCTTAATATACTTGTCGAATATCCTCAGGAAAAATCTATCGACTACATAAGGGAAACGGGCGCCTTTCCAATGGCTTTGATTAGAAATAAAGGTAAGCGTATAGCCATCGGGACGGGAAACTACCAGTGCAGAAGTTCCTGCCATGGAACCTGAACGCCACAGCGTTCCATCGTCCTTAACCCAACGCCAACCTAGTGGTTGAAACTTCCCATTAAAGGTTTCCTTCATGGCCTCAACCGACTGCTTTGACAGAATATCGGGAAAATCATTCCTACCATCAACTGCCATAACAAATCGGGTAAGGCTTATGGGTGAAATTACCCAGCCGCCGGCTGCACCCAAAGCGCGTACATCGTTTCCTCCCCTCGATTTCAGCACGCCCTGTTTTGAACCATCAAAGGCTACCACCTTTTCGGCTTCAGGCACCTCGTAATACCTAACCTCATTGTCGTACCTTAAGCTATCCCAGTTATTGGCTAAATGAGCATCGTAGATGTTAAGGGGCTCAAATATCTCGTCTTTTACAAAACTCTCATAGTCCTTCCCCGATGCTTTTTCGATCACCCTTTGCAGTATCACAAACCCAATATTGCTATATGAGCTATGCGTACCGGGCTGAAAATGCAAGCGTTTAGAAAGGGCAAAAACTATGTAATCGTCTAAATCCAAGGGTAAATCCTTACCAAGGTCGCGTGCAATAACATCCTTAATAAAAAGGTGATCACCCCAACGGGGTGTCCAGCCTCCTGAATGGTTTAAAAGATTATGTATAGTAATCTGCTCTACCCTCTTATCCTTGTAGCTCAAAAACTTAGGGTCATTAAGAATGCCATTGGGTCCAAAAACCTTGTCGTCGAGCCTTAGCTTACCCTTTTCGACAAGTTTCATGACAGCGGTAGCCGTAATAAGTTTTGAAACGCTTGCCACACGCATAATATGGTAGGGTTGCATAGCAATCCCCTCCTCTTTATTAGCCATGCCAAAGCCATGTGCATAAATTATTCTGCCCTTATGGGCAATGCAAAACGATGCACCAACCAAATCCCACTTATTTACAAATTGCTCAAGCTGATGGTTTATTGCCGAATACTTATCGGCGTTAGTGAGTGAGTTGGTTACCCTCAGTAAATCGATCTTTGCATACTTTGATGATTCGACAATTGGAAGAACCGAAATATTCTTATGAGTTTTCAACAAGTAGATTCCCAATGCTAGAATTATCAAAGTAGCGAAAATCGTAGAGAGTAATTGAATCGATTTGCCATTTTTTGCCATTGCAATAATAAAAATCTATGCGCCGCGAAGATATAAAAAAACATATTCGTTGATAGTTTTTCGCTGTTCGTAAATTGAAACGGAACGCTGACAACGCAGGTTTAGCAGTTACCAAACACTTTACACTAAACACCAAACCCCAAACCCCATTCTCTTCTGTATACTAAATGCCCCTAGACGTTACTATCGCTTTACAGTTCGGATAAGCGTTTCGAGAAGGCTGCAGAATCGGTCAATGTCCTCTTCCGTGGTGTCCCATGAGGTCATCCACCGAACCTCTGAACGATCCTCGTCCCATACATAGAAGAAATATTCATTCTGAAGGGGTTGAATCAGTTCTTTAGGAATTATGGCAAATACAGCATTTGCCTGAACCGGTTGCGTTATTGTAACGCCGTTTATGTCAGAGACCCGCTTTGCTAAAAGTTGAGCCATTGCATTAGCATGACGAGCGGTTGAATCCCATTGGCCATCCTCAAGGTAAGCAAGGAACTGAGCTGAGATATATCGCATTTTTGAAGCGAGCTGTAAACCCTGCTTGCGGGTATACATAAAGTCGTAAGCCAATTGCCGGTTGAAAAAGACTATGGCTTCGCCATACATCATACCGTTTTTGGTACCACCAAACGATAGAACATCAACACCGGCATCGCGGGTAAATTCCTTAAACCCTTTTCCAAGCGATACAGCAGCATTTGCCAAGCGCGCACCATCCATGTGTAAAAACATGTTATGGGAATGGGCAAAATCAGCAAGAGCTCTAATCTCATCAACAGTGTAAACGGTACCCAGCTCGCTAACCTGTGAGATTGAAACTACCTTAGGCTGAGAGTGATGCTGAAAGCCAAAGCCATGCATATGCTTTTTTATGCCATCAATAGTTAATTTACCGTTTTGGGTAGAAACAGTAAGCAATTTACAGCCAGTGAACCTCTCCGGAGCGCCGCATTCATCAACATTGATGTGAGCCGTTTCGGCACAAATTATTGCATTATGGGGTTGAGTAATTGCCTTAAGTCCTAATACATTAGCAGCAGAACCGATAAAAACAAAAAACACTTCGATATCGGATCCAAAAATCTGCTTAAACCGCTCTATCGCTTTTTGGGTAATTGGATCGTCGCCATAGGCAATGGTGTGACCTTGGTTAACTTCATTTATAGCATGGAGAATATTGGGGTGAACACCCGAATTGTTATCGCTTGCAAATCCTCGTGAAAACATAGTACCAATTTTTTTCGGTAAAGTTAACTATTTTGCAAGTAGGCTACTATCACGATTTGAATTTTCGGATCATCTGGTAATCTATATAGTATAAAATCTTAACAGACAAGCTATTGTACTGTGGACTATTCCATATACCCTCAATATTGTTTAAGTAGTTGCTCCGAGGGGTATCGAGTAGCTCCTCAACCTGATTTTTCCATGCTAGAACCAACTCACTACCGGGTGCAAAATGCCACTGGTAAAAAAGATCTATGTTGAAAAGGTTGAAATTCCTGTTATTTGCGCTCGAAATCAAATCGGTTTGGGTTAGGGTTCCATTGCTGTTTAGGGTAAAAAACTGGTTGTACTTGTAGTGTCTTACGTAGTGCCTTGCCCTGATACTTAAAAACGCTTTTGCCGTAAAGGCATACTGAATGTTAAAGGTATTGGTTATGGTAACCAGTTTGCGGCTACCAAAAAAAATATTAGAGCCATCGTAATCGTAATATCCAATATTATTCTGTTCCGATTGGTATGCCCAGCTGTAAATAGTGATTAGCCTATCGGAAAACCTGATTCGGGGACTAAGGCTGTACATATACCCTTTCTGGTGATACATATCGGCAAACCAAAATGAGAATCTATGATCCAAAGCTACGGTTTTCCGATAGTCGGGCGAACCCCACCAATATAGCCATAAAACATGGGGAGTAAGCAACTTGCGTCCCTCAACCCGTGGCTCGTAGTAGTCATAGCCATATCGGGGGTTGTACGATGCTCCTAAACTCCCTGTAAAATTGTTTATATCTGTAAATTTCATTTGGAATTCGATATCTTGGTTTTGAAAGCTCCGAGGGGCGTATAAACGGCTATTCGAGAACTCTAAACTAGCCTCCATGTTTAATAGTTTCCAAAATGGTTCAAATACCTTATACGCCAGGGTGAAACCCGATGAGAACTCATTGGGGCTTCGTAAAAAACCCATATCGTTAGGGTTGTAGTGCTTGCTCTCAATGTTTGTCCATAGGAATCCCTGAAGGTTCCCACTTATTTTAGAGATAGTTACACTCGACTTAAACCCTCGCTGAGCAGAATCTAAAACACGTTGACTCAAGGCTCCAATTCCACTTATTCCAAAGGTCTGCTTCTTATTTTTCAGGTTAAACTCCGTGGCGGTTACATTTCCTGTAAATTTTTCGTTAGGCCTGTATACATTAGTGTTTATTATGCTTAAGTACGAATTGTTTGGTAAATTTTGGTCAAGTACCATAATATTATAATTGGTGAAGCCCTGCGTAAGGAGTTTATGTTGTTGACCTGTTATTGTATCAACAACATCGGCATAGGTATTTTGGGTCATAGCATTGAAAAGCCCAACACCTAAGCCATTGGAAAACCGCCCAGATAGTTTAGTGGCATTAATTAATTTGGTTTCCTGAGGATTTTTTTCGACGATCTCATTGGTTTTGAGGGAATCGTAAACCGTGTAGTAATTAACAGGCATCCCACCTATTCGTCGGGAGTAAAATATTCCTGCCTTCCCGAATAGTTCGGTTCCCTCGGTGAAAAATTGTCGGGCTTCATCATACTTTACCTCAAAAGGGGTAAGATTTAACACCTTATCGTCGGAGCGAACCTGACCGAAATCGGGAATCAGGGTAACATCAAGGGTAAAACTTTGGGCTAAGCCCAGCTTTAAATCCATACCGCCCGAAATACGTGTATCTAACCCCTTTAAACCGGGATATTGGTCAATATAACCGGAAAGATATGGTAAAAAAGACAAACGCAATGGTGGTTTTATTCCCGAGATCCCTTTAAGGACACCCGATTGGGCAATAAAACCTGACCTCGATACGTCGACAAAGTTCCAGGTACTTAACTCGTTCCTACGTTTTATGAGCCTCGAAAAATTTATCCCCCAAACCTGAATATCGGTATTGGAGAATCTAAGGGCGCTGTATGGTATTTTCATTTCCACAATCCAACCCAAACTGTCGATGCTCACTGCGCTTTCCCAAACAGCGTTCCAATTCCTATCGGTTTTGCCCGAAGTAAGCTTAATATCGGTTTGAACACCCGATGCCGAGACAGTAAACTGCAAAAAGTTTACTCCATCGTTATATGTACTTATAAAAACACTAAAAGCATCGGATCGGAGCCTATCGCTGTTATCGCGTTGTCCAAGCTCATGGAATATACTATCGGGTGATGAATCAAAGAGTCGAGCACCAATGTATATTGCAAAATCATCATATAGCACCTTTACCTGAGTGGACTGCGATGCCTTTAGTCCATTGAATGGCTCATAAATAATGAAATCGGTAGCAGTATCAGCACTTTTCCAAGCTTTTTCATCAATTTTACCGTCAATGTCCAGTGGTTCTGTTACCCTAAATGCATAAAGTTCCCGCGTAATCCTTAATGAATCTTTATTTCTAACACTCAAAGCAACATTTACCAAGCTAAAAACGATAAAAAAAACCAAAATACACCTTTTCATAGCAAATTGTCCCAAATTATTTTTATTTATATGAGTGTAATTGATAAGGATGGTTTAAATGTGCTGCAAAAAAAAATACCCCATTAAGGGGTATTATTTACAATGAGATAAGCTTGCTTTATTTAACCCTTGATGACTCCCTCACAATGAGTTGGGTTTTTAAAATTTCGGTAACAGGAGGTTCGGGCTTTGACTGTGTAATTCTGCGAATAAGCTGTTCCATTGCCTTTTTGCCCATTTCAAAGCCAGGTTGGTTAACAGTAGTGAGCGTAGGCTCTACCATTAGCGATGTTTGATCGTCGCCAAAGCCTACAACGGCAACATCTGAGGGAACTTTATAACCATTACGCAGAAGGACTTTCATAGCGCCTGCTGCAGTGAAATCGTTAACAGTGAAGATAGAGTCGAACTTAAGCCCACTCTCAATTAACTTTTGGGTCTCAACCAAAGCCGATTGGAAAGTATCGCAGTGAATAATAAGCCTCTCATCGATAACCACACCATTATCGCGCATGGCTTTCAGGTAGCCGTTGAGGCGATTTTGACCGATTAAACGGTTTTGCGGCCCAGCAAAATGAACAATCTTCCGGCGGCCCTGAACAATAAGGTGTTCAGTGGCTTGGTAAGCACCATCAAAATCATCAATAATAACCTTGTCGGTCTGTATTTCATCAACAGCCCTGTCGAAAAATACAATAGGAATACCCTCCTCCTCGAACTTGTGGAAATGATCGTAGTTAGAGGTTTCCTTTGAAACCGAAACCAAAAGCCCATCAATTATGCCATTCAGAAAAGTTTCACAAGCAGCCACCTCACGGCTATAATCCTCAGCGGATTGGCTAATCATCACGCTGTACCCATGCTCATTGGCCACCTCTTCGATACCGCTAATAACGGAAGAAAAGAAGTAATGAACAATTTCAGGAATAATTACACCTATCACATTGCTACGTTGATTCCTAAGGCTAAGGGCAATAATGTTAGGTTTGTAGTTGTACTTGGCAGCCAACTCGTTAACCAGCCTTTTGGTTTCCTGGCTGATGTCCGGATGATCCTTTAGGGCACGTGAAACGGTTGAAGGGCTGATACCCAACTCGCGGGCAATGTCCTTGATGGTAACCTGACTCGATTTCATTGGCAAATGCTTTAAAACTATTTGATTATAAAATTGTTTTTAACCCAAAAGTATCAATTACAACTTAACAAATATACTACTAAAAATGAGCTTTGAAAGTCGCTCGCCCAATGTAATATTTTTTTCTCAAAATACAAACGTTTGCGGTATCGTTTGCATGTTTTTTTTGTTCAAAATCATAAAAATCCACTTAATCTAGAGTTAACATTTAATAACTTTCAGGTGGTAAATTTTAACCTAACCATAAACATAATTTATATGAAAAACAAAAGTTTTTTGAGATCTATGGTTGTCATGTTGACCCTTTTAATCTATCAAGGGTTAGCATTTGGACAAGGCCTGACGGTAACTGGAACCGTTACCGATGCGGCAACAAAAGAACCCTTACCAGGGGTATCGGTATTTGTTAAAGGAACAACAATAGGAACAACTACCGATCTTGCTGGTAAATATTCAATTAAACCACAATCGAATAACGATGTGTTGGTTTTCAGTTTCGTTGGGTACGAAACATTTGAAGCCCCCATTAATGGGCGTTCAATTATCGATGTTGAATTAGCCGTATCCACAAAAGTAATTGACGAAGTTGTGGTTATAGGCTATGGTACAGTTAAAAAAACCGATTTGACCGCTTCGGTGGCATCGGTTAGCTCTAAGGATTTTAACAAGGGTGCCATAACCTCACCACAAGAATTGCTTGTTGGTAAGGCCGCCGGCGTTGTTATCACTACTAGCAGTGGTGCACCAGGTAGCGGCGCTACCATCAGGATCCGTGGTGGATCATCGCTAAATGCATCAAACGATCCTTTGCTTATTATTGATGGGGTTCCCATTGATAATAATAATGTATCGGGAAGCAGCAACCTGCTTTCGTTCTTGAACCCTAACGATATCGAGACGGTAACCATTCTGAAAGATGCTGCTTCGGCATCAATATATGGTTCGAGGGCTTCAAACGGTGTAATTCTCATTACAACTAAAAAAGCCAAGGAAGGTTCACCTTTCAGGGTTTCGTACAACGTTAACACATCTCTTTCGAGTGCCATTAAATTCATCGATGTTTACTCGGGCGATGAGCTGAGACAAATTGCTTACGATAAACGTGATCTTTACGGTGCCGACAAGCTTTTGCTTTTAGGTTCTGAAAACACTAATTGGCAGAAAGAGCTTTTCAGAACTGCTTTTTCACAGGATCACAGCATTGCAGTTAGCGGTTCAACAAAGTATTTACCCTATCAGGCAACAATCGGTTACACCAACCAGAGTGGTATTATGAAGAATACCGATATGCAGCGTGCAACCGGTTCGATAACCTTGAATCCATCGTTCCTTAACAACACCCTCAACATCACGGTTAATGCAAAGGGTATGTCGACCAAGCATAATTTTGGCGACGAAGGTGCTCTTGGTTCAGCATTGAACATGGACCCAACTCAACCCATTTACGACGGAAATGAACTTTCAAAGGGTTACTATCAGTGGGAAAACTATGGCGCTAACCTTGGTACTCCAAACCCTGTTCAGCAGCTAATGGATGTAGATAACAAATCGGATGTTGTTCGTTTCATGGGTAACTTCCAGGTTAACTACAAACTTCCTTTTGTTGAGGGGTTGCAGGCCAATTTAAATATGGCTACTGATTATAATAAAGGCGAAGGACACAACAACAGACCTTTCTATTCGCCCAATACACTTCGCGGTCAGTACCTCGGAAGATTGAACGACTACAACAGCACCAACAAGAATAATCTGTTGGACTTCTACCTAAACTATAATACTGAATTAGGATTCCTAAGCAGCAAACTTGACGCTACTGCTGGTTATTCATGGCAGCACTTTGAAAGAGAGGGCGAATCATTTACCCGCAGCCAGCTTGTTACTCCTTCATGGCCCTATAGGGAAGAAAAGAGTTCATACATAACTGAGAATTATCTTGTTTCATTCTTTGGCCGTGTTAACTACTCAATTCTAGATAGGTACTTACTCACCGCAACCGTTCGTTACGATGGTTCATCGCGTTTTGCCGAAGGCAATCGCTGGGGTTTATTCCCATCGGCAGCTTTTGCTTGGAAAATCAAGGAAGAATCATTCCTGAAAAATGTTGATCTGATCTCTGACCTTAAATTCCGTTTAAGCTGGGGTGTTACCGGTCAGCAGGATATTTTCAACGATTATCCAGCACAAGCAAGATATATTGCTTCATCTGAAGGTTCGTACTATCCAATCGATGGCGAATTCCGTCCTACTTTGAGACCAAACGCCTATGACCCCGACATCAAATGGGAAGAAACAACAACCCAAAATGTTGGTATCGACTTTGGTATCCTAAACAACAGAATCAATGGTTCATTCGATTTGTATAAACGCGAAACCAAAGACCTTCTGAACGTTGTTAACATCCCAAGCGGAAGCAACTTCTCAAACGTACTTTTAACCAACGTAGGTAGCCTCGAAAACAAAGGTTTTGAAGTAGCGTTGAACGTTGTCCCGGTATCAACCAAGGATATGAATTTAACCCTGGGATTCAACCTAACCTACAACAGGAATAAGATTACCAAGCTATTGATGTCCGACGATCCTAACTTCATCGGTATTCTTTACGGTGATGCCTTTACCGGTCAAAAGCAGGTTACCCGTGTAGGTGAACCAGCATACTCATTCTTTGTTAACAAACAGGTTTACGACGCTAATGGCAACCCAATTGAGGGGCTATATGTTGACCTATCGGGTGAAGGCGGTGTGGTAAATGGCGATAATGCCGATAAGTACATCTACCATAATCCTAACCCCGATTACCTAATGGGATTCAACATCCGTTTCAGCTATAAGAATTTCGATATTTCAACTTCGAGCCGCGCTAGCATAGGTAACTACGTTTACAATGGTATAGCTGCCGGTGCATCGTACGACCAAATGTATCAAATTGGATACTGGAAGAACTTCACCACACAGCTAAGCGATACCCGCTTTGTAAAACGCCAGTTTACCAGCGATTACTTCGTTGAAAATGGTTCGTTCCTCAAAGTTGACCACATCACCGCAGGATACAACTTCAATAATATCCTCAACAAGGTTAACCTCCGCGTAAGCTTTACCGTTCAAAACGCTTTGACCTTCACCAAGTACAAAGGAATTGATCCTGAAGTAAACGGTGGCGTTGACTATAGTTTCTATCCAAGACCTCGCACTTTCATGTTAGGACTTGGTTTCACATTCTAAAAAATCAAAAACATTATAAATATGAAGAGAGTTAAAATATTGTTCGGAATCTTTCTAGCATCGTTAGTAATTACCGCATGTGTGAAAGATCTTGATGTGAAGCCCAAGGATCCCAATTCAATTCTTTCGGGAAACCTTGGCGACGATCCTGCCTACATGAAACAGGTACTAGGTAAAATTTACGCTAGCTACATAATTGCCGGTCAAGGAGCAAATGGTGGTGCTGATATCAGTGCACCTGATGAAAACTTCTTTACTACCTGCCGTGCTCTTTGGAACCTTCAAGAAATTACTACCGACGAGGCAATTTGTGCTTGGGGCGATGTGGGTATAGCCGATCTGAATACTCAAACCTGGAGTGCTCAAAACCCATTCCTTACTGCTCTTTATCAGCGTTTAAGCCTAACCATTACTTATGCTAACGACTTTATCAAGCTAACCAATGGCAGTTCTGATCCTGATGTTCAACGCTACAACGCTGAAGCTCGATTCTTAAGGGCTCTTGCCTACTACTACCATATGGATCTTTTTGGTAATCCTCCTTTCACCACCGACAAGGATGGTGTTGGTAAGTATTACCCCAAACAACTCGATGAAAATGTAGTTGAGGCACGCAAAAAACTCTTTAACTATATTGTGTCGGAACTTAAAGCAATCTCTCCAAAATTAGCAGCCCCCGGCGGTGTTTCTACACAGGCAAACCGTGCCGCAGCTTGGATGTTGCTTGCACGTACCTACCTGAATTCGGAAGTGTACACCGGAACCGCAAAATGGGATAGCTGTAAGATTTATTGCGACAGCGTTATCAATTCAGGTGCTTACTCTTTGGCAACCAATTACCGTCAGAACTTTAGCGCCGACAACAACTACCCTGCAAACCCTGAAATGATTCTTGCATGGGAGCAAGATGGAATAAACACACAAGGCTATGTTGGAACTACATTCATAATTGAATCGAGTAGCGATGCTACCTATATCAGGGCTGAAGATTTCCACGGTTTAACTTCAAATACCAACTGGAATGGTAACCGCGCTCGTTTGCAATTTGTTGAGCAAATGCTTGGCATTTCCAACCCCGGTTGGACTGAAGGCACTGACCTACGCAATCTTTACCCTGCCGATAAGCGTGTTTTCTTAAAGGTTAAAAAACAAACTGATATACCTGCAGCTTCATCAAGTGGCGATTATGGTATTGGAGTTTATAAGTTTACCGCCCGAAATGCAGATGGTTCACAGCCTGCAAACTATAACCCTGCATTTGCCTGCACCGATTTTCCGGTTTTCCGTTTAGCTGATGCTTACATGATGAGGGCTGAAGCATACTTCCATTTAGGAAACACAACAGCTGCCTTGAACGACATTAACTACATCCGTGACCGTGCCTACCAGGGTGGTGATTTTGGATCAACCCCAACAAACACCTACCGATTAACCTCACTTACCCTCGATGACATTCTGAAGGAAAGAGGCCGTGAGTTTTACTACGAGGCTCAGCGTCGTACCGATTTGATCCGTTTCGGAAAATTCTCCGGTGGATCGTACCTATGGCAATGGAAAGGTGGTGTAAAGGATGGTGCTGCAACCTCTGAACATCTGAATCTATTCCCTATACCAGCTGCTGAGGTTTCGGCTAATCCTTACATCAAGCAAAACCCCAATTACTAATTATTACAAAAACAATGAATACCATGAGAAGTAAAGTAATAAAATATTTTGGGATAGTTGGATTGCTGGGTTTGTTAGCCAGCTGCGAGAAGGATGGTGAAAAGGTTACCATGCTTTCGGAACCTATTCCTCCAACTATCGTTTCAATGCCTGAAATGAAGTTCTACCGAACCGGCGATCCTAACCAGATTGTTGAGTTTAAGTGTACTCCTGTTGATCCCGGGTTTAAAGCATCGGCTACCTATTTTCTGGAAATAGCCCCTGCTGGAAGTGCATTTGCCAACCCAATTCAACTCTATTCTGGACCCCAGGATACACTTATCTCCTTTAAGGTTAGTGAACTTAACGCTAAACTTTTAAGCGTTTTTGATGGCGATGTGGAAACAAATGCCGAGGTTAGAGTAAGAGCCATTCTAACGGTTGACGCTGGTACGGGTGCCCCTGGAACTGGTGCTAATGCCTTTGCATATACATCAGCTACCTCTCCAACAACCGTTAGACCATACGGGTTGCCTCGTCTTGACCTTGTTGGAACAACTTATACCAACTGGATTGAGTCACCCGAGGCAAATGGCATTTACAGCGGCTTTGTAAAACTAAGTTCCAGCGTACCTTTTACCCTTAAGAACCCTGATAACAATAAGACATACGGTTTGAATGCAGGTGGCGATGCATTTGTTGAAGGTAGCTCTGTTGGACTTACCTCTGCTGATAATGGTTGGTATAAACTGACCGTAAACATTAATAATGGTTCCTTCTCGCTTGAAGCTCACATGTACGGGGTTGTAGGTTCAGCTACACCTAATGGCTGGGGATCTCCCGACATTAAGATGGACTACAACCGCAAAAAAGGCTTCTGGGAAGTTACCACTGCTCTTGGTGAGGGTGAAATTAAGTTCCGCAAGAACGACGGTTGGGCTTGGAACCTTGGCCTTGACGGAACCGATGGTAAGTTGAAGCATGATGGTCCTAACATTCCTGTTCCTGGTGCTGGCAATTATTACATTACACTTACTATTACCAAGTACGAAGGACCAAATGAGGCTGGTATTTATACAATGACTAAACTTTAACTAATTTAAATTGGGAACAATGAAACGAAATATCATTTCAAAATTATCTGCCCTCGCGCTAGTACTTGCTACGGTTGGTTTTGTAGCCTGTACCGAGGAAACATCAGATAATAGGCTAGCCCCAAATCTTGCTACTACTCAGGTAATGAATGTTACCAGTAACTCAGCAACTGTTGTGGGCTATATAATTGCAGGAACCGAAAAGTTCACCGAAAGGGGTGTATGCTATAGCACTACCCCTGACCCAACCATTGACAACGATACTATTCGCTGGGTTGACAATGGTGATAAAAAAGCTACTTTCCAGGTTACAATCAGCGGTTTAACCCATGTAACTACATACTATGCAAAGGCTTACGCCAAATTAGGCAATGAGGTAAAGTACGGTGAAGAGCTTTCGTTTACAACCTTACCCATTCCTCCAACTGTAACTACTGCCGATATAACCGATATTACAAGTTCATCGGCTAAAAGTGGTGGTAATGTTACCGATAATGGTGGTGCCGCTGTAACTGCAAGAGGCGTTTGCTGGTCAACCTCACCCAATCCTACCACTGCTAATGCAAAAACTACCGATGGTAATGGCAATGGAGCATTCACTAGTAGTATTACCGGTTTAATGCCCAATACCACTTACTATGTAAGGGCCTACGCTACAAATAGCGCCGGTACCTCTTATGGTGAACAAAAAGAATTTACCACACTCAACATTACCAAATTCTGGGTAGTAGGCGATTACAACGGTTGGAACAACTCCGATGCCGCCAAGTATATCATTTCATCTTTAACCAGTGGTAACCAAGCCGAAGGTTATGTTTACCTAACAGCTGGTGGTATTAAACTGGTTACCGATCACAGCTGGTCCGATCCTGCAACTTTCGGTGATGATGGAACCAACACAGGTAAACTTGCTAACCCTGGTAATAATATAACTGTAGCGGCTAATGGCTACTATCGCATTCGTGGTAATAGGGTTGATATGACCTATGAACTCCTAAAAACTGACTGGGGATTAATTGGTAGTGCAACTCCTGGTGGCTGGGGCGATGAAACCCCTCTGCAATACGACCAGACTCTTGAACTGTGGATTGGAGGTATGCACCTTACCAATGCTGAGGTTAAGTTCAGAGCTAACCACGACTGGGATTACAACCTTGGTGGTGACAAGAATGCCCTTTCTTATGGTGGAGCTAACATAGCCATAGATCAGGAAGATGACTATGCTATAACCCTCGATTTAAGAACACCAAACGAATACAAGTGCAGCATTAACCGATGGGGTATTATTGGTAGTGCAACTGCCAATGGTTGGAATTCCGACCAAAATATGACCTGGGATGCTGTTAATGGTGTATTTACTGCAACTTTAGATTTAGTTGCCGGTGAAATTAAGTTCAGAGCAAACGATAGTTGGGACGTTAACTTTGGAGGCCCACTCAATGCCCTTGAACCCGGTGGTGCTAATATTCCTATTAGCACTGATGGTAATTACACCATTACCCTGAATCCTTGGACAAAGGTTGCAACTATAACTAAGAACTAATTATTACAATAACTATAAGGCTGCCTCACATTAAGGGGCAGCCTTATTTATAATCAAACTATGAAAAGGTTTTTTATATCGATTATATTGATAATTTTTATAGCTTTTGGCCTCAAAGCTCAACCCATTACTGTTACCCCTGCTCTACCTACCGATGTCGATGCGGTAACAATAGTTTTTGATGCCACTAAGGCTTCGCGCACCGACCTAGTAGGCTATACCGGTGATGTTTATACACATACAGGCGTTAAAGTAGAGGGTAATCCAGACTGGCAATATGTTATTGGATCGTGGGGTAATAATACTACCCAGCCAAAACTTACCCGTACTGGTACTAACACCTACCAATTAACCATATCGCCGAGTATTAGGCAGTTCTACAATGTACCTGCTGATAAAAAGATAACCCAGATGTGTTTTGTGTTCCGAAGCGCTGATGGCACAAAACAGACCGAGGATATCTTTTACAATGTTTACGAGCAAGGGTTATCGGTTAGCATAACCAACCCCTCGCAGGTAAAGCCAATTTATGAGTTGAATGCTAATATCAACATACAGGTATCGGCAAATAGTTCAACCTCTCTTAAGCTCTATATTGATAATGCTGAGGTTGCAAATACAAATCAGTCATCCCTTTCATACGCATATACTGCCAATAGCTACGGGAAGCACTGGATAAAAGCCGAGGCATCGAATGGCACAACAACCAAATACGATTCGGTTTACATACTGGTTCGCACCCCGGTAAATGTGGCAACTCTCCCCGCTGGAACCAAGCCAGGGGTAAATATCATTAACGACAACTCCGTAACCATTGTCCTTTACGACCCCCCAGCCAAAAAGAGTTACGTTTATCTGATTGGTAGTTTTTCCGATTGGTTACCCGATGAGCCATACTACATGAACCGCACTCCCGATGGCAAGTACTACTGGTTAACGCTTACTGGGCTTGAACCCAATAAGGAGTATGCATTTCAGTTCCTAATTGATGGCTACCTCCGTATTGCCGACCCCTTCGCTAATAAAACCCTTGATCCCAACGACCAGTACATTCCATCATCGGTTTACCCTAACCTGATGCAGTACCCTACCAGCAAAACAAGTGGAATTGCATCGGTTTTCTCAACTAATCCTGCCTCTTATAGCTGGCAAACAGCTAACTTCACACCACCTGCCAAGGAGAATCTTGTAATTTACGAATTGCACATTCGCGATTTTGTGGGTGATTCGTACATCCAAACCGTTCGCGATTCGCTCAGCTACCTAAAAAAGCTTGGTGTTAATGCTGTTGAATTGATGCCTATCAACGAGTTTGAGGGTAACGACAGCTGGGGCTATAATCCATCGTTCTACTTTGCCCCCGATAAGGCCTACGGCAAGCCTAACGACTACAAGGAGTTTATTGATGAAGCCCACAGCATGGGCATGTCTGTAATTATAGATATGGTACTAAACCATTCATTTGGCCAGTCGCCATTGCTGCAGATGTACTCCACATCCGATGGTTCGACCCTGGGCGAACCAACCACCGATAACCCTTGGTATAACACAACCTGCCCCCACCCGCCTTACTGCTGGGGTTACGATTTTAATCACGAAAGTACCGAAACACAAAAGTTTGTCGATTCCGTACTTACATACTGGCTCACCGAGTACAAGGTTGATGGATTCCGATTCGATTTTACCAAGGGATTTACCAATACCCCCAATGCCGGATCGGCCTACGATGCTGCACGTATAGCAATACTAAAACGTATAGCCGACAAAATATGGACAGTTAACCCGAATGCATACGTTATACTTGAGCATTTCTGCGACAACACTGAGGAAAAAAACTTAGCAGAGTATCGTAGTGGCGAGGGTAAGGGTATGCTTGTGTGGGGAAATATGAATTATGCGTACAATGAATCCACTATGGGTTGGGTATCAACATCTGATATATCGTGGATTGCAGCTAAACAGCGAGGCTGGAACGTACCCCATGTTGTGGGCTATATGGAAAGCCACGACGAGGAACGCTTGATGTATAAAAACCTACAATACGGAAACTCGAGTAATTCTGAACATAACGTAAGAAATTTACCCATTGCCTTAATGCGAATGCAAACCGCAGTAAACCTATTTATTCCTTTTCCAGGTCCTAAAATGATTTGGCAATTTGGGGAACTAGGCTATGACGTAAGTATCGATTACAACGGACGTACAGGCCGAAAACCCATTCACTGGGAGTATTACCAGGACGATATCCGCAGGGAAATATTCAACACCCTTGCTCATCTGAACAGGCTTAAACAGCAGTTTGAGGCATTTAAAACCGATAATTACGATTACTCCCTTTCGGGTGCTATTAAATGGCTTAAGCTTAACAGCGCAAGCATGGATGTGGTGGTAGCGGGTAATTTTGACGTAACCTCAAAGAGCACAACAATAACCTTTAATAATACTGGGTGGTGGTACGAGTACTTCAGTGGCGATTCCGTTCAGCTAACATCAACTAGCTACCAGCTAACCCTAAACCCCGCCGAGTACCGCATGTTTACCTCCAAAAGGATTAAACGCAACGATATTTATGTTGGTGTTAGCCCTATTACTCCCAACCAAGAGAAATTAGTGGTTTGGCCTAATCCTGCCTCGGATAATATCTACATATCTTACTACCAACCCGGCAATGGCAAGGTGAAGGTTGATATTTACAGCATAACCGGTCAGCTTGTATACAGCGAAGCCAAGCATTGCTTTTCGGGTGAAAATACAGTCAGCATTAATGTTCCAAACACACTACCCAACGGGTTATACATTCTGCGTTTATCGGCAAATGGTTATGTAAACTCATCAAAAATAGCCATTGAGCATTAGTTGGTTTAGGTTTTAGGTTTACATTTTGGCGTAACCTACTCGATATTTCGGGTAGGTTACTTATTTTTGGGTATGCGAAAACCAAAAGTAATATACATAGCCCTTGGGTGCATGATTTGCTTTGCATGGGCTGCAAAAGCTCAAGAAGTCGAGCACCATAAAAGCCAAACCCAACTTTCACTTACAGGTTTTACAGGCAAAATTGTTCCGCATAGCGATACTTTAAAACCATTAACTAGTGGCTGGGCAAATGGTTTGCGATTTACCCTTTACCAAAAGGTTGATGGCAGTAAAGTTTGGCATCACTTCCATAACATGCCCTATATAGGTTTTTCATTTATCTACCTCGATTTAGGGAATAATAGAGTTTTGGGGAGTGCATGGGGAATACAACCCAATATTGCCTACCCAATTTTTAAATCCTCTAATTTCTCAGTAAAAATAAATATTGGTTTGGGACTTGCATATATCACAAAGAAATACTCCCCTGCTGGTAACCCAACCAATGTGGCAATATCAACCGCAATTAACTACTGGGCAACGGCCAATCTAATATCTGCATATAAAACCTCGGAACGGTTCAATATTACTACTGGGATTGAAACCAACCATTTCTCTAACGGAGCCATTAAAAAACCGAACTATGGCCTGAATATGGTAGGCCTATCGTTTGGTTTTACCTATATAATTGGTGGTAAAGAAGTTTGTAATATAAAACCCCAGCCCTCAAGAATTGAGCAGAAACCCCACCTTGAACTCTATATGGGTTCAGGCATCAAGGAAACCGGTCCTGCAGGGGGTTCCAGGTACTATCCCCTGTCGCTAGCCTTTGAATACCTTATGCCCAACAGTGAACTGTTTAGTTTGGTTTCAGGGATTGATATCATGTACGACCCATCATCGCGTTACCATATAGAGCTAAGGGGAAAGCATTACAGCCCAATAAACGATGATTTTCAGGTAGGATTAAAAGCTGGCCTGCTTATACCTTTCGACCGGTTATCGTTTTATGGGCAACTGGGAGCATACCTTTATAACCCCAACCCACGGCTACCACTATTTTACCAAAAACTCGGTATTCGGTACATGATTACCAACAAAACTCAACTCCAAATGGAACTAAAAACCCACCTCAACAATGCCGACCATGTTGGGGTGGGTTACATTTTTACCCTTTAAAATATTTAGTACTTCATGTAATGGCCAAAAACTTTACCATTTGAGTACTGCAACCAAACTGAGCAGTATGTACTTCCATTTTCAATTCCAAAATGGATTTCCATACCCTGACCATTTGCAGTAAAAGGAGTTAGTTCCTGGTAGCTGCCAACAGGATTATTAACTACAATTGAATTACCAGTTAGAGTTGAACCTTGCTGAGCTTGCCACCAAAGGTGTACATAAGTACCAGTATTATTGGTTAGCCTCAACTGTCCTCCTGTTTTGGTAAGTACAATATTTCCATTAGCCGCAGTAATTACGGTACCATCGCCTGAAAGATATATCTTCCCTAAAACTACACCTCCAATATTGCCTGCACTTCCTGAAACATTACCGGTTACATCGCCTGTAACATTTCCACTCAGATTTGCCGATACGGTTGATGCAGTAATTCCACCGGCAACTGTAAGGTCGCCACCCACGTTAAGTGTGCTGGTAAGCGTTTGAGTATTAATCCCTAACTTTTTGCCAGTAAAATCGCCATAAATTAAAGGTGGATTGCTACTGTTGTTTGCAATGTAAAGCTTACCTGAGGTGCAGGTTTCAGAATATCCTGCCTGATAACCAATAAATACGTTATCGTTACCGGTTAGTAGGTTTCGTCCGGCCTGGCAACCCAATAATGTGTTCCTAAAGGTAGAGTAACCATGGTAGGTATTTGGGTCATCATTTCCACCTCTACCGGCATCAATTCCAATAATAGTGTTGCCATTCCCGCTTTCGAGCATGTAACCGGCATTGGTTCCCAGAAAAACATTTTCCTTGCTCGATTTAATTTTAAACCCAGCATTAATACCCACAAAGGTATTAAATGAACCATCCCACCCCGATGAATTCAAATTATACCCAGCAGCTGTACCAATCATTACATTATACTGTTGACTGGTATGATTGTATCCGGCTAAAGTTCCTATGAGGGTATTGTCGCTACCTGAACTTAAACTATATCCGGCTTTCTCACCTAACACAATGTTATTGTTTCCGGTGTTATTGCTTCGTCCGGCTTCAACCCCAATAAAAATGTTCCTGCTTCCTGTTGTGTTGTTATATCCAGCTTCAAAACCCAATCCAATATTCTTTGAACCATTATTTTTATAGCCTGCCGATTCTCCAATAAATACATTTTGCTCCCCATTGGGCGCTTCCTTGCCTGCTTTACTCCCAATATAAACGTTTCCACCTCTATCCTGATGCATTAAGCCAGCCTGATAGCCGATAAAGGTATTATCGCTACCCGTATTGTTCAAACCGGCCTGATAGCCAAGAAATGTATTCCAGCTTCCTATGGTATTGCTCATACCCGCACGATATCCAAGAAATGAGTTGTATGTACCGGTAGTAATTGACTTCCCTGCTTCATATCCAATTAAGTAATTATCCTTAGTCAATTGAATGAGCTGGGAGTTAGAGCTTTTACCAAGATTGGTTAACCCTCCTACAGCAAATCCACCCTTTGCTCCCTTTTGAACCGTTTCATTGAGGTATATTCTTGCCGAATCGGGATTAATGAAGAAAAGATCCTGGGAAACTACTGCTTTTGTTTGGTTAGTTAACCCCCCCACCGCAAAGCCACCTTTAGCACCCTTTAAAGCGGCATCCTGTTTAACATATATTCTTGCGCTATCGGGCGTAATTCTTAGATATTCTACAGGTCCGACTTTAGTTTGATTGGTTAAACCACCAACAGCAAAACCGCCCTTAGCGCCTTTGATTTGACTATCGGCTATGTTTATACGAACTCCCTCCTGGTAAACCCCAAATATTACATCGCCATTGCTATTTTTGACCTCAAAGATAGGATCATCGGGGTTTGCGGTGGGATTTCCCTTTACCACAAGGCTATTGCTGAATGTTAAGTTGGGAAGTGATGACAGAGTAGATGCACTATTCCATATCGCCATATTACCTGCAGTTCCACCACCACTTAGCCAACCAGGGGTTTGCCATTCCACGCCACTTGCGCCTCGGCTAAGTATTTGGCCCGTTGTCCCGCTTGTATTACTATAGTCGTAAAGGTGACCGGTCAGTCGCATATTGCCGCTTACATGCAAGGTCTGTGTGGGTGACGTTGTGTTTATGCCCACGCTTGTACCACTATTGTATAGGGTGCTGCTTGCAACCCACCCCGTCCCATCGTGCCGGAGGGTCTGGCCGGAGGTTCCGCTTACCAGCGGGCCCGGAGGCCCCTGCTCCCCATCCTGCGCCAGTATTTCCCATGAATCGCCATCCCAAACAAACGACTTTCTTTCAACAGAGTGGTAAAATGCCTGGTTCAGCTGAGGGCTACTCGGGTAGGCCGGGTACGTTCCCAGCCACTGAATGGATATTCCCGGATCACCCGGATCACCTTTGGGCCCAGCAGGTGCCTCAAACTCAATCCAGTTTGTGCTATCCTCTCGGGGCGGCAAAACTGAAACTATGGAATCGGATGCCTGCATAATCCACATGGAGTTACCCGTTTGGGAGGTGTTCTCGGCAAATACGTAATCGTTGGGGCCGTACTTTGTGCCCGATACCCATTCTCCACGGTTATTCAAACCCGTCCCGGCAGGACCCTGCGGTCCCTGAGGGCCTTGGGGCCCAACCGGCCCCTGCACCCCGGGTAGCCCATCCTGCGAAATAACCTCCCAGGAGTCACCATCCCAGATATAGGACACCTTTAGCGCATTGTTATAGTAGCCCTGGTTCAACTGGGGGTTTGAAGGATGCGCATTTAGGCTCCCAAGCCACTGGATCGATATGCCGTTGGCCCCCGCAGGCCCGGGTTCACCTGGATCACCCTTATCGCCTTTATCGCCTTTCCCTCCAACAATAGGAATAGGCGTGGTGTAGCTGGTCAGGTCGGTAAAGGTTAGCGTAAGCGTGCTATCTGAGTTCAGGGCTGCATTAGATATACCCACCCCTGGTTCACCCCTATTCCCATCCTTCGCATACAGAGCGTAGGGAACCGACAGCAACTCCCTACTCCCCAGCGATACCCAGCTGCCATTCTCTTTGACCTCAACTTTTAGGTAAACGCTTCCGCTTGACCAGGGTATAGCAGAAAAGCTGCCCTGAACTGCGCTCCCCGCTCCCAGCTCAACAGTTACCAGGCCAAACTGATTGGTTTGAGCGGCATGCTCCTCAACGTAGTGAACTGTTGTGCCTTGCTCATCCGTAAAGCTGAACTTTAAATCCACGCCAGCGTTTACCCTCACGTTCCCTTGGGCATCACGCACTACTGCCTGGTAGGCCACCTTATTGGGTTGTGCAATGGCTACAACGATTAGCAGTAATGAAAATGATAGTGTTATTAACTTTTTCATTGCCGTGAACTTTAAAATAATGCTCAAGTTACAGCAACCGAAAAGTGGAAATCAAGTTATTTGATACTTTTTTGACAAGAGCTATTAAATTGACTTTGAAATGCAGAACTACATCAATTAACCTTATATTCAAGTAGATATGCCTTAACCGACCCTATCAAAATTTTTGCTTCGACAAGAATTGGAACCTTGCGGTTATCGCGCGAAACCCAAACAAACATATCTTCTCCCCCTTTGAAAATGGTACCTTCGACTAACATCACGCTAAATTTGTAAGTATCAAATATTTCACCATTACGATGCTCTATTTTTTCGGTACCCTGGTAACGGATGAACAAATCGTAAACGCCATCGTCAATTGCCATGGTTAAAGGTACCCTATCCCCTTTTTTCAGCTTGCTGAAATCGATACTTCTGCACCAGTAAATAGCCGATAAAACATCGTATGTTAACTTATCGAGATTATATATTTTTTGCTTATAAGGTCTGTTGGAAGTATAGCTATCAATTAGTAATAAAGTAGAATCGGTGTAACTAAACCGGTAACGATTGAATGCCCTATAGCCACCCTCGTAGCTGTCGCGGATAAACCATAATGGGGTCAAATCGGACATTTTGGCTATTGACTCAAACCTTTCCCTGACCTTAAAAAACCAATCGTAACTCCTCAGCGAGCTGCCCAGCGACTTGAAATGGTATGCAGGAATGCCATTGAAAACAGTATCGGTAACGTAAAATTCAGCCGTACCGGCATTTAGCCAAACAAACTTCCAGTTGTAGTATGCATTGTACTTAACCACCTCGCCTACCCTAAAAGGTAAGGAAACTGCAGGGTTCTGAGCTTTTAAAATAATTGAAATTAATGGAAAAAAAAGGGTTGCTATTACCGGTTTAGGTAAACGCAAACCCTTTGCTTCAAGATTTTTGGTTCTACAAGCCAAGTTTTTCCCTGATATCTATCTCTTTAGTAACAGGTTTTGAGAAAAAACGTTCAAAAAGAATGATTAGAACTACCCCAAGCAAAGCAAAGGCGATTGCACCAAACAGATACGGTTCAGCTTTATTCTCAACAAGGTATGTTGATGGTAATACGTTCTTCTCCAATAATGGTCGAATTACACCTTGAGCATCGATAAAGGTTTTGGTAGCCACCTTCCAAGGCCACACCTTATTTAGTGAACCAAGCATAAATCCGGCAAGAATTGCAATGGTTGCAGCATGGAAATGGTGCAATAGCCACGATAGAAAATTTGAAAAAGCCAAAATGCCAATAGCAGCACCTGCAAGAAAAACCAAAATGATTGGGAAATTAAAACTGCTAAGCGCCGACATCATGTAAAGGTACTTACCCATCAGCAAAAGAATGAAACTACCCGATATGCCAGGTAATATCATGGCACAAATGGCAATTGCCCCACAAATAAAGATAAACCAAAGTTCATTGGTGGTTTCAGTTGGGGTAAGGGTTGTGATGATATAACCTAAAAAAATCCCAAGCGCAAAGAAAATGTATGTTGAAATACTCCACCGCTCAATGATTTTAGCCACATACCATATCGATGCCAAAATAAGACCGAAAAAGAACGACCACACAAAAACTGGGTGATTAGCCAAAAGGTATTGCATCAGCTTTGCCAGTGAGAGAAAACTTATTGCAATACCACCCAAAACTGCTATAAGAAAATCGGCATTAATCGCCTTCAGATAGTTAAGGAGTGATAGGGATTTAAGGTGTTTAATCGATTCAGGTGCAATAACACTCTTTATGGAATCAATAAGTTCCTCATAGATTCCTGTAATAAAAGCAATGGTACCACCCGACACTCCAGGGATTACATCGGCAGCACCCATACCAATACCCTTCAAAACCAAAAGGATGTAATCCTTTACGCTCCGCTGTATCATGCTTTATCTACTGTTTTAGTTCATCGGGTAGAAACTGGAAAAATGTATCGCCGCGTAAACCAAGCCTTAGGGTTTCCAAGGAAATAACCTCATTGGGTGCAATATTACCAAGGTTAACGTTGGCGCCAAGCATTTTAATAAACCAAGCCTGTTGACTTTTTAGCGGTGCTTCCCAAATTACATTCTCAACCTTTACATGCCTTACAATATCGTCGATTAATTTGGTATTAGCGGAGTGGTCCTGGTTATAAATGCCTATGTTACCACTTTCGCGAGCTTCGGCAATCACCTTCCAGCTGCCTGCAGCCAGTTCCTGTTTCATCATGTTAATCCACTCATCGTCAGGAATATGGACATCGGCACGTTTTGATCCAACCTCTGAAATTACCGTAAAGCGTTTGGCCAACTTGCTGATGTAATCGCATTTAACATGGTTATCGAGTTCCATTGAACCATCGGAAACCTCTACCAAATCCAACCCAAGTTCATCGACAAACCTGATAAAGTCATCGAACATGCCACGAATGATGAAGATTTCGAAAAGAGTACCCCCAAGGTAAGGCCTTAGGCCTGCATCTTTATAAAGCTTAACTTTTTCTTTCAATCTGTTTGTAACAAGCGAAGTTCCAAAACCCAACTTCACAAAATCGACATACTGTCCACTACTTTCAATTAGGCTTTGTGCCTCAGTAAGACTTAAACCCTTATCCATTACCATGGTTAGCCCATACTCGCGGGGCTTTTGGGTTCGGGCCGGAATAAACGATAAATTGTAGTTCATAGCTAAACATTTAATGTTTAAAGCCAAATGTATGATTTTTAAAACAAAAAAGCTGCATCAAAATGCAGCAAATTATTAACAAAACCCTTTAATTGAAAGATTATTTCTTGAAAATAACTGATTTAAAGTTTATTAATGTTCTCGATAAATTCTTTATCGGCATCGGGATTTATCAGGTTGATAAAGTCGTCAATTGACGATGGGTCGATGCTTTTGGCATCCTTCAGTATATCAAGGGCCTCCTTAGGCCTATGCGATAGGTATAAAGCGGCTGCGTTAATGATTTTGATCGAAACATTGGAATCAAACTTATTGCCTAAACCATCGATGAGCTGTTCAACTTCCGAAAAGCGTTCCTCATAGAGCAAAACCTCGGCAAGTGATAGGTATGCATCGGGTAAATCGGGATTAAGGCTTGTTGCCTCACGGTAAGCCTTTAGGGAGTTCTCCAAATCGTTTGTCTCAAAGTAAACCCTGCCCAATCCTAGCCAAAAATCGTATTCCTCAGGGTTTAGAGTAATAGCTCTGCGAATAAAGTTAAGGCTTAGATCATACTTTTTGCGAGCTGCCAAAACTACTCCAATACCGTAATACCCCTCAGCAAATTCAGGGTCAATGGTTATTGACTTATTGTAGGCCTCAAGCGCCTTATCGTATTGCTCCAGTTTTTCGTGGCATTCACCAATTAAAGCAAAAACCCTGGGGTTATCGGACTCAAGCTCGGCCAGCTCATTGAAAACCTTTAAAGCATCGGCATATTTTTCGAGCGAAGCAAGGGTATTGCCCTTGTTGTGGTATGCCGAAGAATAATGTGGATCAACGGCTATACAAAAGTCATAGCATTCAATAGCCTTCTCAAACTCGCCCAGCTTGGTATGAACAATACCCAGGTTATACCAGGCAGCAGCCGAGAACGGGTTAATATCAAGGTACTCGTTGTAATACCTTACGCTTTTACTTAGCTCATTCAAACGCTCAAAACAGTAACCCAAATCGAAAAGCACAGCCAGGTTGGTTCGTTCTTCCCTGTAAGATATCAGCAAGTATTTTAATGCAAGATTTATCTCTTCGTTTTCCAGAAAGAACGTTGAAATGCGATGCAATAACTCAATGTTATCGTCGGGTTCAAGCGATATCGCTTTATCGAAACTTTCAACGGCTGCATTCAGGTTATCAAGTTCAAAAAGGATTTCACCTTTAAGGTATTGCAAGTCGGGATTGAACTTCTCAATCTTTTCAACCTCGTGAACTAAATCAAGGGCTTTATCATCGTCACCAACCAAATGGTAATACTCAGCCCATTTATACTTAATCTCTATAGAATTTGGATATATTTTCTGAGCATGATTTAGTGCTATAAGCGCTTGCTCATCGGCTTCGTGGTCTAGGTAAAACTCAATCAGTGCAATAAACTCATGGACATCGAAAAACTGAGCCTTCCCGTTTTGAATGCTTCCTTCAAAACGATCAACCAATTCAACCAATTCCTCAAAACTCAGATAATCGCTGTTTTCGTCCCTCATGTAAAATAATATTAACCTACAAACATAGTAATAAAATGAATATCTCTCTTAGTAAAGATAGTTAAAATAAGTGTAAATATCCATACCCACTCCAAAAAAATGGGTAGAATTTATCAACATCAAAAACACTTTATAAACAATGATAATGATCCTTGATGAATTCCGATTCAAGGATTTCAAAGCAACTTTTACAAGTGAGTGTTATAGATCGTGAAAGTATTTCATGAATTGCACCCTTTCAAATGCTGCTGGGTTATAGGTCTTTTGCTGGCTCATTTTACCACGGAATTCATCTATTGTTTTATATCCATTCGAGTTCATCCACTCCTCAAGTTGGCGAATGATAAAGCTTGTTTGCTCCTTGCCATTGCGGTAAAAGGTTGAACATGCCTGAACGGCATTAGCCCCAGCTAAAAGCTGCTTGACTACTGCATTGCCATCGTGCACACCAGTTGATGCAGCAATATCGCAATCGACCCTACCCGACATGATAGCTACCCATCGTAGTGATGTTGTAAGCTCGTTTGGCGTGCTAAATACACTGGTAGGTGTAAATTCTAAGGTATTCACATCAAAATCGGGGCTGTAGAAACGGTTAAAAAGAACAAGTGCCTTAATGGGTGTTTTGCTTAACCGGGTTAAAAAGTTAGCCAAGGCCCCATGGTGATAACCAACCTTCATGGCAACCGGTATTTTAACAATACTTGTAACGCGATGGGCTATTTCAAAGTAAACACGTTCATTCTCTTCAGCTGTTCGGTTAGGATCGGAAGGCAATGAAAATACGTTCAATTCAATACCATCAACACCGGCATCCTCGATGCGTTTAGCAAAATCGAGCCAACCCTCAGAAGTAACACAGTTGATGCTTGCAAAAATGGGTATGGATGTTTCCCTTTTAACCTTTTTAAGAAAATCAAGGTAGTTGGATATTGGATCTTCCATACTATCATAATCAAAATATTCCATGGTTTCGGGATAAATAAACCCCGATGCCTGCATCTTGTTAAGGTTATCGTGGGCCTTGGCAATAATCTCCTCCTCAAATATTGATTTAATGACCACCGCCCCTGCCCCACGGGCTTGGAATTCAACAATATCATCGATATTTTCGGTTAAGCCTGAACTTGCAACTATTATAGGATTGCGGAGGTTTAACCCCATGTAGGTTGTGGATAGATTTGCCATAATTCTCACGTTTTTTATTATTTCATTAACAACAATGCCTTTAAAGAGTTCAATAAATGTAAGGTAAATAATCAAAAAAACAAAAAAGGGGAACAACTGTCTCCCCTTTTTAAAGCTTAAATCAATGTGTGAGCTATTTTAATTTTTCGAGTTCCTTTTTTAGTTTTTCGTAGGTCAACTCGCCAACAGGCGCAAGAGGCAACCGAAGAACATTATCAATGATACCCAATGCATTAAGAGCGGCTTTAACGCCACTAGGATTACCTTCCACAAAAAGTAAATCGATAAGTTCAATTAGGGTTAGGTGGATTTTTGCAGCTTCGGCAAAATTGCCCTGAAGGGCAAGGTTAACCATCCGCGAGAACTGAGCCGGTGCACAGTTACCCAATACCGAAATCACACCATCGGCACCCATAGCGATTTGTGGTAATGTTAAGCCATCGTCACCCGAAAGAACCCTAAAACCTGTTGGCCTATCACGAAGTATGTATCCCATCTGGGTCAAATTGCCCGATGCTTCTTTAACGGCTATAATTTTCCCCTGAAATTCATGGGCAAGCTTTAGGGTGGTATCGGCCGTCATGTTTACCCCTGTTCGCCCCGGAACGTTGTAAAGTATAATAGGTAGATTAGTGCTTTGCGCAATGGTCTTAAAGTGCAAGTATAACCCTTTTTGGGTAGGCTTGTTGTAGTATGGTGTTACCGAGAGAATTGCATCGATACCGGATAGGTCGAACTTTGTGTAAGTTTCAATCACCTTATGGGTATCGTTGCCACCAATGCCAAGCACAATGGGCACCCGTCCATTTACCTTTTTGACCACATAGTCGGCCAGTTCACGCTTTTCAGAATCGGTAAGGGTAGCCGTTTCGGCAGTGGTACCCTGAACAACCAAGTAATTAATGCCATTGCCAATCAAAAACTCAATCAGCTTATCAAGCGCGGGGTAATCAATTTGATAATTTGAATTAAAAGGGGTAACCATTGCCACCCCTAAGCCTCTAAGTTTTGCAGTATCCATATAAATATCTTTTTAAACTGTTTGCTGGGCAAAGCGGTTGTTTAGAACCTCCAATGTATTGTAAATCTGTTGAGTAAGATACTCTAACCCCATTAACTTATCAACAGTTACAATTAAATCGAAAGGATTATTGAAGTAATTTAAAGCACCAACCTTAAACTTTGCCTTTGAGAGCGTTGAAACCCATCGCAATGGTAAAACTTCATCTTGAGTTAAATCGATAAGGATATCAAAATCTTTTGCTATGAATTCTGAAACCAATGGCGATTCTGGCTTTTTATACCAATTTAATTCAACCTTTGAAAATACTTTTATACCCTTTTCCATGGTATAAAGCTGTGGTATCTCTTTATCGTTGAAAAAACCAATAGCTTCAACTGAAATAGCAATACTTTCAAGCATTGATTTAAATCCTAAAACCGCATCAAAGGCTTTTGAATCGGTTAGGTTGAAAACTATGCCAATGCGGCGTGCAGTGGTAAGGTTGAAAATTTGTCGCTGACGTTTCAGGAATTTAGCCGTTCTACTGAGTTCCTTTAACGACTTATTATACTTATAGTTCTCGAACATCGATGTAGAATTATATTGAAATGCAATTTTACAAAAAAATTCGCCTTTAATCAAAAAATAATGAGTGGCGGTTAGCCTTTAATCATCTCAAAAAATTCATCCTCGCTAATAATTTTTATTCCCAGCTTGGTAGCCTTTTCAAGTTTGGCTGGCCCCATATTTTCACCAGCCACAAGCAATGAAGTTGATGCAGAGATTGAACTCACATTTTTACCCCCATGGCGTGCTATTAACTCTTTAAGTTCGTCGCGCGAAATGCGGGCAAAAGTACCCGAAATTACAATGGACAAACCTTTGAGTTTATCGGAAATCACAATGTTTTCATCAGATTTTATGGCCATTTGCACACCTGCAGCCTTAAGTTTGTCTATAAGCAAGCGGTTTCGCTCATCGCTGAAGAAATCAACAATACTTAATGCAATACGTTCGCCAACATCTTCAACTTCAATAAGCTGCTCAACCTTAGCGGAAGCCAAAGCATCGATGCTACCAAAGTGCTGGGCTAACTTTTTAGCGGTGGTTTCGCCCACGTAACGAATACCTATTCCATAAAGCACGCGTGGAAAAGGCACCAACTTTGACTTTTCAATACTTTTAATGGCATTGTCGGCCGATTTATCGGCAAAACGCTCCAATGCTAAGAGCTGTTCGCGTGTTAAAGAATACAAATCGGCTGCATCGCGAATTAGATTTTTATCGTAAAGTAGTGCAACGGTTTCCTCGCCTAAACCATCGATATTGAGAGCCTTTCGGCTTATAAAGTGTTCAATTCTACCCTTGATTTGCGGTGGACAGCCATACTGGTTTGGGCAGAAATGGCGAGCCTCACCTTCGGGCCTAACCAATGGTGTTCCGCACTCAGGGCATAAAGTAGGAAAATCGATAGGTTTGCTGAAAAGTGACCGTTTCGACTGTTCAACCCCAACAATTTTTGGTATTATCTCACCTCCCTTCTCAACAAAAACCCAATCGCCAATTCTAATGTCGAGTAGCTGAATTTGGTCGGCATTGTGCAGCGAAGCACGTTTAACGGTAGTTCCGGCCAACTTTACAGGTTTAAGATTGGCAACAGGCGTAACCGCTCCAGTACGCCCCACCTGAAAATCGACCGAAAGCAACTCGGTTGAAACCCTTTCGGGTTTATATTTGAATGCCACAGCCCACCTTGGGGTTTTGGCTGTAAGACCCAGTAGATTCTGCTGACGGTAACTGTTGACCTTAATAACAACACCATCGGTATCAAAGGGCAATTTTTTGCGAGCCTTATCCCAATGTTCAATAAACTGTTGAACCTGAGCCATATTAGAGCATAGTGTCATATGCTCCGAAACCTTAAAGCCCCATTCCTTGGCTTTAAGCAAATTATCGTAATGGTTATCGGCAGGTAAATTATCGCCCAAAAGGTAGTAAAGAGTGCAATCGAGCTTACGGCGTGCCACCTCGGCTGAATTCAGCAATTTCAGGGTTCCGGCTGCAGCATTGCGCGGGTTGGCAAAAGGTGTTTCACCAATTTCCTCACGTTCACGGTTCAATTCGTCAAAAACGCTGCGGGGCATAAATATTTCACCCCGAATTTCAAACTCTTCGGGGAAATCGGTTCCATGAAGCTCAAGTGGGATGGTTCTGATGGTTCGAACATTGTTGGTTACAACGTCGCCCTGGGTTCCGTCGCCGCGGGTAACAGCCTGCACCAATTTACCATTCCTATATGTAAGGCCTATGGCAACGCCATCGAACTTAAGCTCACAAACATACTCAAAGGGCTCAGAGAATGCCTTACGTATCCTATTATCAAAATCGGTTAGCTCAGCATAGGAGTATGCGTTTGCCAACGAAAGCATTGGATATTTGTGCCTTACCTGAACAAACTCCTGTGAAATATCGCTACCCACCCTACGCGACGGAGAGTTGGGGTCATCGTATTCAGGGAATTGTTTCTCCAACTCAATGAGCTCCCGAAGCAACTGATCGTAATCGTAATCGCTAATCTCGGGCTGTGCCTTAACGTAGTATAGATAATTATGCCTATTCAGCTCATTTCGCAGGAACCTGATTCGTTCCAACGCCTTTTGACTATCCATCTTTAAATAGTTTATGAATTCAAATTTAACCTGAAAATTGATTGAATGAATTAGGACAATATCTGAGTTATTAACAAAATTGATTTATGCAATAAAAACATAGGACAAGCCATCCTTTATCCTTTATCCTTTATCCTTGTCAATATCCGTTTGCAATTGATTAACTAAATATCGTATTTTTATAGGAATGCAATGTATGGTTTATGGACGATAAAGATTTGAAATTCAAGGCTTTTGAAGGAGCAAAAGCGTTATTATTTAAAAGTTTGCACGACCTACAACCTACTAGTAAGGCCGAACACGTGGTTGAGGCATTGGATCTGGTTAAATCAATATATGAAAAACATGGCGAATGGAACGATTCAAATGCTACGCATCTTGTTAATGTTGCTCAAATCTGCTTGAACGAAATAGGACTTGGTGCTACGAGCGCCACGGCTGCTTTACTACACGAAACCATTGAACGCAAATGGTTAACACCAATCGATATTGAGAAACGTTTTGGACAAGCAGTTGCATCTATATTGATGAACTTTACCCAAATATCGGGACTAGACCCCAAAGACCCAAAAACACAGGCTGAGCTATTCAGGCAAATGCTAATCAGTCTTTCGTCCGATGCCCGTGTTATACTAATCAAACTGGCCGATAGACTCGACACCATGCGAAGCCTAAGCAAGGTTCAAGCCGAATTAAGGATAAAGCGCGCCTGGGAAACATTCCACCTTTATGCACCTCTTGCACATCGCCTTGGACTATACAGGCTTAAGTCAGAGATGGAAGACTTAGCCATGAAGTATATCTACCCCAAGGAATACAAGTATATCATAAAGAGGTTGCAGGAAACCACAGCCAGCCGTAATCGATTCCTGCAAAGCTTTATGTCACCTATTGAGGAAGAACTCCGTAAGCGAGGATTTTTGTTTACCATTAAAGGAAGGACTAAATCGGTTTACTCCATATTCAGGAAAATGCAAAATCAGGAAGTAGATTTTGACGAGGTTCACGACATTTTTGCTATCAGAATAATACTTGATTCCAAGCCCGAAAACGAAAAATCCGACTGCTGGCAGGTTTACTCCATTATTACCGATAAGTACACACCCAACACTGAACGTCTGCGCGATTGGATTTCCGTTCCTAAAAGCAACGGTTACGAAAGCCTTCACACCACTGTGCTTGGCCCCGAAAATAAGTGGATTGAGGTTCAAATTCGCTCTGTTAGAATGGATGAGATAGCCGAAAAGGGCCTTGCAGCACACTGGAAATACAAAGGGATAAGACAGGAACAAGGTATTGATGAATGGGTTGCCCGCGTAAGGGAAATGCTGGAGTCGCCCGATACCTCGCCCGAGGACAAGGTTGAGCAATTCCAGATGAACCTTACCAGCAGCGATATATATGTTTTTACCCCTAAGGGTGATATTCGTAAGCTACCCGCAAAATCGACCGTACTTGACTTTGCCTTCGACATCCATACCGAAGTGGGTTCCCAATGCGTTGGTGCCATTGTAAATGGCAAAAACACCACCATTAAACAGGAATTACAGAACGGCGATGTGGTAGAAATACTTACATCCAAAAAGCAAAAGCCCAAAAAGGATTGGTTGTCGTTTGTTATCACATCCAAGGCCAAAAGCAGAATAAAGCAACAATTACGTGATATTGAAAATCGTGAAATTCAGGAGGGAAGGGAATTACTCCTGCGAAGGCTCAAGAATTGGAAAATTGATGATGTTGAAGAGGCCTTACGCAAAGTAAATAAACATCTTAAGCTGAAGAAACCAACGGATATATTTATACTCATTGCCCAGGGTAAAGTTGACCTTTCAGCAATTAAAACACTACTAACCGCCGAAGAAGAAAAACCTGCAGTTGGCGAAACTATCCCAAAGCCCGAAACCGAAAAACCGGAAACGAAGGAAAGTTCCGACTACCTTGTAATTGACGAAAAACTGGTTAATATTGATTATAAGCTTGCCAAATGCTGTAACCCAATATTTGGTGACGATATTTTTGGCTTTGTTACCGTTAATGAGGGAATAAAAATACACCGAACCACGTGCCCCAATGCTGGACAACTAAATCAGCGTTGGCCCTACCGTGTAGTAAATGCTCGGTGGAAAGGTTCTTCAAAAGCGGGTGCATTCCAAACCACCGTTAAAATTACTGGTGTGGATGAGATTGGAATTCTGAACCGTATCTCTGAAGTAATAAGTAAAGATTTGAGGGTTAACATGCGTAACCTGAACGTTAGCTCACGCGATGGGCTTTTTGAAGCCCAAATTCAGCTATACGTTGAGGATACCAAACACCTCGAAATGCTGCTTTACCGTCTGAGCAGAGTGCAAGGAGTGCACAAAGCCGTTAGGATGAAATGATTTGCATAAACCATTAACTAAAAAATTACCACAGAGTTACACAGAGTACAACAGTGTTACACAGTGTCAAGCCCTTTGTATTCAGTATCAACCATCAACAAACTACTATCAACTTATCCTTTTTCCCCGCTAATGCGGGACAAGCTCTTTATCCTTTATCCTTTATCCTTTATCCCTTTTTCACCCTTCCCCTAAACTTTTTTTAACCTAATCCGTTAACCATTTTCGCATTTTTGCATTATATTGGTGGCTGGAAATTTAGAAGGTATGAAAAAGATTTTTTTAACAGCAATAGTAGCAGGTTTTGCTATAGGTTCGTTACAGGCACAACTTGTTCAGGACTTATACAGAATTTACGAACCGGTCTATAATAAATCGCAGGTCGATTCAGCTGTAGTATATACTCCCTTTGGTATAGTTAAGCCTGGCATTAACTATGGATTAAGCATGGGTACAGGCTACTCATTTATGGGCAATGGTATAGGCATGTCAGGGAGTTATATCGCTCCAAGTGTTACCTATTCAAATAACCGCTTGCAGGTGATTGCAGGCGTTACGCTCTCACGCACAAACATGCATGGCATAAACTCCACCGAAGGAGCCAACTTTGCCCAACCTTTCAATGGTTCTAACCCCTACCAGGCATGGGCATATACCCAATACCAATTTTCGAAACGTTTTAGTGTTTTCGCCATGGGGTCGGTTTCGCAAAACCAATCATTCTTTTCGCCATACCAGAACTATATGGGCACATACAATAGTCAACAATTTGGTGTAGGTTTTAACTACCGCTTAGGTCCAAAAACTACTATTGGCGCCAGTTTGAACTTTGTAAACCGAAATCCAAATAATCTTTTCTACAATCCCTATTCACCCTTTAGTTGGTAATGTGTATTAGCTTGCTAATGAATATCAACAAGAAAGGCTGCCCTACAAGCAGCCTTTTTTGTTTTGATAATGCTATCTATTTCTTTAACCCACTTCGTTTGAGTAATGCATCGATGGTTGGCTCCTGACCACGGAAACGCTTGTAAAGGGTCATGGGATGCTCACTGCCACCTTTTGAGAGTATATTCTCACGGAAGCTTTGAGCTACCTCACGATTAAAAATTCCCTTTTCCTTGAAAACCTCAAAGGCATCGGCATCGAGAACTTCGGCCCACTTGTAGCCGTAGTATCCAGCCGCATAGCCACCCTCAAAGATATGACCAAATGTTACACTCATGTTTGTTCCTTTTACCGGGGGCAATACCTCCAGAGGATTTAGTACCTTTTTCTCAAAGCTATCAACATCCTCAGTAACAGGCTTAGTAATGGTGTGCCAAGCCATATCGAGTACTCCAAAACCTAACTGGCGGAGCGAGAAGTAGCCTGCCTGAAAATTACGGCTATCGATAATCTTTTGTACAAGTTCCTGAGGAATTTTCTCACCGGTTTGGTAGTGTATGGCAAATAGGTCGAGATATTCCTTTTCAACCGCAAAATTCTCCATGATCTGCGATGGCAGTTCCACAAAATCGCGATAAACCGATGTTCCGCTTAGCGATGTGTAGTTGCAATCCGATAGCATACCATGCAATGCATGGCCAAACTCGTGCAGGAAGGTTGAAAACTCATAGAAAGTAAGCAGCGAAGGTTGTTTATCGGTAGGTTTGGTGAAATTTGTAACAATGGAAACAAGAGGGCGAACATCCTTGCCATTGTCGCGATACTGTGAACGGAACGAGGTCATCCATGCACCACCGCTCTTTCCTTCTCGGGGGAAGAAATCGAGGTATAGCACAGCCATAAACCTGCCGCTACCATCGTAAACCTCGTATGCCTTAACGTCGGGATGGTAAACAGGGATATTGGCGTTGGGCGAAAAGGTAAGTCCGTAAAGCTTGTTGGCTAAAAGGAATACGCCATCAATTACCTTCTCGAGCTGGAAGTATGGTTTTAGTTCTTCCTCGTTATAGCTATACTTGGCGTTCTTAAGCTTTTCGGAATAGTACGACCAATCCCAACGCTCAAGCTTGCCCTTAAATCCTTGCTGACGAGCAAATTCTTCAACTTCCTTAACTTCGTCGCGTGCAGCTGGTAACGAGGCCTCAACAAGTTGGTCAAGAAATTCATTTACACGTTCAGGCGTTTCGGCCATGCGATTCTCCAAAACAAAAGTGGCATAATTTGGATACCCCAGCAGGTTTGCCAGTTCAAGCCGTAGGTTGGCTATGCGCAAAGCAATCTTTTGGTTATCGTACTCGTTACCCTTGAAACAACGGCTACCGTATGCCATGTAAAGCTGCTTACGAAGCTCACGGTTGTCGGCATATTTCATGAATGGCCCATACATGGGGTAGTCAAGGGTGATAACCCAACCGTCTAACCCTTTCTGCTTAGCCGTATAGGCTGCTGCATCTATCAAACTTTGGGGCAAACCTGCCAAATCGGCCTCGTTAGTGATATGTAGCTTATAGCTATTGGTTTCGGCCAATACGTTTTGGTTGAACTTAACGGTTAGCTCTGAGAGCTCGCGGCTTATAGCACGATACTTCTCTTTTTCAGCCTCATTCAGGTTGGCACCATTTCGAACAAAACCCTTGTAGGTTTTATCGAGTAGCATTTGCTGCTCAGCGGTGAGCTTCAGCGAATCGCGTTTTTCCCAAACAGCTTTAACTCGCTTGAAAAGGTCAGGGTTAAGGTTGATATCATTGGAAAAATCGGTAAGTATTGGCGAAGCCTCAATAACTATCTGTTGTAGAATACTATCGGTTTCAGCCTCATTTAAGTTGAAAAGGATATTCGACACATCGGCAAGCAGCTTACCGCTACGGTCAAGCGCCTCAATGGTATTCTCAAAAGTTGGCTCTGCCGGATTGTTTACTATTGCATCAATCTCGTGGCGTGCCATCGATATAGCTGAATCCAGTGCTGGCTTATAGTGCTCATGCTTTATTTTATCGAAAGGTGGCGTTTGATAAGGTGTATCAAACTTACTCAACAACGGATTGCTATCGGTATTATCCTGACACGACACGGCAAGTAAAACCATCATAATTCCTAAAATTGAATTTGTACGTTTAATCATATTGAATTTAACCTTTAAAATTTGTGCCCAAAAGTAGTTCTTTTTATGAAGATTGAACTTGATGGGTAGAATTATGCTTTGTTAATATTTTCGAACAAGGCCCCAAGCATTCGGTTTAACTCAATTACCTCAATAGGTTTAAGGTTTTGCATAACCTGCCCTACCGCTTCTAAAACAATTCTTTCGGCCTCGGGTTTAAAGTTGATAGCTGTTTTAGTGGGAGATATTAACTCCTTTCGTTTATCGAACGGTTCGGCAGTTTTTAAAACTAAATCGATTCGCTCCATGCAAGCTATTGTGCGCGAAAGCGAAGCCCTGTCGCGATTGGTTAGCTCTGCCAATTGCCCTTGTGTTAAGGGATTCGCGGTAAACAGGTGGTTCAGTATGAACCAGTAATCGGCAGTAAACTCCTCGCCAAATGCCTGTGTAAGCCGTCGCGTAATCTCGCCCCTTATGGCAATTGCTGCCCTGTATAGGTTTACTGGCAAATTCAATATTTCCTGGTTAAACTCGTTCATTCCAATTTTTTTATAAAAATGCAAAAATAATGGTTACGCTTTTGCGTTAACATAATTTAAGTATTTTCGCAAAAATTTTGAATTTTAGCATTTATAAGTAGATGAAAAGAAAATCAACCCTATTTGCTCTAATTGGATTACTATTTTTATTTGCCTGCAAGGAAAAGGTTGAATACGGCGTTAGCCAACAGCTTGCCAATCTACGAAAACAGAAAATTTCCAACATTGAGTATAGTGTTTACCTCGATATTCCTGAAAGCGAGACCGCTGCCATTCCCGCTCGTGTTGAATTAACGTTTGAGCTCGCTGAGCGCATCAATTTGCCCATGGATTTTCGGAATGCCGATAGCAGCTTGCTCAACATCTCAGTAAATTACCGTCAACTACGCACCAGAATTGAAAATGGACATATTTTAATACCCAAGGGTTACCTTTACAAAGGTCAGAATAAGATTTCTATCGATTTTTTGGCAGGCAAAACCTCCCTCAACCGTAAGGGCGATTACCTTTTCAGCCTGCTGGTGCCCGATAGAGCCTCAACAGTATTTCCTTGTTTTGACCAGCCCAACCTGAAAGCATGCTTCAACCTAACCCTTCAAACTCCTAAGGATTGGGTTGCTGTGAGCAATGCTCCCGTAATAAACAAAATGGAAACTGACACCTCTACCCTCTGGATATTTGATAAAACCTACCCTATAAGCACTTACCTTTTTGCCTTTGCTGCCGGAAAGTTTAAAACTATTGACTACGTAAGGGATAGTTTTAGGATGACCATATACCATCGCGAGACCGATACCCAAAAGGTAGCCAGAAATACCCCAAAAGTGTTTGAGCTGCACCATAGCGCCATTAAATGGCTCGAAGATTATACCAACATCAATTACCCCTTCCAGAAACTCGATGTGGTTCTAATCCCCGATTTCCCTTACAGTGGTATGGAACATCCGGGAGCGATATTTTACAGGGATAGCCGTATCCTGCTCGACGAAAATCCATCGGTTACCCAGCAGCTAAGCCAGGCAAACCTTATCGCCCACGAGGTTTCGCACCAGTGGTTCGGGAATCTGGTTACCATGCAATGGTTCAACGATGTTTGGTTGAAGGAAGTGTTTGCCGGGCTTATGGCCGACAAGATTGTAAACCCGCAATACCCCAAGCTAAACCATCAGCTGAGCTTTGTACTTTCGCACTACCCCAGGGCCTACTCGGTTGACAGGACAGGTGGGGCAAATCCAATTCGTCAGAACCTCGATAACTTGCTACTTGCCGGAACGCTCTACGGCGACATCATCTACCATAAAGCACCCATTGCACTTCAACAGCTTGAACTCATGTTGGGTTCAGAAAAGTTCAGGGAAGGCTTAAATATCTACCTAAAAAAATATGCTTACGATAACGCCGGTTGGAGCGAACTAATTGAGATTTTTGATAACCTCTCGGCCGACGATATCAAATCGTGGAGCAAACGGTGGATCGACACACCCGGCATGCCTGCCATTAATATCGATTTAACCAACGATAAGTTCATTTTTACCCAAACCGATGGTTGGCTACCCATGCAGTTCAATATTATGCTGCCCACCAAAACCCAATACCAAACGTTAACTGTAAAACTTACCGGAAAAACGTGCGAAATTCCTTTGCCAAATAACGTATCAACCCAAAAAAACATCATTGTCAACAGTAATGGTTTAGGATATGGCCTTTTTGTTGCCGAAAACCACAACCTCACCCTTATCCAACCCGATGAATTAACCAGCAACGATTTGGCTCGTGCCTCATTCTTCATCAACCTACATGAACTTTTTCTAAATCATTTTATTGATACCGATACCTACTTCCGCTATTTAGCCAATGCCCTTACCCGCGAAAAGGATTCACAAATCAGAAACTACCTGCTCAATAACCTGGAAACCGTTTGGTGGCAGTTCCTTGACCACACAAACCGGATTATCCTTTCGCAAACCCTCGAACAAACCTTATCGGGAATATTCAATAACCAGAAAATGCCTGCCGATGAACGCAAACCTGCATTCCTAACCTATTGCAGAACTACCATATCGCCCGAAGCTACCGAGTTTATGGAAAAGATTTGGGCAAAAAAAACTCAGGTTAAAGGGATTACGCTTAGCGAAAACGACTACATAGACCTGTCGTTACAATTGGCTGTAAGGGATATTCACGATGCCGATAGCATTCTGCAAGTACAGGAAGAACGAATTCAGAATGCCGATAGGCTTGCCAAGTTCCGATTTGTTAAGCGTGCCGCAACCCCCGACGAAGCCCTGCGCGACGACTTTTTCCATAGTTTGCTGGATGCACAAAACCGTCGACCTGAGCCATGGGTAGCCGAAGGGCTCCGGCTATTTTTTCATCCCCTACGCGCCAGCCACTCCATCCATTACCTTAATGCTGCACTCGACTTGCTACCCGAAATACAGCAAACCAACGATATATTCTTCCCTAAAATCTGGCTCGATGCGGTGCTCTACGGGCATAACTCAACCGAAGCCTCAAGGATTGTAGCCAAGTGGATAAAGGAACATCCCCAAATATCACCCAATCTTAAAGGGAAGCTACTGCAATCGGCCGACCCGCTTTTCAGGGCTGCCACTGGTAAGTAGCTATGCCTGCTCAAAAAGCTGTCGGGCAAGGTATTCAACCACCTTTACGTTAACCGCATTACCAAACTGCTTATAGGCTTGCTGGGTGTTATTGTTTATCCTGTAATCGTCAGGAAAACTCTGTAGGTTGGCAACCTCACGGGGTGTTAGCCGACGTTTTTCCCATCCAACTATTGGTATATGCACCATGGCCACCAGTGCTGGAAATTCCGTGGGACGCTTAACCCTAATGCCCGAAGGACGAAACTGAATAATCCCCTGCCAAACCGTGTCGATATACTCACCGGCTTGCCATTCAAATTTGGTGTGCGTTTGAACAAAATCGGAAAGGTAATTATACTTTTTCAGCCATTTATCGATGAATGCTTTATTTTGATGGTAAAGCATGCGATTCTTGTTAACAAAGTTGGCTTTCCAGCTTGGCAAATGGCCTAAATCGTAAGTTTTTCCGAACTCATTAGCCCAAATGGGAAAGCCAAGGTTTTGTCGGCCTACACCCCTAATAAACTCATCCCACGCAGTAAGCACATACTCCACGTACTGGCTAATGGCATACCTCTTATCGGCTTTGCCGTTCAGTATTAACTCACCACTCGTCTGGTTGCGGTGCGATGGGGGTATTTCGAAATGAAGCTTTTTAACCTTTGTCATCGACGAATGAACGCCAAGGATGAAAACCCTTTCGCGCAACTGCGGAACCCCAACCTGATGCGGACTAACAATAAGCGGCTTTTCAGTGATGATATAACCTAATTCCCTTAAGTTCTCTGAAATTACCTTCCACGTTCTGCCCCCATCGTGCGAGGCAAGGTTTCGAACGTTCTCAAGAATAATGTATTTAGGCCTGTGATGCTTCAGAATACGTTTTATCTCAAAAAAAAGGGTTCCCCTGGTATCGTCGAATCCCTCCTGCTTGCCTGCCTTGGAAAAGGCTTGACACGGGAAGCCTGCACAAAGAACATCGTGAGCAGGAATGGCTCGTTCATCAATACTTCGAATATCGCCAAACGGTTCAATCCCAAAATTACTTTTGTAAGTGGTAACCGCATAGGGGTCAATCTCCGAAGCAAAAACACACTGGCCTCCAAGCCTGTTCATGGCTATGTGAAATCCACCCACACCGGCAAAAAGATCGATAAACCGAAAACTGCTCATTCCTGAAATTTACGCCAAAAATAACATTTATTCGCCTTGTAAAAAAGATAAGGATAAAGGGTAAAGGATAAAGAGCCTGTCCTGCGAAGCGGGATTCAAAGTTCAAGGTTCAAGGTTTTTCTAATACTAACAACCATCAACTAAACTAGTATCACTGTGTTGCACGGAGTTTTACACAGAGTTACACAGTGAAAATCCACCAAATCTGCGTCATCAGCGTTCCATTTCAATTCACGAACATCAAACAACGTCTCCTGTCATTCCGAGCAAATGCGAGGAATCTCATTATCAAGAGGATTTAGAAGGAGTTAGAGGAAGTTAGAGGAAGATAAAACGTTAAATGTGAGCCGTGAACCGTTAAACGAAATCGAACAACGAACAACTATATCTAGTCATTGAATGCGGTCATATACCGTTTTTAATACGCCACTAAGTCACAAACCTCGCCAAGTGATTGATACCATCACATGTTAGCAAAAATTGAAGGCAAAAAAATTAAAAACCGCTTTGATGATTTGTAAAAATTTCTTATGTTTGACTTTAGTATGATTATAGTCATACATATCTACCCAATTTAGGAGATATTGTATGATTTTGTCATACCTATATACGAGTTGGCCATAATTGTAAAAAACACGACACCAACCATGAATTGTAAATTTGTATTCCGATTTTTGATAGTTTTCTTGATACTTTTGCATGGACTTTCTTTAACGGCTCAGACTAATGAACTAAAAGCTAATATAGGATATGGAATTTGGGAGAGTTTTCATGGTGGCTTTGATTTGCGATTAAAAAATTACTCGATAGGGATTGACGCTGGGACTTCTTTTAAAACATTGCCTTTTAATCATAAATACTATTCTTTGACCCTTGATAATATGTATTATTGGGGCAGAGAGAATAAATATGATTTAAAATCATGGTATATAGATGCAAGATTGATTTATTATAATTCGACTGAACCAAATACAACATGGAAAGTATTGCAGATTTGTCCATCTATCGGTAAAGATTTTTATTTTAATAAATTTATAGGATTAAATTTGGACTTGGGACTTGCAATACTATTAAGTGCGAATAGGCATGATAATTCAGATGAAAAAGTCGGTTGGATATATCCAATTTACCCAGAATTTAGAATAGAATTTTTTTATAGATTTGGAAAATAAACAACTATGGCCAACATGCAATATACAAAATTGGGGTTTAATAGGTTATTCAGGGGTTGTGTTTCGCATCAAGTGCTGTGTATCTTGATAGATATTTGCCCCGTAATCCCCAACTTTGCATATTGCCACCGTTGGCAACAAGTGTAAAGGACGACCCGACAACATCAAACAGACAACTATAAACTAACAGAAAGTAAACCATTTTGACAGGTGACCAAAAACATAGATACGAAATAACAAACGGACAGCTTCTAAAACGACATGCTGTAATACTCTATGTTTTTTATTTTTTTTCCACCGCACATTTTTTTAAGAACAATTTTAGCCAGCCCACAAACGGCAAGTTTACAAGCCGCACAAGGCCGACCCGCAATCCCAAGCTTGCAAAAGAGCCGTTTTTTGCCAATGCTCCTATGAGATTGTTAAAAATAATTTGATTACTTTTTATCTTACAAAATGAGATACTAAAAATTATAAACCTATCTTTGCGACTTGACATCATTTGAACAAATGAACAGAATAAAAGAAGTGTTGGACGAAAAAGGCATCAAGCAGACTTGGCTTGCCGAGCAATTAGGCAAAAACTACAATATGGTAAATGCTTATGTGCAAAACAGACAACAACCACGAATTGAATTGCTTTATGAAATCGCTGAAATTCTTGGCGTAAATGTAAAAGAACTATTGATTGACAACGAAATTAAAAAGGACAAAAAAATGAGCAACGAGCAAAAAATAACAACCGACATAAAAGTGCCAAACAAAGATTTGGAAATATTGAGATCTCATTTCCCCTATTGTTTCGATAAAGACGGCAAGTTTGATTTTGCTAAATTTCAAAAAGAGTTAGAAGCTCAAAATGTAGAACTAAGTTTCGAAAAGGAAAGCTATGGACTGGATTGGCTGGGCAAAAGCTATGCACGGCTTTTAGCAAGCGACCCTGCAACAACCCTACTCAAAGCCGATGAAACACACAATCAAAAGTCTGAAAATATCAATTCACAGAATTTACTCATAAAAGGCGACAACCTGGAAGCATTAAAACATCTTGCCAATGCTTATTACGAAAAAGTAAAGATGATTTACATAGATCCGCCCTACAATACGGGAAGTGATGGTTTTGTGTATAACGACGACCGAAAATACACGGTAGAACAATTGCAGGAACTTTTAGGCATAGACAAAGAAAGAGCCAAACGCATTTTAGATTTTACCCAAAGTAAAAGCAACAGTCACAGCGCCTGGCTTACCTTTATGTATCCACGACTTTACATTGCCAAACAACTACTGCGCGAGGATGGCGTAATCTTTGTCTCTATTGATGATAACGAAGTGGCGCAACTAAAAATATTAATGGACGAAATATACGGTGAAGAAAACTTTATTATTCAATTCACTAGAGAAGCGATAAAAGGTGGTAGCCAGTCAAAATTTGTTAGGGAAACACACGACTTTATTTTAGTTTATGCAAAAAAAATAAGTGATTTAGAGTTTGTTGGCTTTGAAAAAGATGAACTTGAGCTTAATTTATCTGATGCTAAAGGTAAGTATGCAAAAGGGCGGGAATTAAACAAATGGGGTGCTGGTTCAAGAAGAGAAGATTCTCCTGGAATGTGGTTTCCTATCAAAGGACCCGAAGGTGAAGATGTTTATCCTATAAGAAATGATGGAAGTGAAGGAAGATGGAGACTGGGGAAAGCAAAAATGAAAAAATTAGTGGAAGATGGTGATATTATATTTGAGAAAAGAGATAATGGAACTTATATCGTATATGAGAAACTCCGGGCTAATAAAAGTAAATATATACAATTCATTTCAATTCTTAAGGACAAGTATATCAATGCTAAGGGAACAGAAGAACTCAAAAACTTATTCAAACAAGAAAGAGCCATTTTTGATTTTTCTAAACCTCCAATCTTAATCAAAGACTTACTGATACTTTCAGATACACAAGATTCCGACCTCATCCTCGACTTCTTCGCCGGTTCTGGTACTACAGGCGATGCCGTTATGCAACTCAATGCAGAAGATGGTGGCAATAGAAAATTTATTTTGGTGCAACTCCCCGAACCCATTGAACCCAAGAAAAACAAAACCGCCTACGATTTTGTAAGAAATGAACTCAAAGCCGAACCTACAATCTTTGAAATTACCAGAGAACGGCTTATCCGCGCTGCAAAGAAAATCAAAACCGAAACCATTGATAAAAAAATTGCCGAAAAAGAAAAAGAACTGCAAAACTTACAGAGTGAATTAAACTTAGAAGGGAGAGATGAAAAAATAGCTACACTGAACCAAGAGATTGCTGCTCTAAAAAATCAGGATCTGGGATTTAAAATTTTTGAGACCATGCCTATATGGGAAGACTACGATTTTGAAGCAGCGGAGTTTAACCCACAACTTAAACTTTTTGACACGAGCAAACTTACCGAAGATGACGTTAAAGCACTACTCATCACCTGGAAAACCTACGATGGCATGCCTTTAACCGAAGATTTAGAAACCATTACTTTAGATGGCTACCCGACCTGTTATGGGAATGGAAAACTCTACCTTATGCACAAAGGCTTTAATACTGATACACTCAAAACCCTGTTAGAAAAGATCGACAGCGACAGACACTTCGAGCCCAAAAGCATCATTGCCTTTGGATATCATTTTGAAAGTGCGCGCCTCAGGGAACTGAGTGAGAATGTAAAAAACTATGCCAACAAAAAGCATATTGATATAGAGTTCATTATAAGGTATTGATATGGAGTCAACTCGTGTAGAATATATATTTACAGAGAATTTCACCAAGACCATTTTTTATGCTGACGAAGAAGTGCTCGAATACCTTAAACATGAAGAAAGTGCCGCTCAGGTTACCCCGCAAGATACCCAGCAAGTTACCCAGCAAGTTACCCAGCAAGTTCTTGCATTAGTAAAAATATTAAATGGAGAATTATCGAGAAATGAATTACAAAACATACTTCATTTATCTGACAGAGAGCACTTTAGAAAAGAATATCTTGAAAAGTCAATTGAATTTGGACTGGTAGAACCTACCATTCCCGATAAGCCAACCAGTAAAAATCAAAAATACCGCCTTACAGAAAAAGGCAAAAAGTTACAAAAACATTTAAAGGAGCAGAGCTAATATGATGAAGGGTTTTCATTTTGAAAAAGATTTACCGCATCAAAAACAGGCTGTCGAAAGCACCATCGCCGTTTTTGAAAATTTACCAATCCATCAGCCATCAGATATAGATAAAAATTACATAAATCCTTCTATTATCTGGGAAAATGATATTCAATACAAAAAAAATATTGAAAACATTCAATACAACAACGCTATTAAGGGAAATTTTAAGAAGAGCAATATTATTGATATCATGATGGAAACAGGGACGGGTAAAACATACACATACACCAAAACCATCTTTGAACTTAATAAGCATTATGGTATTTTCAAGTTTGTCATAGTGGTGCCCACACTCTCTATCAAAGTCGGAACCATTGACTTTTTAAAATCAGAGAGCTGCCGGGAGCATTTCAAGGAGCAATACGGGAAGACACTTCAATTGCATATTGTCGAAAGTCAGAAAAATAGTAAAAGTAAAAAATCATACCTCCCACCAGCAGTGAGCAGTTTTGTGGGCGCCGGTAACTTTGAAAAAAACAGTATTCAGGTAATGATAATCAATGCCGGTATGATAAACTCTGACACCATGCAAAAGAGATTTGATAAAAGTTTATTTGAAAAATACAATGTTCCCTTTGATGCCATTGCTGCAACTAAGCCTTTTGTGATCATTGACGAACCTCACCGATTTGGAAAAGATAATAAAACCTGGGAAAATATTCAAAAAATGAAACCCCAATTCATACTGCGATATGGGGCAACCTTTCAGGAATACGAGAATCTCATATATACCCTTACCGCTGTTGATGCCTTTAATAGAAATCTGGTCAAGGGCGTTATTGGACATATTACCGAGTTTGAAAGCGGAAAAAATGCAATGGTTAAATTTATAGATTCGGATGGCACGGAAGCTACTTTTGAATTAATTGAAAACAACAAATCAAGAACAGTAAAAAAAGTATCTAAAAAAGAAAGTCTTTCAAGTGTCCACAGTGCAATGACCGATTTATTTATTGAAAATTTGAATAAAAGCACGGTTGTTTTGTCCAATGGCTTAGAGCTCAAGAAAGGCGATAGAATCAATCCCTACTCTTATGCAGAAAAGTTGCAGGAAATAATGATTCAAAGGGCAATTAAACACCATTTTGAAATTGAAAAACAGCTCTTAAAAAGAGAGGTAAAAATAAAACCCCTGACCCTTTTCTTTATAGACAACATATATGAATATCGAAACAAAGATGGTTATCTCCGCAAAACAGTTGAACAGTTTGTAAAATTTGAAGTAGAGGAATTATTAAAAACAGAAACTGACTCTTTTTATAGATCTTATCTTGAAAAAACATTGCAAGACGTTTCGGCAACACATGCAGGATATTTCTCAAAAGATAATACAGAAAAGGATGAAGTAATTGAAAAAGAGATAAACGAAATACTGCACGATAAACAGGCCATGCTTGACTTAGATAACCCACGACGATTTATCTTTTCAAAATGGACGCTCCGTGAGGGATGGGACAATCCCAATGTTTTTCAAATCTGTAAACTGAGAAGTAGTGGGAGCGAAATCTCAAAGTTACAGGAAGTGGGGAGGGGTCTTCGTTTACCAGTAAATGAATATGGCAATCGTGTAAAAGACGAGCAATTTTATCTCAACTATTTTGTAGACTTTACCGAAAGCGACTTTGTCGACAAATTGGTCAATGAAATCAATGAAAAATCAGGGGCAATTTCTATTGAACAGGTTCCAGAAAAATTATCTGAACAAATGATTAAAAAGATTTGTGAGGTATATAAAACCACTGAGGATGAACTTTTACAGGTACTGGATGAAAACAATGTCATTACCAGAACCAATTCATTTAAAACAGGCGGATTTGATTATATTAAGCAACACTATCCACTTATATTTGAAGGTGTTAATTCTAATAAAGTTCGTAAAGCCAGTGACCCCAAAAAGACGGTTGTAATTAGAACCGAGAAATACCAGGAGCTGAAAGAGCTCTGGGAAAAACTCAATGAAAAGGTCATTTTAGAATACAAGTTTGATAATGAAGCAAGTTTTAAAAACTTATTCACCGAGTTTTTAAAAGCACAGGAAAAAAATTTTATCCACGAAGGTATAAACGAAAGAATTGCAAAAGTTGAAATAGAAGAAGACAAAGCCTTTGTCAAAGAGCCCGAATCGATTTACAACCGGAATGCTGAAAGTATTTCAACTATGAAGTACAGCGACTTTTTAAAAGAGCTTTCAAAAATCACTAACATAAATATAGCAACATTACATCAGTCCATTATTGACGCAGGGATAGATATAAACAAATATCTCAACCAGAAAACACTCAGAATAATTAAACAGAACTTTGACTTTTTCTTAATGACACAAGCTTTTGATAAATATACCATAGAGTATAAAAAGATTTCAAATAGCATTCACCCCACCAAAATTACCAATGAAAATGGGGATGTTTTAGCTGAAATTTCGGCTTCTGACATAGGTATTTTGTTCTCAGACGAAAATATTGCAGGCAACTATCTCTTTGAACAATTGTATTATGATTCAGAACTGGAAAGAACAAATATAAAAACAGAAATTGAAGAGATAATTGTTTTTACAAAAATTCCAAAGAACTCCATAAAAATCCCCGTTGCAGGTGGTAGAACCTATTCGCCTGATTTTGCCTATGTTTTGAAGTTTGGTAATGGCGAACAAAAATTATACTTCATCGTCGAAACAAAAGATGTTGGCAGCACGAACGAACTCCGTGAGGAAGAAAAATTTAAAATTAAACATGCTGAAAAATTCTTTGATGGCAAAGTAAAAATTGAGTTCAAGACACAATTCAGCAACACCAAAATAGTTGACTTAATAAAAGAACTTTCAGTTGATGAATAAAGCAAAAACAATAAGCCCACGCACAGGTGTAAGCACATTTGCAAGCCCCACAAGCCCACGCACATGGCAAAGCTTGCAAAAGAGCTTCCACCTTTCCCACGCAGAAAAAATTGAATTAAAAAAAATTTCCTTCCCTTCTGAAAATAAAAAATACGCAATCGCACGACCCAACACGACAAAGACAACAACAGCTAAACACAACAGGGACAGCGGTTTGCAGACACGAAAGACAGAACACCAGCAGCCAACAGCAGTTTGGCGTAATGGCGGGGGACGTGGTAAATTGAACAGTAGTTTTTCAAATCAACATTTGTGCTTGGTTGACAGTTCGGTGCTTCTAAATCCGCCACTACGCCAAGCCGCAAACCGTTATAAGAAACGGCGGTACACAAATATTGATTTAAAATGAGGTAGATATATGTTAAAGATCCATTTTTTAAATGTTGGAAAAGGTAACTGCACTATTATTGAATTTCCATCTGGACATCTGACGATGATTGACATTGATAACTCCAGAATCGACGACGATGATGATGTCTTGACAGAACCAGTTGACTATTTCGTTTCCAAGTTTCCAAATCAATCATTGTTTCGATTCATTCTGACACATCCAGATATGGACCATCTCTCGGGTTTGAACCAACTGGCAGGAAAAGTCTCAATCGCAAACTTCTGGGATACAGATCACAACAAGTCTTTTTCTGATAAAGACTGGGAAGGTTCACCATATGACAAGAAAGATTGGGAGAAATATCTCACCCTGAGAAAGGGCACAAGTGATCCTAAAGCCCTTAAATTGTATAGGGATGCCACATCAGAATGCTGCTGGATTCAAGATGGAATTACCATACTCTCGCCTTCACCGTCACTTGTTAAAATGGCTAATGAATCAGAAGAGTACAATCACTTGAGTTACGTTCTGAGGATTGAGTATGCCGGTGTGAAAGTAATACTCAGCGGGGATGCAAGTAAAGAGGCCTGGGATGAAATCTACAATCATTACAAAGATGAATTTCTAAAGGCAGATGTTTTCTTAGCACCTCATCACGGAAGTGCGAACAATATCCACAAAAATGCGTTCAAAGCTATCGATCCTGACTATGTTATTATTTCCGTCGCTAAAGGTGTGGACTATGACTATAATTACTACAGTGGACTTGCCAAGAAAAAGGCTCTGTCTACGAAGTATTACGGGACGATGCGTCTTGAGATCAAGAACGATGGCGACCACACAATCTACGTCGAAAAGAACGTCTGATGCACAACAAGTTCAACTTCTATGACTTCATAGGCTACGTCATCCCAGGTTCATTGGGGTGCGTTTTTCTCTATTGGTTCATTGAAGGCTTCTTTGGATTCTCCCTTCATCTGGAAGTGAAGTCCATAGGCGAATCCATTCTTTTTCTTGGTCTGGCTTACTTCATCGGACATCTAATTCAAGCGTATGGTAACGCTATTGAAAAGAGTGCCGTACGGGAATGGGGCGGCTGGTTCTCCGAACAGTTCCTCAGAGATGATAATTCCTATTACACGCCCGTCTTCAAATTAGCACTCCGTGAGTCGATGAAGACCGTTTTTGGTGAATCAGCAGAACTTGGAACCAACGATGAAACTCAGAAAACGCGGAGGCAAGAGCTTTTCAACCTTTGTTACACCTTGATCGTGCAAGAGGGGGCGGCACTGCACACCGAAATATTCAACGGTATTTATAGCCTTTACAGAGGAATGATAGCAACTACCAACATCGGAATCATAGTTAGCGCAGTCATCACTGCTAAACATATTCTTTTGCTTCTGCTTCCCCTTCTTCCGATTTCTGTTCCCTCATCCCCGTTTTGGTTCTTTTCTGATTTCCACTTGGGCGTAGGTATCGGGGCTCTCATAGCATCTATCTTAATTCGTCGTCCTATGAAGGAACGGTTCAAGAGGTTTTCTCAACATTTTGCCAATTCTGTATATATGAATTTCTATGTTTGGTTTAAACGTAAATATAAATAAAATTTTTGCCGCCGCTTCTTATAACAGCGGCTATACGCCATTAAAACGGCGCATAGCCGCGGAACCGTTAAAAGCCCTAACCTCTACCCCTAAATCCTAATCAAAACCAAACCCAATGGAAAGTTTAGTGCAAAATCTGCAAAACGACCTGAAAAGTCAAGCCACTGAGCAAAATCGTATTTCCGGAGAAAGATATTTTAAGGAAAGTGTAAAGCTATACGGCGTTAAAGCCACACAGGTTCAGGCCATCGCCAAAAAGTACTATGGCAGCCATATTAAAAAGATGGATAAAACCCAATTGCTGAAGCTTTGCGAGCAGCTTTGGCAATCGGGCTATATGGAGGAAACCTTTGTTGCCTGCCATTGGACCGAAAAGTTTACTAAGCAATTTACCCCTGAGGATTTTTTAATCCTTGAAAAGTGGGTAATGAATTACATCAACAATTGGGCATCGTGCGATACCTTTTGCAACCATACCATAGGCGATCTGTTGATGATGTACCCCCAGCTAATTGAAAGGGTTAAACCTTGGGCTAAATCCGATAACCGATGGGTTCGAAGGGCTGCTGCGGTAAGCTTAATTATTCCAGCCCGGAAAGGGTTGTTTCACAACCATATAATCGATATCGCAACCTTGCTGCTAACCGATAACGACGATATGGTTCAAAAGGGCTATGGCTGGATGCTGAAGGCTGCTAGCCAAGCAAACCAGGAACTGGTATTCAATTTTGTGATGTCGAATAAAGCTAACATGCCCCGCACGGCATTGCGATACGCCATAGAGAAAATGCCTCAAGAGCTAAAAACAAAAGCAATGGCTAAGTAGTACATTAGTAGCATCATACAATATTTATGTAGATTTTTCTCCACATTTTCTTTATACCGAAAAGGGTTTTTCCCAAATTTGCGCAAAAATTTTTTGAAATGAAGAAGCCATTACTAATTGGATTTTTAGTTCTTTCTACAGCAATACTTGTAGCACAGGAACAACCCCAAAAACCTAAAATTGAAACAAAACCTTACGGTTTTGTAGTATGGGAAACCATTTTCGATACCTACAAATCGCTCGATGTGCGCGATGGCGAACTCTATTTTTATCCGCTAAAGCCCAAGCTCGATGCCAACGGAACCGATGTTAACAAAAAAAATCAGCTCCAGATGCTTTCCATTACAACCCGATTGGGCTTGCAAGTTTCAGGCCCCGATGTAATGGGAGCCAAAACATCGGCCAAAGTTGAAACCGATTTTTTTGCAACAGCCAATGCCTACACTTACCTGTTACGCTTGCGGCATGCGTTTATTGACCTTAAATGGCAAAACGCTGAACTATTAATGGGAAATTACTGGCATCCCATTATTGTTGACGAGGTTATACCCGCCGCCATATCGTTTGGTGCCGGTGTTCCATTCCACTCCCTGAACCGTTCCCCTCAAATTCGGTTCAATTACTTTCCGGTAAACAATCTAAAAATTACACTCACTGCGCTTGCACAGGGTTACCACAAAACCAAAGGCCCTGAAGATGCTCAGCGTAATTCGGGCCTCCCCGAAGTTCTTGGCCAATTTGCTTACGGCAATTCCAAATCGTTTATGTTTGGTGCCTCGGCCGGATATAAATGGTTAACTCCAAGGCTTTATATTGCATCGAGTAATACCGGAACCCACAAAACCATTGGACAATACCTATTTAGCGGTTATGCCCTAGCAAACCTAAACCGAACAACCCTTAAAGCCGAGGTTGTTTATGGCGAAAACCCAACTCACCTGAATATGATTGGCGGATTTGGCCGCGTTACCGAGAGCGATGCAAACGGCGATTACGATTATGCCAACCTCCGCACCCTTAGTACCTGGGCCGATATTAACCATAAAATGGGTAAATTGAGCTTTGGCGTTTTTGTCGGCTACTCAAAGCTTTACGGCTCCGATAAAAACTACACAGCCATAACCGATTACAGCCGAAACGATGATTTAAACTATATCTACCGCATATCGCCACGTATTAGCTATAGCGAAGAGAACCTGAGCTTTGCCCTTGAGTATATGCTAACAACTGCTGTTTATGGTAATACGTTTGATGCCCAGCACAAAGTAACATCATCGCTCGACCCGATTAGCAATCATCGCATCACACTTTGCGCAAAGTACACATTCTAAATCGATTTAGGTGTTAAAGTAGATTAAAAATTGAAGGGTTAAGAAATGATGTTGACGATTATTGATTGATTAGATTGATGCACTATACCAACATGTTTAGTCCTCAAAGTAACTGAAGTGGCTGTAATACACCAGCCACTTTTTTTATTCCAATATGGCTAACTTTGCCAAAAATTTAAGGTGATGGTTCGGGTAAAGAGGTTTATTCGCATTGGTTTAACAATTGCAGGATTACTGGTAGTTCTTCTATTTCTGTCGCGTAACCTTATTGTAAATGGTATTTTTAAGAATGTCACATCAAAAGTTAAGAACCGCTATGGCGTTTCGGTTACAGCAAATACCGTAAAGGTTAAAGGCATAAGCACCTTTGAGTTGCAAAACCTGCTGGTAGCAACTTCCGATACTTTATTTTATTCCGATTTGTTCAAAGTAAGGCTAAACCCATTTTACCTAGCCACGCTCAAAATCAACCCTAAACAGGTTGATATATCCAACGCCCAGGTAAAGGTTGATAAACTAATTGCGCTTGTAAGCAAACCAAACCCTGATAGACCTACTAACGAGAATACAAGCCAAAGTTCGATTAGTAAGAAGCTATACCGTTTGGTTAAAGCCTTTTTTGGGCTTTCCACAGCAACCTTTAATATTGATAATCTGCTTCTTACCTACTCCGATTCAACCTACCACGGTAATGTAAACATTGTAAAGTGGAACTACCATAGCAACAATTTCACCTCAACGGTTAACCTGAACGATGGCGGTAGCAGTTCATGGGTTAGGATTACCGGAACAACCAGCAAGCGAAATAACAGCTTTACTGCAACATTGACAGCCGATTCTAACGCTGCCTTTATCCCATTTACAACTCCAATTCTAGGAATTAAATCATCGTTCAAAAAAATCTATATCGATTTAAAAGCAACGCATATTGAGCCCGGCAAAATTGAGGTAAATTTTAACTCGAACATTCATTCACTTTTGATTGAGGGCAATCGCATTGCCCAAACCCCCGTTACTATTGATTCGTGCGGGGCAAACCTGCTAGTAAGGTTAAAGCCTGACAGCTACATCATCGACACAATATCAAATTTAAACCTTAATGGTTTTAGGGCTAACGTGGGCTTTGAGTATTACCCATACCTTAACCGCAGGGTTAAGCTCAAGCTTTACACAGGCGACAGCAAGTGGCAATCGTTCTTTGATGCCCTTCCTCAAGGTTTATTCACAAACCTGAATGGCATTAAGGTGAACGGAACGTTCAGCTATTCGCTTCAGGTAGATGTTCCACTCACAAACCCCGATAGTCTTACCATTGCCCAAGACCTGAGGTCGAAAGGCTTTTATGTGCTATCGTACGGCAATACCAACCTTGCCATGCTTGCCGATACCTTTACCCATAAGGCTTACATCGACAATGTATATGTAAGAGATATTAAAGTTAACCCTAAAAGCGCAAGCTATGTGCCGCTTAACCAAATAAGCCCTTACCTGCAATGGGCTGTAATTACAAGCGAGGATGGTGGTTTTTACAACCATCGCGGGTTCAGCCTCGAAGGCATAACCTATGCTATGGCCTGCAACATTCGCGAGAGGAGGTTTGCGCGCGGCGGCAGCACCATTTCACAGCAGCTTGTAAAGAATATCTTTCTGAATCAGAATAAAAATATTGGCCGTAAAGCCGAAGAGATTTTAATTACCTGGATAATTGAAAACACAGGCATAGTTACCAAGGAAAGGATTCTGGAAGTTTACCTGAACATTATTGAATGGGGGCCAAACGTTTTTGGAATACGCGAAGCAAGTCAGTACTACTTCGGTAAAAAGCCAAGCAGCCTTTCATTACCCGAAGCTTTATACCTTGCCTACATAATACCAAGGCCAACCAAGTTCCGCTACCTATTCGATTCCAAGGGTAAACTTAAACCATTTGTGATTGAAAACTTTCTGTTTGTGGCAAACAAAATGCTAATACGTGGAAACATCACGCAGCAAGAATTTGATAACCTTACCGGCAATCCACAGGTAGTACTTTCCGGGCCTGCAAAAGATTTACTGAAAATAGAACCAACCACGGGAAACGTTGAAACCGAAAGCGATTTCAGTGAGTTGGAAGAAGAAACAAATTAACATCCCCCCTTTACATCGCCCTAAAAATTCATTAAATTTATGGGTGAAAACCAAATCGGATTGATGCTATGAATACACAGGTATCAAAGAATATCGAAGCCGTTGCCGAGAGTATTCAATGGTTTGGTCAGGCCGCAGTAAAAATAATGAACTGCGGAAAAGTGATATACATTGACCCTTTCCAAATAAAAGGGAACGACCAAGCCGATTTAATATTGATAACCCACTCCCACTTTGACCATTTCTCGCCCGACGATATCAAAAAGATTGTAGCCCCACACACATGGATACTTTGCCCAACCGATGTAGCCGAAGAAGCCCGAAATTTTGGCGCTGCCAAGGTGATTGCCGTTCAACCCGGCTTTAACGATGAATGGCATGGAATTGAGATTAGGACTGTTCCAATGTATAACATTACAAAAAACGACAAGCATCCGCAATCGAAAAAGTGGGTGGGCTACCTGCTTAACCTTTGCCACGTGTGGTTATACCATACCGGCGATACCGAGCGAATACCTGAAATGAAAAGCATTAAAACCGATATCATCTTGCTCCCCTTGGGGCAAACCTATACCATGAACAGCGTTGACGATGCCGCGGCTGCTGTCCTGGATACCGAAGCCAGTGTTGCTATACCCATTCACTATGGGTTGTATGAAGGTTCCTCTGCCGATGTTGAAAAATTTAAGAACTTGCTTAAGGATAAGGTTGAAGTTATTGTTTTGCCAAAGTCATAAATTGCTAATCAATACATTCCACAAACTCCAACGACCAATTTTCAAGTTGTAGGGCTGTTAAATACCCGGTTCCGGGTATGTATAGTCCTTTGTAAACGCAGCCGGCATCTAAATCGAACAGTCGGCGGTTGGGTTCTTTTATCTCCTCAACAATTCTCTTCAGCGCACGGGGGGTATGACCGTGGATGATTGTGTAGTTGGGCATAAAATCATCGGGCACCTCGGAAGGGCGGTTCCAAAGCATGGCATACTCATCGGAAAAGGGATTGGGCAACTCGTAGTTTATGCCCCCATGCACAAGGATGTATCGGTTATCAACAATAACATAAGTCTTTAAGCTGGAAAAGAAATCGAGGTGCCTTTGTGGCAGAAAACCATATTCGGTTTCAATGGCGGTTGTCAATGACTGATACTGATGCATTGTGGCAAAACCCGAATTCATCAACCAAAGGCTCATCTCATAGTCGCCATTGATGCACTCAAGCATCATTTGCTCGTGGTTGCCTTTCAGTCCGGTAATGCTATAGCCATCGTCAATTAGGTTTATCAGGTATTCCACTACACCCGCAGAATCGGGGCCACGGTCGATGTAATCGCCTAAAAAGTATAGCCTATCGGCCTGCGAAATACTCAACTTTACCTCCAGTAAGTATCTGAGTGTTTTAGAACATCCATGAATATCGGGGATTACAAAAGTTCGCATACCATTTGTTTACCTAAATTTAGCAATAAAAACTAACTTTGCCAAGTTTTTTTAGTTATGGCAAGCGGATATATTGTAAAGAAACTTCAGGGCAAAGTAAATCAGGCTATCTACGGCTATAATCTTATTGACGATGGCGATAGGGTAATGGTTGGTTTATCGGGCGGAAAAGATAGCTATGCGCTACTTGACCTTTTGGTAAATCGAAGGGAAGTGCTTCCTATTAAATTTGAGCTGCATGCCTGCCATGTTCAGGCTACCGATATGACCTACCGCGCCGATATTGAATTCATGGAACAATACTGCGCCGAAAACAATGTAAAATTTCATCTACGCCAAATTAGCGTTGAGTATAACCCTAACGATAGGAAACCCGCCTGTTTTATTTGCAGCTGGAAACGCCGTAAGATGCTATTCACAACCACCCGAGAAACCGGATGCAACAAGTTGGCCTTAGGCCATCACCTGGACGATGCCATTGAAACGTTGCTCCTAAACATGATAAATCACTCCTCAATAAGTTCAATACCCCCTAAGCTATCGATGTTTAATGGCGAGATTTTTCTGATTCGCCCGCTAACTACATGCCTGGATAAGGAACTGGAAAAGTATAGCCAGTTTATGGGCTTTCCATCGGAAAAGCAACTTTGCCAGTTCGATAAGGATACACACCGAAATACTGTCCGTGAACTAATCCGACACATGGAACAGATAAATCGCGATGCCCGCGAAAACATTTACCGTTCCATGCAAAACATCTTTGACGAGTACATTGTTACCAAGCCCCGTAAAAAGGGGAGTTAACTACCGCCACGATTTTACCATAAATAGAAGCAATAGACCAAAAATTTCCAGACGACCAAGTAACATGTCGAAAGAAAGGATAAGCAGAGCCGTATCGGAAAGCATCCCGTAATTGGACATTGAGCTCACTAATCCAAATCCAGGACCGGCATTGCCCATACATGCAGCAGTTGCCGATAGGGAGGTTAAACTATCGTAACCCAGCCCTGTAAGCGCCAAAGTGCTTATAAATAGAACCAGAATGTAGAAAACAATAAACTGAACCACAGAGTTTACAACCTCATCGGCAACCACGCTTTTACCAATCCTAACAGGTATAACAGCTTGTGGGTGCTGAATTTTCAGAATTTGACTTTTCAATGCCTGAAAGAATATTACCACCCTATCGAGTTTCATACCACCGGCAGTTGAACCGGCGCAAGCACACTGAATGGTAAAGAATATAATTATCAGAATTGAAAAAGGTGGCCAAATCGATGAATCGGCATTAGCAAAGCCTGTTGTGGTTGAAAGCGAGACAACCTGAAACGCTGCATACCTTACACTTTCGCCCCAAGTAGGGTATATTTTACCATGCAGATTGATAGATACCAAAGCAATGCCTATAATGGTTATCCAAAAGTAATACTTAACTATAGGAGAGTTAAAAATGTTGTTCTTTTTCAGGGTAAACGTTGAGTATAGCAATCCGAAATGGATACCCGATAGAAACATGAAAACTATGATTACTATTTCAATAGGAACGCTGTTGAAATAGGCTACGCTGGTGTTTTTAGTAGAAAAACCACCGGTAGCAATTGTGGCAAAGGCATGGTTAACCGCATCGAATAAACCCATTCCGAACAATCGCAGTAAAACCACCTGGGTAACCGTTAAGCCTAAGTAAACAACTAAAATTACATTGAGCATCTTACGGGTTCTATACTTGAAATTTTCCTGGGCAAGGGGCGAAATTTCCATTTTAGAAAGTGTCATTTGAGCCTTACCCAGCGAGGGTAGGATGATTAGAACAAAAACCACAATACCAATACCACCAACCCAGTGCATTGACGAGCGCCAAAAAAGTATCCCTTTAGGTAAAGCCTCAACATTGGCTAAGATTGATGCACCCGTTGTTGTATATCCCGAAACGCTCTCAAAAATTGCTTTTACAAAGGTAAACTCACCTCCATAGAGTAAAAGCGGCAAAGAGCCAATAAAACACGACAGAATCCAGCTAAGTACCACCACAAGGTAACCTTCCTTGTTTGATAGGTCGGTGGCTTTAGGAACAAAAACCAATGGGAATACTCCCCAAAGGAGGGTGATTAAAAAACTAAATAGCAAGGGCAACTGCCCTGCATCTTTATTGTACAACGATATCAAAAACGATACAAAGATAAATGCTGCGTTAAAGAGCATTACCAAACCAATGTATCGGATAATCACATGTGGTCTCATTCTGCCTTTTTTTGAAAACTCTTGGTAAGAATAAGGTCCTTAACCGACTCGTTAAGCTCATACATCTCGTCGCGCGTTTCAATGGTAACCTCATACTGTCGCCTATACTTAGTAAAGTTCTGTATTCCCTTTGTAATTTTTCCAATAGGGCTAAGCAGGTAGTATGATATCATATAGTTAAAAATGATGGTAAAAATAACGCTGGTAATTACAATAATAAGTCCGGGCAGAATAGTTCTGTAGGGGCTTTTTTCCAAAACGGCAACGGTTTGGTTAAGGTTTTGCTGGTTAAGGGTTAATAATTCTTCAACCTTGCTGCGAACCATTTGCAATGCAGGATTAACCTCAGTAAGATACTCTGACACATTGGGTGTTGGTTTGTTTATAAAACCCTCTGCCTTGGTCTTAAACAATGAAAAAGCAATGGCAATAGAATCGACCGTCCCAGCTTCGCCCGGTATGGTTAAATTATTTGATGCCTTTAGCAAATTTTCATTGAAGGTTGAAACCGCATTGCTAAAAAGCGAGTTGGCCTTGCCCTTATCGCCTTGAATGGATAAAAGTATGGCTCTCTCCTGTAACCCTAAGCTGTAATTCATCTGTTTTGAAAAATCGATACTTCGGTAGTTATCCATTAGCAAACGGTTAACCTGATTGCCCAGCTTGGTGAGCTCATATATCGATATTAACCCTGAAATTACCAGCATTATGCCTAGTATCGCAAAACCGGTAATTATCTTGTAGCGAATTTTAAACATGGCATTATGGTATTAATTGCTAATTAACTATTGCCCAACTGTAAAATCCTTGCACAAAAGTTAATGCAAATGTAAAACTAAACAAGCATTGCTATTCAATATTAATCAACAATTTGCAATAATATTTTCACAGTTAACCCATAGCTTGTTTAAAATCACCATAGTGCATTGCGCCTGGTAATATCAAAAAAACAATTTTAAAACCCATGCGCAAGTTTTTTGTAAATTGCTTGTCTATATAAAAACAGGCATTTACTCCAATGGACGAAAAAGAACTCATTCAACAAGTAATTCAGCATAGCAATCACCAAGCTTTCGGTATACTGGTTGACAGGTATAGTAAAATGGTAATAACAACTTGCATGGGTTTTATTGGTAACTATCACGATGCCGAAGACATTGCTCAGGATGTATTTGTTGAGCTCTATGAGTCCTTACCTGAATTCCGGAGCGAATCGAAACTCTCCACATGGATTTACCGGATTGCAGTAAACAAATCGCTAAACTTTTTGCGTCGCAAGAAAAGGGAAACATTTTTGCACACTATTGTGGGCGATAAGAGAAAAGGAAATACCGAGCAAACCCTCGATGGAATTGTTGGAAATCAAGCTCCAGACAATAACCTAGAATATAGAGAACAGCATAAGCTATTGCGTGAAGCCATGAACATGTTGCCTGAAAATCAGCGCATTGCACTAGTGCTTAGTACATACCACGAACTTTCGTACAAAGAGATAGCTGAAGTTATGGATACTTCAGTTTCATCAGTTGAATCGCTCTTATTTAGGGCTAAAAACAACCTACGGAAAACAATGGTTAAATCAAAAACCTAAAAAAAGGGTTTAGTAACGCAAGTTTTGAGCGATTGAGTTGTCAAACTATAAAACCAAAAAAAATGAGGTGCAAAAAAGCAAATAGCCTAATGGACGATTACCTTAAAGGTAAACTTGACGATGAAGTTCAAAGTGAACTCCAAGAGCATTTATTGGCTTGCACCAAATGTCAGGCAAACTTGCTGGTCATCAAATCGTTAAAAGAAATGGCTAACGAAGAGGTATCAAGATATACCGAAAATCCATTCTTCGCCAGCAGGGTGCTAAGCAGGATTGAGGCTCAAAAGGTTTCAAAGCTCATTGATATCAAAACTCGATTGATAAGCTATGCTACCATAGCAGCCGCTGTGATAATTGGGATTTTTGTTGGCAGCCAGCTAGGGGCTTTAGGCTCAAAGGTAATTTCTACTAATACCGATGCTGAAATGCTGGCTGAAGAATATATCCCATCGAGTACAGAAACAATTTATGAATACGATTTCGAAGAGGTTGAAAATCTAAATAACAAGTAAAACATGAACTACTTTACTAAAACACGTGTGCTTGTTGTAATAATTGTAGTATTAGCAATAACCTTACTGGCTACCATTGGAGCAATGGTTTACGGTTACTACAGGCAAAAGCAACTTGCTGAAAAGTTTGCAAATAATCCTCAAGAGCGAATGGAACAACAGGCACAATTTTTACGCAATAGGCTAAAGCTAACCCCTGAACAGGAAGATTTTTTCCGAAAATCGCGTGATGAGTTTCACGAAAAAACAGTTGAAATAAACCGAAAGATTCAAAAAGTGTCTGTTGAAATCATCAATGAGCTTTCGGTTCCTGAACCCGACTTAAAACGTATTGAATCGCTAATCGAGCAGTATGGGGAGCTCCATAAAGCTGAGAAAAAAATCATGATAGACCATTTACTGGAAATAAAAAGTGCATGTACACCTGAACAATTCAACAAATTTCAAAGGATTGTAGAGCATACTCAACGCCGTCAGATGCAAATGCACAGGCAACGGTTACGTTATGAACGCATGCGTAGGGGCGATTCTATTCCACCCCGAAATCAATAAGAATGATGTTTAACTTTTAAAATTTAAAGCAATGAAACGTGTTGGGAACATTTTGATGGTAGTGCTACTTTTAGCCACTACAACGGGTATGGCTCAAGGGCCAAGGTTTAGAGGTGGCGATGGAAATGCCATGCAAACAGTTGGAAAAGGTTACTGCTACCTAAACCTAACCCCTGAGCAGGAGCAAAAAATTAACGACCTTCGGGTTAAACACCTGAAAGAAACAACCCCGCTCCGTAACGAATTGAGGGAAAAACAGGCGCATCTGAGAACGCTTGAATCGGCCGATAAACCCGATATGACAGCCATTAATAAAACCATTGATGAAATTAGCACCCTTAAAGCAAAGCTTATGAAAGCCCGTGCCGCTCACAGGGCAGAGGTTTCGCAACTACTTACCGATGAGCAACGGGTTATTTTTAACTCCCGTGGCAAAATGGGAAAAGGAATGAGAGGAGAACGAAGGAATATGCCAGGTAACATGGGTATGGGTATGGGAATGGGGTTAGGCCCATGTATGGGAAACTAATTGATAGTGTTTACTATCCCCTATCAAGGACACTCACTGCGAGTGTCCTTTTTTTGCTCATAAATGAGGTTTCTCGGCAAAGTTTATCCCGATATATCGGGGCTCGGAATGACTGGAGGCGTTTTTCGATTTGGTTTAACATTTAACGGTTTACTTTATATTACGATCTCTCTAAATTCCTCATATTATCAATTATTCTACTCATTCCCAAGGTTTCGCTCACCTCACCTATCACCTAAACTAAAATTGAATTTTTTTAGTATTTTTGCCGGAAAATTAAAAGCAATTGAAATGATTCATTACGGCGATTTACCCAAGCCATACTGTGAATTTGAGACCTCAAGGGTGGCAATTGTGCCTGTGCCTTACGATGGAACCAGTACCTGGATAAAAGGTGCCGATAAAGGGCCTAAGGCATTGCTCGATGCCTCGGCTAACATGGAAATTTATGACATTGAGACCGATAGCGAGGTTTATAAGATTGGAATATATACCGATAGCCCTATAACCGAAGATAGTTCACCCGAAACAATGGTTGAGGCAGTTAAGGAACGAACTCTCAACCTGATTGAAAAAGGGAAATTTACTGTTATCATAGGTGGTGAACACAGTGTTAGCATTGGAACTATTCAGGCTCATGCTCAAAAATACAAGGACTTAACCGTTCTTCAAATCGATGCCCATACCGACCTGCGCAATAGTTACGAGGGAAGCAAAAACAATCATGCCTGTGTTATGGCAAGGGCAAAAGAGCTATGCCCCATTGTTCAGGTAGGTATTCGTAGCATGGATACCAGTGAAAAAGCCAACCTTGACCCCAATAGGGTGTTTTGGGCACACAAAATTGTGAACTGCGACGACTGGATGGATCAAGCCATTGATCTGTTAACCGAGAATGTTTACTTAACCATCGACCTTGATGGCTTTGACCCATCGATACTGCCAAGTACCGGAACACCTGAGCCCGGTGGGCTTATGTGGTACCCTTCCCTTAAATTCCTCAGAAAAGTTATCGAAAAACGTAACCTCGTGGGATTTGATATAGTTGAACTCTGCCCCAATACCGACGATAAGGCCTCAGATTTTCTGGCAGCCAAACTTCTTTACAAAATTCTTACCTATAAGTTTCTGAACCAAATTAAGTAACTCCATAACTATCAACCTAAACTTAAAAAACCTGAACCATGAATCGCTGCAAGTGTATTAAAGTTCCAGAATCGAATAACGGGCAAAGCAAGTTTAAGCTAAACGCCTACTATGAGTTCGATTACATTCCACCCATTAAAGATAACGCATCGTACTATAGGGTATTCAGTCTCGATGATAACGTAAGCGAAAATTTTAGCATCAAGGCGTTTAACGAACACTTTAAAAAATACTAAAAAAAACGGCTCAAGATTTTGAGCCGTTTTTCGTTTTACCAGAACTTACTATTTCTTAAGAATTTTCTTCAACACCGTATCCTTATCCAACTTTTTGGTGCAGAAGAACCAATCGTAGCATTTCATATCATCGGTTTTACCCTCCATTCTATCCTTAGCTGTACCACAGGAACCGGCAGGAGGAACAATTACATCATCGCCGGGTTGCCAATCGGCAGGGGTGGCTATGCCAAACTCATCGGCAGTCTGCAGGGCAATGAGCACACGGTAAAGCTCCTCGAAGTTGCGCCCTAAGCTAAGCGGATAGTAGATAATGGTACGGATAATTCCCTTGGGATCGATAAAGAATACCGCGCGAACAGCCTTGGTGTTGCTCTCTCCGGGTTGAATCATTCCATACTTCTTGGCAACCTCCATGGTAATATCCTCAATCAAAGGGAACTTTACCTCAACGTTTTTCATTCCCTTATACTCAATCTTCTCCTTGATGGTGCGTAGCCAGGCTATATGGCTATAAAGACCATCAACTGAGAGACCTACAAGTTTACAGTTTGCCTCATTGAACTTCTGCTCCATTGAAGCAAAGGTCATGAACTCCGATGTGCAAACCGGTGTAAAATCGGCAGGGTGACTAAACAGAATAACCCAGCTTCCCTTGTAATCGGCAGGGAAATTGATTTCACCTTGTGTGGTTACAGCCTTAAACTCAGGTGCCTTGTCGCCAATACGTGGCATTGCAATCACTTGATTTTCTTCCATTTTTACTTGATTTAAAGGTTAAACATATTGATTTACAATTTGAATTTCTTGATTTCCTCCTTCATGCGATTGATATCAGTAATCCATTCCTCGATATCATTCTCATGCTCAGTTTCCTCGGCAAGAATTTGCGTTGCCATTTGGTGCGTGATATGATCCTTGCCATTAGTGTATGTGGCAAGCTCATTATACCTTCGTATGGCACAACGCTCGCCATTTAGGTTTTGTTCAAGAATTGCCTCAATGTAAGGGTCAACCGGTGCATCGTAGCTGCAACCGGCATACTTGAACCAGTCGTTTGGGTGTAATAAGGGCGTTCCGCCCAGCTGGATTATGCGGTTTGCAACCATTACGGCATGGTTTAGCTCCTGATTGGCATGTAACAAAAGTTCAGGTTCTATCTCGCTCCGCATGGGACCTTCCATAACTTTTGCGCCAATCCAGTACTGGTAGTATGCCAGCCATTCTTCGGCCAGGGCTGCATTTAGCATCTCTAGTAGCTTAGCTACATCTACCGATGCTATTCTAGTTCCTTCTTTTCCCATAGTTTACTTGTTTTGGTTTGGTTTATTTTGGTGTTCAACGTATCGACCAATTATTTGCAGGTTAAAATCTTGAATCTGAAAGTTAGGAATACGCTTTTTTTCAAAGTAATTTTTAAGCAACTCATCGAGTTCAGGATCGTGATAGTTCTCAATATGGTTGCAGTTCTCACAGTATATATGGTGATGTCTTTCCATGTCCACATCGTACCGAACAAAATCGCTATCGGTTTTTACCTTTTTTATAATTCCCTGCTCGCAGAATGTATCCAGTATGTTATAAATAGTTCCAATGGCAATGCTCGGATACCGGGCATGCAACTTTTGCCTAATCTGCTCAGCTGATGGATGGTTTTTTATCTCATACAGAGCTTCAAGCACAGCAACCCTTTGGGGAGTTACCTTTAACCCCTTGTCGGAAAGCAACTTAATCAACTCATTATAATCCATCTTATTTAGGAATTATTCTTATTTAATAAAACATAAATTTACAAATAAAGTTTATGAAAGTCAATAATTTTTTGGGGAAATTTTGAAAATAGTTTTATTAGGGGCCAGTTAGCCATTGGCACTAATCTTATCGAGCATATCCTTGCGCAAAATTGTTAACTTTTTATCGTGAGTTAATTCAATAATGCCCAACCTGCTCAGTTCAGAAAACTGGCGACTAACGCTTTCGCGCGATGCACTAACAAAATTAGCCAATTCAGTAATACTCAGAGGCAATTCAAAAGCATTTGATTTAAAGAGATGATTTGAAAAACAAAGCAGTAACTCGGCTATGCGGCCCGGGAGTTGTTTTTGCGATAGATTAGTAAATCTTTGAAAATCGGCCAACTCAGTTCGACAAAGATCCATGATTATTTCGTAAGCGAAATTTCCATTGGAGTAAATAAAATTTTTAAAGGCATCGAGTGAGATAAAACATACCTCCGATTCGGTAATTGCAGTTGCAGAGTAGTGGTTAACCCTATCGCCAAAAGTTGTTGGCAAGCCAAGGTAGGCAGGTGCTTTATTTAACCTTAGTATTTTTTCGCCTATAGGGCCTTTCATATGAATTTTTACGAGTCCCAATCGTAAGTAAACGATATTGGTTGCGAAGGTTCCCTCCCGGAAAATTGTTTCGCCTTTAGAGAATTTTACCTGGGCACAATTTTGCTCGAGCGTATCAATTTCATCGGGCTTTAGCAACTCAGCTGCCGGCGATTTCATCTTACAAAACTTGCAATCGGGTTTCATGCACTATTTTTTTTCAAATATAGCAATAAAAATGTGATTTATATCACATCTACATACAGTATATCTCACACCTGTTTTAGTTCAACCAATTGCGTAACAGGGTATTTTTGAATTGTTATATAAATAACAAAACCAACCAAATACATCATCGCTATGGAAGAAGAAATGCTCAAACAGCTCGAAGACCTGAAAAAAAGGGTTGGAAGGCTTGAAAAAAATCGTAAGGATCAGTTGTCGATAGCAATAGTATCGGGCGACTTGGACAAAATTTTGGCCACAATGATTATTTCGTTGGCGGCCGCTGCCAGCGATACTAAAGTTAAACTGTTTTTCTCTTTTTGGGCACTCTCAGCCCTTAGGGATCCAAAGAAAAAGGCCCAAGGAAAAGATTTTATTTCCAAGATGTTTGGCTTAATGCTGCCCAAGGGGCGGAATAAGCTTAAGCTCTCTAAGATGAACATGATGGGTATGGGACCAGCTATGATTAAGTTTTTGATGCGCAAGCAAAACGTAATGTCGCTTGACGAAATGTTTAAACAAGCCGCAGAGCTGGGCATTGAGATTATAGTTTGTGAAATGTCCATGAACCTTATGGGTTTCAAGAAAGAGGAAATTATTGATTACCCTCACTTAAGCTATGCCGGTGCTGCAACATTTGTAGCAGAAGCAAGTCAAAGCAGTATTCAGTTTTTTATTTAAATAAATAGATTATGAAGGAAAAGCTTGTAATAATAGTAACTCATGGTCCTGATAACCAGGAAAAAGTTACCCTGCCATTTGTAATGGCCACAGCTGCTCTAACAATGGATGTTGATGTAACCGTAATACTCCAAGCAGCAGGTGTTTTAATAGCTAAAAAAGGTGGTTGCATTGAGAATGTAAAAGCACCGGGGCTAATGCCACTCAAGGAATTGATGAATATTTTCCTTGAAAATGGTGGAAAACTTTTGCTTTGCACACCTTGCGTTAAGGAGAGAGGTATTGCTGAAAATGAACTTATCGAAGGCTCTACCCTAATTTCTGCTGGGACTGTAATAACCGAATCGCTATCGGCTAAAGCAGTGTTAACCTATTAGAAAGATCAACCATTTTAAACTGAATAATTATGAATGCTGAAGAACTTAAAAAGCTAAATGTAGCCCAAACCGTTGATGCACGTGGCACATCGTGTCCTGGGCCTTTGCTTGCTGCCAAGAAAGCGGTAGGCGAAATTGAATCGGGTGAGATTCTTGAAGTGTTGTCGTCCGATGAAGGCACCAAAAATGATATACCCAAATGGTGCGAAAAAATGGAGCACGAGTTTCTGGGTATCATTGAGGAAGACAGCTATTTCCGTTTATTTTTGAGGAAAGCGTAATACAAGTGGTGGCGCGAAAGGGCTAAGTCCTTTTCGCGCTTTTTACCTTTTAAAAATTCTAAAATATGAAAACCGAAGGCTACGCACCAAAAATTCTGGTATTCTCTACCGACAAGATATCGGACCCGGGAATTGATCAGGCAGGCTTACGAAAACTCCACTACTCCCCAAAGGTTTACGTTATAAGCCTTCCTTGTTCATCGGGAGTTAAGCCGCGTTGGATTATGAAAGCCTTTGAGGAAGGGTTCGATGGAGTATTTATAGCAGCCGACGGGCATGAATGTTCATACAGCCCGAAATGTGCCGAATACACCAACAATATAATTGTTGAAGCCCAACGGCTCATGAAGGAACGTAATATCAATACCAAGAGAATTCGCATGGCTGCCATCTGCTCCGTTTGTGCTGAACCATTTGTAAATCACATGGGCACCTTTTCGAAGATTTTAGCGGAGTTGGGCAGCGTAAAAAATGAGATTGCAAGTAATTCTTAGCCTAAGCTAAGCCAAATACTTAACCAAATTAGGTCAAAAAATGACAACCAATAATAAATACGATGCATTGGTAATTGGTGGCGGAATTGCCGGCCAGGAAGCAGCCCTCAGTCTTGCCGACATGGATTATAAGGTTCTGCTTGTAGAGAAAGAACTTTCCATAGGCGGAAAAATGATACAGCTCAGCAAGGTTTTCCCCACCCTCGACTGTGCAGCATGTATCACCACCCCTAAAATGTCCGAAACGGCCAGGCATGGTAATATAAAGGTGATGCTAAATAGCACTGTGAAAGAAATTCAAAAACTGGATGGGGCTTTTACCATAAAAGTTAACCACGGGGCACGATATGTTAAACCCGAAGCCTGTACAGGCTGCCAGCAATGCGAATTTGCTTGCCCTGAGGTTAGGCCCGATGAGTATAATACCCGATTAGCAGGCCGAAAGGTTGCCTATATTCCATTTAGTTTGGCAAACCCACGCATTGCAGCAATTGACCGCAACGGAACTTCGGCGCCTTGCATAAGCGCTTGCCCTGGTGGGGTAAAACCCTACGGTTACGTTTCGCTTGTCCGAAATGGCCAGTACGAGGATGCCATGAACCTTCATCTCGAAGATATTCCCATACCTGGAAGTCTTGGTCGTGCTTGCTACGCCCCTTGCCAGGGAGAATGCACTAGGGGTAGTCTTGAAGGCGCAGTGGATATCAGACGTATAAAACGATTTTTTGCAGAGTACTACTACAGCAAACACCCAGAACCTCCATTCCGTGAAATTAAAGCCGAAACCAACAAGCGGATTGCTATTATTGGTTCAGGCCCTGCTGGTTTAACAGCAGCATACCATCTTGCCCTGAAAGGCCATAAAGTAAAGATATTTGAAGCAGCCCCTAAACCAGGAGGTATGCTTATGCTTACACTCCCCGAGTATCGATTACCAAAATCAATCGTGGAAAGGGATATCAAAAATATTACATCACTTGGCGTTGAAATTGAGTGTAATAAAAGAATTGAGAGTATTGCTGAGCTAAAACAGCAAGGTTTTGATGCTGTGTTTATTGCTGTTGGTACACACCAAAGCAGCAAAATGCATATCGAAGGCGAGGAACTCCAAGGAGTAGTGGGATGTTTAGACTTTCTAAGAAACGTTAATATTGGCGATAAATACGACCTTACCGGGAAAAAGGTAATAGTAGTTGGAGGGGGAAACACAGCCATTGACGCTTCCCGAACAACTCTTCGACTGGGAGCAGAACAGGTAACGGTTGTTTACCGTCGTAGCCGTGAGGAGATGCCATGTTTTGCGCCAGAAATTAAAGAGGCCGAAGAGGAAGGTGTTAAAGTTGAGATTCTTTGCAACCCAATCCGATTCATTGGACGTAATGGAAAATTGGAAAAGGTTGAATTGGTCAAAATGAAACTAGGTGAACCCGATGCTAGCGGACGTAGAAGTCCTATTCCTGTTGAGGGTTCAAACTACCTGGTTGAGGCCGATATGGTTATTGAAGCAATTGGTTTACAGCCATCGACCGAACCTTTTGCAAACGATTTGGAACTAGCCAAAGGTGGTACAATAAAAGTAAATAGCAAAACCCTCCAAACCCAAATCCCTTATGTATTTGCTGGAGGTGACACCGTAAGCGGCGCTTCAACCATAATTGAAGCAGCAGGACAAGGCAAAAGGGCTGCATTTTATATCGATAAATTTTTAAATGGTGCAGATATCGAAAGCTTTGAGTTTGGCGAAAAACTCCCTGCTGCTGAAAAGAACGAGATTATTGCCAAACGAAACGCACCATTTAAAAGGCCTGTAAACGATACCTATCGGGAACCAGCTGAAAGGGTAAAGGATTTTCTTGATGTTGAGCTAACCCTTACTGAACAACAGGCCAAAGAAAGCGCTGAGCGCTGTTTAGATTGCAGTAATTGCCGCGAATGCCACCAATGCAAAACGGCATGTCCGGCCGATGCAATTGATTTTAGCCAAAAGGACGAACTAATAACAGTTGATGCCAAAGCGGTTATTGTATCAGCTGGTTTTAAATTGTTTAAGCCAGAACATAAACCCCAATACGGCTATGGTATTTATCCCAATGTAATAGATGCCATGCAAATGGATAGGCTTATTGCCCCTACCCGCCCATTCAATAATGTTCTTCGCCCCGGCGATGGTAAAGTACCCGATAAAATTGCATACATTCTATGCACGGGCTCAAGGGATTCGAGCCTTGAAAACATTATGAGCTGTAGCAGCGAATGCTCCAATAATCCAATATGCTCTCAAATATGCTGTATGTATTCTATCAAGCAAGCCCAATTGCTCATGGGGGCTTTGCCAATGGCCGATATCACCATATACTACATGGATATTCGGGCATTTGGTAAGGGTTACGATGAATTTTTCCAGGAAGCCAAATCGATGGGAGTAAACTTTATCAAGGGCCGTATTGCCAAAATCGTTCCCAAAGACCAACCAAACGGCGATTTAATACTCCGATACGAAGATGTAACTACAGGAAAGCTAAAGGAAAGCAAACACGATTTGGTGGTTCTTTCGGTTGGTGTATTGCCCAACAACACTATTACTAGTGTCTTTAGCAATGCAACTCTTGAGCTCGATGAACAAAAATTCATTAAGCAAGTAGATGAATTGGCTAACCCTGCCCGAACAAGCATTCCGGGCGTATTTGTAGCCGGAACAGCATCGGGACCTAAAGACATACCCGATTCAATTCTATCGGCAGGATCTGCTGCTGCTGAAGCAGCCAGCTATATTAACACATTATCTCATTAAACCATATACATCGAAACTTCAGTAAACCATGAAGCAAAGAATAGGAGTTTACATATGCCACTGTGGCGGGAACATCTCCGATTACGTGGATGTTGAACAGCTAAGCAAGCTCATTGCAAACGAGGATAACGTTGTTATCTCCAAGGATGTGATGTTTGCCTGCTCCGATTCAAATCAAAAGGAGATGATACAGGACATTCAGGAAAAACAACTCGATGCAATTGTGGTTGCCTCGTGTTCACCTAAACTTCACACCCATACTTTCCGGAATGTGGCACTTAGAGCAGGAATAAATCCATATAACTATGTTCAGGTGAATGTTCGCGAGCAATGCTCATGGGCTCACTCCGATACACCGCTCGATGCAACCATTAAGGCCTATGGACTGGTAAGAGCTGGGATCAATAGGGTTGCTTACTCTGAAGCTCTGGAGAATATTGAAATTGAAGCGCAAAAAGCCGTTGCAGTTATTGGGGCTGGTGTAGCCGGCATGCGCGCTGCCATTGAACTAGCCCGATTAGGGAATAGTGTTTACCTCATTGAAAAACAAGAGCAGGTAGGCGGAAGGATGGCACAAAATGGCAAACTATTCATGACTGGCGAAGACGGGAAAACCCTTACCCAAAGGCTCTTAACCGAGGTAAAAAGTTTAAGCCATATCAATCTTTTCACAAAAGCAACCCTTGAAAAAGTATCGGGAAGCATCGGAAATTTTTTATTAGATGTTAATGTTGATGGTAACCTTTTAAAACTAAACGTTGGAGCAGTTCTGGTTACAACCGGGTTCGATTTTTATCAACCCGCTAAAAATGAATATGGTTTTGGCCAAACCCAAAGGGTTATTATCCTTCAGGAATTTAATCAACTAATTGAAAATAATCCCAATGAGCTAATAATTGAGGGTAGGCCTGTCAAAAACATTGCATATATTTATTGCGTAGGCAATAGGCAATCCAAAGGACCTAACAGGTATTGTTCCCGTTTTTGTTGTACCGCTGCAATTCACTCATCAATTAGAGTACACGAAAAGTTTAACGGAGTAAAAGCATTCCATTTCTACCGCGATATCAGAACCTATGGTAAACAGGAATTACTATATCGACAATCATCGTTAAACGGTGATGTTTACCTTAAATTTGAAGAAAAAGAACCGCCAGTAATTGAGGTTGATAATGGCTACCCGGTAGTAAAGGTAAAGGATTACCTTACTTCAAAGAAGGAGATAATCCTAAAAGCCGATTTAGTGGTTCTGGTAACAGGTATGGTTGCCCGTTCCGACAGCGGTCAGGTTTCGGAAAAGTTGAAAATTCCCATTGGAAATGATAAGTTTTTCAACGAAATTCACCCTAAACTCCGACCTGTTGAAACTGTAATAAATGGCGTTTACATCGGAGGGGCTTGTCAAGGGCCTAAGAATATTAGCGAATCGGTGCAATCGGCACTTGCGGGTGTTGCAAAAATTAACGCTTTGCTTAAAAAGGGGAAAATTGCGCTTGAACCCATTGTGGCAAGAGTGAATGCTGAAGCCTGCTTGTGGTGTGGAAAGTGTGCCGAGGTCTGCGAATACGATGCCATTAAGCCCCTTGAAATGAATGGGAAAATGGTAGCCGAAGTAAATGTAGCTACCTGTAAAGGATGTGGCATTTGCGCCCCCGTTTGTCCAAGTGACGCTATTGAAATTGCTGAATATTCGAACCAAGGCATCGAATCAATGATTGCAGGCTTTGCCGCCGAAGCCGAAATCAAGCAAAGTGAAACCCAACACAAAGAGGAAATCGAACATACCCAGGTTGGAATGAAGGAATACCCTGAGGAATGGAAAAAAATACTTTCCTGCTTTAATGGTGAACCTTTAACTATACCCCAAATATCCGATAAATCGGCGCTGGCCAAAGAATTGATTACCTATCACCTTATGACCATGAACAAGTATGGCATAGTAGAGCCCACCGGCTTAAACGATGAAGAATCATACTATTTGTATAAACCGAAAAATTTATAGTTATGCCCACTATAAATCCTAACTTTGCAAACGAAATAATAAAGTTCGGAGCCAAAGATTTTAATCTTTGCTTTAACTGCGGAAACTGCACAGCCATTTGCTCACTCTCAACTAACGATGAAACATTCCCGCGCGAACTAATTCGATACAGCACGCTTGGGCTGGAAGATGAACTCAAATCATCGTTAAAGCCATGGCTTTGCTACTACTGTGGTGAGTGCAGCACCGATTGCCCCAGACAAGCGAACCCCGGGGAGTTAATGATGTCGCTTAGGCGGTGGTTAACCGCTCAGTACGACTGGACAGGCCTTTCGGGTTTGCTTTACAAAAACCTTTGGGCATACATCTTGGCCATGATTACAGTTCTGGGAGCAGCCATTGGGCTTTCATACTTTTCGGGGTATTCCCAAACCGAAGTAATGCACATTGGCCATCTTTTTGAAATGATTGCCATTGCCGGAGTGTTCAGTATTATACTCCTCCCAAACATAATCAGAATGTGGTATTTTGCAATTTTAAAACCGGGAATAAAAGTTAGCATTAACGCCTATGCGGCTGCGCTAAAAGACCTTTTTGTTCATATGTTCACCCAAAAACAATTTTTAGGATGCGAGCCCACTCGCGAAAATAAAATGCGATGGTTACTTCACCTTATTCTTGTTTTTGGCTATCTCTCGTTGCTTTTCACAACAGTCTTTCTTAATTGGTTTTCTACTGAAAGTAGATTTATAATATGGTTAGGCTACTTTGAAAGCGCAGCAATATTTATTATTACCTTCCTCTTCATACAAAAAAGGGTTCGTAAAGTTGATGCCATGCACAAACACTCGCAACCATCGGATTGGTTCTTTGTAATATGGTTATTCCTAATGGGTATTACCGCATTTATTGTTCGCCTTCTAATTGATTTTCAATTGATAAATAATCTTTTTTGGGTTTACGTTGTACACCTTACTGTACTTGCCCAGTGGGCATTAATTATAGTACCATTTGGCAAGTGGACCCACTTCCTTTACAGGTCATTTGCCATGTATTTCGAAGCCCTTATTTTGAAAAAAGCAAGCAAATAGGAAGGTTAATTTGCTATTAGTAAAGGCCGGATTAACCGGCCTTTATTCATTATCGCTTACACCTCCTTATCGAAAAAAAGCTTGTAGTAACTCAAACCTGTATCAGGGTCAAAACCACGTTCAACTCGGTCGCGACCGCCATGTATGTAGATGTGAAAATTCTTATCGAGCTTTATTACGCTTTTAAAAAACTTTTGTGATTGCCGGGTCGCATCAGTTGATATCTTGAAACTATCGGGGATATTACAGCCTATAGTCTCTTCATATTTTTGCTTAAAATCCCGAAATGTTTCAGCCATTTTAGGCTCTTCCAAAACCACCTCTTCAAACTCTTTGAGGTCGAAAACATCGTTAGCCTTAAAGAAATCGCGGGTTTTACAAAGAATATCTGCCTGGTCAACTTTTGCAAAGTTGTTTTCGGGTTTAACCACTTCCTCAACAAACTCGCGGCAAAGGTTTATAGCCTGTTTGGTTTGGTAAAAATCGTCGTTACGAAGTTTGGCACGCAGAAAATCATTTAACCAGTACTTGGCTTCGTCGCGGTTGGTATTATCAATTACACAAAGCTTATATCCAAAATCCCTTTCGGTGTTGAAAATAATGCAAGCCTTATCGAGTTTGCGGGGAGTTGTGCCAAACTGGCAAGTAACTTTTAATCCATTAGCCTCCCGGCTAACGTGTAGGAAACGCTCCTTACTTTCAGCTTTAAAAATACCTATGCCATCGGTAAGTTCACCATCAACAACCATATCGGTAAAGGTTGCAATATAAAGCTCTCCTCCCTTAATATTGGGATGAACCGACACGTGTTGCAAATGGTTAGCCACATGCCTTGAGAATTCAATAAAGTTGATGTTCCCATCAATATATTCAGAACAGTAACTGTACATTTCATTCAGTTCAAGATTTGAACTATGTTCAAAAGAGTAGAACCCTTGGTTCCGAAAACTTCCCAGAAAGTAATCCCTTAGCAAACTATTTAAGAGGTTATCGGATATATCTATGGTTGCATTCGATAGCACTGTTTCATCACCATTGATTCCTATGGAATGCACAATTACATTGGTAAGTACGGCAGCAGAAAAATCAAGCATAGTTACTATTGATTTGTTTCACGAAATTATGGATTTGAAACCACCTATGCAAAAACTGCAACAACCATCAATTTAGACATCGTAAAAATTATTTTTATAAGTAATTAACATATTACAACTTACATTTTTTGATGGCAAATGAATGGTAAAAAAAGAATTATCGACAGCAAAAAAATATAACTTTGCTTGTTAACAAACTAACAATCAACCCGAAAAAGCCATGGGGGAACTTTTTGAAAAGTTAAACTCAGATGTTCGCTTTGTAGAAGGGATAAATGGGTGCATAAACTGTGGTACCTGTACAGCAATTTGTCCAGCTGCTGAGGTTTACGATTACGAACCTCGAACTATAGCAAACCTTGTACAAATGCGCGACGATAATGTTATAGAAGAGTTACTACGAAGCGATACTATTTGGTATTGCGGTGAATGCATGAGCTGTAAAACACGTTGTCCAAGAAATAATGCACCCGGTTTAATAATTCAGGCTTTACGAGGGTTATCAATTGAGACCGGGCTTTTTGTGGAGTCGGAAAAAGGCCGGCAAATGCTATCGCTCAAGCGAATGTTGGGTAACTCCATCCTGGAAACAGGCTACTGCGTTCACTTTGACCATACCGAGCTGAATATGTTTCCCGAGTTGGGCCCGGTATGGCAATGGATTCGCGATAACCGCGAAATGGTGTTAGCCAAGGTCGGCGCTAACTATAACGGTTCTGGACCTGGAGCCATGCGTAAAATCTCAAAAGAGAATCTCGATGAGCTCGAAAAGATTTTTGAGGTAACCGGTGGTATGGAATGGTTCGAAAAGATTGAAAATGATTCGGCTCGCAAAGCAGCAGAAATGGGCATGGAAAAGGGTGATATTACCGATAAAAAGTCGGCCTACTTTACCCATGTTTACAGGCATAACAATGCCGAAAAGCATCGTCGTAAGTAGTACTTTTTAAAAACAAACCCATGAAACAGGAAGGCAAAAAACGAATTTGGAGCGATTACCAAAAAGATATTGCCGATGATAAGTTCTACTTTGTTCGGAGCTGTATCAGGCAAACCTTTTTCCCCGGTAGCGATACAACTTTTCTGAAAATCCTCAGAGAAATTCTTGGTAAAGATGTATACGAAAACCCCGATCATACCACATGTACCGGCATTGGTTACCATACCGAGGTAGTACCATTCCCAACCATTCAAACGGTGGTTGCCCGAAACTTTGCTCTGATGCGTGAAAAGGGTTACGTCAACTATACCCCATCGTGCGTAACCTCCTTTGGCATTTACACCGAAATACTTGAAACTTGGCATCACTTTCCCGAGGAAAAGAAAAAAACCCGTGAATATTTAAAAAAAGCAACAGGTCGAGAATTTGAAGAGCCTGAAAACCTAGCTCACACCAGCGATGTGCTATATAAATTCCGTAACGAGATTGCTGCTAAAGCAAAGTATAGGCTGATAAATAAGCATACGGGGAAACCGCTAAAGGTTGTGGATCATATTGGTTGCCACTACGCCAAGATGTTTCCCAGCAAGGGAATTGGAGGTGCAGAATACCCCCAGGTGCTTGCAGGGCTTGTTGAGGCATTTGGTGGCGAAGTTATTGATTACCCAGAACGCAGACACTGCTGTGGGTTTGGTTTTAGGCAGTACTTTGTCCAGGCAAATCGGGGCTACTCCATATCGGCTTCAAAAAAGAAATTTGAATCCATGGAACCGTTTCAACCCGATTTTATTATTACTAACTGCCCCGGTTGCAATTACTTTATGGATCGATGGCAGTACGCCTTAGGAGAGATGGAAGGGAAAACCTATGGACAAAACGGTGCGGGTATCCCCGTGCTCACCTATGAGGAGGTTGCCGGGTTGGTATTAGGCTTCGACCCATGGGAAATGGGCATGCAAATGCACCAAACCGATGTGGAGCCTTTACTAAAGAAAATGGGGGTAGATTACGATCCCGAAAAAAAGTATAAAGGACCAAACGGCGAAGACCTTGGAAAACCCATGAGTCCTCGTTTTGTAAAAGATAATGCATAACCTTTATTATTAAAAACAACTACTTACTACCTATGAAACACCCATGTAAGGCAGCTTTCACAAACGAGCTTGCGAGTTCACCGAAGGTAAACACCGATGAACAAACTATGGATGTTCCATCCGCTCGATAAAGATTGTTAAAAGCAAGATAGTAACGTGTTAGTAATTAATAATATAAATATTTTGTACGGATGAAAAAAGTAGCAGTAATAGGTGGAGGGGTTACAGGCCTTGAAGCAGCAAGCCAACTTGCCCAAATGGGATATACTGTATCGGTTTTTGAAAAGAACAACGCGGCAGGAGGTCACGTTTCAAAATGGGACAGGCTTTTCCCAAACCGAAGGCATTCGATTGAAGTGGTAAACGAACTAAAATCGTACCTAAACGGAAATCCGGCCATATACCTTTCTACCGCAATCAGTAAAGTAACTAAAAAAGACGATCGCTTTCAGCTCGAAGCATATAACCAGGTATTTGAAGCCGACGCCGTTCTCATAGCAACGGGATTTGAACTTTTTCCTGCTGAACGTAAGGAAGAATACGGTTATGGTATATATGATAATGTGATTACCTCGGCCGAGCTGGAGGGCATGTTCAAGGAAAAAGGAAATCCCGTTATGCGAAACGGTGATAAACCTAAAAGATTAGCTTTCATCCATTGCGTTGGTAGCCGCGACGAAAAGGTTAAACGTCCATACTGTTCCAAGGTTTGTTGTATTACTGCCGTTAAGCAGGCCATTGAAGTAAAAGAGGCTATCCCCGAAGCCGAAATATTCTGCCTTTACATGGATTTACGAATGTTTGGCCCGGGCTATGAGGATTTATACAAGGAAGCCCAACAAAAAGGCATCAACTTTATTCGTGGTCGCCTGTCCGAGGCCAGTGAACTCGAAGGAGGCAGAGTTTTAATCAAAACTGAGGATACTCTATCGTCGAAGCCACTAAAAATGTCTGTCGACATGGTAATTCTAATGGTGGGCATGTCGCCTGCGCATGGAACCGATGAGCTAATTGCTGCTTTAGGGCTTCAACCCAACAAGGACGGCTTTGTGGAAATCGCCGACTATCATTTAAACCCAGTGAAAACCAAGGTTGACGGTGTATTTACTGCTGGTGCCTGCACCGGGCCAAATAATATTACCGATTCGATTAACGCTGCCCGTTCGGCTGCCATAGAAATTCATAAGTACCTAAATAGCAAGTAGCATGATCGATTTTGGCTTTGCCCCAATGGAGGTTAGTGTCCATAACCTGGATACGGCAGACCTATCGTTAGCCCAGTGGATAAATTTACACGATGAAACCTTTAACCACTGCATTGCCTGTGGTAGTTGTGCTGCAACGTGCACAGCTGGGCAGTTTACGAATTTCAGTTTTAGAGAGGTATGCCATGCCATCCGAAGAGGCGAAATAAAGAATGCAATTGATGAGTCGGAAAAGTGCATGTTGTGTGGAAAATGCACCTTGGTTTGTCCACGAAACGTAAATACCCGTAACATCATTTTGCTAATTCGTAAAGCTAACCTAACATTCAGGCCATGAAGTACCACCCATTTACATTACCATTCTCCATAGGGCTTGGATTTATAATGCTCTACATCATTGTGATGTGGACAATATGGATTGTACGTTTGAGTCGACGCGAGCAGAAAATTGTATGGAAACGTCTATTTTCCTTCCGAACCCTATCAGCCATTTGGGAATCGATTCGTGAGGGGTTATTACATCGAAATATCTTTAAGCGCAACTTTTTACTTGGATACATGCACATGAGCTTGGCTTTTGGATGGTTCATGCTTATTGTGCTCGGGAATCTCGAAGCTCGGTTGTATCCGCACGGAGTAATAAATCCTCCCTACTACCCCATTTTTTTTGAGTTTTTCCGACACGACCTTACCCCCCTCCATGAATATGAAGAAATTTTCACATTCCTGATGGATTTCTTCCTGCTAATGGTGATATCGGGCGTTAGCTTAGCCTTTTTCAAAAGATTCCGAAGTCGCACCCTTGGCATGAAACGAACAACACGTCATATTCTGATCGACAGAGTTGCCATTACCGCCCTTTGGTTTATCTTTCCCCTTCGACTTTTTGCGGAGTGTGTAACCGCAGGGCTCTATAATACCGGGCACTTTTTCACCAATTTTATTGGACAATGGGTGATATATAATCTACCTCTCGACTACCTATACTATCCTGCATGGTGGGCATACTCAATTGCTTTGGGAGTTTTCTTTATTACCATGCCTTTCTCCCGGTACATGCATATCCCTGCCGAAATCCTACTAATCTTTCTAAGAAAATATGGCGTAAAAGAAAAAGAGTCCCACTCTACCTTTACAAAAATTGAACTGAGTGCCTGCTCCCGCTGTGGTATATGTATTGATGCCTGCCAGCTTAGTACATCGCTAAATATTTCCGATACACAACCGGCATACTTTATTCGTGACCTACGTTATAGCCAAACCAATGAGCGCCTCAGGGAAACCTGTATGATGTGTATGCGATGCCTTGAGGCTTGCCCAGTAGGTATTGAAATAACCCGCATTCGTGAAAACGAACGCAGAGAACATCCTTTATTCCCAGCATCAAGCTATGGCTACATCAACGGGTATAAATATCCACCAGCAAAGGTAGCATACTTTGCAGGGTGTATGGGACATCTAACCCCATCGGCTATAAAATCGACTTTGGCACTATTCGATGCAGCAAACGTTGATTACACTTTTATCGACAAAAATGGAAGCATCTGTTGTGGTCGCCCCTTACAAATGAACGGTCAAGTTGAGGCTGCCAAGCAACTAATCGATAAGAACAACCACTTAATTAAGGAGAGTAACGCCGAGGTGCTTGTAACCTCATGTCCCATTTGTGCCCGTGAGTTTGCTTCTAGTTATCACCTTTCTATTCCCGTTCTGCACCATAGCCAGTTCCTGCTTGCACTTACCCAGCAAAAAAGGTTGAATTTTAAGCAATCGGGGCTTAAGGTTAGCTACCACGACCCATGCGAGCTAAGCCGTGGATTAAATATAACGCGCGAACCCCGTGAGCTGCTTCAACACGCTGTGATACTTTCAAACGGTAGCAAAGAAACCGAAAGCAAGTCGCTTTGTTGCGGTGGAAGCCTTGGTATTACCAATATCTCAATGGCTGAACGCAACAAAATTGCAACCGATACTCTCAGTGAAATAGTTGCCGAAAGCAGCAACTACCTGGCAACAGCTTGTCCAATGTGTCGTAAAACCTTTGCCAATGCTCAGGAAAAAATAAAAGTGCTCGATATTGCCGAAATATTGGAAAAGAATTTAAACTTTGCACCCGAAAAAGTGTCTGAGAAAAATCAGTCGCAAATTAAACAGCAAGCAGTAATCTCATAAAGTAAAAAACAATGCATAACGAGAAATTAGGATTTAACAGCCTTCTCATTCATGGGGGTATGGAACCTGACCCAATGGGGAGCGCCACAGTGCCCATATACCAAACATCAACCTTTGCCTTTGAAAACGCCGACGAAGGAGCCAAATGCTTTGCCGGCGAAAGCGATGGCTTTATCTACACCCGAATAGGTAATCCTACCATATCGGCGCTGGAGCGCCAGGTGGCTATCCTTGAGAATGGTTTTGGTGGAATTGCCACTGCATCGGGCATGGGTGCTGTTTCATCAATATACATGGCATTTCTGAAAGCAGGCGACCATATAGTTAGTACCGATGCCGTATATGGCCCCTCACGAGTTATTATGGAAACCTACTTCAAGCGTTTTAGGGTTGAAAGCACATACATCGATACTTCGAAACTCTCAAATATTGAGGCTGCCATAAAACCTAATACCCGAATGCTTTACCTTGAAAGCCCTACCAACCCAACCATGGTTATAACCGATATTAAAGCTGCATCGGAATTGGCTCATAAACATGGGCTTGTGGTAGTGGTGGATAACACCTTTTGCAGCCCATACCTACAACGTCCGCTCGACCTTGGAGCCGATGTGGTTTTCCACTCAATGACTAAGTTTTTGAACGGCCATGCCGATATAGTAGCGGGTATTATTGTTACCAAAACCGAAGAACATTATAAAATAGTTAGGCCAGCCATGGTAAACATGGGCTGCAACATGGACCCCCACCAAGCATACATGGTACTAAGAGGCATAAAAACCTTGTCGCTTCGGGTTGAGCGCGCCCAACAAAACGCACAGAAGGTAGCCGAATTCCTTGAAAAACACCCTAAAATTGAGTGGGTTAAATACCCCGGATTAAAATCGCACCCCCAGTACGAGCTAGCACAAAAACAAATGAAGGGCCCTGGTGCCATGATTAGCTTTGAGCTAAAAGGGGGAATTGAAGCCGGTAAGATTTTGATGAATAATGTAAGGTTAGCCATGCTTGCGGTCTCACTGGGTGGTGTTGAAACCCTAATCCAACATCCGGCATCTATGACCCACTCAAAAATGGCACCCGAAGCCCGACTAAAAGCCAACATTACCGACGGCTTAGTCCGTTTTTCGGTTGGTATTGAGGATGTTGAGGACATTATTGCTGACCTAGATCAGGCTTTGGCCAAAATTTAATGGAAAACCCAAAACAATATTTTACCCGCAATTGAACATTGCGGGTTTTTTAATACAAAAAAAAATATATACCTTTATTTGTAATTTTCGTAGTAAACTATATCTGAACAAAATTTTCTCAAAATGAAAAAGTACATTGCGCTGGTAAGTTCACTTCTAATATTTGCGTCGGTTTACGCACAATTAGAAAGAATGCCTTTTGGCGATAAAATGAGTTACAATGCTTACAAGCTTCCTGTAATAGAATCAAAGGGTGCGGGAACTCCAAGTTCAGCCATTTTTTCCGATGACTTTGAGGGTACAGGTTACCAATTGACGGACAAATGGGAGGTTCTTAGGAGCACAACTCTTGACTTCCAGCAAGCCATTGCTGCCACCAATCCAACATGGTTTCGATGTACTGCCCAAAGCTTCAATGGGAATGGCTCAACATACATAAAACATGGAGAGGCATCGGTAGCCATATCGTTCACAGCACCTGATTTTACTTGGCTTGTAACACACGATACAATTGCTATACCCTCCGAACCAGAAGCCTCCCTTAAATTTTGGCTTTGGTATTACAGTAACTACACCCAAAACTATATTACCCACTTTTACGTAATGGCATACGATGTTGATGGCCGTTCGCTTGATACACTTTTATACTACGGTAAAGACCAAGCCACATCGTTACCCAATCAGTATAAATCGTTAATCAACCTTTCGCTATCTAAGGTTGGGGGTAAAAATGTTCGATTGGCATTTGTATATGAAAATCGGAATAATCAAAACATGGGAACTCAGCTTGCCATCGATGACATTATGGTTACTAACATCAATATACCCGATATTGAGCTAAAAGCCATTCCTTATAAATACTCAAAAGTTCCTAAAATAACCTTTGATTCACTACTTATCGATCTTAAGGCAAATATCTACAACCAAGGAACTGTTTTAAACGACACATTAAAGGTTGTAGCTACCTGTGAAAAAATATCGAGTTTACAATCGGTTGCTGAAATTACCGACACCCTCGAAAGTGGCGAGCAAAGGGTGCTGACACTAGCCCCAGCGGTAAAGATCAATGCCACTGCCGAGAGTTATACTTTCAACATCAACTCAACTACTCCACCCGATACCCTTGATCAGAATAATACCGATAACACTACCCTTGAGATAACCAATTCAATTTTTGCAACCGACAGAGGGGTTAAGGGCGGTATATCTTTTAGTCAAATCACACTAATAGGTAATCTTTATGAGTTCCAACGATCAAGTTTTATTGATGGGGTTGAAATTGGCTGGGCTCAAAACACCTCTATCCCTGAAACAGAGTATCCTTTGGATTTTTCAGTATATGTATTAGAAATCAACCCGGCTAACCCCCAAGTGTCCAAAACGGTAGCCCTGGAAAATTTCCAAAAAGATTATTCCGCCAATGGCGGCTCAATTATCTACTTCTTCACACAACCAGTTTATTGTCGAGAAGGTTTTTCCTATTACGTTCTACTTGAGCAATCAAACGACACCCCGCTTGGAATTGGATACGATGGAAACCCTTATGGGGCATTTTGGAAAATCGATGGAATGTATCCTTTAGAAGCGACTTACATGGCTAACCAATCCATTGGAAACCTTGCCATCAGAGCACTGGTTAGCGAACCTGTTGAAAATCCAACGGTTTTCTTTAACATTAAGAATGAGCAGAAAGAACCTGCCCAAAATGTTAAGGTCCAGATTATTGAGTTAGACTCAACTATTACCACAAACACTCAAGGGCAAGCATCAATAAAGCTAAACAACGGTCAATATACCTATAGGATTGACTCCATAGGCTACTCATCGTTTGAAAAGAAGTTTTCAGTCTTTTCTCAAAACCTTGTTATAAGTGATTCACTGGTTAAAGCCTATAAGGTTAAGTTCAAGGTAATTGATACCAATTTGGCACCCTTACCAAATGCTAAAATAAATGTTTATCCACTTACCCTTACAACCAATGAGAACGGTGAAGATAGTACCATGCTACCATCGGGGAACTATTCTCTAAAGGTTTTGCTATCGGGCTATAAAATGCAAACTGAGGTTAACCTGGAGGTTGAAGAGAAAGATACCATTTACACCATTGTGATGGAACAGGCAACAACCTACAACCTAACGGTTAATGTTAAAACTTCAAAGAATGAGATTTTACCCAATGCTGAGGTGAGTATAATGGAATACGGTACCCTAAAAACAAATAGCGAGGGCTCCTGCACATTTAGCGGACTACTTGCCGGAAACATCATGGGGTTTGTTTACTCATACAACTATATCTGGGGCTCAATATTCATGAATCTTTCAAGCGATAGCACAATTAATGTTATCCTTGAACCTGAACGTTATACCGCTACCTTCTTCGTAAGCTCTAAAGGAGTTCCCATTATAAATGCCGAGATTATCATTGAGGGTTTAGACACTTTGCATACCGGACTAAACGGATATGCACAATCTAATTATATTCCATTCGGTAACGGTATTCCATACACAGTTAAAATTAAGGATTACTACACCTACTCAGGAACCTTTGATATTTGGAACACCGATGTTCTAGTTAAAGTTAACCTGACCCCTCTGGGAATTGATAGTGAATTTGATAAAATCAGGCCAGCTATTTACCCAAATCCTAGCTCCGACTTTATTATAATTTCAGGTATTGATAACTATTCCATTTCAATTTTCGATTTAAACGGTAGAATGGTTTACCAAAACATTCCATCGGAAAATAAGGTTGATATTAGTTCATTACCAAAAGGAATTTACATTGTAAAACTTGCTACATCTAAAGGTTTTAGCATTCATAAAGTTCTAAAGCAGTAAACCATTGCATATTGCTATAGAAAAAAGGGAGTGCGTTGCACTCCTTTTTTTTTACATTCTATAACTTTAAATCCATATTTCGACAAAATTATTTTCATATTCAATTTAAATCGATAACAAATTATCACTTTTTTTTGCATTTTTCTGAAAGACTAAAAGAAATATTTTGTAAACTTGTAGTGCATATTTAATTAGTTGTGCTTTGTTGATTTTTATAGGTAATAATCAAGTTATCAACACCATAAAGAAGTAAATATGAAAAATACACCCATTCCATACGAAGTAGTAAAGCAAAAAATTCAAGAGTCGAACTTACCGAATGTAGGAAAGGCCTCAATCCGGGAATTGGTTAGGCTTGTCAATGAAATTGAAAAGGCAACCGGAATAAAGTATGTAAGGATGGAAATGGGTGTACCCGGCCTTGAACCATCGCAAATTGGCATTGAGGCTGAGATTGAGGCATTAAGAAGGGGCGTTGCCTCAAAGTATCCCATGATTGATGGGGTGCCTGAACTCAAAAAAGAAATTTCAAGGTTTGTAAAGAACTTTATCAATATCGATGTTGATGAACAGGGATGTATCCCAACGGTAGGATCCATGCAGGGTGCAATGGCTGCATTTCTGGTTGTAAACCGATGTGTGGCAGCAAAGGATACTGTTCTTTTCATCGATCCAGGCTTTCCCGTTCAAAAACAACAGCTCAGGGTACTTGGAATGAACTTTGAGACGTTTGATGTATATAACTATCGTGGCGAAAAGCTACGCGAAAAACTTGAATCGTACCTCAAAAAAGGGAATATCTCGGCAATACTCTATTCAAACCCCAACAACCCTTCCTGGATATGCTTTACCGAAAAGGAACTGCAAATCATTGGCGAGTTGGCCACCACCTACGATACCATAGTAATTGAAGACTTGGCATACTTTGCGATGGACTTCCGCAAGGATCTTTCCCAACCCGGACAACCACCCTACCAACCCACTGTCGCCAATTACACACAAAACTGGCTCATGCTTATATCCAGCTCCAAAGCATTCTCCTATGCCGGTCAGCGTATTGGTACAATGGTAATTAGCAACAGCTTATACAAGCGCCGTTTTCCCGATCTTAAGCGATTTTTCACCTCCGATGAATTTGGCTACGCCATGCTTTACGGAGCGGTTTACTCACTATCATCAGGGGTTTGCCACTCAACTCAGTACGGTTTTGCAGCCATGCTAAAGGCAGCCAACGACGGAACCTTTAACTTTGTTGAATCGGTTCGGGAATATGGCGAAAAGGCCAAAATAATGAAGAAAATATTTACCGACAATGGTTTTACCATAGTTTACGATATGGATGAGGATAAACCCCTTGCCGATGGATTTTATTTCACCATATCGTACCCCGGTTTAACCGGTGAACAGCTTATAGAGGAACTTCTTTACTACGGTGTAAGCGCCATCTCGCTGGCCATAACCGGTAGTGAACGAACCGAAGGCTTACGCGCATGCGTATCGCAGGTTCAGCGCAGCCAGTTCCCTGACCTTGAAGAACGTCTTAAACGTTTTAATGCCGATCATAAGAACTAACATAGTAAACCCAATAGTTAAACAACAAATCAAATTTGACCGATATGGCAAAAGTTAGAGGAGCAATTGTGGTCGATGTAGAGAAATGTAAAGGATGTAGCCTTTGCGTGGTGGCCTGCCCTTCAAAAGTTATTGAGCTGGCAAGGGAGGTAAACGGCAAGGGTTATAACTACGCCTACATGGCCAATCCCGAAGCCTGTACAGGCTGCGCAAACTGCGCATTGGTTTGTCCCGATACGGTTATTACCGTTTACAGGGTAAAATCGGAAGCTGAGGCTTAAAACAACATGTTGTATAAACAAAAACTCATTAAAGAAAATGGCAGAGCTAAGATTAATGAAAGGGAATGAGGCCATAGCCGAGGCAGCCATTCGATGTGGTTGCGATGGTTACTTTGGCTACCCCATAACCCCACAATCCGAAGTGCTTGAAACCCTTATGGCACGAAGGCCCTGGGAAGAAACCGGAATGGTTGTTCTACAAGCCGAAAGTGAGGTTGCCGCTATTAACATGGTTTACGGCGGTGCCGGATGCGGAAAAAAAGTAATGACATCATCATCAAGTCCCGGTATAAGCTTAAAGCAAGAAGGGATTACCTACATTGCCGGAGCTGAACTTCCCTGCTTAATTGTTAACGTGGTTCGTGGAGGTCCAGGATTGGGAACCATTCAACCCGCTCAAAGCGATTACTTTCAGGCTGTAAAAGGCGGTGGCCATGGCGACTATAAACTCATTGTTCTTGCCCCTGCATCGGTTCAGGAAATGTACGATTTTGTTGACCTGGGATTTGAACTTGCCTTCAAGTACCGTAACCCCGCTATGATTCTTTCCGATGGTATTATCGGTCAAATGATGGAAAAGGTTCAGATTGGCCCTTATAAGCCCCGGATGACCAATGAGGAGATTATTGCCAAGTATGGTTCATGGGCTACAACAGGCAAGACACCAAACCGCCCGCGTAATATCATTACCTCACTTGACCTCGATGCAAGCCGCCAGGAACAATTTAACCTGAAGCTGCAAAAGAAATATCGCGAAATTGAAGAAAAAGAGGTTCGTTTCGAAAAGATTGCCTGCGATGATGCTGAGTACCTGCTTGTGGCCTATGGGTCATCGAGCCGAATCTGCCAAAAAACGGTTGATCTCGCTCGCGAAAAAGGCATTAAGGTAGGATTACTCCGTCCCATAACCCTTTTCCCCTATCCTACCAAGGCTATTCAAGCCATGCTAGGACAGCTAAAAGGAATACTGGCAGTTGAAATGAGTGCTGGCCAAATGGTTGAAGATGTTCGCCTTGCCGTTGAAGGAAAGGTTAAGGTTGAACATTACGGCCGCATGGGGGGTATGATACCTACCCCAAACGATGTGTTAAAGGCTTTAGAAGAAAAAATTATTAAAGGCTAATAAAAATGGACGTTAAGGATATAATCAAGGAAGAGAATTTGGTTTACTCAAAAACCAAACTCCTAACCGACAATATCATGCACTACTGCCCGGGTTGCACCCATGGCGTAGTTCACAAAGTACTAGCTGAGGTTATCGACGAGCTGGGCATCCAGGAAAAAACCATTGGGGTTGCACCGGTTGGATGCTCCGTACTTGCCTACAACTATATCGATATCGATTGGCATGAAGCTGCCCACGGCCGTGCTCCTGCCCTTGCTACTGCAATCAATCGCTTATACCCCGATAAGTATGTATTCACCTACCAGGGCGATGGCGACTTGGCTTCAATAGGGACTGCTGAAATCATTCACGCATGTAACCGTGGCGAGAATATCGTGGTTATTTTCATCAACAATGGCATTTATGGGATGACCGGAGGGCAAATGGCCCCTACTTCGCTGATAGATATGCCCACCTCTACCACTCCTTATGGCCGTAAAGTTGAACTCAATGGCTACCCTTTAAAGATTACTGAACTGATTGCCCAACTCCCAGGAACATGTTACGTTACCCGTCAATCGGGACATACCCCTGCTGCCGTTCGTAAACTAAAAAAAGCCATCACAAAGGCTTTTGAAAACACCGGTAAGAAAAAAGGTACATCGTTCGTCGAAGTGGTTTCAACCTGTAACTCAGGGTGGAAGCTATCGCCCGTTAAAGCTAACGAGTGGATGGTTGAGCACATGTTCCCATATTACCCACTTGGCGATTTGAAAGACGAGTAGTAGTTAATTAACTAAAAAAATTGAAGAAATGACCGAAGAAATCATCATAGCCGGATTTGGTGGGCAAGGCGTACTATCGATGGGTAAAATTCTTGCCTACTCAGGCATAATGCAGGACCAGGAGGTAGCCTGGATGCCTTCGTATGGACCCGAAATGCGTGGTGGTACTGCTAACGTTACCGTTATCCTCAGCGATTCACGTATCAGTTCCCCTATTCTTCAGGAATTCGATACCGCCATTATTCTCAACCAACAATCGTTGGACAAATTTGAGAGTAGGGTAAAACCCGGTGGTACACTAATTTACGACCCCAATGGTATTACACGCCACCCTCAACGCACCGATATTAACATATACAGGGTTGAAGCTGCTGAGGAAGCCGCTCGCATGAAAAATGCCAAAACCTTTAACATGATCGTTCTGGGGGCATTCCTTAAAGTTAAACCCATTGTGAAACTCGAAAACGTGATAAAAGGTCTTGAGAAATCGTTGCCTCAACGCCACCATCACCTAATTCCAATGAACCAGGAAGCTATAACCCGAGGAATGGAAATTGTAAAAAAAATCAACTAATAAATTTTAATGCATTACTAATAAACAGCCTGACTTTTTGGTCAGGCTGTTTTAATTTAATTGTAGGGTTCCGATGCTCGTTTAAGAATTTTTTCAATAATATCGGGGGTAATATTTCTGTTTTCACCCAGTTTCCATCCCCTTGCAACAAATCGTTCCACTATTGGTTTAGTATCATCAAATTTAATTCCATGTTCAGGTAATCGTGTTTTAACCCCTAAACCCCTAAAGAATTTCTCGGTTTCGTAAATTACTCGTTCGGCTTGCAAGTCGTTTCCTGATAAATTCCAAACCCTCTCACCGTACTGAATCAATTTATCATGCTTAAAATCAATCATTTCGGTTAGTAAAGCTGGATAGATAATTGCCAAGGTAACCCCATGGTCGAGCCCAAAGAAAGCAGTAAGTTCATGTCCAATCATATGCGTAGCCCAATCGGTGGGAACACCGGTTGAAATCAAACCATTCAAGGCCATGGTACAGCTCCACATAAAATTGGCTCTTAAATCGTAATCAGTTGGATTATCTATGGTTTTTGGTCCAACCTCGATTAGCGTTTGAAGAATTCCTTCAGCAAATCTATCCTGGATGGGGGAATTTGATGGATAAGTAAGGTACTGCTCTAGCACATGGGCAAAAGCATCGACAACACCATTGGCAACCTGATGCTTGGGCAGCGAATAAGTCACCGTAGGATCGAGAACTGAGAATTTGGGGAAAACAGCAGGACTACCAAAGGCATACTTCTCCTTGGTAGCATCCCTGCTAATAACTGCGCCTGCATTCATTTCGGAACCGGTTGCCGGAAGCGTTAGTACTGTTCCAAAAGGTATTGCCTTTTCTACCTTAACGCCTTTGGAAACAATGTCCCACGGCTCACCTTCAAATGGAATTGATGCCACAATAAACTTTGTGCCATCAATTACTGAACCTCCACCAACGGCAAGCACGAAATCGACTCTGTATTCACGAGCTAGTTTAATAGCCTTTAAAAGCGTTTCGTAACGAGGATTGGGCTCAATACCCCCAAACTCAATTACCTTTTTCCCTACTAAGGCTTTAGTCACTTTGTCGTAAACCCCATTTAACTTAATACTTCCACCTCCATAGGTAAAAAGCACTGTGCTATAGGGTAATATTTCTTGTGTTATCTTCTCAATTTGGCCCTCGCCAAAAAGAATTTTAACTGGATTGTAAAACTCAAAATTCTTCATAGGTTCAATTTTACAAAAGAAACAACCCACCGTGTGATTTGTTACGATGGGTTGTAAAAATTTATACTATTAACTAAATAACTTGAATAGCTCTCTGAATATCAATAACTATTGCATCCTCCTCATCCTTATACTCTTTCTTTACCTCCAAATGCAAATAATCATCATCGGATCCTGAAAGTTGAACAAAATCAAGTTCAGGAATTGAAGTGGACAAAAACTCAAATAAATCCTCATCGGAGAGATACTCAAAACCGCCTATTGCGTTGTACCTGAGCACAGTAACCAAAGCATTTTCATCAGCATCTACTATGCTCCTTGCGAGTCGCTCCGATAGGTAATTTTTTACCTTGTTTTTTGAGACCTGAACTTTCTTCATGATTTGGGTAGTTTACAGTTTACACAAATTTTATATGGGCGATTAAAATATCTAACAAACCAATTCTTTTTAGCACAAATTTAATTTTTTTACGCATGAATTTATAAAGTAGTTACTAATTACTTTACTTTGTTTTGATTTTAAAGTTTAACAGATATGAATAAAGCAAACGGAGAAATCAAACCACAAATTGAAGAGTCATGGAAAAAAGTACTGTACGATGAGTTCAACAAGGAGTACTTTGTCAAGCTCAAAGAGTTCTTGATCGACGAAAAGAAAAAGTACACAGTTTATCCTCCTGGCTCGCAGATTTTTGCAGCATTTAACCATACCCCATTCGATAGTGTGAAGGTGGTAATCCTTGGTCAAGATCCCTACCATGGGCCGGGGCAAGCTCATGGGCTATGTTTTTCAGTTCCCAAGGGTATACCTGCCCCTCCCTCGCTTCAAAATATCTTTAAAGAGATAAATAGCGATTTAGGGTTACCTATACCCAATCATGGAAATTTAGAGAAATGGGCTAAACAGGGTGTACTACTATTAAATGCAACCCTTACGGTCAGAGCGAACCAAGCTGGTTCACACCAGAATAAGGGCTGGGAAACCTTTACCGATGCCGCCATTAAAGCCCTATCGGATTATCATAAGGGTTTGGTATTTATTTTATGGGGTAACTATGCCCAAGCAAAAGCCCAAATTATCGATATTAACAAGCATTTTATTTTAACTGCTCCCCATCCATCACCCCTCTCGGCTAATAGGGGATTTTTTGGCTGCAAGCATTTTTCAAGAACAAATAGGCTCCTCACCTCCATTGGCAAGGAACCCATCGACTGGTCGTTAGATTGAAAATATTTTAACGGGTTTTATTAAACCGGTCTATTTCCTGCAGGTATTTAGTTCGAATTTCAGAAATTCGTTCTAAGCTGGCTTTCAGGTCATAAATTCTTACGATATCCTGAGGGCCATTAACCTTCCAGAAATAGCCCAATGCAGCATCAAAGAACCTGTTCTGAATGTTATTCTTAACATTATCGGTAATCGTTTTAAAATCGTCCCATTTAAGTTCTTGAGGAATTTCAATGTAATACTTATTGTCGCCTGCTAAATCGAGGTATATACCATCATCGAACCGTTCAACCAGAAAAGTTTTTTCAATGGTAATGAGAGCCATGTCGTTAACAGGTTTACTGCGCCTAAAATCGATACCATGCTCTGCAAGTTTCTGCTGAATTATGGGTATCTCCTCAAAACACTTGAGATTTTTAATCCTAATGCAGTAGTAGCGATGGTCTTCAATATCGATATATCCGTATGTGCCCATGCAGGTATGTTTACCCTCGCGGGAAATTTTTTGAAGGGTACGAGCTAAGAACATGTGATCGTACTCTCTTACCAAGATAAGAAAGATTGACCTTGGAATAACATTGGAAGGCACATTCTTACCATAGTAGCCCGGGTATGGTTCATAGTTCTCAAGAACCATGGTGTTGGAGTAGATTCGCTCTGAAAGCGATTTAACCTTCTCCTCCTTTACCATAACCCCACGGGTTTCGAGAATCTTTGCAATGGCTGTCATAGCTGTGAATTTTTCTCAATTTACGAAATATTGAAGCACATGTCAAGTATATCTTCACTAAAATGGAAAAGAGGCTTTTTAGCCTCTTTTCATCCGTATAAAATATTTATATTATTAATTACTAACATGTTACTATCTTGCTTTTAACAATCTTTATCGAGCGGATGGAACACCTATAGTTTGTTCATCAGTGTTTACCTTCGGTGAACTCGCAAGCTAGTTTGTGCAAGCTGCCTTACATGGGTGTTTCATTAAAACTTTTCGTAATTGGAATCATCGCCCTTGGGTGTTAGTTTAATTTCAACCCCTTGGGACTTTTTGTGTTTAATTTTTGCCGGTTTCTCCTTTGTTTTTGAAATCACAGAGGCTTGAGCAATCTTTTTGGTATCGTTTTTAAGCTTAGTGGAGTTCACAAAACTTTCATGTTCGCCAATATCAAAAAATGAGACAATATCAATCAGCTGCTCTGCTTGGCTATTAAGCTCCTCGGCGCTCGATGCCATCTCCTCACTTGCTGCAGCATTTTGTTGTGTAACCTGATTAAGCTGTTGAATGGCTGAGTTGATCTGGTCAGCGCCAGCATTCTGTTCCATGCTGGCAGCAGCAATTTCCTGAACCAAACGAGCAGTTTTTTCAATATCGGGAACTATCTCTGAAAGTAATCGCCCTGCCTCATCGGCAATTTTGACTCCGTCACGGGTTATTCTATCAATTTCTTCAGCTGCCAGGCGGCTGCGCTCAGCAAGCTTACGAACCTCAGCAGCCACCACGGCAAATCCTTTGCCATGCTCACCGGCACGGGCAGCCTCAACGGCTGCATTTAAGGCTAAGATATTGGTTTGGAAAGCAATATCGCCAATAATTGAGACTTTTTCGGCTATTTTTTTCATGCTGTTAAGGGCATGAGAGGTAGAATCGTAACCCTTACGGATTCCTTCAGCGCTTTTAAGCGCAATTATTTCGGCCTGCTTTGCATTTTCAGAATTATTCTGAATATTGGCTACCATTTGTTCCATGGAGGCCGAAACCTCCTCGGCTGAGCTAGCCTGCTCCGATGCACCCTGCGAAACCTGTTGACTGGTAGTACTAAGCTGTTCGCTTGCCGAAGCTATATGATTTGCTGAAATATTGATAGTAGTAATTACCTCTTTCAATTTTTCGCTCATCTCGGTTAGTGCCCGCGAGAGCTTTCCAAACTCATCGTTCCTATTATTATTCTCTTTAGAAAAATTAATAAGATTACCTACTGACAGGTTGTGCGCAAGTTCTAAACCGGAGTAAACGGGTTTAGTTATGCTATGGGTAACCCTGAAAGCTACGATTCCGCTAAACGCAACAACGATAATTACCGCAAATACTATAACTCCTAAGCCATGCTTTGCGGAGTCGTTAAGTATTCCAGCCGATAACAGAACACCTTTTTGTAGAATGTTTTGCGATTTATTTACTGCACCAATAACTTGGTTTTTTGCATTGAGAACTGCTTTCTTAGCCTCGGCATGTTTCAGAAAACTAATCTTGTATGAGTTTAATGCTTGAGCAATCTCATTTAAACCTAATTTGTTAGCTAGCCTGATATTATCCTCAATTTCGGTCGACCATTTATTTAAAATATCATCTTCACCGGTTATTAAATAGTTCTTTTCCATTATTCGGATATTCAGGAATTGCTGAACACCCCTTGAAACCTCACCTCCTGCAACCCGAGCTGCAATAGCTAAAACTTTACTTGATTCCTGTTCAAGCTTTAAGGTGGATTCATTTATCAGCTGATTACTCTTTTCAAGAACATCAAACTGATCATTGATTACTTTAACATTACCCTCTATTAAGGTAATTAATCCATAGTTTTTTTGCGTAACAACCGGTTTAAGAATTTCAAGTTCCTTTTTGAACTTGGTCAAATAGAATTTAGCGGAATCAAGTTCTTGAGGCTTTCCGGTTTGGATGAAATCGATTAGGTAGGATTCAAGTGCAGCATTGCTGGCAAGCAAATTGTTGAGCATTACCTGTTTACTGCTCTCTCTCTGAACCCTCTGGTTTGAGATGTAAACAGCCAATGCTACAACCAGAATTAATGCAATGATTATTGAAAAGCTTAATGACAGTCGCTTTCCAATTGGCATGTCATTCAAGTTCATGGATTTAAATAGTTCAAAGATTGTACTTAGATATAATCTCATCAACAGTTAATGAGCAGTTTGGCATAACTGACTCAGGCGCAGGTTTACCAACCCTCTCCGCTACAAGAAAACGTTTACAAGTAGAGTACTTCTCCTTACCGGCAGTGCAGTATAGCATCCGGTAAGTTTGGCCCGCATTCGGATTGAAAAAAACATTTTTCTGATAAATGGGGCATTTCTCAAGTTTGGGACAATTCATTTGAGTTTCCATAATTTTAAATTTTTGATATACTAATACTAATTTAATGCAATTTTAAATGGGAAAAAAATCTTTTGTCAAGTAATGAAAATAAAAAATTAATTTAGATGTTATCCAAATAACATTAGCGAGTGGTTTTTAAAAACCTATGATAAACAGATAAAATCAGGAGTTGCAATTTGGGAAATGTAAATATTGAAAAAACAAAAAGCCCCGAGAAATCCTCGAGGCTTTTTGCGGTCCGGACGGGACTCGAACCCGCGACCCCATGCGTGACAGGCATGTATTCTAACCAGCTGAACTACCGGACCAATCTTATAATAAACTTTCCCTTTGAAAAGCGTTGCAAAGGTAATACGTAGTTTTTAAATGTGCAATATCTAACTTAAATTTTTTTTCTGAAAAATACTGAAATTAACACTTCCGTAAACCCTACGCTCTAAAAAGTAGTGATTATCTGAAAAATCGTATTTATCGGAATGCTCAAATATGAACCATCCCCCATTGGTAAGTATGCTTTTAGTAAGAATTAATTCCGGAAGCACGTCAATACCCCGCAAATCGTAAGGTGGGTCGGCAAAAACAATATCGTACTCCTTTGCGCAACCGTTAAGGTAAGTAAAGGCATCAACCTTGATGGGGTTTAAACCCTGAAGGTTTAAAAGCCTGACTGTATCCCTGATGAATAGCCAGTGGTGGTAGTCTTTCTCAACAGAATCGACCAATGCAGCCCCACGTGAAATAAACTCGTAACTTATGCTTCCTGTTCCTGAAAACAGGTCGAGCACCCTTAACCCCTCGAAATCGAAATGATTGGAAATGATGTTGAAGATACTTTCCTTGGCAAAATCGGTTGTAGGACGTGCACGAAAGTTCTTTGGCGGATTAATGTGGCGTCCCCGTAAACTTCCAGAAACTATTCGCATGTAACACCCAGATTGAATAGCCTAAAGTATTCGGTTCTGAAACGGAGCAACTTGTATGAAAAAAATACCGGTTTATAGAATTCGGCCTGATGCGATACAGAGTTGAAGTACCTGCCCATTTCATCGGGCAAGCCAACCATTAGCTCACCATCGCCGGTAAGGTTTACATGGATATGGTCAATATCCTTAAATATAGTTTTGGCTATGGCATTGGTGTAGTAAACTACATCGGTTGTAGTTTTGCACGTGTAGCTATTTGCCGTTAAAAGTTGACCGTTGCTAAGAATAGCAATGGTTAAATGCTGATGATCTAAATCGACCTGAAGATAGGACTTTGAGGTGTAATTGGAGGGAATATGAACAAACGATTTTAACGAGTGAATGAAAAGCGTTTTGCTGTGCAACCTTTTCCACTCGTTAACAAACTCATGGGGTGCAGCATAAACAATTGCCAGGGAAAGAGTATTGAGTTCTGTATAGCCCAGTTCATAACAATCGGGAATGCTATGAACCTGATCTAAAAATTTCTTTGCATTAGCTGGATCAAAAAAATCAGCGGGAACAAGTGTGAAGTATGGCAAATTGAAAGCTACTATTACTTTTTTAAATTCGTTCGTTAACCAGGGTTTGGCTTCGATTAGGTTATTAAGAAAATGGCGGTAATTAACGCTATCGATAGCATATCCTTTCCAATCGGTGTTGAAAAGGGCAATGAAAGTGTTCCGAATGGTATCCTTAACCGCATACGAAAATCCATTCAGGGAGACCTGAATGGATAGTTCGTATGTAGATGTCCGATCCCTATCAAAGGTTTCGTCTATGATATCGATTTCGTGCATTTCCAATGTACTACTCCCAGTTACCTGCGTTATTGGTAGCCTCAGTTAACGATCCAACCTTTAGGCCGGGATACTTATTGAGCTTTTTAGCAAGGTCGTCCATGTTGATAATTTCCTGACGGTCGAGCCCTTTGAGGATAACCTTGTTGGGTACTTTACATTCAAAAACCTTAACGCTTACACCGGATTGGGTTTTTAGCTCGCCAGCGGCTAATTCAAACTGATCGCCCCCCGTAAACGGAACAAAACGTAACGAATCGTAGGGATACCCTTTAAGAATGGTGTCGCGAACCGGAATCAGAATGGTATCGCGGAAGATTTTCTTTTGGATAACAGCAAGCGAGTCGTCTTCCGATCCAATCTGCTTAACCACCTTAATCTGTCCCTCCTTCATGAAGCTGATTAAAGTATCGAAGCTACCGGTGTACTTACCAAAACGCGAGCGGTAAGCATCCTGGGCAGTTCTAATACTCTTTAAACGCTCAATGGTGGCATTGTACCGACGATTTTTTTCCTTTTCAAAACGGATTGGCTCCATTATGCTCTCGTACAGGAAATAACCAAGTATCACTATGATAACTGCAAGTGCAATTTGATAAACTGTTTTCATTTTTCGTGTTTTGGTTTATGTTTGCGTGCAAATTTAAAAACATCTGGTTAAATTCTAACTTAAATTTACAAAAAATATTGCATTGCTGTGATTAAAACACATGTTATTAAGGAAATAGTTGAAAAGTTAGGGTTTGCCCCTACTGTTGGACAACTTGAAGCTATTAATGCCTTATCGGAGTTTACCGTACAACCCAATGGGAATGAATGTATGTTGCTTAAGGGATATGCGGGCACTGGGAAAACCTCGCTGATAGCCGCATACGTTAAAGCTCTGGACAGGTTTGGCATTAGTTACCAGCTCCTTGCCCCAACCGGAAGAGCAGCAAAGGTGCTGGCCGAATATTCGGGTTGCAATGCTTACACCATACATAAAGTGATATACAGGCAACAATCGAATACCGATGGATTTGGCCGTTTTACTCTTAATTTCAATAAATCAAAAAACACCATTTATATTGTTGATGAGGCCTCCATGATTTCAAATCAGGCACTCGACGATAGTGCATTTGGTTCAGGAAAATTGCTTTCCGACCTCATTGAATACGTTAGAATGGGCAAGGAATGTAAGCTTATGCTGGTTGGCGATACCGCTCAACTTCCCCCAGTTGGTCTCGATATTAGCCCTGCACTTAATCCTATCGAACTCGAAGCACTTGGTCTAAATGTAAGATTAGCACAACTCAACGAGGTTATAAGGCAACAGTTCGATTCTGGCATTCTACATAATGCCACAACCATAAGGGAATTGATTGACTCGTCAACTAACAATTTTCCTAAATTAAACCTTGACTATCGTGACGTGCAAAGAATTTCGGGGGGCGACCTTCTGGAATACCTTGCCGACGAGTATGGCAAGAACGGAAGGGAAGGGAATATTGTTATATGCTACTCCAACAAGAGGGCTAATCGATACAACCAGGGCATAAGGTCAAAAATACTTTACCATGAGGAAGAACTCAGCGTGGGAGACTACCTGATGGTTGCCCGCAACAACTATTATTGGGTTAACGATAGACCCAACATTGGATTTATTGCCAATGGTGAAATTGTTAGGGTAAAACGGATAGGAAAAAGAAATGAACTTTACGGTTTCCGATTTGCTGATGTTACTCTTGAACTACCCGATTACAGCTACGAGGAATTTGATGCTAAGCTTATACTCGATTCCCTATATATGGATGGCCCTTCGCTTGGCAATGAGAGTATGAGGCTGCTTTACCAGGAAGTTATGGCCGATTACTTACATCTTAAAACCAAAAAAGCCCGAATGAAACAACTCCAAAACGACCCCTTTTTCAACGCTTTACAGGCCAAGTTTGCCTATGCTGTAACCTGCCATAAGGCTCAGGGTGGCCAGTGGCCAACTGTTTTCATTGACCAAGGTTTTTTTAACGATGCTATGCTTACACGGGAGTATTTGCGATGGCTATACACTGCCCTTACAAGAGCTACCCAAAAGGTTTATCTTGTAAACTTCGACGAAAAATTCTTTTAGTTAATTACCCAATCATATCATTGAATTGCCTACTAATGAATAATTGGGTTAAAATTTCATAAAACAGCTGTATAACATCAACACTTACCTATCCCAAATCGTTTTGCAGCTGAATATTTGCATTCAAATTTTAAAAGGAGTATGAGGAGCGTTTTAGTAACTTTCGTTTTACTATTTGCTCTCTTTTTTGAAACAATAAGTCAAGAAAGAGAAACCATTAAAACGCAATTGAAGTTTGATTTTGTGAGTCGTCACCTTTGGAGGGGAATGCGAAACAACACTTCGCCTGCAGTTCAACCAACCATTCGATTTGAAGGCCAAAAAATCTATGGTGGCTTTTGGGCATCATACTCCTTAGGTTCTGAAAACATTCAGGAAATTGATATCTATACCGGCATGAAGTACAAGAATTTGTCACTTGCCATTTTTGACTACTACAATCCCATTGACACAATAGGTTGGCAAGGCGATTTTTTTGAATTTAGAAATAGTAAAACCCGTCATACGCTCGATGCCATACTCACTCTTAACCAAACCGAGCATTTCCCTTTAAATATTACACTATCAACAATGTTTTATGGATTCGACAAGGACTCAACTACAAGGCATAATTTATACTCCACTTACATTGAACTGGAGTACATGGTTTTTAAAAGTGACCAAACAAGCATTTCCATTCATTTGGGAGGAACCCCATATAAAAGTTACTACGCAAACAGAGCTTCACTTGTAAATACTGGGTTAACTGTTAATAGGAATATCCACATCAACACAACCCTGACCATTCCTGTCAAAGGTAGTTTTATCCTTAACCCCTACACGCATCAAGTTTTTTTACTGGCGGCGTTTACTATACAGTAGAGATAAAGGTTAAAGGTTAAAGGTTAAAGGGCTTGTCGCGCTTTGTGTTTAAACAATCTGCCCCGCGAAGAGGAATTTAGTGTTCTGTTTAAGAAACTAAATTTGGTGTTTGTTTTTTTGGTGTTTTCTGCCTTCTGATAACAGATACCTAATTTCTGGTTCTTGCTTTCTAACATCTTTTTTGGTGTCCCCTGAATAGTATTAAATCCAGTATTATAGTATAATTAGGCAAAAGTGTCGGAGTTTAAACAAACATTTAATTAAACTCATTGACTTTTGATGGTAAAAATGATAAATTGCAAAAGGAAGGGCAATAAATCACAATAAAAATCAAACCATATGAAATACAAGAGTTTAAAAGTTGAGTTGATGGTAAACATTATGGGTATCACCATACTCATTATGTTATTAACCTTAACGGTAATAGCCTACAACAGCAATAGAGCAGCCAGAAAATCGGCCAGTGAAACCAGCTTACTGGTAGCCAAAAACATCTCGAAAGATGTTACCGGTTTCCTCGAAAAACCTTTTGAAACCCTTTATAACATCAGCATTAGCTTTAATTCCCTAAAAAAGGATGGGTATAAGAGTCGTGAAGCATACCGAAGTATACTCATGGAAGCTCTAAGCTTAAACGATAACTACCTTGCCCTGTGGGCAATGTTTGAACCTAATCAGCTCGATGGTAACGATAGTAAGTATAAGGGAAGCGAACTATACGATGAGGAGGGTCGTTTCGATGTTTCGTTCTATAAGGTTAATAAAACCATTAAAAGTGAAGTTGGTGAAATAGCTATGTATAATGAAGATTACTATAAAATACCCTTCACAACCGGCGAAGAAACATTAATGGAGCCATACTTTTACACCTACTCAGGTGATGTGACAGGGACAAGTTACTTTGAAACCTCTGCTGCGCTCCCGATAAAAGAAAATGGTAAAATTATTGGCGTTATTGGGCTTGATATCGACCTCAAGGAACTATCTGAAAAACTAAAGGATGTTAAGGTTTTTGAAACTGGTTATGTTTTTTTAACATCACCCGAAGGGTTAATTGCTGCACACCCCAAAAAGGAACTAACGGGTGATACCCTATCAAAAATTATCAATATAAGTTTACCTGAATACCAGCAAATAATTAGGGGTAAAAATTTTACCTCGTTTACAGTAGAGCTAAATGGAAAGCCTAATTTTTTATATGTAAACCCTGTAATGGTTGGAAAAACAACCAAACCATGGGCTGTTATTGTTGTAGTACCTGAGAGTGAAGTTTTTGCAGAAAGTCGAAAACTGATTGGCTACACCCTAATAGTAGGACTACTTTCCGTTACCCTTCTAATCTTTATTATTCTTTACCAGTCGAGCAGAATAATCAAACCCATTTTTAGAGCAGTAGATTTTGCCAACAGCATTTCGCAAAGCGATTTAACCCAAACCATTGAAAAAGACCGAGACGATGAGTTGGGGACTCTGCAGGAATCGCTATTACTGATGCAGCAGAAGCTGATAGAAATGGTTACCGAATTTAAGAATAGCAGCAGTAGTATAGCCGATGCCAGCTCGCACTTGAACTCTACTGCCCAGCAGGTTTCACAGAGTGCCGAGGAGTTAGCCTCATCGTCCGAGGAACTGTCGAGCACCATGGAAGAAATGGTATCGAATATTGAGCAGAACTCGCACCACGCCATTGAAGTTGAAAAGATATCGCTTGAACTGGTTACTGATGCCCAAAGGGTTAAAGATGCCTCGGAAAAGAGTATGGCATCAATTGGTTCAATTGCTGAAAAGATTCAAATTATTAACGACATTGCATTCCAAACAAACCTGTTAGCCCTAAATGCAGCTGTTGAAGCTGCACGAGCAGGTGAGCATGGCAAAGGGTTTGCAGTTGTAGCTGCCGAGGTGCGAAGGTTAGCCGAACGTAGCCGAGTGGCGGCGGATGAAATTAATAGACAATCGGGAGAGAGTGTTCAGATAACAGCTAAAGCCACAGATTTACTTAATCAAATAATTCCAAAAATCCAAAAAACAACCGAGTTGATTCAGGAAATTGCTCACGCCAGCAAAGAACAATTAACGGGCTCAGAGCAGGTTAACAATACCACCCAGCAACTCAGCGGCGTTACTCAACAAAATGCTTCCATATCAGAGGAATTAGCTGCAAGTGCCGAGGAACTTGCAGCACAGGCAGAGAAACTGTTGGAATTTGCTGAATCGTTCCGTATTGAAAACATTCAAGGTATTAAAAAAGTTGACTTAAAGCATGAAACATACAAAAGCGAAAAGCCATCTGCAAAGCTTGAACCCACACCAAAAACACCTGAAAAAAAGATTATAAAACCCCTAACTAAAAAGAAAACCGATGAACCCAAACATCCCCATAAAGGGATTGATATCAAGCTAAAACCAAGCAACGATTCTGAATACGAAAGTTTCAAGTAAATGAGGGCTGCATATGGCAGCCCTCATTTACTTTACGGTTTCATCATCCCGTACTGCGATAAAATTATATCCAGATTTTCAAATTTCTTACGGTAATCGGTAAGCGCAGCATTAATGATTTGATGTGCCTCTTCAACGCTGTAAACATGGGTAATCTCGCAATCGCGGTGCGTTCCTGGTAAATCCTTATAGGTTAGGAAGTAATGTCTAAGTCGAGTAATGATTGCCTCAGGGCATTCATCAATATTACGAAAATGTCCATAAACTGCATCATCCTTTAAAACGGCAATTATTTTATCGTCGGCCTGGTTGCCGTCAATCATTCTTAATCCCCCAATGGGAATTGCGTAGGCTAATAGGTTTCCGTGTGCAATGTTTTTTTCGGTTAACACACAAATGTCAAGGGGATCGCCATCACCGGCCAAATCGTTCCGTCCCGTTTTATCGCGGGCAATTTGCGCTACATTCTCATCGCAAAGGGTTTGGGGAATAAAACCGTAAAGTGCTGGTAGTACATTAGAGTACTTTTGGGGACGGTCGATACGTAGGTAACCCGACACCTTATCCACCTCATACTTAACCGTATCGGTTGTAACCATTTCGATGAAAGTGGTTACAATATTTGGGGCATTAGGCCCAACATCAACCCCATGCCAGGGGTGCGACTTATACCTCAATCCCATCAATCGCCCAATGGGATCCATAATCCTATTTGTCATAATTTGAGAAATTTAGCCCGCAAAGGTAATAAAAGCACCCAAACTAAAAAACGTTTACCTCCTGCTCCAGCTCTATACCAAACTGTTCCTTCACAGACTGCTGAATAGATGTGGCCAAATCGAGAATATCGTTTCCGGTTGCACCGCCATAGTTTACCAAAATCAAGGCTTGTTTATGGTGAACGCCGCACTTACCCACTTGCCTACCCTTCCAACCAGCTTTTTCAATAAGCCAGCCCGCTGGAATTTTATAGAAACTCTCTGAAACTTGAAAACCATTTAAATCGGCATGTCGCTCTTTAAGCGTATTGTATTTATCAACATCAACAATGGGGTTCTTGAAGAAACTACCGGCATTGCCTAGCTCGGCAGGATCGGGCAACTTGCTTTTTCTGATGTTGATAATGGCTTTACGAACATTTTGCACTGAAACCTCACCAAATTTTGCAACGTCCTCAGCCAGATTACCATAGTTCAATACAAAACTGGGATTCCTTGAAAGCCTAAACCACACATGAGTAATTATTACCTTTCCTTTAAATTCCTGTTTAAAAATACTATCACGATAACCAAAACGGCATTCGGAAGCATTAAACTCTATGAGTTTACGAGAAGATACCTCGATGGCTTCAACCTTAATTATGGTGTTCTTTACCTCAACACCGTATGCCCCAATGTTCTGTATAGGCGATGCTCCAACAAGTCCAGGGATATGGGAAAGGTTTTCAATTCCTCCAAGGTTGTTTTCTGCTGCAAACTCAACAAACTTATCCCAAACAACTCCAGCGCCTACCCTGAATAAGTAGTATTGTTCGTCGTCGGATTGTAGTTGAACCCCTTGAATAGCCGGATTAATTACTACGCCCTCAAAATCCCTTGTAAATAGGATGTTGCTACCTCCTCCCAAAACAAAGATTGGCAGCTTGTTGTAGGAAGCAAAATTTATGGCGTATAGAATCTTTTCAACCGTGTTAGCCCTGGCGTAGTAACTAGCCGTTACATCGATACCAAAGGTGTTGTAGGGTTTAAGTGATATATCTTTCTTAATAACAAACATTTGACTCTTTGATTGCGATAACAAATATAACTTTTTTATGTAAAATCGTAAATTTTTATAGTTTTACTAATACTAAACCTTTAAAGGCATTCATTTGTTATAAAGTTAAATTCAATTATGCGAATTCAAATGTTCAGCACATCATATATCGCAACTGACCAGCGACTGCAACGGATTGCCAACACACTGGCAGCTAATGGGTATTCCGTTAAAGTTTTCTGCCGTAAACATCGAAGCTTAAATTATACAAATAATAAATTTACAGTCCAATACTTAAGCCAATTCTTTAAAAAAGGGCCTCTCTTTTATTTCTTTTTCAACATAAAGATTCTTTTTCGAACTCTTTTTTCGCGCTTTGACATAATCTACTCAAACGACCTTGATACATTACCGGGATGTACTATAGGCTCGATATTAAGGCGCAAAAAGTTGATTTACGACAGCCATGAGCTATTTACTGAGGTACCAGAGCTTATAAACCGACCAATAATAAAATTTTTATGGCAATTTCAGGAACGAATTTTCATAAAGCGAGCCAAAGCGGTTATTACTGTATCGGACGGCGTTGCAAGTGAACTTTCAAAGCGATACAGAATTAATAAGGTTGAGGTGATACGGAATTTACCTGTTCGCACTAACACTGAAGCATTCAGAGAAAAACAACCAACCCTAATATACCAAGGTGCGTTAAATGTTGGAAGAGGGATAGAGCTTGCAATTGATATGATGAAGCAGCTACCTTGCTACAAATTGCTTATTGTTGGCACTGGTGATGTTGAGCTAAAACTCCGTAAACAAATGCTTGAAAACAACCTTTTTGATAGGGTTCAGTTTTTAGGACAACTTGCACCGGAAAATTTAAGGTTGATTACTCCCACAGCATGGCTTGGATTATCGCTAGAAGAAGACATGGGGCTTAACTACAGGTATGCACTGCCCAATAAACTTTTCGATTACATTGCAGCCAATGTTCCTGTTCTTGTTAGCGATTTGCCTGAAATGAGAAAGGTTGTTGAGGAATACGAAATAGGAATAGTTGCCAGTAGCCGAAATCCCATTGAATTAGCAAATCAGATAGCTGACCTTTTTGATGATAAAAAAAGGTACGAAAGAATATCGAAAAACGTAAAAAAAGCCGCTGAACATCTAAACTGGCAGAATGAGGAACCCAAACTGCTTAACCTAATTAACGGGGTTATTAAAAACTAGTATTTGTTAAACGATACCACATCGTCAAGGCTTTTACGACGCTTGGGGCGGATTTCGTCAGTGGCTGGATAGCCTAGGGTTATTATTAATGGAACCCTTCGCGATTTAGGGATATCAAGTAGCTTTTTAACCGCCAGTTCATCGAACCAACCCAACATGCAACTTCCAAGCCCTTCGGCTTTGGCCGCAAGGCAAATATGCTCGGCTGTAATACCTATATCGATAAGTGGAAAGGTTTTCCCTTTCACCAAACTTCCAAAATTTGAGTTAAGATTGGCTGGTTCCATAACTATTACGATGTGAACGGGTGCCTGTTTGGTAAAGTGATTGATACCCAGCACTCTGCTTGCAGCAGCATCAGCAAGTTTATTCTTTAGTCCAGGATCATCAACAACAATAAAACGCCAGGGTTGGGCATTACATGCCGATGGGGCTAAACGGGCAGCCTCAATAATTCGAAGAATTATTTCCCTATCAACAGTACGTGAATCGTATGCCCTGTCGCTCTGTCGGTTCTGTACAAGATTGTAAAAGTAATCGCTAAGGGTTGTAAACATCGGCTATTTGCTTTAAAACTTCGGACTCAACAGCTATTTTGCCCTTGGCCGTTAAGGCTAACTGAATCATGGCCTTAGCCACATCCTTTGCATCAATTCCACGGTATCGGCGTAAAGGGCCTACAAATATAAACCTAAATGCTCTAAAGAACCAAATGCCAAAACTCTCTCCAAACCTAAACTCATTTCGCTTGCCTAGAAGGATAGAAGGGCGAGCAATTGCTACCAGTTCAAAATCGAACTTTCTGAGTTCCTCTTCCATTTCTCCCTTTGTTCGCAGGTAAAAGTTTCTTACCCCAGGATTAGCACCAATTGACGAAACAACAATGATACGCTTAACGCCGGCAAGGTATGCTTTGCGAGCAACTTCAACCACTAAATTGAAGTCAACAGCCTTGAAAGCCTCTTTGCTGCCAGCCTTTTTCATTGTTGTTCCCAAACTAATGAAAACATCATCAATATTGGGGGCAATTGAGAAATCGTTATTGAAATCAACAAGCTTAACCTTATTGAAAGCATTTCTGTCATCAGCATTTCGCCTATAGGCATAAATCTCATTGTAATTTTTATTCTCGTCGAGCAAACTAAGTAGATATGAACCCACAAGGCCTGTACTTCCGAATACTGCTGCACTCCGGTTTATCATAATGTTTTTTATTTAGTAACAAATAGAATACTAAAAAGTTATCCTGTATTGGGGTATAACCATTAAACCTGTTTGGTACACATACTCAGCCTGACCGGTTTTGGTATTAAACTTATCGCCGTAAATGTTCTTATTGTTAAACAGATTGGTAATCTCAATAGCCCATTCCTGTGTAAATCTCGGTTTATTTAATCTAAAGCGAACCGTTAAATCGGCCTTAAAATAATCGCGAAGCTGAAGCTCATAAGCCCTGCTTTCATCCCATTCGCGGGAATACTTGTTCTGCACAGGATCGAAAATGGCCGTCCATGGTGTTGCACGCTTACCCCCACTGTATGCTACCTTAGCATCGAAACTTAGTGTTTTTTGTAACTTTGCAGCATTCGACAAGTAAAACTCTTTCCCAAACAGGACATTTGAAATGTATCGATGATTAAAAGCGGTACTATGGGTAATTCCATCGCTTCCCTGATACTCCGATTGAAAGAGCGATACCGTTAGTAAATAATAGTACCCATGGTTTAAAAAGTGCTCCATGGTTAATTCAACACCATAGTTTGCACCTTTTCCGCTACTCTTCACGTAATCGGGCAATTCCAGAACAAAGCTGGCGCCTTGATTTAGAAGCGAGTATGAATTGAGCTCCTCGGCATCGACGGCTGCATCAAATATATACTGGTAATAAACCTCTGCCTTTAGGCGGGTGTGGGGGGCAAAAAGCCAGTCGTATCCAGCCACAAAGTGATGGCTTCGAACAAAATCCAAATCCATGTTGGGTTGAATATATGTACCGTTATTCAACCTAACCCGACCCAAAACTATTGGAAGCGATACCACCTGGCTATGAAGCCCGTAACCAAAATTTACCGAACTAGCCGAAGAAAATGCCCACCTTAAAGCAACCCTTGGTTCAACTGACCAGTCGTTGTTTATAGAAAAATACATGGCATGTACCCCTGCGTTTATAGTTAGGGTGTTGTTTGGTCGATATTGCCAATTACAGTATGGTTGGGTTAACCAGGCTTTACCATCATCGCTTCTAAGGATTTGAAAGAGGTCTTCGTTTTTCTTGTACACACTATCGGTATAGCTGTATGCAAGTAGTTTGGCAATAGTACCTATTTTGATATGGCTCTTAGATGATAATTTTTTATTGATTGAAAAGTTTGTATAAAAAGTATTCTCAATAAAATCATTAAGATAGTACTGATATTTTTGGGTTAAGTCGTTTGAAAGCGAATCCAAATCGGTTTTAAACTGATGTGCGCTTGCTGCAACTGATAGCTTTGTGAATGTCGATTGATTTATAGAATATGTTTGATTTAAACCAACCACGCCCATGTTTGAACCGTTAGTGAGGTCAAATCCCTCACCGCCATAAAAATCAATTTTATCCTTTAGGGTATCCTTTCGGCTATCCCATATTTCAATATCGCTTTTACCGCCTAATCCAAAAATTGAGAGGTTCCCAATTCTTGTGCGAGGGAAATTAACCTTAAACGAAAGATCCTGGTAGTATGGAACGCCTACAGTACCCAAGTCCATTCCCAATTTGTCGAATACCCCAAGAGTTGAATACCTGTAATTTACCAGAAACGAAGAACCATTTCGTTTGGCAATTGGACCTTCAGCGCCAAACTCAAATCCATTAAATCCTATCTGACCCAAAAACTCATACTTTTCGTTATTCCCATTCCGCATCCTGAGATCAAATGCCCCTGAAATGGCATTTCCATACTCAGCTGAGAATGCGCCCGTAATAAAATCAGAATTCTCGAGTAAATTATTGTTGAGCATGCACACCGGGCCGCCCGTAGTTCCGGTAGCCCCCCAGTGATTGGGATTTGGAATATCGACCCCCTCAAGCCGCCAAAGTAATCCCATAGGGCTGTTACCCCTTATAATGATATCGTTCCGTGAATCGTCAATACCCAAAACCCCTGCATAGTTTGCTGCCATACGGGCAACATCGGCACGGCTTCCTGCATAACGTTCTGTCTCCTCCACAGTAAAACTTCTTGCACTAACCAACGAAAGCCTATTCACTGGCCTTTCCTTTTGCACATCGGCCTTAACCACCACCTCGGCCAAAGGAATGGCCAACTCTTCGAGTTGAACATTTACTACAAGTTCCTTCCCTGTAGTTAAATTCAAGTTTGATATAACTGCATCGGCATATCCTACAAACGATACCTTTAAGCTAACCCTTCCAATGGGAATATCGGGAAACCTAAATTTCCCGTATTCATCAGTTGTAGTACCAATTATTGGATTGGTATTAAGCATAATCACAGTTGCACCAGGTAAGGTTATGCCCGTGTTTTTATCGGATACCACACCACGAATGGTTTGAGTTAACTTTTGAGCATTTAGTTGACCTGCTAGGGTTACTATACATGGTAGTAATAAATGTTTAATGCTCATGAATTGTAATTTATTTTTCATACAATTTTTCAAATACTATACCAAAATAAAGTAGATATTTTAAGAAAAAAAATGAGCTTTGGTAATAAAAAAGTTATTAACAATCTAAAAAAAAATCAATGAAAATTTGACAATAATTTTAAATGCCCATAACTTACAAGGAATAACCAAAAACCTAAAGCTATGAGAAAAATTTTAGTTTTCGCTTTAACTCTATTAATTATTGGCGTTATTTCCTGCCAAGAGGAAGAGATTGTTCCAAATGTTAGTGAAGTTCAAGATGAAGTTATTGTTAAGAATGGCGACATTATTCCCGGTAAGTTTATTGTAGTATTCAAATCAGAAGCATATAAGGCTACAATAAGCCTACCCTTTGAAGAGAGCCAAATCAAAGCCCAGCTGTATGCTACTGCATTCTTGAAAGATTTTGGAATTCCCGCAAAGCAGATTGACCAGGTGTATGGTTCTGCCATATCGGGCTTTTCAGCTGAATTAACTGAGCTGCAAGTCAATGCCCTATTAAAGGATAAAAGGGTTGCCTACGTTGAGCCTGACAGGTGGATTGTTCTTGACTATAAGGTTGAACAAACCAGCGATGCCGCAAAAGGTCAAACTATCCCATGGGGTATAACACGTATAGGAGGTGCTGTTAATTACACAGGATCAAATGTTGCATGGATTATTGATACAGGAATTGACCTCGACCATCCCGACCTAAACGTTAACGTTGCAAAAAGTAAGAACTTTGTTTCAAAAACCAGGACTCCTGACGATGACAATGGACATGGTTCGCACGTAGCAGGAACGGTTGCTGCTAAGAATAACGATATTGGTGTAATAGGAGTTGCAGCTGGAGCACCAGTTGTTGCCGTTAAGGTACTTGACAGGAAAGGAAGTGGAGCCTATTCAACCATTATATCCGGCGTTAACTATGTTGCCAGTGCAGGCGTTGCAGGTGATGTTGCAAATATGAGTTTAGGTGGACCTACATACCAAGCGCTTGACGACGCTGTACTTGCTGCATCTAATAAAGGGATAAAGTTTTGCTTAGCTGCAGGAAACGAAAGTGCTGATGCTAATAATAGTTCTCCCGCCAGAGTGAATGGAACAAATATTTATACCATCTCAGCAATGGACAATGCCGATAAGTTTGCAACGTTCTCCAATTATGGTAATCCTCCCATCGATTACTGCGCTCCGGGTGTTAGCATTTACTCAACATACAAGAGTGGCAATTATGCCACTTTGAGCGGAACCTCAATGGCCTCACCTCATGCATGTGGCGTTGTTTTACTTGGCGCACCTAAGACTGATGGATATGTTCTAAACGATCCTGATGGTAAACCTGATCCAATTATTCATAGGTAAACCAAACACTTAACAAAAAGAAAAGGGCGCATGAGCGCCCTTTTCTTTAATACCCTGCAGCCTGTCCATCCTTTCGGGATTCCGAAGCTCCAATGTAAACACCATTCTTATCGTCAAACATAATGGCCTGATAACCGCCGTACCCATCGAGGCTAAAGCCAACTTTGTGTCCCTTGGCCAAAAGTTTTCTTACTTCTTGGTAATTGAACCCCGATTCCAGGTAAACCATGCCGCCATCGGTCATACGCTCACCCGTTGGCTCGGAACTGCCTTCGTGCTGGATGCGAGGTGCATCGCCAGCCTCCTGTAAATTCATGCCAAAATCAATAAGGTTTACAATAATCTGTGCATGCCCTTGGGGCTGCATACCTCCTCCCATTACACCAAAACTTATCCAGGGCTTTCCATTCTTTGTGATAAAGCCAGGAATTATGGTATGGAAAGGCCTTTTACCCGGTGTATAAACATTTGGGTGTCTCTCTTCAAGGCTGAAAAGTTCCCCCCTATCCTGAAGCACAAACCCCAAACCGGTTGGTGTCATTCCTGAACCCATACCACGGTAGTTGCTTTGTATAAGTGAAACCATGTTCCCATCCTTATCGGCAACAGTTAGGTAAACCGTGTTACCAGTTTGAAGTTCTCCAGCATCATATCGCTTTGCTGCACGGTTTGAATCAATTAACTGGGCTCGCTCTTTTGCATAATCCTTTGAAATAAGTTGCATATACGGGACATCTGAAAAATCAGGATCGGCATAATAGCGCGCCCTATCCTCAAAGGCAAGTTTTTTTGCTTCAATGAACAAATGCATATACTCCGCACTCCCAAACCCCATCGATTTAACATCAAATTGTTCGAGAATGTTAAGTATCTGTAAAGTTGCAATACCCTGTCCGTTTGGGGGTAACTCCCATACATCGTAACCCCTGTACGATGACGAAACAGGCTCGACCCATTCCGATTTATGAGCGGCCAAATCCTCATAGCTCAGAAAGCCACCATTCCGTTTCATATATTCGTCAATGGTTCTGGCTATAGAGCCTTTATAAAACTCATCTCTCCCCTTTAAAGCAATTAGTTCATAGGTGTTTGCGAGGAATGGGTTTCGAAATATTTCTCCTTTAGCAGGGGCTTTCCCGTTGGGCATGAACACATCGGCAAACCCTTCGAACTGCTTTAATCGTTGAGCATTCCTCTGCCAATAAAAAGCAATTAGCTCAGAAACTGGAAAGCCCTCGCGGGCATAGGAAATGGCAGGCGATAAAATTTTTTGCATGGGTAACCTGCCAAACTTTTTGTGCAGCTCAAACCAACCATCAACACAACCCGGAACAGAAACAGGAAGTGGTCCAAAAGCAGGGATGTGAGTTATCCCCTTTTGTTTAAAGTAATCTAAAGTTAAAGACTTAGGCGATCGGCCACTAGCATTTAGTCCATAAAGTTTTTTGGTTTTAGCATCCCAAACAATGGCAAATAAATCGCCACCAATACCACTTCCGGTCGGCTCCACTAATCCCAACATGGCGTTAGCAGCAATGGCTGCATCAACTGCTGTCCCACCCTGTTTCAAGATATCAATAGCCACCTGGGTTGCCAATGGCTGACTGGTACATGCCATTCCATTACGAGCAATAACCTCGGAACGTGTGGCAAAGCTTAAACCGGTCATCCTATCCTGAGAAAAAAGGAAAAAGGGCAAACCCACCAGCAAAATAATTGAACTAAAAGTTTTACTTACCATATCATAATGATTTAAAAGGCCAATCGCTTATACGATTGGCCTTGGCATGTTAGTAACCAAATATTTGTTCCAAAGTTAGCTTGGTAACAGGCCCATATAAACGTTCCAATTCATGGAAGTTCATGTCGGCCTCCTTCCCTAAAATTATATACGTTTTAGGCTTGGCCTTAACGTACTGCTCCTGAAACTTTTTAACATCGCTTAGGGTGTAGGTTGGAATTTGGGTGTAAAGTTTTTTACGGATATCGTCGGTCCACCCCATTTGTTTGGCATTCAGGTAGCTGTAAAGTACTCGCATGTTCCTTATCCGGTTGTTTCGGATATCGGAAATCAAAACCTCCTTGGAAAGATTGAAGCCAATGGCATTTTCCGGCATTGCATTGAACAGCTCGTTAAAGGCGTTAAAGGCATCTATCACCTTATCGTTTTGAGTTGCAATGTAACTCATGTTAATAAAGTAACCGTCAGGTTTTGAAGGGAAGGTGTACCTTGAGCGGGCAGTGTAGGCTAGGCCTCGTTTCTCACGCATTTCCTGAAAAACAATGGCATTCATGCCCCCACCAAAGTACTCGTTGTAAAGGGTAATAATTGAATAGAGGTTATCGTCGTACTTTTGACCTCTGCTTAATGTTTGTAGGTACGACTGTTTTGCATCGTAATGGGCAAAAAGAACCCTATCGGTTGAGGTTTCAAGGGGCTCAAACTTTTTATTTACCGGTGTGGGGTTGAACTTTTTGGGTAAACGGTGCTCCTTGGCAAGTAATTGCTTAACATTGTTCGACGATAACGGGCCATAGTAGAGTACAGTATGACGGTATGAGCCTAAACTCTTGATTAAGCCAATTAAATCCTCAGGTTTCAACTCATTAAGTTCTTTCTCGCTCAGTATATACTTGTGTGGATTACTTTCTCCGTAAGTAGCGTAACTAACCAGTGCACTAAATACTGCTGATTGGTTTCGTTTAGCATCGTTGCGGGCTTTTAGCTGGTTGGCTATATATGCCTTTAGAGCAGACTCGTCGGGTTGACAATCGGTAAGCAATGATTCCATCAAGGCTAAAGCCTTAGCGGCATTCTCGCCTAAACCAGAAAGAGTAATGTAAGTATCTTCATCGTTAACATTAATGTTGAAGGTGCAAGCCAATCTATAAAACTCCTGGCTAATCTCTTCCGCACTCAACTTTGAAGTACCTAATAGCTGAAGGTAATCAGCTGCATGGGGCAATGCCCGATTACTTAATCTACCAAACGGATAGTAGTAAACCAGGTTAAAAGTTCCATTCTCGGTATTCTGCTTGTAAAGAACTTCAATCTCTTTATTGAGTTTTATTTTGGTAATATCCTTATTATAGTCGATAAACACTGGTTCAACTGGTGTTACCTTGGTTTCCTTTACTTTCTTAAGAAAATCGGACTCCATATCGCGGTTAATATGGATAGGCGTAATAGGAGGCTTTGCCACCTTTGTTACATCCTGGGGTTTACCTTGTCGTTTATACACCACAACATAGTTATCGCCTAAATAATCGTTGGCAAATTTAACAACCTGATCCTTGCTGATTTTTTGCAACCGTTCAATGCTATTAACAACGCTAGCCCAATCCATGCCATTAAGATAGGCATTCATCATCATGCGAGCACGGCTTGACGCTGATTCCAGAGCGTTCATCCTGTTCAACTTATAGTTATTGATAGCTGCCTCCAGCATCCAGTCAGGAAACTCTCCTTTTTTCAATAACTCTACCTGCTTTAATAGCAAATCTTTTACCTCTTCCAGTGATTGCCCCTTCTTGTTTCGTCCGCTAAGTTGTAGAATGGAATAATCGGTCATGATACGAGCCGAGGCGTACGCCCTTTGTGCAAGCTGTTTCTTATTGATATTAAGGTCAATTAAGCCCGCTTTGTTGTTGTAAAGAATTGAGTTGATGAGCGATAGCATATCGGCATCGGCCGAGGTTGCGCCGGCAAAACGGAATCCAATGGTTACGTTCTCAGCCTCCAATCCAACAACCTCAAACTCCTTAGGTTGACTAATTGGTTCCTCGGGAACAATATTAAACTCAGGCAAGGGTTTTGCTTTAAGGGTTCCAAAATACCGATCAACTACTTTTATTGCCTCTTCGGGGTTAAAATCGCCAGCAAGGATAACTGCCATATTATTGGGAACGTAATACTTATCAAAGAACTCACGGATATTTTTCATTGAGGGATTCTTGAGGTGCTCAGCCTCACCAAGGGTGGTTTGCTGCCCATAAGGGTGATTGGGAAATAGACCCCGCAACAGTGCCTCACTAGCTTTACGGCCATCATTGGTCAACGACATGTTTTTCTCTTCATACACAGTCTCAAGTTCAGTGTGGAAAAGCCTTAATACGGGATGACTAAACCGATTGGCTTGAATCATAGCCCAATTCTCAAGCTGATTGCTCGGAATATTCTCAATGTAAATTGTATAGTCATTTGAGGTTGCTGCATTTGTACCGGTTGATCCGATGGCAGTCATTAGCTTATCGTACTCATTGGGAATGGCAAGTTTGGAGGCCTCAAACGAAATACTATCAATTTGGCGGTAAATTGCGGCTCGCTTGAGCGAATCGGTCTCGTTACGGTAAACCTCAAATAATTGCTCAATGGTGTCAATCAATTCTTTTTCCTTTTCCCAATTGAGGGTACCAAAATCGGGCGTACCCTTAAACATCATATGCTCAAAGTAATGGGCTAAACCGGTAGTCTCCTTGGGATCGTTCTTGCTCCCTACCCTAACAGCCACAAATGTTTGAATACGTGGCTCATCCTTAATAACCGACATGTAAACCTTAAGGCCGTTATCAAGGGTGTAAATTCTAACTCCCATGGGGTCGTTAGGAACAGTTTCGTAATTATACTGCTGCGCAATAGCATTAGCAGTAAAAACCGTAACTGCAAAGAGCAGTAACTGAATTTTTTTCAGTAATTGTTTCATGGCTTTTGTTGATTTAGGATTTTATTTTTGACTAAAATAAAAAATCAAAGTTTAACGCCCCTGTTTTTTAAACTTATAAATTGTATTTTTATCAAAAAAGATATATGTTTATCGAAAAAATTTAAATCCCATGAAACGTAAGCTAAAGATAAGGCAGAAAATTCTACTCTACATCCTAACGGTAACAGCAATTCTTTATGTTGCCTCGGTAGGTTACATCCTTTGGCAGTCCCGGGCAAATATTTATAGCGATGCCATTGAAAAGACGCAGCTAACCGCAAAGGTATCGGCAAAAGAGGTAGGAGCAATATTTGAAAAGGAGTTATCGCTTGTCCGAACCCTTTCTCAGGCTTTTACAGTGTATAAAAATATGCCCCAAGAACAATGGAAAAAGCTTTTCCTCGATATGTACATCCCAGTTTTAAAAGAAAACCCTGAAATTTACTCATTATGGGATAGCTGGGAGTACAAATCGTTTATTCCCGGATACGATAAGGATTACGGAAGGTTTGTGATAACTACTTGGCGCGAAGGAAATGAAATAAAATGGTTGTATGATGAGCGCAGCATGAATGGCGACCCCCCAATTTATGATAAGTATAAGAAACTTGGAAAAGAAGCAATTTGGGAACCTTATGTAGATCAAGTTACTACAGGAAAAGCCGATGTGAAATTAATGATCACTTACTTCTCCCCTGTTTATGTGAATAACATGTTTGGGGGAATTGTGGCAAGCGATGTAAGCCTCGAAAGCCTTCAGGAAATGATTTCGAAAATTAAACCTGTTAAAGGTAGTTATGCTTACCTAATTTCCAACGAAGGTATCATTGCCGCCCATCCAAGCAAAGATTTTATAAATAAAAGAATTGATGAAACATTCAAGGATGATAACGAAAAAGAAAATTTAGTAGATAGAATAGCCAAAGGTGAAGAATTCTACTACACAAAAACCGACGAAACAGGCAAACAACTGCTTATCTGCCATTCGCCTATTATTGCAGGCAAAACCACTACTCCTTGGTCGTTAGCCCTTTCAGTGCCTGTTGATGTTATTATGGCGAATGCCAAGAAAACTCTTTACGTTTCGCTTTTTGTAAGTATTGCAGGCTTACTTGCTATGGTTCTGGTATTACTTTTTGTTTCCGATAACCTCACAAAACCAATAAAGCGAATTACCGAAATACTTAAACGAATGGCCAAGGGTGAGGTATCGAACGAACTTAAAGTTGAACTGAATACGGGTGATGAAATTGAAGAAATGGCGTTAGCCCTTAATACCACAATTGATGGCATTGATCATAAAACTACCTTTGCCAACGAAATTGGCAAAGGAAACTATTCAACCTACCTTGAGTTACTTAGCGATAAGGACGTGCTTGGGAAATCCCTAATACACATGCGCGACAGCCTCAAAAAGGCTGCCGAGGAGGAAGAGAAACGCAAAATTGACGATCAAAAACGTTCATGGGCAAACGAAGGGTATGCCAAATTTGGTGAAATACTTCGCCAAAACAACAACGACCTCCAAAAGCTTTGCGACAGCGTTATTGCCGCACTGGTCAAATATGTTGGCGCAAATCAGGGTGGTATTTTTTTATGGAACGATGAGGATAAATCGTACCAATACTTTGAATTGGTTTCAGCATTTGCCTGGGATAGAAAAAAATATCTAACCAAGCAGATTGAAAAAGGCGAAGGCCTTGTTGGCGCATGCGCCCTGGAAAAGGAAACTATTTTCATGACCGATGTTCCCGACGACTATGTAAATATTACTTCGGGTTTGGGTGACGCTAACCCCCGTTGTGTTATACTTGTTCCATTAAAACACGAGGAGGAAGTACTTGGTGTAATTGAAATGGCCTCGTTTAAAGTATTGGAAAAGCACGAGGTTGAATTTATTGAAAAGATTGCCGAGAGCATTGCAGCTACCATTCTCTCAGTAAAGATAAATGCTCGCACAAAGATGCTGTTGGAGCAATCGCAAATGCAAGCTGAGGAAATGAAAGCCCAAGAGGAGGAGATGCGCCAGAATATGGAGGAGCTACAAGCTACCCAAGAGGAGGTTGAGCGAAAATCGGCAGAAATTGAGGAATTTATAAAATCAATTCAAAGTTCTGCATACGTTATTGAGTACGACCTAAACGGCAATATTCTCAATGTAAACGATTCCTTTGCTCAGTTTATTGGTGTACCACGTGAGCAAATAGTTGGCAGCCACCACAGCGACAACCTTGAGCTTTCGGATGTTCAAAAGAAAGAATATGGAACATTCTGGGATAACCTTAAAGCCGGTATTAGTAAAAAAGTTAAGGCAACAATTACCTGGAAAGGTAAAACATTCCACTTCCTTGAAACCTATATACCCGTAAAGGATAGCGAGGGACGGGTTTACAAGATTATGAAACTTGCCTTTGAAGATGGTGAGTTCAAGTAAAAAAAGCGGCTCCCGGGCCGCTTTTTTATAAGCCTATAAGTTTCTTAATTGGATCATCGCCACCAAACAACAGCTTTTCAGGGTTCTCAATCATCCGCTTGATATCCATCAGGAACGCGGCAGAATCCTTACCATCAATAATTCGATGATCGTACGATAGGGCAACATACATAATAGGCCTAATTTCCACTTTGCCGTTAACGGCTACCGGCCTGTCAACAATATTGTGCATACCCAGTATTGCGGATTGCGGGTAATTCAGAATGGGAGTAGAAAGCATTGATCCAAAAATCCCTCCGTTAGTTATAGTAAAGGTACCGCCATTAAGCTCGTCGAGGGTTATTTTACTCTCCCTGGCCTTGGTGGCCAAACGCAGAATTTCCTTCTCGATTTCGGCAAAGTCAAGGGTATGGGCATTGCGAATCACCGGAACCATCAAACCCTTTGGGGTTTGAACGGCTATACCCATATCAATATAGTTTGGGGTAACTATATCATCACCGTCGATCATTGAATTGGTCATGGGATGAAGCTTTAACGCTTCAACGGCAGCCCGCACAAAGAACGACATCAACCCTAATTTAACCCCATACTTTTGCTGAAAATCGCTTTGGTATTTGGTTCTGATCTCCTGAACACGGCTCATATCAACCTCGTTGAAGGTAGTGAGCATTGCCGTGGTATTCTTGGCGGTTACCAAACGCTCACTAACCTTTTTCCTAAGCTGCGACATTCGGTTGCGCTCCTCGGAACGTTCGCCAGCCAATGTCGGGTTTGTAGGGTTAGCAATGGGATCGGTTTTGCTCAAAGCCTCCCTAACCATTTGCACATCGCTTGCTGTAATTCTCCTCAATCCATCAATAACATCATCGATGCTAAGGTTATACTCCTGCATGAGTTCACGGGCAAGCGGGGTAACCTTTACATTTTGATTGGTAGCCTCAATGGTTTGCCCCGTAACTTTTAATTCCTCTGCTTTTGGGTCTGATCCTTTAATGGTATCCTTTTCTACAATATCTTCTTTTCCATCAACTTTATTGGTTTTCAATGATTTTCCTGCAAAAGATGTGTCGATTCTACAGCAAACCTCATTGACCTTTGCCATCCCTTGCTCAACTACAATGGCGATTTTTCCTGATTCAGGAGCAATGATAGGCAGAGTTGCCTTTTCCGATTCGACCTCGGCAATCTCCTGATCTTTTTCTACAATATCGCCATCGGATACAAGCCAACGGGTAAGTTCAACCTCCGAAATCGACTCGCCAGGCGATGGAATTTTTACATCTATCAGCATAATTGGAATATTATTTTACAGTTTTACTACTTGCGTTCAAAATACTCGTACTGGTTAAGCCTATCGAACCGTTTTGAACCTTCCTCGCATTGCAATCCGCAATACTTATTTTTAAGCTCGCAGGTGCAAGGCCTAAAAACTTTAGTTACTATTTCCATTTGCTCCAGGTTATGAATTTTACTTAAACCAACAGCAGGACTTCCGCTTGGCGCCCTTGAGATAACCTCAAGAAGTACACCAGTTATCCTATCCTTTACAAAGTTCCATGCCCCCATATTTTGGGGCTCTTCCTGAACCCAGAGCCATTTCTTTGCATTTGGATATCTATCGAGTATTTTTTCAACTTGACGAGATGGAAAAGGATATAACTGCTCAATCCGAACCAATGCAATATCATTTACATCAAGTTCTTCCTTACGCTGCAGTAGATCATAGTAAATTTTTCCACTGCAGAATACAACTCGCGATACAGCTTTTTCGTCAACATTACTGTCGTCAATCACTTCTAGGAAACTGCCACTCTCGAGTTCCTGAAGGGTTGAAATATTTTTTGGGTGACGAAGTATGCTTTTGGGTGTAAAAACAACCAGTGGGGTTCTGAAATCACGCTTTACCTGCCTGCGCAGGGCATGGAAGAAGTTTGCAGGTGTTGTAGCATTTACAATTTGCATGTTGTTGCGAGCTGCAAGGGTAAGAAACCGCTCAATTCGAGCGCTTGAATGCTCAGGGCCTTGGCCTTCGAAACCGTGGGGCAAAAGCAGTACAAGCCCCGATTGTAGTCCCCACTTATCTTCGGCTGAACTTAAATACTGATCAATAATTACCTGGGCTACGTTGTGAAAATCGCCAAATTGGGCCTCCCAAATTGTAAGCCCATTGGGTAAGGCCACCGAATAGCCATACTCAAAACCTAATACGGCATACTCTGAAAGCAAGCTATTGTAAACCGAAAAGGTGGCCTTTGCTTCAGGAATATGTTGTAGTGGATAGTATTTCCCCTCGCTACCTTGAATTGAGTAAACTGAATGCCGGTGCGAGAATGTTCCCCTTTCGGAATCTTGCCCGCTTAAACGAACGGGATGCCCATCGGCAATGAGAGTTCCGTAAGCTAAAAGCTCGGCCATTGCCCAATCAACCCTTTGTTGATTATAGTTCTCCCGTCGTTCATCTATTATTTTTACTAACTTTTTGAAAAGATCCACCCCACTGGGCAGTTCAATCAATACTTTCGATACCCTGTCGAGTTCATTTCGGCTTACACCGGTTTCAGGCGATTTCTCAAAATCGTGATTGGTTGAGTACCTGTAGCCAGATGATTTTTCGGGGATGAAACGTCCAATTCTGATTTTAGGGTTTGCCTGTGCAAACACAAAACGCTCCTCGAGCATGGTATCGTAATCCTTTCGAATAGCGGTAGCATCGTCAACTGAAATCACCTTTGCATCAACCAACTTGGATGTATATATATCCCTTACATTGGGATGTTTTGCAATTAAATCGTAAAGAACTGGCTGGGTAAAACGGGGCTCATCGCCCTCATTATGGCCATACTTACGGTATCCGAGTAAATCGATGAACACATCGCGATGAAAGGTTTGACGGAACTCAACCGCAATACGAACTACATGCAGTAATGCTTCCGGATCATCGGCATTGACATGAAAGACTGGCGATAAGGTTACTTTAGCTACATCGGTTGAATACGTACTACTGCGGGCATCGGTGTAGTTTGTGGTAAAACCAACCTGATTGTTGAGGACAATATGAATGGTACCACCGGTGGAGTATCCATTGAGCCTTGACATTTGAATGGTTTCATAAACCACACCCTGCGCAGCAACGGCTGCATCGCCATGAATGATAACGGGGATCAGGCTATTAACATCGCCCTGGTATGCATCGTCAATTCGGGCGCGGGCAATACCCTCGGCAACAGGTCCAACGGTTTCAAGGTGCGACGGGTTTGGCACAAGGTGTAGCCTAACCGATTTACCTTTATCGGTTTCAATGGTGTTGCTATACCCTAAATGGTATTTTACATCTCCAAGGGTTGACTCATCGTCGTATGCTTCGCCAATAAATTCAGCAAAAATCTCCTCGTAAGGCTTACGCATGATATTGGTTATCACGTTTAGCCTTCCCCTATGGGCCATACCAATTACAAACTCCTTAACTCCATGTTCAGCGCCATGCTCAATGGTGGCGTCAAGAGCTGGAATTAGGGCCTCGAGCCCTTCAAGGGAAAAGCGTTTTTGCCCCACAAATTTTCGATGAATAAACTGCTCAAACCCAACTGCCGCAGTTAAATGGTAAAGTATATGTTTTTTTTGATCTGTGGTAAACTCGGTGTGATTCAACGTAGATTCCACTTTGCCTTGAATCCATCCAACAAGTTCTGGTTCACGCATGTACATGTACTCCACACCGATGCTACTGCAGTATATCCTATTAAGCCTATCAATTATGTCGGCTAGTGTACCATTGGGTAATCCAATAATTTCGCCAGCTTTAAACTTATTGCTTAAATCATCTTGTGTTAGTCCAAAGTTTTCGATATCGAGAGTAGGCTTATGGCTTCGACGGGCCCTTACCGGGTTGGTTTTGGTGAATAAATGCCCGCGCATCCGGTATGCATCTATCAGTTTAATCACCTTAAATTCCGATTCAGTAACACACTCCATTGAGCCGAATGAGCCCGATATGGCCAAATCGAATCCCATAAAAAACTTATGCCAACCCTCATCAACCGAATGGGGGTTGCTTTTCCACATCCGGTAAAGCTCCTCAATTGCCTTTGGTTCGATATTACCCAATATATTTTCCATACATACTATATTTTTCACTAACCAACACTCGAACCATCTTTAAAGTTCAATGCTTCCTTCAACTTTACTGAAAAAGTTAAGTTTCAACCCGGGAATCCAAACAGCTTTTTTTGCTTAATGGTTTTTACTACATACTTTGGAACCATTTTCTCCCAGCGATTATCGTTATGTTGCAGCAGATTCAAAACCTCGTCCGATGTAATTTTAAGCCACTCCTCATTAACACCCGATAGGCTAACAATTAAATCGTTCTGTTTCAGGTAGCGGTAGATATGCATCACATCATCGGGTAGTTGGAGATCGTTGATGTTCATGATTTTACCTGTTTTTCGATCCAATGCCGGGTAGATGTAGAACTTTGTTCGAGCTGGGAACATCTTCCCCACCGCTTCGAGCAGGCCTCCTGGCAAGTTTGCATAGTACGATTTATCGAGCACCTTCACAAAAGTGGGAATACCCATTACAATTCTTAGGTTTTTATGCTTAAACCTTCCAAAATAGTCAACCAGCTTGTAAAACTCCTTAAAGTTTGAAATCAAAACATTTTGTCCCATTCCATTAAGCAAATCAACGCGATCCAGAAAATCGCGCTCCTTAAGCTCTCCCTCCTCAAGAAGATTATTTAAAGTGATTTCACAGATCTGAAGGGTATTATCGGGCTTAAACAGGGCATTCTTCTTGAAATGGGCATAGGATGTTTTAAGAATATCGAATCCCACATAGGTAATTGGCCTGAAACGTCCCCTAAGAACGAGTGCATTTTTCTTATAAAGCATGTCGTCGGGTTCCTGGATATTGCCGTACCGATCGAAAAATATGGCTGAAGTCATGCCATTCTTTACAAGTTGTACCCCCAGTAGCCTATTATCAACATAAGCTAAATCGGGGCCGCTCATCCGAACCATGGTAATTTCAACCCTATCGGATGTAAGATTATCCATTAACGATTGTAGAAATTGTGTGGGGTTGTTGTAGTAGTAAAAACAGGCATATATCAAGTTTACTCCAAGAACACCAAGAGTATACTGCTGTAAAAGACCATCATTCTCATTAAGCCGAACGTGAACTACCACTTCGTTGGGTTCGCGTTGCTTTGTAAGCTCAAAGCGCACTCCCATCCAGCCATGTCCATGATTATCCTTTCGAAAGTTGAGCGTTTCAACGGTATTAGCAAAAACAAAGTAGCGTTTTTCGGGTGAACGTTCGGATTCCAATACCTCTATAAGCTGATTGTATTCAGCAGCCAGCATTTGCTGTAAACGCTTTAGGCATACATAACGACCGCTATCGCCTTCACTGTACAGGTAATCGCTAAAAACTTTATCGTAAGCCGATATGGTTTTGGCAATGGTACCCGAAGCACCACCAGCCTGAAAGAAAGCTCGTGCAACCTCTTGCCCTCCACCTATTTCGGCAATGGTGCCGTAAAATTTAGGATCGAGGTTAACAGCCAAAGCCTTTCGCTTTGTGGATAAAATTTCACGTTCCATGAACTCGTTTTGTATAAAATTACAAAAAATTGTGAAGTTTGTTCAAATAGTTAAATGGAAATATCAGTGCTACAATAAAAAAGCCCTGCTGTTTGCAGGGCTTATGAACCATAACTAATTTAAGCATTACTCCGCTTTAATTAGCTCAAGGCTACGCTTAACAAAGCGGCTTAAATCCTCACCCTTAAGCATGTTATTGGCAAGTAATGCCAAATCAATCAGCTGTTTAACCAGCTTATAATCCTTTCCAAAGGTCTTTAGCACTGAGCTGCGTTCCTCTTCAAGCTTGTCGAGCTGCTTTTCGGCATCGGCCAAGGCATCCTTATCGGTTTGGGGGATCTCTTCGTCCTTTTTACCTTTCTGGGCTTTCTCCAACTCATCAACCTTTTCCTTTAAAGGCTTAATCTTTTCGTTTAGCTCATTCAATTTATTGCCAAGCTGTTTGCTTTTTGCATCAATAACAGCCTTTACCAAGGGGTGCGATACGTTAACTACAAGGTTACGACTATCGGGCATGCTACCATAAAAACTGGAAGTGGGGCTCATGGCAGCCATGTCCTTCATTCGGCGCATAAACTCCGATTGGGTTATTATTACAGGGTTGGCGCTTTCGCCAAGCTCCTCAAACGACACCCAGTAGTGGTCTTCCGAAGGAAGTGCACCCTCAAAAACAGCTCTCAAATCGGATTGTTCCTCAGCCGATAGGCTAACTTCCTTACGCTCCTCCTTCACAATCAGCTTGTCTATCACATCAGAATCGACACGGGCAAATCGGGTATCCTTCAACTTGGTCTCCAGAGTATTAATGAAATGTGGATCGAGCTGTCCATCCATCAGCAGCACATCGTACCCGCGAGCCTTGGCCTCCTCAATGTAGCTATGCTGTTCATCCTTATTGCTGGCATACAGGTAAACAAGGGTTTTGTTCTTATCGGTCTGGTTATCCTTAACCAGCTTCTCATATTCCTCAAAGGTGAAATACTTACCATCAACATTCTTAAGTAAAGCAAATTTCTCAGCACGTTCATAGAACTTTTCGTCGGTAATCATACCAAAGGTGATGAAAAGCTTAAGGTCGTCCCACTTCTTCTCAAATTGCTCGCGATCGTTCTTGAATATTTCCTGAAGCCTGTCGGCTACCTTTTTGGTAATGTGCGACGATATTTTCTTAACATTTGAATCGCTTTGCAGATAGCTACGAGAAACGTTCAAGGGGATATCGGGCGAGTCGATAACGCCATGAAGTAATGTCAAAAATTCAGGCACAATGCCCTCAACCGAATCGGTTACATAAACCTGGTTGCAGTAAAGCTGAATCTTATTCTTTTGAATATCGAAGTTAGTTTTGATGCGCGGGAAGTAAAGGATACCCGTAAGGTTAAAGGGGTAATCAACATTCAGATGGATGTAGAAAAGAGGCTCTTCCTGAGCAGGGTAAAGGTCACGGTAAAACTTTTGGTAGTCCTCATCCTTAAGCTCAGCAGGTTTACGAGTCCAAAGCGGATTGGTATCGTTAATTATTCTGTCCTTTCCTGTGTCAACCTCCTTTCCATCCTTCCACTCCTTTTCGGTTCCGAAAGCAATGGGTATGGGAAGGAAGCGGCAATACTTGCGAAGCAACTCCTCAATCCTATGCTCCTCAAGGAACTCCTTTGAATCGTCGCTGATGTGTAAAACGATATCGGTTCCGCGAGCCTCACGGTCGGCATCCTCAATCTTATACTCAGGTGTTCCATCGCAACTCCAGCGAACGGCTTTAGCACCCTCCTGCCACGAACGGGTAACAATTTCAACCCTGTCGCTTACCATGAACGACGAGTAAAAACCAAGCCCAAAGTGGCCAATTATGCCATTTGCCTGAGCCTTATACTTCTCCAGAAATTCCTCAGCACCCGAAAAAGCAATTTGGTTAATGAAGCGGTCAATTTCATCGGCTGTCATGCCCACTCCGCTATCGCTTATGGTAAGGGTACCATGCTTTTTATCAACCTTAACCCTAATGGTAAGGTCGCCAAGCTCTCCCTTGAAATCACCAACCGATGCCAACGTTTTCAACTTTTGTGTGGCATCTACTGCGTTTGATATTAACTCCCTAAGAAATATCTCGTGATCGGAATACAAAAACTTCTTAATAATTGGGAAAATGTTCTCAGTGGTTACACCTATTTTTCCTGTTTGCATTGCACATCAATATTTTTGGTTAAACATATCTCTTATACTAATCGCTCCCTACGAATCAATTCCAGTGCCAATAAGTAAATTGGTGTATATGTATATAAAGCATTTTACTATATAACTGAATTACAATTTATTATAAATGTATAAGAATTGACAAGTGAATGTCAATTAGGCAAGCGAGTGAAATTTTGTCAGATTAAAAGTTGCTGATGAGCAGGTATGAAACCATAATCAGAAGTGTTACAATACAGATATAAAGGGAAGTTTCAAAATCTTTTTTACGTTGTGCAAGAGCCTGTTTGCTGTAAAGCATCGAAATATGGTTATTTATTCTCATCAAGGCGCTTTCATCCTTGTTTATTACAGCAACAGCGCCAAGTTTCTTTACATAGCCGCCATACTCCTGTTCATCGTCATTGGCAAGCATAATGGCATTTACAAATGGTTTTACTTTTTTTAGTGATTCCAGAATCTCAATACCATTCATCAGGGTTTGATTCTTTTCGTCGTAAAACGTGTAGCCAATAAGGGCCACATGGGTAATTCGTTTGCTAAGTCTTGTTGATCTTATAAAATTGATGAAGTCCTCACCATTAGAGAATTTTTTGATAAAAATTGGTTCAGTACATTCAATCCCTTTATAGAGAGTATCGGACCACTCAATACTGTAGTCAACAATGTAAATTGCTATTCTGCTTCTGATTTTTTCAATAGTGTCCATGCATTCCAAATGTTGACTACGGGATTATTAAAATACTACCATCAATATACAAAAGTAAAAAAATAATAAATTCGAAAATGATTAAAAAAAAGCCGGATTACCCCGGCTTTTATCTTAATAGATTAGTTATATAATGGCAGGTATGAATACTCCTTTGAATATTCCATCATTTGTTCAACGTAGTTATCGGGGTATTCCACTTTAGCATCAACTATACTATCGCCACTGGTAACCGGAACTATTTTGGGGTTAATAAAGCCGCCATAGGGTGCTATATTAAGCTTAGCAAACCGCTCAAGAACTTGCTTGTGCAAATCGTAGTCTACTTTAACCGCATAGGTTTCAACCATTGCTTTACCAGCCTCAAAATCGCCAGTGGATTTAATACGCTGAATTTCTTTCAGCAGTTGTCCAAAAAGCTGACGTAGCTTCTGGTAATCATTTACCACAAAGTAAACCTTTCCATCACGTTCCTTTAGTTCTATTACATTATCGGTCTTACCATGCTCAAAGCACCATTTTGAAATAAGCTGGCGGTTGCGCATGTGAGCCTGCTCAATGTTTTTACCTAACTCCACACGGGTAAGTTGAGTCATAAGGCCATTTCGGATGTAATTTGAGTATTCCACCTTTGCCACATCAAGGCTTGGCATTAATCCGAGCTCAACCATTTTGGGATCCATAATGTAGTAAAGGGCAAACAGGTCGGCGCGTGCTTCCTCCAGGGGTGAACCGTAATTCTTAAGCTCATCGCCCTTAACCCCTTCGGCCAGCTGGCCCGAACCATGGCCAAGACACTCGTGCAAGTCGGTATGAAGGCTACTCGCCAGGTATCCATACTTTTTGTTCAGTTCAATTTCCTCGTCGGACCAAGCAAACTCCTCAAGAAATCCATTCCCCATTGCTGCCTGGTCGTAAGCATAGGTGATATTATCCATGGTAACCGATTTTGAGCCGTGTACCTTACGAATCCAATCGGCATTAGGCAGGTTGATGCCAATTGGTGTAGAAGGATAGCAATCGCCACCAAGCTGCGCTACGGTAATAACCTTTGCGGTAACGCCCTTTACCTCCTTCTTCTTGAACCTATCATCAATAGGGGAATGATCCTCGAACCACTGGGCATTTTCGCTAATGGTTTGGGTGCGACGGGTTGCCTCTTCATTACGGAAGTTAACAACAGCCTCCCAGCTTGCCTTGTAACCCAGCGGATCGCCATAGTTCTCAATGAAGCCATTTACAAAATCAACCCTCGATTGTAAATCGTTAACCCATAGTATGTTATACTCATCAAATTTTTTCAGGTCACCGGTTTTATAGTATTCTATCAGTTTCTCGATCACCTGGCGTTGGTAATCGTTCTCTGCAACTGATGCTGCTTTTTGGAGCCAGTAAACAATCCGTTCAATGGCCTTACCATACATGCCATCGATATACCAAACCTTTTCAAAAATTTTTCCATTTTCCTTAACCAGCTTTGAATTTAGCCCGTAAGAGATAGGGGTTGAATCGGCAGGGTTTGCCATAATGGCATAGAATTTTTCGGCTTCAGCCTGGGTTACCCCCTCGTAGTAGTTGCAAGCCGACTGGGCAACCATATCGATCCCAGGCTCCTGGCTAACCCTCTTAGGGGCAACATTCGGATCGAAAATGATTGGCAGATACTTTTCAATAATTTGAATCTTTCCGCCCAACTCTCTTGGGAAAAGTGAATCGGGTGTTTGGTTGATGAGCTGGGTAAAATACTCCGTATTAAAACCGGGTAAAATTTTATCGTTTGAGTAATGGTGATGTATTCCGTTTGAGAACCATACACGTTTGAGGTAAACCATAAACTGATCCCACTGCTCACCCGAACGCTCACCAGGGTAACCACTATATATAGCCTCCAGAATACTTCTCACTGCAAGGTTGTGCTTGTAATTCTGATCCCAAATAATATCGCGTCCGCATTTGGCGGCCTCACTCAGGTAGAAAACCAGCACGCGCTGTTGTGGGGTTAGTTTTTCAAACTCAGGGATTTGGTATCGCATAATTCGGATGTCGGCAAACTGATCGATTTGCCACTTAAAATCATCCTTTTGTTTCCCTGAATCGCAACCGGTTACAGCAAAACCGGCAGTTGCAAAGCAAATTAAAGTCATCAGCCTTTTCATTTATTTAACAATTAGTTTGTAAAGACACCTTAGTATTTATTGAGTTTGTGAAAAAATTCCCGTAATCACTTTCTGGTTGAACTATTACCATTGGGCCTATAAAGGAATCCCGGCTCCTTAATATCAACTGGTGCATTTACGGGCTTAGGGCGGGATCGGCGTGGATTTCGCATATCCAAATCTCTTACATACACCCACTCTGAACCCTCAAGCTTAAAACCATCGAACGAGCCATCGGGACCATAATACTGAAAATCGCCAGCAAACTCAGGGCTTGAAGGTGATAGATGATCGAAAACAATGGTCTTGCTATCTTCGTTATACCTAAGTACCATGCTTACCCGGGCATTAAACTCAAAAACAATTCGTGATAGCCTGTACTTCCCATCAACATTGAAAACAGGGTAACCAAAGGTTGGATTCCCCAAGTTATCAAAGGTAAGAACCTCAATTATCTTTTTGGATGTAAATAGATTGTTGAAATCGTATCCCAACAGTATGTATGTATTCCCGGCACCTGTTTTAAACCGAGCTACTTGATAGTAAAGTGCAGCCATCCAACGGTCGGCAGTTAACTTTTCGTTTTTAGCATCGGCAATGCGTTTACGTGAGTCGCTCAGCTCAATCAGCTTGAAGGTGCCATCGGGGTTTTTAACCTGCATTAAGCCAAAATATTGTTGATAGCCTCCAGGTTGGGGAATATTCCATGTGAAAACCCGAAACCTTTCATCGGGGGACTTTAGCTTTCCAATACGGATTGAGTCAAAAGGATAGCTGTATGAGCTTTGAACCGCAAGGGCAGCTTTTAGCATTTTGTAAAAAACAGTATTCAAGGAATCGCGTCGGGAGTATGATGTTTCTATAGCAATGTTCCTAAAAACGGCCTTTAAGCTATCCTCGGCCCTAGTAAGATTCAATAAATCCTGTGCAAAAGCCGAAGTCAATAAAAAAAATAACCCGAAAATTAAGCACACCCTACGCATGGCTTTAATTTTTATTGAATTGCATTTAAACCTTCAACAATGAGTTTTGCAACGGTTCGACACTCATCCTCAGTAATAGTAAGGGGTGGTGCTATACGAACGGCTGTGTTGCAGAACAAAAACCAGTCCAAAATGAAACCATGCTCAAGCCCATACCTGATTAAAGCCTGCACCTTATTGAACGAACCCAGTTCAACAGCCATCATGAGCCCTACCCTGCGAACCTCAACAACCTGTGGATGCCGCACTAAAGCCCCTGCAATGATTTCTCCTTTTGCATCAACCTGTTCAACTATTTTTGACTGTCTCAAAAAATTGAGCGAAGCCAGAGCAGCCGCACACGATACAGGATGTCCACCAAAAGTGGTAATATGCCCGAGTATAGGATTGTGTGTCAATGTTTTCATAATCTCTTTTGGAGCCACAAAAGCGCCCAATGGCATACCTCCCCCAAATGCTTTAGCCAGTAGCAAGATGTCAGGAACAGCCCCAAACCTCTCAAAGGCAAACATCTTTCCTGTTCGGCCCATACCAGTTTGAATTTCATCAAAAATTAGCAAAGTTCGGGTATAGCTGCATCGTTCACGTAACCTGCGAATGTAATTGGTATCGGGGATGCGGATGCCTCCTTCGCCCTGGATGGGCTCAATAATCACGCAAGCAGTCCGTTCGGTTATTTGATCTAAATCGGCAATGCTGTTAAAGTTTAAAAATCGCACATCAGGGAGTAGTGGGCGGTAGTTGCGCTTTTGCTCCTCGCATCCCATTACGCTTAAAGCCCCATGGGTACTGCCATGATAGGCGTTTTTAAAAGCCACAATCTCACTCCTGCCCGTATAGCGTTTTGCCAATTTCAAGGCACCCTCAACCGCCTCGCTACCGGAATTAACAAGGTACACCGAATTCAAACTTTCAGGTAAAAACTTAACAAGGCTGGATACAAGTTCAACCTGAGGTTTTTGTATATACTCCCCGTACACCATAAGGTGCATGAAATCGGCTGCCTGGTTCTGGACAGCCTTAACCACCATGGGGTTTCCGTGCCCCAAGTTGCTAACGGAAATCCCAGAAATCAAATCGAAATACTTCTCCCCGTTTGGCCCAAATAGAAAAACCCCTTCAGCTCTACTTATCTCAAGCATTAGGGGCGATTGCGATGTTTGGGCTAAATGCTCCAGGAAGAGCTGCCTCAACACATTCATTTCGTCCTACTTATTTGCAATTAGATTTAGTTCATTGATTAACGCCTCACGATACGATTTACCTACCGGTATAGTTTTACGGCCATCGTTACTACGAATGGAAATAACATTATCCTCAATGGTTTCAATTTTTCCTACATTAACAATGAACGACCGATGCACCCGCTTAAACCGAACGCTAGGCAATTGATTCTCAATTGATTTCATTGTAAGGTGTATGGTGAACCGCTCATGAGTAGTTACAATGATTACGTAGTTCTCCATAGCCTCAATCCAAAGGATATCGCCATACCTAACCCTTACCAGTGAATTATTTTTCTTGATAAAGATTTCACGATCGTCGTCGAATGGTGAACGCAAAAGGTTGTAACGCTCATAAGCTCTGGAAACAGCTTTAAAGAAACGGGGAAAAGTGAATGGTTTTAAAAGGTAATCGGTTACACTGTAATCAAATGCCTTTAGGGCATACTTTTCTTTTGAGGATATTATTACAACCTGGGCTTTAGCTAAACTTGCTTCCAAAAAATCGATACCCGACATTTCGGGCATTTCGATATCAAGAAAGATTAGATTAACCTCATCCGATGAATCTTGGAGGAAACTTAACGCTTCAACAGGATTGGAAAAAGAACGAATCAATCTAATAAAGTCGACTCTCGAAGCGTAATCTTCAATTAATCTTCTCGACATCTCATCGTCGTCAACAAGTATACAGTTCATACCCAGTAGTTTTTCAGTGAAATTTTTACGAATTTACAAAAAATGATTGAAAAAATTAGGGCTTGATCATTTTTAGCTCATCAAAGAATCTTTTTTCAATCAGGTTTGAGTTACGGATTGAGGTTCTTAACCAATCAAGCAAAATTTCCTCCTGCTCATCGGGCGTTAACCAGTAATCAATTCTGGAATCTCTCAACCTTCCTGTTAATTCATATAATGTGATGGCAACCGATACGGAAATGTTGAAACTCTCTGTAAACCCAAACATTGGGATGCGAACAAACTCATCGGCACTTTTTAGGGCTAAATCCGATAAACCGGTAAGTTCGGTGCCGAATAGTAGGGCGACCTTTCCTTTATATAAATCTAGCTCTTTGATGGTGCAATCGTTTTTATGGGGTGTGGTAGCCACAATCCTATAGCCTTTATCTTTCAAGGTATTAATGGCTTCTAAAGTATTGTTTTCATGGTTGTTATATCTATGTAGTGTAAGCCATTTGGAGGCCCCCATGTCCACCTCGGAATCAACCGAAAACCTATTCCGGTTTTCTATGATATGGATGTCTTGAACTCCTAAACAGTCGCATGTCCTTAGGGTTGCACTGGCATTTTGGGGTTGATAGATATCCTCAAGAACTACGGCAAGGTAACGGGTTCTATTTCTTACGATATCATTAAAAAGTTGATATCGCCTATCGTAAACGAATTGCGATAGATAATCAATCAATTTTTTCCGTAGTTCCTTATCGATATTTTCAACCTTAAACTTCATGAAACAAAAATAAAAAAGGAGAACCGAAAAAAGGTTCTCCTTTTTGAAAAAAAGGAAAAAATTAATTTACTTTTCCGCTAAGTTCGCTACCAGCTTTGAACTTAACAACCTTTTTAGCCTTAATGTTGATAGGCTTTCCGGTTTGTGGGTTACGGCCAGTTCTTGCATTTCTCTTAGCAACTGAGAATGAACCAAAACCTACTAGAGCAACACGGTCGCCTTTTTTAAGAGCATTACCGGTAGTTTTGATGAAAGCGTCTAGAGCTTTCTTAGCATCAGCCTTGGTGATCTTGGCTTCAGCAGCAATTGCATCGATTAATTGAGCTTTGTTCATAACTGATAAATTTTAGGGTTAATAAATAGTTAGTTGACTATCAAAGACAAAATTATTACATTTAATAATAAATGCAAGTTTTTTGAAATATTTTTTTGTCCCGATAGCCATTTTTGTTGGTTTTTAAAAAACACATTCTTTATATGATGCTAATTTATAGCGTTTTTTTGATACAATGCAAGTAAAAGCATACTTTTTTCAACATTTTTTCAACAAGCTCTTTGTCAAAAAAGAAAAACCAACTATTTTTGCAGCGGAGAAATGGCAGAGTGGTCGAATGCGGCGGTCTTGAAAACCGTTGTCCGTTTACGCGGACCGGGGGTTCGAATCCCTCTTTCTCCGCCAAAACAAAAAACGAAGGGGTTCCCTTCGTTTTTTATTTTGATACCAGTAACCATCCCATTAACCCACCTATGCCCATACTACTCCATGGCGAAGATGTTATCGGGCAACTGCCACTGTTACAACCAACGTAGTAATAGTAAAGATATCCAACACTGATTCCTACAAGAATACCCACTACCGGATAGGTAATACTTTTCTTGACTTTAAACCACTTGTATAGGCTTTTAGCTTTATTCACTAATTTCATATCCATTAATTTATATATTTATATACTTTACAAAAGTAACAACATTTTTAAAATCTTGTTCCATAGCTTGGCAGATAGATATAAAGTATTTATTTTTGCAAGCCCAAACAATGAAAGGAGAGATGCCGGAGCGGTCGAACGGGGCGGTCTCGAAAACCGTTGACCCGGGTAACCGGGTCCGAGGGTTCGAATCCCTCTCTCTCCGCACATAGCAGGAAACCAAAATTTCCTGCTATTTTTTTCTCACCAGCTTCGAGGGTCGAACCAAGAAATGGTCTTATCTTACGAACTAATTCACTCAGGTTTGCAATAAAATTTTATAAAAACTCAATTAAAAAAAACCGCTCCTATCCGGAACGGCTTGAAAAAAAATCAGTAAAATCTTTACAACAGCTGCATGCTATGAAGCCGGGCATAGTACCCATTTAATCCAAGAAGTTCTTCATGCTTGCCGCGTTCAACAATTTCGCCTTCGTGCAAAACACAAATTAAATCGGCCTTACGAATGGTAGATAATCTATGGGCAATTACCACCGATGTGCGGTGCTTCATGAGGTTATCGATTGCATCCTGAACCAATCGTTCCGACTCGGTATCAAGGGCACTGGTTGCCTCATCAAGTATCATAATGGGCGGATTTTTAAGAATTGCTCGTGCTATGCTAACCCGTTGCCTTTGCCCTCCGGAGAGTTTACTGCCTCTATCGCCAACATTGGTATGGTATCCGTTTGGTGTTGCAACAATAAAATCGTGGGCATTGGCTATCTTAGCGGCATTTACCACATCCTCCAATTTAGCACCTTCAACCCCAAATGCTATATTATTATAAAAGGTATCGTTAAACAGGATAGGGTCCTGATTAACATTACCCATCAGGTTACGCAAGCTGGTAATGTCGTATTCCTTAATGTTAACACCATCAATAAGTATCTCGCCCTGAGTCACATCCCAAAAACGCGGGAGCAAATCGACCATAGTGCTTTTCCCTGAGCCCGATTGCCCAACAAGGGCAACGGTCATACCTTTTTTAATTGTTAGGTTAATATTTCTAAGCACCCAGTCGTCCTGGTATTTAAAACTCACATTGCGGTACTCAATTTCATGGTCAAACGATTCGATTTTGCGAGCACCGGCACTTACTTTAATTGGATTTTCGGCATTAAGTATTGAATCGATCCTATCGGCCGAAGCAAGTCCTTTGAGCACGTTGTAGTATGCACTTGAAAACGATTTGGCAGGATTAATAATCATGTAAAAAATGCCTATATAAGCAATTAACGCTTCGGGGCCTAAATTGCCCTTGCCAGCAAAAATAAGATTACCGCCATACCAAAGGACAAGCACAACTACAATAGTTCCCAAAAATTCGCTAAGCGGTGAAGCTAAATCACGCCTACGCCACATCTTTTTCATGAGCAGCGAGTAAAAACTATTCATGCTCTCAAAGCGTGAAATCACCTTTTTTTCAGCATTAAAAGCTTTAATTACCCTTAACCCGCCAATGGTTTCCTCAATCATGGTGAGAATTATACCCATTTTGGTTTGCCCTTTGAACGATGTTTTGCGCAGGTTTTTCCCAACCCTACCAATCACGCCGCCGGTTAATGGCAAAATCAACAAAACAAAAAGTGTAAGCTGTGGACTAATGTATATAAGACCTACAAGGTGTATAATGATGATGATGGGGTCACGGAAAAACATTTCCAACGAACGAATAATAGATATCTCTATTTCATTGACATCGTTGGTCATCTTACTTATAATATCCCCCTTTTTTTCCTCGGTAAAATACCCTAAGGGTAAGTCAACTATTTTTCGATATAGCATGTTGCGCATATCCTGCAAAACCCCTGTTCGTATGGGAGCCAGATAATATAACGATAGGTAGGTAAACAAGTTTTTGAGAAACGAGGCTATCAAAACCAAAACTATTACAAACAGAAGTGCTGATGCCCTATCGTGATTTTTTATAATTTCGCTTAGATAGTAGTTTAGGTATTGAGCCAATCCCTTTGCCGATATAACAAACTCAGGCTTGACCTCAACAAGGGGAACTGTTCCAAATAAAAGCTGCAAAAAGGGTATTAGCATGGCAAGGGAGAAAAGGGAAAAGATTGCAGCAAGGACGTTTGAAACAACATTTAAAACTACATACCACTTGTACGGGTAAAGGTATTTAAGTAATCCGGTAAATTTTTTCATGGCAATTGTAAATAAATCAGTGCAAAAGTAATCTAATTATTTAGTGAAATGATGTAGGTCATTTATAAGAGTTAATAATTAAAACTATTTAATACCAAGGTAAGTAAAAGGGGTCAACTCTAAAAGTTCCTTTTTTACAGAATCGTCAATATTCAGATTGTTGACAAAATCGCTAAAAGTCTGTGGGGTAACTTGCTGGTTCGTTCTTGTTAGGTCTTTAAGTACATCGTATGGGTTGGGGTAGCCCTCGCGACGGAGAATGGTTTGTATGCCCTCAGCAATTACCATCCAGTTATTTTGCAAGTCGCTTTTAATGGCATCAATGTTAACTATAAGCTTATCGAGCCCTTTTAGAATGGACTTAAATGCGATTTGAGTATGCGCTACCGGAACCCCAATGTTTCTGATTACTGTCGAATCGGTTAAATCGCGCTGTAAGCGGGAAATAGGAAGTTTATTGGCCATGTGATCAAAAAGAGCATTGGCTAACCCCAAATTACCCTCGGCATTCTCAAAATCAATAGGATTTACCTTATGGGGCATAGCCGATGAGCCTACTTCGCCCTTCTTGATCTTTTGTTTGAAGTATTCCATTGAAACATACATCCATACATCGCGGCATAAATCGATGAGTATGTTGTTTATGCGCCGCATACAGTCGAACATGGCAGCAAGGTTATCGTAATGCTCAATTTGAGTGGTTGTTTGGCTTCTGCTCAAACCAAGCTTATCATTTACAAACCCATTGGCAAATTCAACCCAGTCAATTTTTGGGTAAGCTGCAATGTGGGCATTGAAGTTTCCGGTTGCACCCCCAAACTTCGCTGAAAAAGGGATACGGCTTAGCTGGTCGAGCTGAACCTCTATTCGCTCGACAAAAACGCGAAGTTCCTTTCCTAAACGTGTTGGCGAAGCTGGCTGTCCGTGCGTATGGGCTAGCATGGGGATATCGGCCCACTCTGCGCTTAAATCTTTTAGCTTAGTAACTAACTTATCGAGCAATGGGAAATACTCAGCCTGCAATGAATCGCGAAGCATTGCAGGGAAAGCGGTGTTGTTAATATCTTGCGAGGTTAACCCAAAGTGGATAAACTCTTTATATCCACTTAAACCATGGGTATCAAACTCTTCCCTAATAAAATACTCAACCGCCTTAACATCGTGGTTGGTTACTTTCTCTATCTCTTTTACTTTGAGAGCATCAGGTTCAGAAAAATTTTGGTAAATACTTCGTAAAACGATGAACTTCGATTTATCAAATCCGGTAAGCTGTGGCAATGGAATCTCGCAAAGGGCAATAAAATACTCTATTTCAACCCAAACCCTATATTTTATTAGTGCAAACTCAGAAAAGTATTTCGAGAGCGATTCAACCTTTTCGGCATAGCGGCCATCGATTGGCGAGATGGAGTAAAGACTATGGCTTGACATGTTTTCAAAATTTGCCCAAATTTACTAAACATAACTCAATGTTAAAGGTTTATGTAAACATGATTTTTAATGTTAAACAATAACTTTCCAAAATTGCTACCTTAGCAAACCTTATTATCAGCCATGAAATCACTTAAAGTGTCGGCCATATCATACTTAAATACAGCACCCTTTGCTTACGGGTTAAGGCATTCATCGGTATTCAATAGCATTGAACTATTATATGACTATCCTGCCGAATGTGCACGAAAACTGGCCAGTGGTCAGGTTGATTTAAGTTTACTTCCGGTAGGGGCACTAACCGATTTGCCATCCTATAGTATAGTCAGCAATTACTGTATAGGCTCAATTGGGCCAGTGCGTTCAGTAACCCTTATGAGTAATAACGATTTAAGCGACATTAAAACCATTTACCTCGATTACCAGTCGCGCACTTCAGTAATCCTTATCAAAATACTATGTTACAACGTTTGGGAAATAGACCCAATATTTATACCTCTGAAGCCTACAGACAATTACAAATTGCTGAATGAACATGAAGCCATTGTACTTATTGGCGATAGGGTTTTTGAAAGCGAAAAGCACTTTGTTAATATTATCGATCTATCCAACGAATGGTTTAATGCGTACAATTTACCCTTTGTTTTTGCGGTATGGGTCGCCACAAAACCGTTGCCCAATGAATTCATAACCGAATTTAACAAAGGGCTTGAACTTGGCGTGAACTCAATTGAAAAGGCAGTTGATGAATTTGCGCCGCTATCCATTAGCCGCACAGATGCCATTAGCTATTTGAAACAAAACATATCGTACACCCTTGATGAAGAAAAGTTTATGGCGATAAGCCTTTTTCAAAAATTATCGGCCAATCTTCACTGACATCGATTTTTTATATTTTTACGCATACATAAAACAAAGCTATGAAAACCTTGAAGCAATATACACACTTAGCATTGATGCTTTTGGCAGGTTTAAGTTTTTCTGTCGATGCGCAGGACAGCTTGCCGTCAAGCAAATTGGTATACAAGATAAATATCAAAGAGAATATCATGCCTGCTGCATGGCGCACGGTAAAAGTTGGCTTTGAGGAAGCCAAAAAACTTAAAGCCGATATCATACTCATTCACATGAATACATATGGGGGAATGGTTGATGTTGCCGACTCAATAAGAACCAAAATCCTTAACAGCAGCATACCGGTATGGGTGTTTATCGATAACCAAGCAGCATCGGCAGGAGCATTAATATCAATAGCCTGCGACAGCATATACATGCGTAAAGGGGGCAGCATTGGCGCTGCGACGGTTGTGGACCAATCGGGCAATGTAGTGCCCGATAAGTTTCAATCGTTCATGCGAAGCACCATGCGTGCCACCGCAGAGGCGAAGGGTTACGATACAATAGTATCAGGTAACGATACCATTTTAAAATGGCGACGCGACCCACGAATAGCCGAAGCCATGGTTGATCCTTCAATATACATTGAAGGTATTATCGATTCCGGCAAGGTGCTTACATTTACCGCTGACGAAGCCATTAAGCATGGTTACTGCGAAGGAAAAGCCGAGAGCGTAAGTGAGGTTATGGAACTGGCCGGGGTAAAATCGTATCGCATAGCAGAATTCCAACCCTCGCTCCTCGATCGTATAATTGGCTTCCTTACCAATCCATTTGTATCGGGCATACTCATAATGATTATTATTGGTGGTATTTACTTTGAACTTCAAACACCAGGAGTTGGATTCCCGCTTGCTGCCGCAGTAATTGCTGCCATACTATACTTTGCCCCACTTTACCTCGAAGGGCTTGTTGAGCACTGGGAAATAATCCTTTTTATTGTGGGTGTTATTCTGCTAATGGTAGAGATTTTTGCCATACCCGGGTTTGGAGTAACCGGAATATCGGGAATTATCCTAATGGTTGCTGGCTTGACTTTAGCCATGATTGATAATGAGATATTCCGCGACCCCATAAACTTTAACCTTTTAACCATTCTCAAACCCTTTGGTATTGTTGTTTTGGCAGTATTCCTTGGACTAATTGGCGGAATAGCCCTTAGCCGTAAACTACTCACCTCACCCCTATTCCCAAACCTAGCTTTGCAAAGCAACTTGACAAAAGAAGATGGCTTTATTGGTGTAGATACAAAAATTAAGAATATGGTTGGAGCCGAAGGGATTGCTATAACTACGCTCCGCCCTTCGGGCAAAATTCAAATAGGCAACGACTGGTTTGATGCTGTTGCAGAGTTTGGCTATATTGAGAAAGGAAGTAAAATAAAGGTAAGCAAAGACGAATCGGGTCAGCTTTACGTTGTTAAACTATAAAAATTATGGAAAAAATTTCCATTCGAGACTTTCGTCCAGCCGATTTCGATGGTTTATGCGAGGTCTGGCAACTCACCAATCTGGGCAATCCGGCTCGTGGCGATAACCTGGAAATCATTCTACAAAGCATCGCTATGGGAGGAAAATTGCTTGTTGCCATAAACTCCGATGGTAAGGTAATAGGAACAAGTTGGATGACCTTTGATGGCCGCAGAATTCATCTACATCACTTTGGCATTCACCCTAACTACCAACGGCAAGGGATTGGCAAAATGCTTACCCAGGAATCGTTGCGTTTTGTTAAAGCCAAAGGCTACCAGGTAAAACTGGAAGTGCACCGTAGTAACATCGCTGCAATCAACCTATACAAGCAATTTGGTTTTCAATACCTGGGCGATTATGATGTTTACATCATTAGGGATTTGAATAGCATTGATGTTTAAGGAGCACCCGTTCAACGCGTAAGGCTATGAGGTTTTAGTATTTATGAACAAGATAAGAAAAGTAAAATGCATTGAATATCAATTCAATGCATTTTACTTTTACGGTTTAAGCTAAGTATTTGAATTCAAATTAACGGCTTACCGGATTGTTCATCATTAGATGCTGTGAAGGGCTTAACTTTAGAACATCTTTTAATTTATCAGAATCCATCCAAACTCTTGGGCGAGTTTTAAGCCCTACACCGGCACAGTATAGATTGATATTCTGTGAAACTATGGCTGCGTCCATGGCGGCCCAAGTAAGTTTTTGGTTTTCGTCAGCACGCCGAAAACGAGAGATATCCGATACTATAACGAGAAAGACTGGAGCCTTAGCAAAGTTCTTTTGAGTTCCGGCAACTACTGAACGGTAATCGCCCGTATTGACAAGAACTAGGGCATGAGCCTTTGCATCGTAAAGATATGCTCCTTGACTGTTAACAAGGTAAACATCAATATCCTGAGAGTTCATTGCAGTTGGAGCGGTTCTTTTGCTTTCGGCAGGGCGATTTATTCCATTTGCCGCCCAAAGCAAATCGGCAATTTCCTGGAGGTCTAACTCTTGAGTGTCAAATTCTCTCACCGAAGCCCGATTGGCAAATGCTTCCATGATATTTTTCCCTTTCACCTTACTGGGTTCGGGCAATTTGGTAATACTATCGGTTTGGCCGCTCGAGGTTAAAGCTAATGCCATAAGTGCTGAAAATAGTAGGGTTTTCATGATTTTTATTTTAACGGTATATTTTTTCTTTATTAAGTGCCCTACGATACTCTGCTGCATTTCGGTTATGTTCAGCCAAAGTCTTGGCAAAAAGATGTCGACCGGAGAAATCGGGCGAAGCACAGAAATAAAGATAGTTGTGCTTTTGGGCATTAAGCACAGCATCAATAACAAATGCAGAGGGAATACGTATTGGGCCGGGCGGTAAACCTTTATACCTATATGTATTGTAAGGCGAGTCAACAGCTAAATGGCGTGTTAGCACCCGCCGAATGGAAAAGTCGCCAACGGCAAATTTAACTGTAGGATCGGCCTGCAACGGAATCCCCTTGCGTAGTCGGTTAATGTAAACCCCTGCAATTATGGGCATTTCCGATTTAACATTGGTTTCTTCCTCAACTATTGAGGCTAAAGTTGATACCTCAACAGGCGTTAATCCAAGAGCACTAGCTTTCTGCATGCGATTATCGTTCCAAAAACGATTATATTCCTTTTGCATTCTGTTAATAAAACCCAAGGCATGGGTATTCCAGTAAAACTCGTAAGTATTGGGAATAAACATTGCCATAAATGTTGCAGGAGTGAAACCGCGATTCAAAGCCACTGTATCGGCCATAAAATGAAGTAAAAGCGATAGCGAATCAGCTTCAATTTGAGCCCCTATGCGCTGGGCAAGTTGCTGCCATGTTCGCATTCCGGTAAAGGTAACCTTAACAGGTTTTTGGTGTCCGTATTTAAGCATCTTTACAATTGAACTATTGCTCATGCCAGGCCTAAGAGCATAGCAACCGGGTTTAATCGATGTTGGGTAATCGTAATAGCTCGCAACCCTTTTGAACCTTTCTATACTTTTAATTGTCTTACTTTTTTCAAGAATGCTTATTACATCGTTGTAACTTGAACCAGTTGGTATGTATATTAAGGTCTCGCTACTAACCGCAACATTTCCAGCACGGAATACTTTGTAATACCTTAACAGGAATAAACATCCAATAAGTAATCCAATTAAAGATATTACCAAAGCAAACTTAAAGTATTGTTTCATCGGTCTATGCTTTAAACTAAAACTAAAATAAAAAAAAGCATCGAATTAGCTATGTAGTTCGATGCTATTTATTGTTAAATAAGAACATTCCTACTTGAGCAGGGCTACTGCCTTGCGAATACGATCAATGGCTTCCTTGAGTTTATCGTCCGATGTGGCATATGAAAGCCTAATGCACTTGGGCGACCCAAAAGCCGAACCCGGAACAACAGCAACATGGGCATGGTTCAGAAAGAACATGGCAAGGTCATCGGAAGTGTTAATGGTTTCACCGTTATACTGCTTGCCAAGCAGTTCTGAAATCTCAGGAAAAATATAGAAAGCGCCTTGTGGTTTATTAAGCTTGAAACCGGGAATAGACGAAAATCCCTCATACATTAAATCGCGGCGGCGACGAAAAGCCTCACGCATTTGTCGGGTATACTCGCCATCGGAGTTAAATGCGGCAATAGCTGCACGTTGGGCTATACTGCATACCCCTGATGTTTGCTGCCCCTGTAGCTTTTCACAGGCCTTTGCAATCCATTTGGCCGAAGCCGAAAAACCAATACGCCAGCCGGTCATGGCATACCCTTTTGAAACCCCATTAATGATAACCACCCTGTCGCGAATGGTATCAAACTGAGCAATGCTCTCATGCTTTCCAACAAAATTGATATGCTCATAAATCTCGTCGGAGATAACAATGATGTTTGGATGCTTCTCAATAATTTGAGCGATTGCCTTAAGTTCATCAAATGAGTAAACGCTACCTGTTGGGTTCGAAGGAGAGCAAAGTAGCAAAGCCCTTGTCTTTGGAGTTATAGTAGCCTCAAGCTGTTTGGGTGTGATTTTAAAATCGTTTTCAAGTGACGTTTCAATTACAACACTTTTACCTTCGGCAAGCTTTACCAGCTCAACGTAACTAACCCAGTATGGAGCAGGGACAATTACCTCATCATCCTTATCCACAACGCACATCAATACATTTGAAAGGCTGTGTTTAGCACCACCTGATACTACTATTTGATCGGGTTGGTATATGAGATTATTCTCTCGCTTCAATTTACCGCAAATGGCCTCGAGTAAATCCTTATACCCGGCAACAGGTGTATAAAATGAGTAGTTCTGGTCAATAGCCTTTTTTGCGGCTTCCTTTACAAAATCGGGAGTATAGAAATCGGGTTCGCCTACGCTAAGGCTAATTACATCGATACCCTGTGCGGCAAGTTCACGGGACTTTTTGGACATAGCAATGGTTTGCGACTCTTCGAGGGCTGCTATTCTGGCTGATACCTTTTCCATGGTTTTACGTTTTAGGGAATTCGAAATTGTTTTACTAATTTTAGAGTTCCAAAATTAAAGTAATTTGTTATTCATATACACCTAAACTGCCCAAAAACATTAAAATATGTTTGCCGAAATTTTAAAAATCACTATTCCTGCGCTTATGGTATTCCTAGCCGGATATCTTGCCCTACGAATACTAATAAAGAATGAAACCCAAAGGCAAAAGGCCGAGTTAATGTTCAACACCATTAAGGTTTCCCTCCCCCTTAGGCTCCAGGCCTACGAACGTTTAATACTATTAATGGAGCGAATTTCGCCTGAATCAATCATTGTTAGAGTGAATAAAAAAGGAATGCTGGCAAGCGATTTGCAAAGCGCCCTACTAGGAAGCATTAGAGCCGAATGGGAACATAACCTTTCACAGCAGCTTTATGTTAGCAACGAGGCTTGGGAAATGGTTAAAAATGCCAAGGAAAACATTGTGAAGCTCATTAATATTTGCGGTGAGAAGGTAGCCCCAAACGATAGCAGTTTTGATTTAAGTAAAAAGATTCTGGAGACCTACGCAGAGCTTGAAATAAACCCTACATCGCTTGCTATTGATTTTTTAAAGAAAGAGGTTAAGGAGATACTATAGAGCATTAACTTTTAAAAACCCGATTTACAGCATGCGAAAAACCTGCTTCGTTGTTTAAAGGCACAACCTGGTAGTGTTCTTTTAAATCGGCAGGGGCATTGGATACCACAAATGCAGAACCGGCAAGGTTAAGCATATCCACATCGTTGTAATCGTTACCCAAGGCCATCAGTTCGCTAGGTTGAATTCCTCCTAAATAATCACATAACCACTTAATGCCACCCGATTTTGAAACCCCCTCGGGAAAAATTTCCAGCCATATCGACTTGCCATCGAGAGGAGAGGTGGCGCGAATAACCTGAACTCCGCTTAGTTTCAATGAAATAGCGTTAAACCTTTCGATATCATAAGGCAAAACTGCTAACACCTGCGATGCAGGCCCCGGAAAGGGCAAGCCAGTTATAAGAGGTTGAGAGTAATCCTTATACAAGGAAAGGCGGCGTTCAAAATCGGAATTTAGCTTACCAGAACTGTAGTAATGAAAGCAGTGGTTAAGGGGGATGGGCTCATGTACCATGAAATCGGCCTGCATAGCAACAAGCAAGCTAATTACATCCTGAACCACCTGTTGTGAAAGTTGATTTGCATGGATGATCGACTTGTCTGACCAACGCATAACCCCTGCTCCAGAAGAGAATAATAGGTAATCGATTGGAAAATCTTCGGGCATCACAGTTGATGCGGAAAACGGTGAACGGCCGGTTGCAATGACACGAATGATCCCCAAATCGCCCAGCCTATAAAGTGTAGATAAATCCTCCGAGTTAAACTTATGATCGGATCGTAAAAGCGTGCCATCCAAATCGGTAATCACCATCTTAATCATGAAAGGCTGTGATGTTTTATGCAAAGATATCAAGGTTATTGATGAAAATTGATACCCTTCTTTCACTTTAACGGAAGTGGTCATCCCCTCCGCTTTTCTGTTGAAATATTTAGTTTCCTGGCTTATATCAATAAGTCAGAGGTCATAAAAGATATAGCTACTTGATCAAACATATTAAGCTGATAATCATTTTATTAATATCATATTCTTGAAAATTGTAGCATGATTTTTTATAAACTATTTATTAAAACTTACGCATAGAAAACTCGTATAAAAAATTAGAGAATAAGATGTATTTTTAACGTTAAATATTGGTTAAATTATTTTAGTATTTGAATGCAAATTCATATATTTAAGGTGTAAAAATTTTTAAAAACCCTGTAATTATGACTAAACTAATCACATTTAATGAGCTCAGGAGGGTTAAGGATAGCCTTCCTGATGGTAGCATGCAGATAATTGCGGACAGGTTGAACATCAATGTTGAAACTGTCCGCAATTATTTTGGTGGAACCAACTACAAGGAAGGAGGTGCAGTGGGATTTCACTTAGAGCCAGGCCCCGATGGTGGAATAGTAACCCTTGACGATACCACAATTCTCGATATCGCCTACGAAATTATTGCCAAATCAAAAGAAATGGCCTAGAACATTTTAGCCTAAAAAACTCTTAAAAGCAGGAAAAATTTTCCTGCTTTTTTATTTACTTTGCATAAAACCCATTAACCATGGAAGAACTGCTCTCAAAGATTCATCGCATTGAAACCAAATATCTATCGAACCTTTACCATCACCTTGAGAGTGTATTCATGAATGTTTCATTGCCCTCGCACGACCTAAACCACCACATTAGGGTATGGCTGCACTGCCGGGGCCTACTTGTTGAACTCCACAAAGCCGGTCTGGAAATATCGGAACAGCTTATTGAGAATGCCATAATTGCATGCTTTTTTCACGATACAGGTTTAACCATAACCCTCGATGAACAGCACGGGCAACAAGGCGCCGAACTTTGCAAGCAGTTCATCAGTTACATTAAGGATTTATCCGAAACCGAAAGAACGTCGATTTTAAAAGCAGTTGAACTACACGATGACAAATCGGTAAAACAGCAGCCAGTAACCAAACCCGATGACATGCTCAACTTGGCATTGCTCGTTTCAACCGCCGATGACCTTGATGCCCTTGGGTATATTGGCGTTTTTCGCTATACCGAGATTTACCTAAAACGAGGAATTGGTATCGACCAGCTTCCGCGAAAGGTAATGGTTAACCTGCGCAACAGGTTTACAAGCTTTACCAATGCTTACTCATCGTTACATCGCTATTCCGACAGGCAACGGCAACGCTATAGGGAAACCATGGACTTTTTCACCAAGCTCGAAGGTGAAATCTCGCAGGGCTTTCCAACACACGATAGTGCTTACGCTGTTGTTAGCCTTTTAGAAGAAAAACTTGTAAAGCAATCGAGCAGTATTGAGCAAACCATTGAATACGCTTTGAACACGCTAACTGCAAGCTATCCCCTAACCTTTTTCAAAAGGTTACAATCGGAACTTGAAGTAACGTCAGCCATACCTATCTAAAATTAAGGAAACTGGGACATCACTTAATGCACAGGGCTTCTACTTAACAAAGAAATCGAGCATTAACCTATCGTTCAGATAAGCCTGTAACCTATCGCCAACCTTTACTGGCCCCACCCCACTTGGCGTTCCGGTAAATATAAGGTCTCCGGTTCTAAAGGTTATGAAGCGCGAAACATACGAAATAAGCTCATCGTAACTAAAAATCATATCGGCGGTGTTACCTTGCTGAACAACCTTACCGTTTATCTCAAGCCTAAAATTTAAATCATCCAAAGCGCCTAGTTCCTCCTTTGGGATAAAAGGCCCAACTGGAGCAGAGTAATCAAAAGCCTTGGAAATTTCCCAGGGTAACCCCTTAGCCTTGCACGCGCGTTGTAGGTCACGAGCCGTAAAATCGATACCAAGTGTTACGGCATCGTAGTAGCGATAAGCAAATTTTTGCTTTATACTCCTTCCCAGCCTGTTAATACGCAATACCACCTCCAGTTCGTATTGTAAATCGCTTGTAAAATCAGGGTAAAAGAAAGGTTGATTATTGCGAAGCAAGCAGTTATCGGGCTTAATGAAGAATACTGGCACTTCGGGCACATCGGCATTCATCTCCTTAGCATGCTCCTTGTAGTTTCGGCCTATGCAAATGATTTTCATTAGCTGGTGTATTTTATTCCCAAAAATAAACAATGCCTATCAAATGCAGATAGTTTGATGCTATTAAAAAAGGTTTTACTTTTGTAAGTTCAATAGAAAGTTCCATGGCCGACAGCATTTCAAGAACAACCCGAAAAAAAATTCTTTTTATTGTAAATCCCATTTCAGGAACTCGCGGTAAGGAAAGCATACTGCACGTTATCAATAATACGGTTGATAATGATATATTTGAACCCGAGATCCTTTTTACCCGCAAAAAGGGCGATGCCCAGCAGATCATCAGCGAAAAGATTGCCGAGGGATTTAAATATTTTATAGCAGTTGGTGGCGATGGAACCGTTAATGAAGTAGGCAGCGCAATTGTTAATTCCGATTGTGCAATGGGCATAATTCCGCTTGGATCGGGTAATGGCCTTGCCAGGCACCTTAAAATACCACTCGATACAGCCAAAGCCATTCAGGTTATTAACAAGCTTAAAATTGAAGCCATTGACTATGGAATTGTTAATGGGCTTCCATTCTTCTGCACCTGCGGCGTAGGTTTCGACGCCCATATAGGCTACCGATTTGCCAAAGAAAAAGGGCGTGGTTTTTTCAATTATGTAAAGGTGGCCTTATCGGATTTCTTCAGGTATAAGCCCAAGAAATACAAGGTTAAAATTGATGATGCTCAGAAAATGAAAGTTAGGGCATTTTTGATAACCTGTGCCAATGCCTCGCAGTACGGAAATAATGCCTACATAGCTCCTAATGCCAATATTCAGGATGGGTTACTAGACATTGCCATTATGTCGCCCATTAACCTGCTCCAGGCCCCAGCCATAGGTGCAATGCTATTCACCCGAACAATTGATAAAAGTACCGTTCTCCAAACCGGCAAAGCCCATAAGGTTGTTATAAAGCGTAAACGAGAAGATGTGGTTCACTTTGACGGTGAACCCATTATAATGGACCGCAAGATTAAGATAAGTGTGGTAAATAAGGGCTTAAAGGTTATTGTGCCTTAACGGCCATCTACTTCGAGCAACCGGGTTTTTTTACGAATGGTTCTTAAAACCAAGTAAATTATACCGGTGGTAATAAATGCAATGAACCAACCTTTCCCCCAGAAACTTAATTCGAATAATTTACCGCCATTCGAAATAACATCGTGTATATACTGAAACACAAAAAACATTAATACCAGCTTAAAAAGTCCTATACTTTCGCGCTTCACCACATTGCGTACGGAAAAATGCAGGTTGGGCGAACGCCACCTAATCCTACGCGGTATAAAGGTGGGAACGCTATCAGCCCAGTTCAGGTAATCAGAGCCAAATTTATTTCGTAGGAAAAACTCTTCGGCATACATAATTCGTTCGTAGTAAAGCCAGTAAACCAGTATGAAAAAAACTACAAACCAAACACTTTGGGTAATTAAAGCCAAGCCAAACCACATGAAGAAGTTTCCCAGGTAAAGCGGATGCCTGACAAGCGAATACATGCCGGAAGTATTGATGGTATCGGCTACCTGCTCCTTTGTGTTTCGACCAGAAGTATTCTTAGGTGTATAGCCAATGGTAATGACTCGTATTGCTAAACCAATCAAACTTACAACAAAGCATACAATGAAGTAACTTGCATTGTAAAAATACTGATCGTTCAAATGCAGGTAAACATAGTAGCCAATTCCTGCAAAAATCAAGACAATAGGGAGGTAACTTCGATTTCTAAAAAGAAAGTCGCCTTGGCGACGGAATGTTTCAATGAGTGCCATATTTAAACCCTTTAATTAGCGGATGTAAATATAGCATTTGTTAATGTAAGTTAATACCGATGTGCTAATTATTTTTGCTTCATCCTTAAGTAAATGGATGTAAGCACCTTTTTGGTGTAAAGGGGGAAATCGCCATTCATCATCCAAGAGTAGTAGCTGGGTTCCGACTTTAAAACCTCCACAACAGGTTTACCCTTATGTTTCCCAAAATTAAATATTTCCACCCCGTTATCATCGAGTATAATTCGACCTGCAAAATCGACATTACGGTTAAAGGAGCTGAACTCCGAGAGGAAATCCACATCGTTCTTAAGTTCAGGGTAGCGTTCAACCTGAGCGCAAAGTATTTCAAATGTGGCAAGGGTATCGGCCTCGGCGCTATGGGCGTTTACCAGGTCCTTATCGAGGTAAAACTTGTATGCAGCAGCCAGGGTTCTTTTTTCCATTTTATGAAAAATGGTTTGAACATCAATGAACTTACGTTTTTTTAGGTCGATATCTACACCAGCCCTCAGGAACTCCTCAGCTAATAGGGGTAAATCAAACTTATTGGAGTTGAAACCGGCAAAATCGCACCCTTCAATATAGTTAGCAAGCGATTTGGCTATCTCCTTAAATGTAGGGGCATCTTTTACATCATCATCGGTTATGCCATGGACGGCAGTTGCCTCAGGCGGTATAGGCATTTCGGGGTTAATACGCCTCACCTTCGATTCACGGTTCCCATTGGGGAACACCTTTAACACGGCAATTTCAACTATTCTATCCTTAGCTACATCAATTCCAGTGGTCTCCAAGTCGAAAACAACCAGAGGATTTTTAATATTCAATCCCATTTATATACCCTTTCATTAATAAAAAAACTTCCCCAAGCCATAGCCGGGGAAGTTGGTAAAGTATTCTTAGGCGCCAACCATCATTGGCATTAGGAGCATCAATACGTCCTCGTCGGGGTTTTCGTTTTGGTGAGGGAAAATGAGCCCTGCTCGCGAAGGATCAGACATGGAAAGAACAACCTCAGTTGATGAAAGGTTTGCTAAAATTTCAACCAGGAAAGCTGATTTAAAGCCAATCTCCATTTCATCGCCCTGGTAATCGCAGGTTAAACGCTCATATGCCGAAACTGAAAAATCGAGGTCTTGTGCTGAAACCTCGCACTGGTTCGAGGTTAAACCCAACTTAACCAGGTTACTTGCGGCATTTGAGTAGATTGAAACACGACGTACCGAGTTGTAGAAATCAACCCTATCGATAATCATCCGATTAGGATTGTCAACAGGAATTACAGCACTATAGTTGGGATATTCACCTTCAACCAAACGGCAAACCAAAGTGTATCCACTCATGGTAAATCGTGCATTCTTGTTGTCGAACTCAACGCTAACCGAACCGGTTTCCTTTATAAGGATTGATTTTAGAAGGTTTGCAGGCTTTTTGGGCAGAATAAATGAAGAAAACTCATTAACCTGAACATCCTTACGGCGGTAGCGAACTAACTTATGCGAATCGGAAGCCACAAAGGTCATTCCTTCGCTGGTAAGCTCTATAAAGATACCGTTCATCACCGGGCGCATTTCATCGTCGGCGGTGGCAAATATGGTTTTGGATATGCCGTTGAGCATGACATCGGCAGCCAACTTAACGCTAACACTACTTTCAGGATTGAGCTCTGCCGGTTTGGGAAAATCATCGGCGGGTTGGCCAACAATGTTAAATTGACCATTTTCAGAGTGAATTGCAATGGCAAGTGAACCCGGATCGATTTCGAAGGTTAAGGGTTGCTCCGAGAATTCCTTTAGGGTGTCAATAAGGATTTTAAAAGGAATTGCAATAGCGCCATCACCCAAAACGTTATCGAGCGTAATTTTTGTTGTAAGTGTCGATTCAAGGTCGGATGCTGTTATTTCCAGCTCGTTTCCTTCCAACTTGAATAAAAAGTTGTCGAGAATTGGTAGGGTGTTCTTGCTGCTGATTACCCTGCTTACCACCGTTAAGTGGCTCAGTAGCATGGTGCTTGATACAACAAATTTCATATCTCTATAATTTAAGTTTTAGTTTCTCTTTTAACTGTCAATCTGTTAACTCCTTTTTGCTTAAAAAAAGTTGAAAATCAACACAATTCAAAACTCAAAAGGATTTCAATAATACAAAATTTTACTCTAATAAACCACACTATTTTTCATAATTATTTACAAACTCATCAATGGGTGAAAGCATGTAATGAAAATGCGTGTAAGTGCCAACCAAAAAGTGATTTTCGGCCAACTTTATTAGGATACGATTGGGGTTGTATTCGAGCTTTTGACCCAAAATGTTGGTATAACCTTCACCAACAATCCTAAAAATTTTGTATTCATAAGTTTTTCTGTTGGCCATTTGTAGCTGCAACACAGCAATCAGATTTTCTGGTTTTGCAGAAATTACTTCAGATTTATTGGGATATCGAAGCTTCAGATCGCCAAATGAATAGTATAGGTTACTAATGTTAGCTAAGTTGATATTGGATAAGCGATTACCATTTACACTGAGTAAAACTATATCGTTTTCAGTAAACTTAATGGTATATCCCTTGTTGTTATTCGGAAAATCGACCTTAATACATGCAATCTCTTCGGGTGATTCGACGAACAGTTTGCTTGCAAGCCAACTATCGGGGTTAACGGAAAAGTATTCAATTAAATCGATAGATGCGATTGGCGATTCAACATAGTATGGAGTTTCAGAGCCTACGGTCAGCGCCACAGGCTTATAGTTGAATTCAGCAACCGATGCTATTCTGTATTCCTTTTTTAATGACTTATTATAAATGCATACCCTAATAGCCTTTTCCTGAAACAGTAGCAACAAATCGTCAGCAGTTTTCAGCGTAGCAGGCGCTACAGCATTTATGTTACGTAAAATGTCGATAAAACTGCTAACGGTGGCAGAGTCGGCAAGGTAAAAGCCATTTATCAACCAAATGCCCTCGGAATTTGTTAGCCTAAGGGTATCGGTACCCTTAATCAGTTCAATGGCTGTGATGCTAGAACCTTTCAATGAAAAATTCGATTGACGGTAGTCCCTATACCATTGGAGAAGGTGTAGAATGCCTACACCACCAGCGACGATAAGGGATACGAGGAGAATCTTTTTAGTTGACATCGGTAAAAGTGTATTTCTTTCTACGAACCAAACTCCAAATAATTCCGGCAATCACCAGTATGAGCGATGGCAAAACCATATTAACCAACTGCCAGTATAATCGTTCACTTACTGTCCTTTTCCGGTCCAGCAAACGGAGTTTTAAATCCCTGGAACGTAAATCAAGAAGTCCATTATCATCGCAAAGGTATTTCACCATGTTCACCACTAACTCCTTATTTCCATAGGTTTGCTGGGTAAACCTATCGTATCCCAGTGGGATAACGTAGGCACCATTGGGGCGACGCTGTATATCGTTACGGATAATATCGGCATCGGCAACTACAATCATCTTTGTGAGCTTACTCTTGTCGATAAAATTGATTGTATAATTTGGCAGGATTGCATGTATAGGTCGATTCCGAAAGTTTGACTTGAAAAATCCTTGCAACTCAACGGCAACAGGAAGCGACGGGTTTTGAAACTCGTAGCGGGTTAATCCTTTACTTACCTGATTTAAATTGATTAATGCAGGCACCTTAACCAGTTTACTTTCCTTTGATGTGGTTAAAAGGATTCGCTTTTTGACTTCGGCATGCATACCAACCGTATCGATTGGGCTTATGAACTTGGCTTGAATAAGGTTTAAACCTTTGGTAACAGGGTTGTCGGCAGGTGGAATAAGCAATGGATAGTAAAGCCAAGGCGCGGGAACAAAACGGGGCTCCTGTCCAACCAGTGCAGCATTAACTGGAATTACAGCACACTGTATGTCCTGAACCAATAGCGGATTCAGTCGGACACCATACCGAAAAAGCATATCATCGAGATTATGCTGATTCATATACGCCAACGTTGATGCACCGGTTGATAAACTATCGATACTAACGCTAACGGGGTCAACAAACCAAAGCACTCGCCCACCCTGCATAATGAACTGGTCGATTATTAGCTTGTCGGCTTCGGGCATGGGCCGGCTAGGCCCGGCTACTATTATAGTTTTGTAAGGTCTTAAGGCATCGGGATCGCCATTAATTATCACTCTACTAACATCGTAGTATTGCGATAGCTCACGCTCAATATCGCCTGTTTCAAACTCATCGAGCTCGCCATGTCCTTGAATGAATGCAATGCGCTGTCGGGTTTCGGTTGTAACACGGTCAATGGCATCAATCAAGGCATACTCAAAATTTTGTATGGATAGGTTAATATTCTCTTCGCCCGATAAATTTGGGTTATTCCTTAAAAGATTGACTGCCAGTTCCTTTCCCTTATATGTAATTATACATCCAGGAAAGATGATACGTTGGATCATTGCACCTTCCTTGTCCTTAACATGAACATTGGTTGGAATAAGTCCTTTATCGGCCAGCTGGCGGAAAAACTGCTCCTGCTTTTTTGAACTCGTTACAGTGTATGGATTAACGAACTCATACCGGATTTTCTTTCCGGCTATCACCTTGAATTCATTAAAGGTTTCGGCAAGAGCTTTTTTCATTCGAACAAAAGCAACCGGTAACTCCCCGTCAAGATATGATCTGATTACGACAATATCGTCTAAACCCTTGAGAACCTCTCGGGTTGCAGGTTGGATAGTATACCTTTTATCTTCGGTAAGGTCGAGGCGAAAGTAAAAGATCGACGAGACAATATTTGCCAACAAAACTATAATGACCAAGGCGGCAAATGACTTTATATGGTTGATTTTTATCTTTCTACTAACACTCATAGCCAATATTTTTGGGGTTTCACCATTTACGCGATTGAAGTTTTAAACGGGTAAGGCCCAGAAAAACTAATGATATTGATAAGAAGTATGCCACATCGCGCGAGTCGATAACACCACGGCTCACCGAATCGTAGTGTTCACTTATACTAAGGAATAGCAATGCCGATCGTGCCCACTCCAACGATTGAAGTTCGGCCACCCAGGCAAGGCCATCATAGAAAAAGAAACATAATGCCACAGCCGAAAGGAAAGCAACTATAATATTATCGGTTAAGCTCGATGCAAATAGCCCAAGGGCTGCATAAGCCGATGCAAGGAAAAATAAACCGATAAACGAACCCCATGTTGCTGCCCAATCCAAATTTCCTGTAGGATTAGCTAAGCTCGACACGCTGTAAACAAAAATAAAAGCCGGAATGATCACAATGGCTACAAGCACCACCGAGGCAAAAAACTTGCCAAGCACCATTGCAGTATCGGAAATAGGGCGTGTAAGAATTAGCTCAATGGTTCCCGATTTTTTCTCATCGGCAAACATTCGCATGGTGGCAGCAGGAACAAGAAAAAGGAAAAGCCAGGGGGCAATGTAAAATAACGAATCTAATGTGGCATACCCCGAATCGAGTATGTTGGTGTTACCGGGTAAAACCCAAAGAAACAATCCTGTGAGAACAAGAAAAAGAATTGCAATTACATATCCGGTTAACGAAGAGAAAAAGTTTTGCAACTCCCTAATAAAAATCGATTTCATAGGTGCTTACGTTTTATGGGCAAATTTACTGAAGCACATCGAAAGGTTTAACCTCAGCCGAATCGGGTTTAACAGGTTCAAGCTTAACTTTCGATAAATCAATAATATTAACATCCTTAAAGTAATACTGAATTATTTTATCGTAAGTCCAACCCCTTTGAGCCATGGCCATTGCACCATCCTGGCACATTCCTACCCCATGACCATAACCTCTACCTGAAACACGCACCTCATTTTTTCCTGCCGATACCGAAAACCATGCAGACCTTAACTTAAAATGTTTCCGAACCGTTGTTGTGGGAATATTAACCCCTAATACCGTATAGTATTTAGGCCTTTCCTTTGGATAGAAATTGATATTTTCACGGGATAATTGAGCGGTATCAACACCTTGCTGTGCGAGAAATTTTTTCCATTCGGTAATTGGGATTGTTCTTTCCCAACGGGCATTAGGAGCCGATGTGCAAAACCTGTCGCTTACACTTCTTAGGTATGGTAAAGCTTCTATCCAAACATCCTCAGAGTTTGCGGTTTGGCCACCACAGTTAGCATGGAATGCTGCGCTAATTGGCCTTGATGTCGAATCGACCACAATAAGATCTTTTACATCAAGAACAGCGTCGTAAACATCCTGGAATGCCTCAGGTCTTCCCTTGTAGGCCTGACAATGCTCCTGGTCGCAAAGGTTAAACCCTTCCGACTGGTGTTTATTGGCATGGCTTACTGTAAAGGTTCGGGCAAGCAATGCCTGCGCCTTGTAGAGTTCAGGTTCCTTGTCGGGGCCGGTCTCGGCAAGAACAACCGCAGCAATATATTTTTCACGGTCGATAACATTAATGGCCATGATCCGATTAAATTCAACGTAGAATGTAATGTTATCGTCGTATAAACGTGCAGGCTTTGCAGGGATTATAGGCTTCAACCGAAAAACATCTTCACCGGATTGGCCTACTAATGTTACCCTTTTGAATGAGCCATAGCTGCGGTTCTCATCACGAACAAGAACTGAATCGCCTTGACGGCTAATGTAAAGGATTTGTAAGGGTTTTACGGTAATCATACTATCGCCAAGCACCATGCTGTAGTTACCCTTTGTGGGTGTTACCAGTATAGTGTTAAGGTTTGTATCGTTAAAAATGCTAATGCTTAACTTTTGTGCAACCGATGCTATCGATAGGAAAAGCAAAAATGAAAAAAGAATTGCTCTCATAAGCAAGTATTTAGGTTGATTTTAGTAATTCTACCATTCTTTTTCCAACTCGTTCCGATGCTCCCCTTTCACCAAGTTTTGCCCTGAGCTGAGCATATTGTTCGAGCTGACGTTCCCTTTCAGGTTTACCGGGTAATAATTTTAATGCTTCGTTATATAGAATTTCAGGCGTTAAATCGTACTGTTTTAACTCCCGAACCACTTCAAATCCCATATTTAGGTTCACCAGCGAAATGTATTTAACCTTAATAACCATCCATGCAATTAGCATCGAGAAGAAATTGCCACGGTAACAAACCACCTGCGGAACATTTAAGAGAGCAGCCTCCAGCGTTGCTGTGCCTGATGTTACAAAGGCAAGGGTTGAGCAAGATAGTAATTCATAGGTTTGGCCAAAGACCACCCTTACCTCTGTTCCCTTGATGTATGGCTCATAAATACTATATTCCAACGAAGGTGCACCGGCAATTACAAACTGATATTCGGGAAACCTTTCGGTTACCTTTAACATCACCGGCAGATTATAGTGAATTTCCTGCTTACGGCTACCTGCAACTAGAGCTATTACTGGTTTTTGCGGTAAACCATTTTTCTCACAAAACTCCCTTAAAGGAATTGGATGAGGAAGTTTACTTACTATGGCATCTATTGAAGGATTGCCCTCGTAAACTGGTTCAATCCCTTTACCCTTAAAGTACTCGATTTCAAAAGGGAAGATAACAAAAAGTTTATCGACAAAGCGCTTTAGCTTTTCCACACGCGACTCCTTCCAGGCCCAAACCTTTGGTGCAATGTAGTAAAATACTTTAAACCCCGATTGCTTTGCAAATTTGGCAATCCGAAGGTTAAAACCAGGATAGTCGACCAGAATTACGATATCGGGCTTATACTTAGCGATGCTTTGTTTACAAAGCTCCATGTTTGCTTTAATGGTTCGCAGGTTAAGTAAAACCTCTAGGAACCCCATAAAAGCCATATCGCGGTAGTGCTTAATAAGTGTCCCGCCCTGCTCAGCCATTAAATCGCCGCCAAAGTAAAGGAATTGGGCATCCGGATCGTTTTTTTTGATGCCCTTCATCAAGTTTGATGCGTGCAAATCGCCCGATGCCTCGCCTGCAACAATAAAATACTTCATCGTAAAACTACATAAATCGCATGAAAACTATAACTAAAGCAAGTATTATGGTACTGCCTAAAACCCCTTGTGCGGCTTTAAGCCTATCAGTCCAAATAAACACAAAAAACAGACCAAGGTTAGGTAGTACCGAAAGAGACAATGCCCTTGACAGATCGCCCCTTAGGTTTAGATACCTTATAAAGTCAATAAATCGGAAATCGCTAGCTAACGCAAAGTACATAATAACCAAGGAAATAGCCGGCAGCAGTGCTCCTAACAGGTATCCATGCCACTGCTTATTTATTTTTTTCTGCATGCGAAACTGCTATTTGATCAAAGTTCCACGATTTAATACGTTCAAGTTCTTTGTAGTCGGTCAAATCAACATGTACTGGCACAACCGTGATATAACCCTCATTAAGCCAGTATTCATCGGTGTCAGCGGCATTGGGCTCCTCATTTAGGAAATATCCAGTTAACCAGTAGTAATCAACGCCCCGCGGATCGGTTCGCTTCTCAAACTCCTCGCGCCAAGTACCTTTATTCTGGCGGGTTACCTTAATACCCTTTACGGATTTAAGCGGTAAAACAGGAATATTGACATTTAGGCAAGAACCTTGTGTTAAACCATTTTCGAGTACTTTTCGAACAATCACCCTGCCATACTCAATGGAGGCAGAAAAATCGGGCTTTTCGTCGTAATCAAGAATGGAAAAACCAATTGATGGCACTCCATATAAGCAACCTTCAATGGCGGCAGCCATAGTACCACTGTAAATAATACTAATCGATGAATTTGAACCATGATTGATACCCGATACCACCAAATCGGGTAAACGATTGGTAAACAGTTGGTTCATGGCAAGCTTTACACAATCGACAGGGGTACCATTGACAGAGTAAAACTCCACATCATCGGCACGTTTATGTTTTTTCAACCTCAAAGGGATTTTGATAGTAATGGCATGCGACATTCCGGAATGACCTTCCTCCGGTGCTACCACTACAACACTCCCAAAGGGCTTTACCATTTCTATTAATGCCTCAATTCCAGCTGCTCTAAAACCATCGTCGTTTGTAACAAGAATTACTGGTCGTTTTAACTCCCCGTTTCCCTCAACCATTACTTAAAAATTTATGTTAATTGACAAAGATACAATTTTATTAAACATTGATCAGTTTTAGGAGTCTTGTTAAAGGGTATTTTACAAAACTTAACGTCAATCAATAGCTGATAACGATGTTCACGCAGACGGGGAGATAAAAAAGTTCGGTCATTTTGTCGACCGAACTTTATAGTAAAAGGATGGGTGATTATCTATTTACCCTAAAATTCCATCTTACGGGTAATTACCCCTGGAATTTTTACCAGTTCATCGTGAAGTTTTACCTGATCATCAATGGGCCCAGTGAGTTCAAGTAATATCAAACCCGATGAGCTGCAGTAGTCATCGGAAACCTCATGTAACCCTAATCGGGTTTTAATTGAGCAGCCGTAACGGGTTAATACCCTTTGAACCTCTCCGGCTTCCTTAACTCTATCGGTAATTTTGATCCCTAAAATTGTGTGATTGTTTTCCATGGTTAGCTGGTTTTGGTTTCCATAAATTTACGTTAAAACGGCAAACTTTTCCAAAAAGTTTTGGTTAAATTAAGGTTGTAGGTGCGATTTTTGTTGTAAAAAAATTTACCTTGCAGGGTTAATCACACATAAAATTCAATGAACATTATGAAGCGATATTGTTCAGGGCTAATTCTTTTGGCGCTTGCTTTTAGCAGTCAGGCATTGTTTGGCCAATACTTTGGAAAAAACAAACCCATATACAAAAACATAAAATTCAATGTTTACCAAACCCCAAATTTCGAGATATATCACTACCTAAAAAACGATAGCTTGCTCAATGTCATTTCGCTTTCAGCTGAAAAGTGGTACGATAGACACTATCAAATTTTTAGGGATTCCATAAAAACCAAGAACCCCATACTGTTATATAACGATCATGCCGATTTTCAGCAGACCACAGCCATTTCTGGTACTGTTGGTGTTGGTACTGGTGGTGTTACGGAAGCGCTTAAAAACAGGGTAGTATTTCCAATTACGGAAACATGGCAACAGACCAATCACGTTTTGGGGCATGAGTTAGTTCATGCCTTTCAATACAACTCCTTAATCAATGGCGATTCCACATCGCTCAACTCAGTTCGAAACCTGCCCCTCTGGATGGTTGAAGGGATGTCCGAATACCTATCGTTAGGCACCTACGATTACCAAACAGCCATGTGGATGCGCGATGCCGTTATAAACGATAATTTTCCCACCCTTGAAGACATGACCTACTACCCCAACAAATACTTTCCTTACCGATGGGGGCATGCTTTTTGGTCGTTTGTGGGACGAACCTTTGGCGATAGCTTGATAAATCCAATATTCAAGGAAACCGCAAAGAGGGGTTACAACTTTGCGCTAATGAGATACATTGGTTTAAACGAACAATCGTTTTCCACCCTTTGGAAATCGGTTTATTACGACTACTTTAAGCGAACACTGCCCGACACAGTTGAAGACCCTAACGGAACCCGAATACTTTTCGAACGAAATGCAGGGGAGATCAATATTTCACCCTCGGTTAGCCCCGATGGCCGATACGTGGCGTTTTACTCCGAGAAGGACCTATTCTCAATCGACCTCTATTTGGCTCATGCCATTAGCGGAAAGATTATCCGTAGGCTATCGAGTATAGTTCATGATAATGAGATTGATGCCCTAAACTTTATTGAATCGGCTGGCACCTGGTCGCCCGACAGCCGAATGTTTGCCTTTGTAGGTTTTAGCAAAGGCAAAAGCAAATTGATTATTGTTGATGTTTTTGATGGTAAACTTGTCCAGGAATTCAGTATTCCCGGAGTCCCCTCGTTCAACTATCCGGCCTGGTCGCCCGATGGCAATAGCATTGTGGTATCGGGGCTGGTAAATGGCATTAACGATTTATACCAGTACGACTTAACCACCAAAAAAGTTATTCGCCTAACAAGTGACCCCTGGTGTAATATTCATCCTGCTTGGTCGAGCGACGGTAAATCTATTGTTTTCTCAACCGATAAACCCTCGCAAACATCAATCAGCAAAACAACAGGATATAACCTTGCAACGCTCGATATTGAGACCAAAGCCATAACCGTATTGGACATTCTGCCAGGAGCTGATAACGTTAACCCAATGTTCTCGGCCGATAATAAAAGCATTTATTTCCTTTCCAATTGCGATGGATACCGCAACCTTTTTAAGTTAAACATTGAGAGCGGCGAAGTATATAGGATGACCAGAATACTTACCGGCATATCGGGCATGACACCTTTGGCGCCGGCCATGAGCGTTGCCCGGGAAAACAATGAAGTGGTTTACTCCCATTTTTTCAAAAGCAAGTATTCCATTTACACTGCCGATAGCACCGATTTCAAACCCGTCAGAATCAACCCCTATCAGGTTGATTTTAGCGCCTCAATCCTTCCGCCCACCAATAGGGCAACCGAAGGTTTAGTTGATAAAAATTTGGCGGACAATGGCTTACCCATACATATGGTCGATTCATTCAAAATGGTTCCGTTTAAACCCAAATTTAAGCTCGATTACATATCGAACATAGGTATGGGAATCAGTACTTCGCCATACGGAACCGGAATGGCTGGAGGTGTTGAAATGCTTTTTAGCGATATCACGGGGAAAAATATGGTTTACACCGGCCTATCGCTAAACGGTGAGATATACGACTTTGGCGGACAGGTTGCATTCCTCCAGCAAAAAAAATATATAACCTGGGGTGTTACAGCCTCGCATATACCATACTCCTTTGGGCAATATGGCTACGATACCCTTCATCGGGTAATTAACGGTGAACCGGTAATTGTAGAAGATTTTCAGCTAATTCAAATTCGAATGTTCGAAACCGCCACAGGTTTGCTCTCATATTTCCCTTTATCATCAACCCAAAGATTTGAGTTAAGCGGATCTATAGCCCGCTACTACTACAGAGCCGATATCTATTCAAACTATTACATTGATGGGTATTACTTTGGGTCGGAGCGGAAAAAGGGCGAAGTACCTCCAGGATTTTGGTTGCAGCAATCGAGTTTTGCCTATGTGTTCGATAATTCCGATTTTGGAATAGCCTCGCCCATGCGTGGGCATAGAATGCGATTCCAAGTATCAAGAACTCTTGGGGAATACAACTACTGGGGTGCATTAGCCGATATGCGTAAATACATTTTCCGCAAACCTCTTAGCTTTGCTTTCCGAACGCTTTACTACGGGCGATTCGGTTCATCCATAAACGATAACATCCTATATCCGCTTTACATTGGCTACCCATGGTATGTTAGAGGGTACGATAGCAATTCGTTCATTAATTACGGCCAATCGGGCAATGTAAACATTGACCAGCTAACCGGGAACCATATAGCCGTTGCTAACTTTGAAATACGAATTCCTTTTACTGGACCTGAGCGCCTGACCATAATTAAATCGGGAACATTGTTTACGGAACTAGCTTTCTTTACCGATGCCGGCATAGCTTGGACAAACGATTATCCCCCATCCCTAAAGTGGAAGCCAACATCGGTAAACGATAGGACACCCTTTGTTAGCTCAGGAGTAAGCCTTAGAATTAATCTATTTGGAATGCTTATTTTAGAGCCCTACTATGCAATACCTTACCAGTTGGGTGGCTTCAGGGCTGCCAATTGGGGCATCAACTTTATTCCCGGATGGTAAACCTATACCACCCGGTTTTTCCACCGGCCGGTTCGCAAGTAAATTAACGAAATGGTTGTAACCAGCACGCCATATAATATTTCCGATGTCCAAACCCAACTTAGCGATTTACCAAGGGTTATGGCCATAAGGTAAGCCCAGCCAAGGTAGATTACTAGCGTAAACAATTCGATAGCAAACGAAACCCTAGTACTTCCGGTACCCGAGACTCCATTAAAACTAATAAATGCCGATGCCATGGTTAATGCAGCTAATGCAACCACTCTTATCACTGGAATAGTAGCGTATATAATGTGTTCATCGTTGGTGTAAACCTTAACAACATACTCCCCAAATATTAGCATCAGGCCCGATAAGGCAACAACCGCAATTAGGGTTATGAGTATAACTTTTAGAACCAGCATCACCACTTGTTCTGACTTGCCTTTACCTATGTACTGACTAACAAATGTATTTGTTGCCGAAGCAAAACCCCATATTGGTATCATGAGAATGATGTAAATACTTCGGACAATATTGGAGACAGCAAGGGGCGTTTCGCCCATCTTTTCAATTATCAGGAAAAACAGGAACCAAACAAATATCGATAGGCAAAACTGAAGCATCAACGGCCAGGATATATCGAGGATTGCACCCAGCAATCTTCTGGAGAATTTTGAAAAGTGAAATAGTTTATACCTACTCACATTCATTTTACTAATGTAAAAAAGCAAGAATGTAGCCCCCGAAACCTCAGCAATGACCGATGCCAAGGCAGCTCCCCTTACTCCCATGGCAGGTAAACCAAAATTGCCAAAGATTAAACCATAATCAAGGAAGATGTTTACAATTACAGCGATTAACGATGTTAAAGTAATCACCCTTGTTCGGGCTATTCCTATTAGAAAAGCATTGAATGAGTATGTAACAAAGGCAAAGGGTAACCCAAAGAGTCTGACTCCAAAAAATGAGCTTGCCGAATCGCTAACCAGATTTGACTTAACAGCCATACTAAAAAAGGAGGGATAAGCTATACTAGCAATAGCAATTATCACTAGTGCTAATGCGGCAAGGGTAAATAGCAAATGCTCAACCACTCGACCTACAGCTTCGTTTGAACCCTCACCCACTCGCCTTGCCACAATTATTTGGCCACCCATAGCCATTCCCCAGCCAAGCATAAGCATTACATGGTAAAGCAATCCACCCAGAACACCACCACCAAGAGCAATTTCACCAACTCGTCCAAGAAAAGCAGTATCAGTTATGTTCAGGATATTTTGAGCAACACTCCCTAAAATTATGGGATAAGCCACCACCCAAATTTCCTTGTAGGAAATATCAATCTTCATCACATCTATTTTATGCAAAAATATAAAAAAGGCAGGGGTAGCCTGCCTTTTTTAGAGTATATTCCAAGTTATCAGAGATTATCGTCAAAGTAGCGGATAATCTTATCAATTAAATGAACCCTATCCTTACCAATTACGTTATGGTCGTGCTGGGGATACATGAAGAAATCGACCTGAACGCCATGTTTTACAAATTCATGGATTAAGGTAAGGCTGTGCTGCGGCACAACGGTTTTATCCATATCGTCGTGAATTATAAGCAACTTGCCTTTTAAGTTCGCTACATAGTTTTTGAGATCGGAAATTCTGTACCCATCGGGGTTTTCGTCGGGTGTATCCATGTAGCGTTCACCATACATTACCTCGTAGTATTTCCAGTCGGTAACCGGGCCACCGGCAACTCCTACCTTAAACTGTTCCGAAGCCCTAAGCATCATGGTTATGGTCATAAACCCACCAAAGCTCCATCCGTGAACACCTAAACGGGTAGAATCGACGTAAGGTAAGGATTTTAGGTATTCGACTCCTACGAGTTGATCGCTAAGCTCTGTAGTTCCTAACTGCCTATGAATAATCTGCTCAAACTGAGCACCCCTATTGGAAGTACCACGGTTGTCGAGTGTAAAAAGGATATAACCCTTATTGGCCATATAGCACTCCCAAAGCCTTGCACCCCCCATCCAGCTATTGGTTACAAGCTGCGAATGTGGGCCACCGTAAACATATATTACCACTGGATACTTTTTAGTTGAATCGAAATCAGTTGGCTTAATTATCCTACCGTAGAGGGTGGTTCCATCATTTGCTTTAAGGGAGATTAGCTTAGGTAAGGGAACCTTGTACCCATTGTAAGGGTTTTGGGCATTAATAAACTGTTTAACCTGTTTACCCTTAGTAGTGAACAAGGCTACTCGGTTAGGGATAGTAATAGAGCTGTAAAAATCAACAAAATATTTACAATCGGGGCTAACAACACAGCGGTGAGTTCCTGAGCCAGAGGTTAATTGAGTAATAGTTCCATCTTTTATTCTTACCGAATACAGGTGCCTATCCAACGGACTCTCCTTGGTAGATGTAAAGTAAATTATTCCATTTTTGGAATCAATGGCATCGATACTTGTAACCTCCCAATTACCCTTGGTAAGCTGTTTTACAAGTTTACCATCGGAGGAGTAAAGGTAGATATGGTTCCAGCCATTGCGTCGGCTTTGCCAAAGGAATGAACTGTTAGAAATGAATAACGGCGGGTTCAGCGGCTCAACATACTTTTCGTTCTTTTCCTCAAACAATGAGGTTACCCAATAGCCATTGCTAACTTGGTAGCGATTTAACCGCATATGGTTTTGTTCCCTATTCAAAACCGCAATCAGTATCGATGTCTCATCGCTACTCCAGGCAATATTGGTCAAATACTGTTCGCGTGGTTCGCCAGTCTTAAGTTCAACAGTGGTACCGGTATGAGTATCGTAAACCCTGACAGTAACCTCATGGCTACGCATTCCTGCCATTGGGTATCGGATTTTCACAAGCTCGCCTACCCTTTTGGTAATGTCAACCAGTGGGTATTGGGTAACCATACTCTCGTCCATATGATAGTATGCCAGGTAACGACCACTTGGCGACCAAAAGGTTCCCTTGTTTATTCCAAACTCATTTCGATGAACGCTTTGGCCGTTAACAATCCCATCAACCGTGTCGTTGGTAACAGCAACGGTCTCACCTTCGCTGTTTACAATGAATAGATTGTTATTTAGGGTGTACGACATCCACTTACCATCAGCGCTAAACTCATGGTTATCGCTATTCTCAATTACGGGGAATTTTGAAGCAATACTTATGTTCTGAACATCGAGCAGAACATAGTGGTTACCAGCTTGAAAACGGATGTGCTTACCATCAACCCATGTCGATGTTATTCTTTTTAGGGTTTGAAGATTATTGGCCTTGAGAACATCGTTTATTTCCGACAAAGTAATACTCCTACTTTTACTTGAATCATCAGCATTAACTATAAGTAGGCTATCGTTACTAATATATGAAAACTCGGCTTTACCCGGCACCCAGGTGAAACCAAGTAAAGTTTTAGGCCGAAACTCGGTACCCTGCCGTAATACAGCCTGTTCCAGGGTAAGCTCCTTTTGCCCATAAACCGTGAAAACCGATGAGAGAATCAGAAGAGTTAAAAAAAATCTTTTCATGTCAATAATATTTTAGGTACGACGCTATTGAATTTAAAGCTAAAATAGTTAACTTTATTTTTTAAATTGACGGCAAAATTTAACTATGGTTTAAAAATTTAAGAGAAAAACCACAGATTTCAACAAATATGGTATTTTTGTTTATTGAACTTTTCTTAACAGTGTTAATGTTTTTATGATTGAGCCAGAGAAAATGAACCTGAAGCTACCTAAGCTAATTTTTGCCATTGCAGCATTGGGCATTATTGCAGCATCGTGCAAGTCATCGCCAAAAAAGGATAGTGAAACGTCCGAATCGGCAACCGATACACTTTCGACACTCGTAAAGGTAGAAAATGCCATATTCCCAATTCCCTCGCCATGGCAGGTGGTCAACCTAATTCAAAAAAACAACATCCCTTTCAATGAAGCATGCATTAACAGCTCAAAGAATTACCAGCGTTACACCACATCGTTTAAGCAAGCCATAAACCTTGGCGTATACGGAACCGATTTAAGTTACCTAAACATTTACGATAAAACTCAGGAATCGCTTCAATACCTCGGGGTGATAAAAAAACTTAGCGAGCAGCTAAGAATAACCGAATCGTTCGACGAAAAGATTTTTGAAAGAATCGAAAATAATATCGAAAACAAGGATTCCCTGATAAAGATAATATCAGAAACCTACGCAAATTCCGATTTATACCTCAAAAAGAACGAGCGCTACGATATTAGCGCCCTAATTGTAGCGGGCTGCTGGGTCGAAAGCCTTTACATAATGACCCAAATTGCTCAAGAACACAACAATAGAGAAATCATTAACCGGATTGGTGAACAAAAGCATCCTTTGGATAATCTGGTCGAGCTATTAACACCCTTTTACTATAAATCGACAGAGTTTGCCAATTTACTCGATAGTCTAATAGATTTGGCTTACGAGTTTGATGGAATAATATACTCATACTCCTATCGTGAACCCCTTGTTGACGAAAAAAACAAGATAATTACCATTCGAAGCCAATCGCGAGTGGTAATGTCGGAGTACCATCTGAAAATAATCAGCAAGAAAATTGAGCAAATACGCTCATCGTTAACCGAATAAACATTTTGATATGCAACGCATAGTAATCATATTAGCCTTTACACTTACAAGCCTGAGCTCATTTTCGCAGATTGAGCAACTAAAAAAAACGTGTGCGATCAACTTCCCCTCAAACTACATTAGCGACGGGCAGGAATACTTTGCAGCCCTCAAACCTGATCAACGGATTGAGTTCAGAACAACCTTTTACGCCGATAATACTTATAGGATATCGGCTTGCACCAATGCCAAAAAGGGGAAACTGGTCTTTACCGTATACGATACCGAAAAGAATTTGCTTTTTACCAACGAGAGTTTCAACTACTCGCCTTATTGGGACTTACGATTTACTTCAACTGTAACCTGTATAATCCAGGTAGATGTAAAAAATCCACAATTTACTCCGGGCTATGTTATGCTACTAATAGGATACAAACAGTAAACACCTGTAAACCATGAGCGAGTCGATTCTAAAAGCTCTCATGCAACTTTTCGCAATTATTGCCCGTCCTGTATCACAAGACGAAAAGGAAAATAACGACTACGCCGACAGGCGAAAGGTTGTAGAGGAGTTCTTAAGGAATCAACTTAATATCGACTTGGTGAAAGAATACCTAAAAGTTTTTGACTATTTCTACAGCCTATACCAGGAAAAACAGAGCGAGAAAAGTAAATCGAAAAAAAGAACATCATCCAGCTCGGTGAGGGTACTTAAGATTTGCTCGCAAATCAACGAGGAACTTCAGCAACAGCAAAAAATTGTTGTACTAATTAGGCTGCTTGAATTTGTTAAACCCGACGAAGGCGATGTTACCGAACAGGAAATGGCATTTATTAGCACTGTTGCCGAAACCTTCTATGTGCCGGAAAACGAATTTCAAAACCTTAAGGATTTTGTTCTTTCCGATTTTAATTCCATTTCCCCTCATACAAATATTCTTTTAATAAACGATTCAACCGAAAACCCTTACGATGACATGAGGCACCTTTACTCTGAAGGGCTTCATGAACCCATTAAAATTCTTTTTGTTGAGTCGGCAAACATTTTCTTTTTACGCTACAACGGGCTTCACGAACTATACCTGAATGGCCATTTGCTGGTAAAGGATAAGATTTTTGTTTTGAACAATGGCTCCTCCATCCGAAACTCAAAAATCAAACCCATATACTTCAGTGATATTGTTGGCCGCTTTGTTCAGGATAAGATAAAGGAAAAAATTGTTTTTGAAGCTATTGATATTGAATACCGGTTTAAAAGTGGCAAAATTGGCCTGCACCCCATGTCATTTGTTCAGGAAAGTGGGCATTTAGTTGGAATTATGGGAGCATCGGGTGCTGGCAAAACCACTCTGCTTAATGTTTTAAATGGTAGCGAAAAACCAACAAGCGGACAAATACTAATCAATGGTATCGATATACATAGCCAGAAAGAGTTAGTTGAAGGACAAATTGGTTTTGTGTCGCAGGACGATTTGCTTATCGAGGAACTTACCGTTTACCAAAACCTATACTTCAACGCTCGCCTATGCTTTGATAACTACACCCAGGAGCAACTCGAGGCAGTTGTAAACCAAACCTTACAAAACCTTGGCCTTTACGAGATTAAGGATATGCGTGTGGGTTCACCGCTAAATAAAAAGATAAGCGGCGGGCAACGTAAACGCCTTAACATTGCGCTGGAACTGATAAGGGAACCCGCAATCCTTTTCCTCGACGAGCCAACCTCTGGCCTAAGCTCGCGTGATTCCGAAAATATTCTCGACCTTCTGAAAGAGCTTACACTCAAAGGAAAACTGGTGTTTGTGGTTATCCACCAACCCTCGTCGGAGATTTTCAAGATGTTTGATAGGTTGCTCATTCTGGATACTGGTGGATACCTAATTTACAATGGCGACCCCATTGAGTCCATTATCTACTTCAAATCACGGGTTCAGCAAGCTAACTGGAACGAGAGCGAGTGCCCTGTATGCGGTACCGTAAACCCTGAACAAATTTTCAACATTGTTGAATCGAACGTACTCGATGAGTATGGGAATCCCACACGAGCGCGGAAAATTAGTCCCTTTGAGTGGAACGAGTACTTCAAACGGTTTGCACCCGAAAATCCAACACCCACCTCACAACCCAAATCGTTACCGCAAATACATTTCAAAATACCGAATTGGGTTAAACAGCTGCGAATTTTTGTAAAACGCGATGTGCTAAGCAAACTGGCTAATAGCCAATACATGATTATCAACATCTTTGAAACGCCTCTGCTTGCCCTGCTTTTGGCATACATCATAAAGTACTACAACGTTGACGTTTCAAATAAGCTTGGCTACACACTCCTGGAAAATAGCAACTTACCGGTTTACCTGTTCATGTCGGTTATTGTAGGTATTTTTGTTGGCTTAACTGTTAGCGCCGAGGAAATAATAAAGGATAGAAAGATACTAAAACGCGAAGCGTTCCTTAACCTAAGCTGGTCGAGTTACCTAATGTCGAAGATAACCATTCTTTTGGGTATTTCGGCATTTCAGGCTCTCATGTTTGTGCTCATTGGCAATAGCATAATGGAAATCAAGGGAATGTACTTTGAGTATTGGTTGGTACTTTTCAGCACGTGGTTCTCAGCAAACATGATGGGTTTAGTAATATCGGATAGCTTTAAAACAGTTGTTACCATCTACATCCTAATCCCTTTCCTAGTTATTCCTCAGCTAATACTTAGCGGTATTATTGTAAAATACGAAAAGTTGAATCCTACTATCTCATCGCCAAGTAGCATACCCATTTACGGTGAGCTAATTGTATCGCGCTGGGCATACGAAGCCTTAGCTGTTTATCAGTTCAAGGAAAACAAGTACATGAAACCGCTATACAAATTCGACGAAGCCATGAGCTTATCGGATTACAAGCGGAACTACTGGCTTAAATCAATACAAAACAAGGTTGATTTCTGCATTCGTAACCTTGAAAATAACGAAAAGAGAGGCGAACTTCACGATGCACTGGAGCTGATTAGAAATGAACTGGTAAAGGAAATGACCGCACCAAGGACATCGCATTTAATATTCAGCAAGTACACCCTCTTAACGCCTGAAGAGGTTAACCTTGATATTCTTAAAGAACTTAACGATTTCCTTGAGCAGCTCCGTAAGCATTACGTTAAGCTTTACAATAAAGCAAGCGCTGAAAAAGATAACTATATCACATCGTTCCAAAATAGCCGACCCGATGGACAACAGCTTTACGTTGAGCTGAAGCGCCGCTACCACAATGAAAGCTTAAGTGAATTTGTTCGTAATTCTGGTGAGGTAGAACGTATCATTGAGTACAACAACCGGTTAATCCAAAAAATCGATCCGATTTATCAATTCCCTGAATCGAAATTCCTGCGTGCGCACTTTTATGCACCGGTAAAACCATTCTTTGGCAACTACTTTGGGACACTTTGGGTAAACGTAATAGTAATATGGATATCGAGCATTTTGATGTACCTGGTGCTTTACTACAGGCTCCTTAAACGTTTCCTTGAGTGGCTTGAGAGCCTAGGAGGCGAAACGGACAGCTGATATTAGAATGAAAAAAATAAGGGCAATTCTAAAGAATTGCCCTTTATTGCTATAAATAAATGCTAATCAACTATTTGAATCATCTTGAAGGGAACTTTGATAATTGACTCATAATCCTCCCCGGCCTCAAGCATATCCTCATCATCTTCCTCGTAATACCAATTAATTATCACATCCTTCTGGTTCTTCTTGAGAACCTCAAGCTTTTTGAATACATCGAGAATACACTTTGACGATGAAGTGTTAAAGTACTCAAGCTGCACGTTTACCACCGTATTGGGCTGAGGATTTTTGGTGTATTCATCGAGCCAATCCACAACAGGTCGATAGAATTCTATCGAATTCTCAGGAATAGAGCGACCTTTTATTTCAATAACTCCGGTATTTGGGTTCATTGTTACAGTCGGAGTTTTTGGCGTTCCCTCAATGTTTAGTAATTCCATAATATTGTCGTTTTTAATTATTCACTAACCAGTACACTCAGATTAAAAAAAGAATACTCATCGTTATATGGAGTAAAATCGTAATTCAACTTATTGCCTGTTTTCCTTGCAATATCAATGAGCCCTAAACCACCACCACCCTTTTCGGAAAAGGTCTGATTGTTCAGAACAAATTTATAAAATTCTTTTAACTCCTCTTTCGAGAGCGAGTTAATCTTATCGATTTTTTCTTTAAGAACTACACTTTTATCGGCACGAACAAGGTTACCGGTTGCTATCCTGTATCCATCTTTAGTTTTTGAAAGAATAAATGCACCAAGTTTGGGCTCATTCTCGGAGGTTGATACCTTATCTACGTGGTGAAAAAGGTTTTGAAGGCATTCAACCAAAACGTTGTAAAGTTTTTTACGAACCAGATTCTCAACCATTTCGTGCGAGAGCTTTGCTTCAACCAAACCAAGCGTATCGGCAATAATGTTTGCGTTGATCTCACCCTTGTAAGCTACAATAACATCGCCACTATGCATTTTGGCATAGCATTTTGAAATAAAATCGCTCATCGACTGGTTTGGGCTATTTTCAAGCAATGTTTATATAATTAACATTTAAACAAATATAATAAAATTTTAAATGAATAAAGCAAGAAAGTCCTTACGATTTTTAAACAAAAAAGCCGTATCGAAATACGGCTTTACATTACTTTGCTTTCAAACTTCCCTTATACATTGAGAATCGCTGGTATTTACACTCTAATGCTCCGTTAAGCAGGGTCACCTTTTTTGAGGGTCGCAAGCCAAAACTTTTAAGTGCATCCTGGTTAGAACTAATAAGCCAAACGTCGTATCCGGGATACTTATTTTTAAATACATCCGAAAGTTGCTTGTAAAAACCCTCTATCTGCTCTTTTTTTAGTCGCTCACCGTAAGGTGGATTTGTAATTACAATTCCCCTATCAACCTTTGGAGGATTATAGTCAAAAATGGAGGCTACGGCTAAGTCGATCTTCTTTTGTAAGCCCGATTCTTTCACATTTTCCATAGCCGATGCAATGGCCTTTTTGGAAATATCGCGTCCTATGATTAAATACTCAAAATCGCGTTCCCTACTATCGTCGTTATAAATGGATTGTAGGAGTTGATCGTCGAAGTCGAGCCAGTTTTCAAACCCGAAATGTTGACGGAAAATACCGGGTGCAATGCCGTAGGCAATGAGAGCCGCCTCAATCAGAATGGTTCCAGAGCCGCACATGGGGTCAATAAATACGGAATCGCCATCCCAACCCGATAGCTTGATAAGCCCAGCAGCAAGCACCTCATTGATAGGCGCTACATCCTGGGCAACCCTATACCCACGCCTATGCAACGATTCGCCTGACGAATCGAGCGATACGGTGCAAACATCATTGTTTACATGAACATGAAACTGAATGTGAGGTTTCTTGGGATCCACAAATGGACGTTTGCCAAATCTATCGCGGAACTGATCGGCTATTGCATCTTTAAGCTTTAATGCAATGTACCTGGAATGAGGAAACAGTTCCGAATTCACAACGCTTTCCACGGCAAATTTCTGCGACAGATCCATCACAGAGGTCCAGTCGAACTTGCGGGCATTGCCGTAGAACTCATCAATTGTTCGGGCGTTAAAAACATGTATTGGCTTTAAAATGCGTAAAGCCGTTCTTAGCCAAAAATTCGATTTGTAAAGAGTTTCCTTAGTCCCGTAAAAGGTAACTGAACGGCACCCCACCTCAATATTGTCGGCACCAATTTCCTTTAACTCTTGAGCTAATACTTCCTCCAAACCCTGAAGGGTCTTGGCTACCATTTGAAATTTCTCGCTCATAATGAATAAGCTTTCTACTTCTTAGGTTTTGCTTTGGTTACAAGGGGCTTACCATCTTGGGTTCGGTTCGAGAATGCCGCAAGAATTTTCTCGGCATCGGTAAACGGAACGGTAATAAATGAAAAATCATCGCGAACCAGAATATCGTCGATATTTCTATCGGGTATCTTCACTTCTTTACGGATAAACTCCGAGATCTTTTTAGGTGTCATGCCATCGTTCTTTCCAAGACCGATAAAAAGACGAGTGGTTCCTTTGGTATCGACACGGAAAGTTCTAATCTCGGTGTAACTCGATACATCGAGTTGGCTTTTAAAGGCAAGCTTCAACAGGGCAGCCAATGCTACCTCGGGGCTGTTGGTTTCAATTAAATCCTCGGCCATGCCAAGGTAGTCAACGTAATTGCCCTGATTAATAATATCAAAAAGTTCCTCCTTTATCTTTTCGCGCTTAACAGCAACAATATCCTCAGCTGTAGGCAATAGTTCCTTGCGGATGTTTGCCTTGGTGGCCTTTTGGAAGTAATTTAGTTTGCGATACTCCTCGGGCGAAACAAATGTGATTGCAGTTCCCTGCTTTCCCGCACGACCTGTTCTTCCAATGCGGTGAATGTACGATTCAGGGTCTTGAGGCAAACTGTAATTGATTACGTGGGTTAAATCAACAATATCGATACCGCGGGCTGCCACATCGGTGGCAATGAGTATATTGATATGCTTTTTACGGAACCGGCTCAGGGTTTTTTCACGTTGTGCCTGCGATATTTCGCCATGAAGCCCTTCTGCTGCATAGCCTCGTTCTATCAACTTCCCTGTAAGCACATCCACATCGTTGCGGGTACGGCAGAAGACCAAACCGTAAAATTCGGGCTCAATATCAATTATTCGGGTAAGGGCGTCAAACTTGTCGCCCTCGCGCACTTCAAAATAAATCTGATCGGTTAAACCGGTAGTAGGTGTCGCCTTGTCAACCTCAAGCCGCTTGGGCTCTTTCATGTAATTCTTGGCCAACTTAACTATTCGGTCGGGCATTGTGGCTGAGAATAGCAGTACCCTTTTTTCCTTAGGGGTGTGGCGCATGATCTCTTCAATATCCTCAATAAAGCCCATATTCAACATTTCATCAGCCTCATCAAGGACAAATATTTTAAGCTGACTAAAATCGAGATCTCCCCTATTGATAAGGTCAAGTATGCGACCAGGTGTACCTACAACCACATCGACACCTTTTTTAATACGGCGTTGCTGCTCCGATATCGATTGACCGCCGTAAACGGCAGCAATAACCACTCTCTTATCGGCCAACGAAATCATCTCATCGCAAACCTGCAGGGCAAGCTCACGGGTTGGCACAAGTACCAATGCTTTTATGCCCTTTGGTTGATCCTCGAGTAATTCGATTATTGGCAAGCCAAAGGCTGCCGTTTTTCCGGTTCCTGTTTGAGCTTGGGCAATTACATCGCATGTCTCTTTAAGTAAAACCGGAATGGTTATCTTTTGGATAGGCGAAGGTTGTTCAAACCCTTTTTTCTTGATTGCATGAAGGGCTTTTTCGGATAAACCCAACTGCCTGAATTCATTATTTATCTCCATAACATTATTAATTGGTCAAAAAAAAGACCTGTGAAAAGTATTAAAACACTTAAAGTTAAAAAAAAGTAAAATTACTGAACTAAATGCTTATATTGATTCCAATTGTTAAGTACCTCAAGGCTTTTAATAAACGACTCATTGCGTTCATTGGTAACCTGGTAGTAAAAACCTGAACCAAATAGCGACTGGGCAAACAAACCCTTGAGCTGTAACTTCAACTCATTGGTTGAAGTTTTAATGCCTGCCTCATCGCGAGCTATTTGCCGTGATTCGGCATAGGCGTAGAGTTCTTCTAATATCTTATCTGAAACTTCGAAAGACTTATTGTAAACATCAAACTTAGAGTATTTCTTTTTAAGCATTTCGCGGTTGGCATCAACCCAACTAATAGCGAATTGGTTGATGATACCCGACCGAACGAGTTTACCGTAGTAATCGGAGTAGTATGCAGTGTCGAGTGGAACAAACACATCGGGCATAATGCCACCACCTCCATATACCACTTTCTTTTTAATCAGTGTAGTGTATTTAAGTGAATCGGGGAAATGCACGCTATCCTGACTAAAGAGTTCACCTCTGTCGTAACGATTTTCCAAATCGGAATAGTAATCCTTCACATCACCCTTTTTATAGGGTTTCTGAATAGCCCTACCGGTAGGGGTAAAGTATTTGGCAACAGTAAGCCGAATCATGGAGCCATCGGGCAGGGGAAGCTGGTTTTGAACAAGCCCTTTGCCAAAAGTTCTTCGTCCAACAATGATGCCGCGATCCCAGTCCTGAATAGCTCCCGCAAGAATTTCACTTGCCGATGCAGACCCCTCGTCGGTGATTACCACCAATCGTCCCTTGAAAGGTTTACGACCACGGAAATGCGAGAAGTAATCGGTTCGTGGACTATTGCGACCTTGGGTATAAACTATCAATTTACCGGGTTCAAACAGGTAACTGGCCAATTCGTAAGCCGAATTCAAAAAACCACCTCCATTGTTCCTTAAATCGATTATGAGGTCTGTCATTTTTCCCTTTTCAAGTTTTTCAAGGGCTTCAACAAACTCCTGCTCAGTTGTAGCGGCAAAACGGTTGATTTTGATATATCCAATACCCGGGCGAGCCATATACGATGCATCGATACTATAAATGGGTATTTTATCGCGAATAATGGTAAAATCGAGCGGTTGCGAAACGCCCTTGCGGAGAATCTTTACATCAACCATGGTTCCTTTAGGGCCACGCAGTAGTTTATGAACATCGGGGATTTTAAGTCCAATATTGGTAATGGGTTTCCCATCAATTGCAATAATCCTATCACCGGCCATTATACCAACGCGTTCCGATGGTCCACCCGAAATGGGATTTACTACCATAAGGGTATCGTTAAGGATATTGAACTCCACCCCAATACCCTCAAAGTTGCCCTCAAGGGGTTCGTTCATGGCCTGGACATCCTCCTTAGAAATATAGATGGAATGGGGATCGAGTTGCCCAAGTATCTCTACTATAGCATTATCAACCAGCTCGTTTACGTTGATGGTATCAACATAATTTCCTGACAAATACTGTATAAAACGAACAAACTTGTATGCGCTAAAGCTTGAGTTGTTTTGTGCACCTGCTGAAAAAACCAGGGCAAACACAAAGAGAAAAACTGATAAACCTTTTTTCATACTCATGAATAAAATTTTACTCCCACTCAATAGTGGCAGGGGGTTTGGAACTAATATCGTAAACCACTCTATTAATGCCCTTTACCCTATTGATAATCTCGTTTGATATGCGAGCCAAAAAGTCATGGGGAAAATGGTACCAATCGGCGGTCATACCATCGGTAGATGTTACTGCACGCAGGGCAACCACATACTCGTAGGTACGCTCATCGCCCATAACGCCCACCGATTGAACCGGAAGCAGTATGGCTCCTGCCTGCCAAATCTTATCGTACAATCCGGCTTCACGCAATCCTTGGATATAAATGCTATCGGCCTCTTGAAGAAGTTTTACCTTATCGGGGGTAACCTCACCAAGTATTCTAATCCCAAGACCTGGGCCCGGGAAAGGATGACGGTTGAGAATACCTCCCGGTAAACCCAACTCTTTACCTACCTTACGAACCTCATCTTTAAAAAGTAAACGTAGTGGCTCTACTACCTTAAGGTTCATTTTCTCAGGTAATCCACCTACATTATGATGCGACTTTATGGTAGCCGAAGGGCCATTAACTGAAACCGATTCAATAACATCTGGATAAATGGTTCCCTGCGCAAGCCACTTTACATCTTTAATCTTATGGGCCTCATCATCGAAAACTTCAATGAATACTCGCCCTATAATTTTACGTTTTTGTTCAGGATCGGAAAACCCTTTGAGCTCACTATAAAATTTTTGGCTTGCATCAACGCCTATTACATTGAGCCCTAAATTTTGATACGACTCCAAAACCTGGGAGAACTCATTCTTACGAAGCAATCCGTTATCGACAAATATGCAGGTAAGATTTGTGCCAATGGCCCTATGCAGTAGCATGGCTGCTACCGATGAGTCAACTCCGCCCGATAGACCAAGAACTACCTTATCGTTCCCTATTTGTTCCCTGAGCTTTGAAACGGTTTCGTCGATAAACGAAGCGGGTGTCCAGTCCTGATTGCAACCACAAATATCAACTACAAAATTCTTCAGAAGCTTTGATCCCTCTACGCTATGGTAAACTTCCGGATGAAACTGTATTCCGTAGGTTTGCTCACCAATTACACTAAAAGCACCAACTTTAACATCGGCGGTGCTGGCAACAACCTTAAAGTTTTCGGGAATCTTTGCTATTGTATCACCATGCGACATCCATACCTGCGATTTTGCTGACAAGCTTGTGAATAAGGGGCAATTGCTGTCAACAACCTCAAGGGTCGCACGGCCATACTCCCTTATTGCCGAAGGCAATACCTCTCCACCATTTGTATGCGATAATAGTTGTGCGCCATAGCAAATCCCCAGCAAAGGAAACCTTCCTCTTATTGCCGACAAATCGGGCATTGGAGCATTCTCTTCCCTTACAGAAAATGGGCTACCGGAAAGGATAACTCCCTTTACCGATTCGTCGAGGTTTGGAATTTTATTAAAAGGATGGATCTCGCAGTAAACGTTGAACTCTCTAATTCGTCGAGCAATTAATTGGGTGTACTGTGACCCGAAATCGAGTATCAAAATTTTTTGATGCATGGTAATTACAAACACTTTGAATTGCAAAGGTAAGAAAATAGAACAAATTAATGGCCGATTTGCTCGCAGGTTTTATTATTTATGATTAAATAGCTTAAATAATTGGCTAACAAGCAGATTTTTGCTCCACTGTGAACTTTTGCCCATCGTTCACTATCTCGGTTCGAGGGAATATAGCTTGCGCCTCTTTCAAGAATGCACCTTCGTCGGTATATCGCGATGAGAAATGCCCAATAATCAGCTTACCAACATTTGCTTTGAGTGCAACAGTAGCAGCCTGTTGAGCGGTACTATGCCCGGTAAGCCTTGCTAATCCTAAATCGGTGTGTAGGAAAGTGGCCTCGTGGTATAGTAAATCGATATTTTTCAGTAAGCCAACCAAACGCTCACTGTAAAGTGTATCGGAACAATAGGCATATGAACGTGGTAGGCTTGCAATATAGGTAAATTCCGAGTTTGGGATTACCTCACCCTTTGGGGTAATGTAGTCCGAACCATTCTTTATTTCAACAATTTCGGAGAGCGAAAGGTTATACCTTGCAATTAACTCTTTCCGAATATTTAGTGGCTTAGGTGCCTCACGGAATAGGTATCCCACTGCAGGAACTCGATGGCGTAAGGGTAAAGTTGACACTACTACATGCTTATCGGTATAAATATGTTCAACCTTAAAGGGATCAACAACATGGTAAATCACCTTAAAGGCCATTTGATCCGTAAAATACTCGATGTTTTTGAACAGTATTTCCTCAAAATCGGCTAGGCCGTAAACGTGTAAATCGGTTTTTCGGCCCAAAAGATTATAGGTTGATATTAGTCCGAAAATGCCAAGCACATGATCGCCATGTGTATGGGTAAGAAAGATATGGTTGATACGACTCATGGGCAATTTAAACTTGCGGAGCTGAATCTGGGTGCCCTCGCCGCAGTCAATTAAAAACAACCGCTCATGTACATTGAGCACATGAGCGGAAGGGAAACGTTTAGATGTAGGTAATGCAGAACTACTACCTAGTATGGTAACTGAAAACGTCACTTTTTGGCTTCGTTTTCGGCTTTCTCAATAATTTGCACTGCCTCATCCTTTGAGTAGGCAATATTAAGCACTGTATCGAGTTGCGAAATGGTAATTAAACGTTCAACAGCATCGGTAAGGCCAGTAAGAACAAATGTGCCACCGGCATTCTTACAAAGCCTGTTTGCAACCAGAATAGCACTTAACCCTGAAGAATCGCAGTAACGGCAACTGCTCAGATCGAGTACAATGTTTCGTTCACCATTGCCCGAGATTAAAACCAACTCAGACTTTAAGCTGGGTGCAATATTGGTATCAAGTTTTTCCTCAAGCACCTCTATCTGGGTGAACTTCTCGAATTTCTGAATTTTGAATTCCATCTTCATTCAGGATTAAATGGTTAAACATTCGCAACTCAAATACTACTCTTCGCTCTTGGTATCAGATTTTTTCTGATTTGCCTCGAGTTCGGATTTCAAAGCTTGCAGCTCAGAAATATCCCCTAAGGTAGTCTTTTCTATGTTAGAATTCAACTTTTTTACAACTTTTTGTGCAGAAGAGGCCTTAGATTTTTTTTCTGCCTTCTCTTCAACCTTCTTCTCATCCTCAAAAGTACGGCTATGCGAAACTATTATGCGCTTTGCGCTCTTGTTGAATTCAAGAACCTTGAAGGGTAATTTCTCGTCAACCTTAGCAGTTGAGCCGTCTTCCTTAACCAAGTGCTTGGGTGTAGCAAACCCTTCAACACCGTATGGTAAGGCAATAACTGCTCCTTTATCGAAAATTTCAACGATTGTTCCTTCGTGAACAGAATCAACGGTGAAAATGGTTTCGAACACATCCCAAGGATTTTCTTCGAGCTGCTTGTGGCCAAGGCTCAAGCGACGGTTTTCCTTGTCTATTTCAAGAACTACCACCTCAATTTCATCGCCAATATTGGTGAATTCGGCAGGATGTTTAATCTTCTTGGTCCAGCTTAAGTCGGAGATGTGGATTAAACCATCAACACCTTCCTCTAACTCAACAAAAACGCCAAAGGTTGTAAAGTTGCGAACCTTTGCCTTGTGCTTTGAGTTAACAGGGTATTTCTCATCGATATTTGTCCAAGGATCGGGTTTGAGCTGCTTGATGCCAAGCGACATCTTACGCTCTTCACGATCGAGAGTGAGGATAACGGCTTCAACCTCATCGCCTACTTTTAGGAATTCCTGAGCGCTACGCAAGTGCTGGCTCCAGGACATTTCGGAAACGTGGATTAAGCCCTCAACGCCAGGGGCGATTTCAACAAATGCGCCATAGTCGGCAATAACAACTACTTTACCCTTAACCTTGTCGCCAACCTTAAGGTTAGGATCGAGCGAATCCCAAGGATGTGGGGTAAGCTGCTTAAGGCCAAGAGCTATACGTTTCTTGTCGTCATCGAAATCGAGAATAACCACGTTCAACTTCTGATCGAGCTGAACAACCTCTTCGGGATGGTTAACACGTCCCCATGATAGGTCGGTTATGTGGATAAGTCCGTCTACGCCGCCCAGGTCGATGAATACACCATAGCTGGTAATATTTTTAACGGTTCCTTCAAGAACCTGACCTTTTTCGAGCTTAGCAATAATGTCTTTTTTCTGTTGTTCGAGTTCTTCTTCGATAAGTGCTTTGTGCGATACAACAACGTTCTTGTATTCGTGGTTGATCTTAACAACCTTAAATTCCATAACCTTGCCAACAAACACGTCGTAGTCGCGAATTGGCTTAACATCAATCTGTGAACCGGGTAGGAATGCCTCAATGCCGAATACATCCACAATCATGCCACCCTTCGTGCGGCACTTGATGTAACCCTTAATAACTTCGCCCTTATCGAATGCTTCGTTAACGCGCTCCCACGAACGCATCACGCGAGCTTTCTTGTGCGAAAGCACAAGTTGTCCTTTTTTATCCTCAGAGCTTTCAACATAAACCTCAACCTTATCGCCAACCTTTAAATCGGGGTTGTAGCGGAATTCGTTGATGCTAATCACTCCTTCGGATTTGTAACCGATGTTAACAAAAACTTCACGTTTTGTAATGCCAACAACGGTACCTTCAACCACCTCATTCTCGGCTACGGTTGATAGGGTTTGGTCGTAAACTTTTTCAAGTTCCTTACGCTGGCTTTGATCGTAAGCGTGATCGTCGGCGTAAGATGTCCAATCAAAATCGGGAATCCCTGCATCTTGATTTTTTAAGGCCTCTTTGGCCATTTCGTCTTTCATTGTCATTAACTCTCAGATTGTTAATTTGTTAGACATTATTTGTAGGTAAAATTCAACTTGCAAAAATACATAACTTTCCAAAACAATATCAAATTTACCCAATTATTTTCAAATGTATATCAACAAGTTTGGGTGATTAATATCAAATTTGGCCGAAATAGCTTACTTTTGGTAAAGTAAATGCTTTTGAACATGCGAAAACGAATTTTGGTAACCGGCGGGGCAGGTTTCATTGGCTCTCACCTTTGCGAGCGCCTGCTTGCCGATGGTAATGAAGTTATATGCCTCGATAACTACTTTAGCGGAAGCAAGCAGAATATTGTTCATTTACTGAACAATCCCTACTTTGAACTTGTGCGCCACGATGTTACGGTTCCCTATTATGCCGAGGTTGACGAAATATATAATCTGGCTTGTCCGGCATCGCCAATCTACTATCAGCAAAACCCTATTAAAACGATTAAAACATCGGTAATGGGAGCAATAAACATGTTGGGGCTTGCCAAGCGTGTGAAAGCAAAAATATTACAGGCTTCAACCAGTGAGGTGTATGGCGACCCCGAAATACATCCTCAGCCTGAAAACTATTGGGGTAATGTAAACCCTATAGGGCCTAGAGCATGTTACGATGAGGGAAAAAGATGCGCCGAAACCCTTTTTGTTAACTATCACATGCAGAATAATGTATCCATTAAGATTGCACGGATTTTCAATACCTATGGCCCAAGAATGAGCCTTACTGATGGCCGGGTTATATCAAACTTTATTGTGCAAGCCCTTACAAACCAAAATATCACCATTTATGGTGATGGCTCTCAAACCCGCAGCTTTATGTATATTGACGACCTTATTGACGCCCTAATAATGTTGATGAACACCCCTGATAATGTAACAGGCCCTGTGAACATTGGCAACCCCGAAGAGTATAAAATAATTGATTTGGCTAATAAAATAGTAGAGTTTACAGGAAGCAAATCGGTAGTAACCTTCAAACCCGCCCCACCCGATGATCCAAAGCAACGTAAACCCGATATGGAAAATGCTAACAAAATACTACCGACATGGAAACCCATGGTGAATATTGATACAGGATTGAGAAAAACAATTGAATATTTTAAACAACAGCTGTAAACTTTTTTGGTTAAAGCAAGCCCAACACTTAACTTTGTGGAGTATTTTATGCGAAAGGATAATTAACCTGAAATAATCAAAACCATTACAAATGAAAGGAATAATCTTAGCAGGGGGAACTGGAACACGTCTTTACCCCATCACTAAAAGCATTTCAAAGCAAATCATCCCCATTTACGATAAGCCAATGATATACTACCCCCTCTCGGTGTTAATGTTGGCCGGAATTAGGGAAATACTAATAATATCAACCCCAAAAGATATTCACCTCTACCATGATCTTTTTGGCGATGGCTCACAGCTAGGATTAAATATAAAGTATGCCATACAGCCATCGCCCGACGGTTTAGCTCAAGCCTTTATCATTGGTGAAGATTTTATTGGCAACGATAGTGTTTGCTTAGTACTTGGCGATAACATCTTCTATGGTGGTAACCTTAGCGAACTGCTAAAGGAAAGCGCCAAACTTAATGATGGAGCAATTGTTTTCGGATACTACGTTAAAAACCCCCACCGTTATGGAGTTGCTGAGTTCGATGAAACCGGTAAGGTAATTAGTTTAGAGGAAAAACCCGAGAATCCAAAATCAAACTTTGCCGTTACAGGTCTTTACTTTTACAGCAACGACGTGGTTGTAAAGGCAAAATCGCTCAAACCATCCAAAAGGGGTGAACTTGAAATAACCGACCTGAACAGGTTATACCTAAACGAGGGCCGGTTAAACCTAAAAATCATGGGACGTGGCATGGCATGGCTCGATACCGGAACTCACGAGAGCCTGCTTCAGGCATCAAATTTTATTCAAACCATTGAGGATAGACAGGGTTTGAAAATTGCATGCCTTGAAGAAATTGCCTTCCGCAACGGATTTATTTCAAAGGATCAACTCCTAAAACTTGCACAAGCACTTGCTAACAACCAGTATGGACAATACCTTTTTAGAATTGCTAACGAGAAAGCATACTTTTAATATAAAAAACATTGTACCATGACTCTTGAACCCACCAGTATTCCCGATGTGCTTATTTTAAAACCTAAAGTTTTCAATGATCACCGGGGCTACTTTTTTGAAAGCTACAATGCCGATACCCTTAAAAAATTAGGAATTGTTACCGATTTTGTTCAGGATAACGAGTCATACTCAAGGAAAGGCGTTATACGTGGTTTGCATTACCAGCTATCGCCATACGCTCAAACCAAACTGGTAAGGGTGGTAAGCGGCCGAATATTCGATGTTGCCGTTGATATCCGCAAGAATTCTCCCACCTTTGGGCAATGGGTCGGCATTGAACTATCCGATGAGAACAAGTATCAGCTTTTAATACCAAAAGGGTTTGCACATGGTTTTGCAGTGTTGAGCGATTATGCCATAGTGAATTACAAATGCGATGAGTACTACAAGCCCGAAGCCGACAGGGGTATTCGCTACAATGACCCTGAAATTGACATCGATTGGCATGTTTCGCCTGAACAAGCCATTGTATCGGCCAAGGATAATGTCCACCCGGCATTGAAAGATGCCGAGCTAAACTTTGTATTTGGCTCAACATACTAATTCGTTATGAGAGTTCTTATAACCGGGGCAAACGGCCAACTTGGGACGGCTATTAAAAAGGAATCGCAAGGTTTTGAGTCCTTAGATCTTTATTACACCGATATTGATGAAACCGACATCTGCAGTAAAGAATCGGTTGCAGCAGCCATTAAGAAGTATTCACCAAGTATAGTAGTTAACTGTGCTGCATACACTGCAGTCGATAGGGCTGAAGATGAAAGGGAGAAAGCCTATGCACTCAATGCCCAAGCGCCAGCCAACCTGGCAGAACAATGCAAATTAAAGAATATCAAGCTAATACACATTTCCACCGATTATGTTTTCGATGGCAAGGGCAATACACCTTACCTGGAAACCGATAAGGTAAATCCCCTTTCGGTTTACGGTCAAAGTAAGCTTAAAGGCGAAGAATTGGCTATGGCTATTGGGAATACGATGGTAATCAGAACATCGTGGTTATACTCGGCATACGGAAATAACTTCATGAAAACCATGCTAAAGTATGGGAGTGAACGCCCGGAGTTAAGGGTTGTCTTTGACCAAACAGGAACTCCTACACTTGCCAATGACCTTGCCGTTGCCATTCTTAAAATCGCCCAAAAACCTGATATTTTATTTGTTCCTGAAATTTTTCATTTCTCAAATCAAGGGGTTTGCAGCTGGTTTGACTTTGCATACGAAATCATTAAACAGGCTGGGCTAAGCACAAAAATTGTCCCAATTACAACAAAAGATTACCCTACCAAGGCCATTCGACCACAGTATAGCGTGCTGAATAAGCAAAAAATCACTAACTTGCTTGAGGTGGAAATTTCCCACTGGCGTCAGAGTTTGATGAAATGTTTACAGGAATATTTAAGGTTTAACCTATAAAAATATTATAAAATGATTGACAAGGCAATAATGGAAAAAGCCAAGCAATGGCTTAACCCACCCTTTGATGAGGAGACAAGGGCAAAGGTAGCACAGCTAATAGAGAAAGACCCCAAGGAACTTACAGAATCATTTTACTGCGATTTGGAGTTTGGTACAGGAGGACTGCGCGGCATAATGGGGGTTGGAACCAATAGAATGAACATTTACACGGTAGGCATGGCCACTCAGGGATTGTGCAACTACCTGAAAAAAAATTTTAAGCATTTACCCGAAATACGTGCAGCCATTGCACACGACTCGCGCAACAATAGTACCCTATTTGCTAATGTAGCCTCGCAGGTCTTAAGCGCAAATGGTATTAAGGTTTACCTTTTCGATGCCCTTAGACCAACACCTGAACTTAGCTTTGCCATTAGAACCTTCCATTGCCAATGCGGTATTGTTGTAACCGCATCGCATAATCCCAAGGAATACAACGGCTATAAGGTTTACTGGGAAGATGGTGGCCAAATTGTTCCACCCCACGACAAGGGGATAATCAATGAAGTTAAGGCAATTTCAAGTATTGAGCAGGTTAGCTTCAAGGGCAACGACAACCTGATCGTTAAAATTGGCAAGGAGATTGATGAAATCTACCTTAATACACTTTCAACACTATCGCTATCGCCCGATATTATTGAAAAGTATAGCGATATGCCGATAGTTTACACTCCAATTCACGGAACTGGCGTAAACATAGTGCCCATGGCACTTCGAAAGTTCGGTTTTAAAAACATTATTACAGTTGATGAGCAATGCGTTGTTGATGGTAATTTTCCTACGGTTGCATCGCCTAATCCCGAAGAGCGGGCAACAATGCAAATGGCAATTGATAAAGCTATTGCAACAAATGCCGAGATAGCTATGGCCACCGACCCCGATGCCGACCGTGTTGGAATTGGTATCAGGAAACCAACCGGAGAGTTTATACTACTAAACGGTAACCAGGCGGCATCAATACTTATTTACTACATTCTCATGAAGTGGCACGAGCACAACCGCATTACCGGTAACGAATTTACTGTAAAAACCATTGTTACCACCGACCTTATCAGCTCAATAGCCCATGGCTTTGGAGTTGATTGCTACGAAGTGCTCACCGGTTTCAAGTATATTGCCGAGAAAATTCGTGAATACGAAGGGGTTAAGAAATTTATTGCCGGCGGCGAGGAAAGCTACGGTTACCTTTATGGCGATTTTGTCCGCGATAAAGATGCTGTTATTAGTTGTGCCATGTTCGCCGAAATTGCAGCATGGGCTAAAAGTCAGAATAAAACCCTCTACGATATTCTAAGCGATATTTATAGAAATTACGGCCTGTATAAGGAACACCTAATATCGCTAACCCGAAAGGGAATCGATGGCTTAGCTGAAATTAAAGCGATGATGGAAACATTCCGCAACAAACCACCCCAAACCATTGGTGGCTCAAGGGTAATCTCCATTATCGATTACCAAAATCAGGTTTTTGTTGATGTTCACACCGGCAAGGAAAAGCACACAAACCTGCCTAAATCCGATGTTATGCAGTTCATTACTGCCGATGGCACTAAAATATCGGTTCGTCCATCAGGAACTGAGCCTAAAATTAAGTTCTACATAGGCGTGAAAGGCACAATGGAAGCTGACGATAACATCGATACAGCGTTGGCAAAACTCGATAAAAAGATTGAAGCCATAGTGGCAGAGCTAAACCTGAAATAGCTATGAAATCGTATCGTAAAGAACTTTGGTTTGAAACACGCAATCGACGTGAATTTGTCAATATTACCCGCGATGTTGAAGTATGCCTTGCCGAAAGCGGCATCAAGGAAGGGTTATGCCTTGTAAATGCCATGCATATCACATCGAGCGTATTCATTAACGACGACGAAAGCGGCTTACATCACGACTTTGAGGTATGGCTCGAAAAACTTGCACCCGAGAAACCCTACTCACAATACAAACACAACGGGTTTGAGGATAATGCCGATGCTCACCTGAAACGAACCATTATGGGACGTGAGGTTGTGGTTGCCGTTACTAACGGCAAACTCGACTTTGGCCCATGGGAGCAAATCTTTTACGGCGAGTTCGATGGCAAACGACGAAAAAGGGTTCTGGTTAAAATTATTGGTGAATAGTTAAAAGGCTGTCGGAAACCGACAGCCTTCTTTATTTCCTATAAGGGTTTGGTAATTTCCTTTAGCCATTTTTCATGCTCTGTTGGCAGGTGTGGCGACAACTTTAAGTAAACCAGCTGATGGTAATGGTTTAACCATTCTCGCTCCTGAACGGTTAACATATCAAGGTCAATAGCCTTGGTATCAATTGGGCAAAGGGTTAGGGTATCGAAACGCAGAAATGAGCCGAAATCGTTAGTTTCATCGTCAACGCAAACAATTAGGTTTTCAACTCTTATGCCATAGGAATTGGGCCTGTAAAGGCCAGGCTCATTGGACATAACCATACCAGGCTCAATAGGTAAATAGTTTTCAGGCCTAATTTGTTGCGGCCCCTCATGAACGTTCAAAAAGTAACCAACACCATGACCTGTTCCATGCCCGTAGTTCAAACCTTGACTCCACAATGCCATGCGGGCAAAAGTATCGAGTTGTGAACCACGAGTTCCTTTCGGAAATCTGGCCATCGAAAGGCGAATCATCCCCTGTAGGACTAAAGTATAATCGCGTTTTTCTTCAGCAGTAGGGTTGCCAAGGTGAATGGTGCGGGTTATATCGGTAGTGCCGTTAAGGTATTGTCCTCCGGAATCAACTAAGAGGAAACCTTCAGGCTTTAGAGTATAATTAGTTTCTGGGGTTGCACTGTAGTGCACAATTGCTCCATGGTCGGCATAGCCAACAATGCTCCCAAAACTCTCACTAACAAAATTTTTACGCTGGCTCCGTAACTCCAGAAGTTTAGCTGCAACTGAAATCTCAGTAATTGTTCCCGACGAAACATTTTTTTCCAACCAGTAGAGGAATTCAACCATGGCAATGCCATCCTGAACCATGGCTTCGTTTATGCCCTCAATCTCAGCAGGTTGTTTGCGTGCCTTAATTAAAGTTGCTAACCCAGTTGACTCAATAATTTTTGAATTGGAAGGTATTTTGGAATAGATTGTGTAATTAACCTTAGCAGGGTCTAAAACCAACCTATCGCCCTTTTTAAGCTTTGTTAACCTGTCGAAAATCTTATTGTAGGGCTTAACCGATACCTGCTCATCGGCAAGAAATTGAAGGACTTGCTCGGTTAGCTTGGCTTCATCAATATACAGTGTTGCTTTATCATCCTCTACAATTGCATAGGCAAGGAATACAGGGTTATACAATATATCGGAACCCCTAAGGTTAAAAGTCCAACATATTTCATCGAGGGCACACATCAGATATGCTGTGGCATTCCGAACCAAAAGCTCCTTTCGAATTCTTCCCAGCTTCTCCTGAACTGTAACCCTAGCATATTCATTTGGATGAATAAAAATTTTCTGTTTAGGGATTGGCGGTCTATCGTCCCAAACCTTCCCAACCAAATCACTATCGAATTTAACCTTAAACTTTTTGGCTTTTAAGCTCTCGCTCAAAATCCTTTGATTCGATAAAGAAATGAGTAAACCATTACAAGCAACAGTAGAGTTGGGCTTTAAATAAAGAGCTAGCCACGATTGAATATCTGGCGTTTCGGGCATTCCTAATCGGCAAAGCTCTATGCCCGTATTGCTCAGCTGCATTTCGGCCTGTATGAAATACCTTGAATCAGTCCAAAGGGCTGCATTTTTTAGGGTAACCACAAGCGTTCCTGCCGAACCTGTGAAACCCGAAAGCCATTCACGCTCCTTCCAGTAATCGGGAATATACTCGCTAAGGTGAGGATCGCTATGGTGAACAATATAGGCATCAATATTGGCCTTTTTCATTTGCTTTCGGAGCAGGCCTAACCTATCTTGAATGGTTGAGCTCATACTATGATAAAATTAGTTTCGATATGCAAAAATAGATAATTAGCCTGCATTAGGTTAAATACATCTCCAGAACATGATGTAAAATACCGGGATCAATTGGTTTTGTGATATAACCATTGCAGCCTGCTGCTTGTGCTTTTAACCGTTCCTGTGGCGCAGAAAAAGCAGTTTGAGCAACAACTGGTATTAAAGAATTTATTTGCTTAATTTCCATGGTTGCAGCATAACCATCCATTACGGGCATTCGGATATCCATGAGTATAAGGTTGATGCCTTGTTTTAGCGAGTTCACCAGCTCTACCGCTTCTTTACCATTCCTTGCCCAAATGGTCGAAATCCCCCAAGCAGTAAGCAGTTCATTAAGAATTAAGTAGTTAACCTCCTCATCTTCAACAATTAAAACTACGTTATTTTTAAAGTCAACTTTTTTAATGGCTTGTTCTTCGCTTATTTCATCGGTAAATGGTTGTTCATCACTGGCAATTAAGCCCAGCTTAACCTCAAACTTTAATTTACCGTCGTTGGAAATTGCAACCTCACCGCCTAGCAAGGATAATAGCTTATTTGCTAACAATATGTTGAAATGCGATGAGTGAGTATAGTTGCCATTAAGCAAGGCATTCAAATCCTCGGCTACTAAACTTCTGATTTTTGAATCAATTGTCGATTCTTCTTCACAAATGAATATTTCAATTTTATCGTTATCAATGGTATAACCTATTGAAATACTTCCGGTTTGAACAAATTTAATGAATTGGTTACAATAAATGGTTAACGCCTGTAATAATCTACCCGAGTCGATGTAAAGTTCTAAAAAGTCAGTATTATCTGGAATACTAAAATTCACTTTGAGATTGTAATATTCTAGCAATCCCAATTTGGAATTAACGGTAACTTTGAGCTCATCAAAAAAGTCGTTAAGATTCTGCTTAGCTTTGATAATGGTGAGTGAACCGGTGCTAATTCTTATAAAATCCTGAAGTTCGTTGGTAAGGTCTAAAAGCCATTTGCTCTGGTTTTGAATGATTTTAAGGTATTGGTTTTGCAACGATTTATCCAACTCTGTAAAATCGAGCATGCTGCTAAATCCAATAATTGAGTTTAATGGTGTTCTTATGCTATGGTTAATGTATGAAAGCAATTCATACTTTTCCGATAGCTGTTTTTTGAGTTCATCAACCTTTTGGCTCAACGTCAGAGTAACTTTACTGAAGTCGATAGCAGTGGCAACAATTGATGATATTCTGCTCAAAAACTGTGTATCAATAGGCTCTGACTCTTGGGTTTGAATTACAATTATTCCTCCCAAAAGATTATCATCCTTAACAATTCCCACAAGGTAGCTCTTATCAACCCTAAAAGTCCGTTCAAAAACCTTATACGAGGTTGTGGATATTATTCCATCTATCTGCTCGTTCAAAGGTAGTTCTGTTTCAATCACCTGGGAGGAAAGCAAGGCTTCTAATTTTTCTTTTTCAATCACTATTGTCCGACTAAAATGCAAATATTGGGTCTTGCGCCAATAAATGCATGATAATCAGATATTAAAATTCATTACTAAAAAGAGACCTCCCCCCTCAAAACAATAGTTGAAGTTGTCCCTG
>JBFMGQ010000019.1:0-62936 GCA_040752515.1 Bacteroidota bacterium | reverse complement strand
AGGGACAACTTCAACTATTGTTTTGAGGGGGGAGGTCTCTTTTTAGTAATGAATTTTAATATCTGATTATCATGCATTTATTGGCGTAAGACCCAATATTTGCATTTTAGTCGGACAATAGTGATTTGTTAAATAAAGATACATATTTATTACAGCATACTTTTTTAGAACATTGAATTAGTTATAAACAGATTATATCATATTAATAAACAGTGGTTTAAATGAAATATGAACTAAGATACATACTATCATCTCCAAAAGGTTATGATAGTCTTTCATTATTTGAATTTTGTGTAAATAAATTGATTCAAAGAATGAATGATTATAGATATCCAATTGATTTAGAAAATGGAGATGATGCCTTTAAAACACATGCTCAGTGGGCAAACTTAATTTTTGGTTCAGGAAATGATATCAACAAACAATACCTTTCTAAGGTTAAAACCGATTATGGTATTTATTTCATTAATGAAGGTAGTAAATACAAATGGAATTTTCAGCGAATATTTGAAGAACATCCTAATTTTTTCTTAATTGAAGAGAGAGTTACAAGAAAAGTTAATATTTATGATGAAATGCTTACTGCTCTTGAACATGAAATAATAGAATCTAAAAAAGAAGCCCAAACAAACATCTATAATGTACATGATCGTATTTTTAAAAAAGATGAAAATACTAACATCTTTGGTGCAAAATTGGATATTGAGGATGATGAAGAGCCTAAATTTGTTGAGGGCGTTCCAATTAAAATTAGAATAGGTAGTCATACTTTTGTTTCAAAAGTTTTAGATTATGATAAAATAGATTGTATTCTCTATTTTAAATTAAAATATGATATATGTAAATTATATGGAAGAGTTACTATTCAAGCAGATGCATCTTGGATTATAGAAAAAGTAAAAGAGAGGTTAGAATTATGTCTAAATGATGGCAATATAGATAAATTAATGTTAAGATTTATTAATCAAGATATTACTCCTAAGAAAATAAAGATAAACATAGATGGAATTAAACCTGCAATAAAGTCATTAGATGAATCTCAATTTAGCGCATATAAAAATTCTATTAATAATGATATATCAATTATATGGGGACCGCCTGGCACTGGAAAATCTTATACACTTGCAAGTATTATAGATACTTTTTATAAAAAAAGAGAGAAAACACTTGTTACTTGTATTGCCAATGTGGCAGTAGACTCTATAATTTTAAAACTTATTGATCTATTACAAAAACAAAATATTAACATAAAACAGGGCGAAATATTAAGAATTGGATATACAAAAGATAAAAAACTTCTTGAAACGGAGTGTTTATTTCCTGATAATGATGAAACAAAACTAATAAGAAATTTATTACTTTTAATTGATAAAAAACTTATAAATTCAAAGGAAGGAGAAGATCTTGAAATAAAAAGTTTACAACAAGAATTAAGAGATGAATTGAAGGATAAGGTTAATAGATTAATTGAAAAATCAATAATTGTGTTTTCTACAGTTTCAAAATTTTTTGTTGATAGTCAATTGAATACTAAAGAGTTTGATAATTTAATTATAGATGAGGCAAGTATGGTTTCCATTCCATATTTTATTGCTCTTGGTTTAAAAGTAAAAAAGAGAATTATTATTGCTGGTGATTTTAGGCAGTTAGGTCCTGTTGTTTTATCTCAATCTGATGTTTCAATGAAATGGCTACATCGTGATGTTTTTGAATTTTGTGGGATAAATCCAAATAACGATATTATTGAGCATAAGGCACTTATGCAGTTACTTATACAAAGAAGGTTTCATGAATTAATTTGTAATTTAATTAATAAACCCTTTTATCAAGGCAAACTAAAATCAGATCCAAAATTTAAAAATAATGATATTATTCATGTTAACCCTTTCAAAGATAAAATTATCGTTTATAAAGAATTAAAAAAAGATAATAAAACTGAATATACCAAAAAAGGTTCTAGGCTGAATAGAAATTCAGCTTCTATAATTATAGATATATTAGACAAATATTCGAAAAGTAAATTAAATAATTCAATTGGAATAATTACTCCATACAGAGGTCAAGTTAAATTGTTAGAAGAATTAGTAAATACAAGAAATTATTCAAAGAGATTCAAATCATTATTAAAAATAGGCACCATACATGCTTTTCAAGGTTCAGAATTTGATTTAATTATATTTGATACTGTCGACTCGTGTGATGAAAAAATTGGCAAACTTTATCGTTTTGAAACTGGTAAAAGATTAGTAAATGTAGCATTAAGTAGAGCCAAATATAAAATAATAGTTTGCGGTGATTTAGATGTTTTTATATCTGGTAAAGGCTATAATAATGTTGATCTATCAGTAACAAAAATATTTACAAACCTTAAATATTATAAAGTTTAACTTGAAAAATATTTAAATAATTATTAACATCTAATCCATAATAAGAAATTGAAAATCTAAATAAAAGGAATTTTTTACTATAATTGTTTAAAAAAGTTTTCAGTAATCTCTTAGAACAACCATTTAAACCTACTTACTATCAACCATAAACTAAATGATGAAATAAATTGTCTTTTCAGGTTTATTCGTGAACCCTTTTACTAGTTGATGCGTATATTTGAAAAAAGATAAGGCCAAGGGCATTTGGTTATTTTTTTCGGTAATAATTATATGATCATGGTTGATATCGCTCAGGTTTTTGGCTTGCTCGGTTCAATAACCGCGGCAAGCTTATTCTTCCCACAGGTTTACATATCGTGGAAAACAAAAAAGACTCACGACTTGGCTTGGTCTGGGATCATTATAGGAATGCTGAATGGTGTTTTCTGGATTATATACGGCCTGTTGAGGTTAGATCCCTTTATTTACGTAACAAACACAATTCTATTCATAGGCGCATTCCTGTTGCTTATCCTTAAGAAGCGTTACGGTTAATCCGGATCATTTAACTCCGTTATACACTACCAATGGCTGTTTCTTTACTATTGCGTTGATAATTTGTGGGTTTGCCCCATCGGTTAATAACTTGTTAGTAACCCATTGCGGAATGTGAAAAACACTTTCCCCGCCAATTTCCATTAAGCATTTTGTTATTCTACCTTTGCTATGCAAAATTGATTACTATGGCGGGAGAGAGAGGAACAAAACCGAAAAAGGCATATACGCCGGTTAAAGCTGTTGGTTCAGAGCTGGGTAAGGTTCCACCACAGGCTATCGACATTGAGCAAGCCGTGCTTGGGGCCATAATGGTTGAAAAGGATGCGGTAATCATTGCCAGCGAAATTCTCAAGCCAGAATGTTTCTACAAGGAAAATCATCAGGTCATTTTCAAGGCCATACAGGACTTATCCACAAGGTTAGAGCCTATCGATATTTTTACGGTTACCGAGGAGCTCCGTAAGCAGGGCAAACTCGATGAGGTTGGGGGTGCATCGTACATCACCGAGCTTACCTCAAAGGTGGGTTCGGCGGCTCACCTGGAATACCATTCCAAGATCATTGCCCAAAAGTACATCCAGCGTGAGCTAATTAGGGTGGCCACCGATATCGAACGCCGCTCATTTGAGGATGATATTGATGTTGATGAGCTGCTCGACTACTCGGAGATGGAGCTCTTTAAGGTGGCTGAGGGCAACATCAAAAGCGATACTCAGCCCATAAGCAATATTGTGGTTAAAGCCTTTAAGCAGATAGAGGAGGCCGGAAAGCGCGAGGATGGGCTGAGTGGTGTTCCATCGGGTTATACCGATCTGGATAGGTTGACCTCGGGGTGGCAAAAATCAGACCTAATCATTGTTGCAGCGCGCCCCTCAATGGGTAAAACCGCATTTGTGCTATCCATGGCCCGCAACATGGCCGTGGAGTACGATGTGCCGGTGGCTTTTTTCTCCCTGGAAATGTCGAACTTACAGCTGGTTAACCGCTTGATTATTGCCGAGTCGGGAATTCCTTCGGAAAAGATTCGTAACGGAAGGCTCTCGCAGGATGAATGGACTCAGCTTACCGTAAAAACCAAGCAGCTGGCCGATGCAAAAATTTTCATTGACGATACTCCAGCCCTCTCAATCTTTGAGCTTAGGGCTAAGTGTCGTAGGCTTAAGGCACAACACAATATAGGAATAGTGATTATTGACTACCTCCAGCTGATGACCGGCCCATCCGATACAAAGGGTAACCGTGAGCAGGAGGTCAGCACCATATCGCGTTCGCTTAAAGCTATTGCCAAGGAGCTCGATATTCCCATTATAGCCCTTTCACAGCTGAACCGTTCGGTTGAAACCCGCGGGGGCAATAAGCGTCCGCAGCTCTCTGACCTCAGGGAATCCGGAGCCATTGAACAGGATGCCGACGTGGTAATTTTCATCCATCGCCCCGAATACTATGGGTTTGAAGTTGACGATAATGGCAACTCAACCCTTGGCATAGCCGAGATAATTGTGGCCAAGCACCGTAACGGTGCCGTAGATGATATTCGACTTCGGTTCCAAAAGGAAATGGCCAAATTCTCCGACCTCGACGACATTGGGCTTTTGCCCAATGCCATTACTCCTACCTACACATCGTCGGCTCCGGTTACTTTTAGCTCAAAAATGAATAACGATCCCATCGACGACTTTACCTTTAACCCCGGTAAAGGCATCGACAATACCAACATCCCGTTTTAGAGCTATAAAATTTTAATAATCTCAGTAAGTTCCCTCACCTCAAAGGTTACCGCGGTTTGGTGAGGGTTTTTGTTGGGGTTGAAGTAAATTTGGTCCATGCCAAATCTTTTAGCCCCAATGATATCGATTTCCAGGTCGTCGCCAACCATTATGCTCTCACTTTTGCGGGCATTTGCCTTTGATAGAGCATACCCAAAAGCCCGCTTATCGGGCTTGTGAAACCCCGAGTGCTCCGATGTTACCACCCATTCAAAGTAATGGTCTATTTTACTTCTCTGCAGCTTGGGCAGTTGAACCTCCTTAAAACCATTTGATATGACATGCAGTTTGTATCGGCCTGCCAGGTATTCGAGTGTTTCGCGAGTGCCCGGAATTAAGGCTGTTTTTTGGGGCATAATGGTTAAGTATTCATCGCCAATGGCTTCGGCCAGGGTTTTACTCTCAATGCCATATTCTGAGAGGGTAATCTCAAAACGCTTGTACCTTAAAACATCTTTAGTTAATTCCCCCTTAAGGTACTTATCCCAAAGGTAGTGGTTGTTCCGGTTAAAGCAGTCAATAAAAGTATCGGGATCGGGAAACGCAACATCTAGTTTATGGGTTACAAAGATATCAACCAGCGCATCGCGCATGTTTTGCTCAAAATCCCAGAGCGTTCGGTCTAAATCGAAGAAGATATGTTTGTATGCGTTATGCTTGAAGAAGAAGTTGAGTATCATGGTATAAATTTAATGGCACAAAAATAGTTATTGCCGGTAAGGGTAGCAACCCTAATCCTTTTTAATCTTTAAAAAATGGTTAATTAACGTAATCTACCTTTTTTCGATCCACCCAAAAGCTATTAGTTCAAGTATCGCGATTATATATCCGTGATTCGGGTTAAAATCTGTTATTTTATTAACAGATAAGTTTTCATCTTAGTATCTTTGTGCTGTAATTCATAACCCTACTATAAAATGAGCACATCAAATCCAACCATCAAGGTGCTGATGATAGATGCAGCAAGCGGTTTTTACAAGGTAAACCGCTACAATGTGGGCGATTTTTTTGGACCTGTTGATTTAGGGATTCACCTTTCGCATAAGCATAACAGCTTAAATGTTGGGGTTGGGCTTTTGGCCGGATCAATTTTTCCTGGTTCAAACCGATTGATTGTGAATGGCATATCACCATGCTGGCATGGTTTTTACATATCGTCGATGGGAGGAGCTGGTTTGGTTTTCGATAACCTTGGTATAAACATGTTTTCCATTGTAGGCAAAGCTGCTGCTCCATCAATACTATACTTAAACCGTATTCATGGTGAGGAAATAGAGGTGGAACTCCTACCTGTAAGGCCGCGAACCATTTGGGCCGAAGGCCGCGGTGGAGTTTACTCCATGATGCAGTATGCGCTCGACCAATTTGGTAGTCGCTATGAGAACGAACCCCGAATACTTGCCACTGGACCGGCATCGTTATACACCGATTTTGGGGCTATTGCTTCCGCTCCTATCCGTAAGAATGAGATAACCTATGTTGATACTTGGGCTGGTCGGGGTGGCTTTGGCTCAAAAATGGTGCAGCAGCATAACATTGTTGCCATCATTTATGGCGGTACTTATATCGACGAAGACTTTCGCGATCGAACTGTTGCCGATAGTTGGTTTGAGGATCGGTACCAAAAGCGCCTAGCAGCAAAGGATATGGAGGCAACCACCAAGTATCGGTTCGACCCTAAGTTCGAAACCGGCGGTACCTTTGGCGTGAACTACGCCACCATGAAGGGCGATATTATGGCCTTCAACTATCGCACTATTTACATGACCGAGGAGGAACGCCTTAAAATTCACAACGATTTCATTGTAAATCATTACCTCAAGCAGTTTAACGAGGAGACCATAAAAACCAAGCAGCAGCGTACATGTGGTGAACCGTGCGGAGCTGTTTGTAAAAAAATGCATGGAGAGTTCAAGAAAGACTATGAACCCTACCAAACCATGGGCCCACTTTGCGGTATTTTCGACCAGCGAGCTGCCGAAAAGTTAAATCACCATGCCGATATGCTTGGGTTCGATGCCATCTCGGTAGGTGGTGTGCTTTCGTGGTTAATGGACTGTATGGCCGATGGCCTTGTTGCACCCGAAGAGCTTGGGGTAACCGAAGCGCCGGTTTTTTCTCCCATTGGATTCCGTGTTGTAGATGATTCAATGCATAACGCAAACATTGGCATTGCCTTACTGGATCAGATGGTTAATCCCAATGGGGTTTTCCACCTGCGTGAGGGAGCACGTAAGTTTGCCCGCCATCTTGCTCGGCGCAAGGGAACGGCAGTACTCGATAAGTTTATCTATATTGGTTTCGCCCGATCGGGTTGGATGGTTCCAAACCAGTACTGGACACCCGGTGTGCTCTCGCCAATGGCTATAATGGGTAAGTACTACATGTATTACGGCAAAGATTTTATTCCGCCACGTCAGCTGGGCAGAGAGAATGCTAAACGCATGCTGAATGAGCTGGTTATGGATAACCTCGGCATGTGCCGTTTCCACCGCGCCTGGGCCGAGGATATTTTACCCGATGTTATTGACCAGCTTTATGGTTTGAAGGATAAGTTCAACCGTTCTATTATACTTACGGCAAGTCGTATTAATAGCCGAAATGCCTCAATATTCTGGGAAAGCGAAAGGAATATTGATTTTGTTTTCAGTTTCCTAAAGAAAAAGAAGGAAGTAGATGGAGTAAATAACCCTGAACTTGACAGGTGGATTAAATATTTTGAGCAGGATAAGCGTAGTGCTGCTCTGGATTTTTGGTACGATATTCACAAGGGTATCCATGAATCGCTACTTGAATTCCATTAATTGTTAATTTTGAAGAAAAAAAATGATGAAAATCGTTCGAAGGATACTTTTAGCCATTGTAGTTATTACCGTTGCCGCTGTTGCCTTTCTTTACTGGGGAACCTATGAGGAAGGAGTAATGGCAGGTAAAATAATACGCATCAGCCAAAAGGGTGTAATCTTTAAAACCTATGAGGCGAAGCTTAGCCTTGAATCGTTTGGTGCTTTACGGGGAACAAGCCCAATTGCTGAAACTTTTGATTTTTCCGTAGAGCGTGGCAACGATGAAATAGTAAAGGAGTTGGAGCAGGTTGCTTTAACTGGTGAACGGGTTAACATACATTATAAAAAGCGTTATATAAGGGTTCCTTGGCGTGGGAATACGCGCTATTTTGCAACCAAGGTTGAACGCATGGAAAAGTAAAAAAGGCAGCCAATTGGCTGCCTTTTTATCAGTATACTCGGAAAGAATCTTAATAATCCCTTCTGCCACCGCGGCCACCGCCACGGCTATCGCGACCCTCGCGGCTGTAACCGCCACGACGTTCACCGTAACCACCACCACCGCGACGCTCACGGTTGAATCCACCACCGTTGCGGGGTTTATCGGTTTTAGGTTTAGCTTCCGTAACGCTGATAACCTTACCGTCGTATTCAGCTCCAGTAAGTTCTTCAATTGCGGTGCGGGCCTCATCATCATTGGACATCTCTACAAAGCCGAATCCTCTCGAACGCCCTGTTTCTCTGTCGGTAATTACTTTGGCCGAGGTAATCTGGCCATACTCTTCGAATAGTTGCCTTAGGTCGTCATCGTTAATGCGGTAACTCAGACCTGACACGTAAATGTTCATAAACTAAAATTAGATTGTGATTGATAAATAAAATTGTTTGTTAACTGAGGTCTTGCTTAACTGAAGTTTTGTCGGGAATCGGCTAGATGCGGCAAAAATTTCTAGGTTGAAGCGTTTCTCAATTCTTCACAAAGGTAGTGCAATTTATTTAATAATCACCATTTTCTGAAAATTATTTTTTTAAAGGGAAAGATGAGGGGCTGTAAAGTCCAGAAGTCAGTAACGCAAAAATATACCTTAGGTTACGCTCAATACCTATGCATTGGAAGAATAATTACCTATAAAAAAGTGGGTACCCCAAAGAGCACCCACTTATAAGTATTTTGTGTTTAGTATTACTTGGTTGCTTCTTCCAGCCTACGCATGATGGAGAAAATGAAAATTGCCGAGAGTAAACAGCAAACAATAAAAATTGTCCAGAGTTGCCAAAGCTCAATTCTTTCCCAGAAGAAACTACCAACAAAAAGGAGTTTGTTTCCAATGGCAGTAGCAAGCAGCCAACCGCCCTGCATAAGACCCTGGAAGCGTTGAGGAGCAACCTTCGATACAAACGATAATCCCATTGGGCTTAGGAATAGTTCAGCAATGGTAAGTATCAGGTAGCTGCTAATTAGCCAGTAAGGCGAAACCCGGCCCCATTCTGTTAAACCTTGGGCCTCAATGGTTTTGGGAGCAATTAGGTGAATTGAGCTTAATAGCACAACCATAAAGCCAATAGACGCAATTATCATTCCTATACCTATTTTCTTGGGGGTTGAAGGCTCAATGTTACGCTTGTTCATCCAGGCAAATGCACCCATAACCGGGAATGTAAGCACTACAATGAACAATGGGTTAAACGATTGGAAAACCTCGGGGGCAATTGGGTTGGAAGACCCAAATTTGATAGCTTGGTAGTAGGTTAGGAAACCAAAGCCAAGAAACATAATCAATCCTATTACCTTCTCACGAATTTGTTTTCGGGCAAACATCAACACCAATCCAGCAACAGTACCAATGAACGAAAGCATTGACCAAATGTTGAAGAAGATGTTGGTAAAACGGCCTACCTCTTTTACTGTATAGTCACGTGCAAAAAGGGTTAGGGTTAATCCGTTCTGGTGGAACGACATCCAGAAAAAGATTACAACCACAAATACGAGTAGAAGCGATGTAACCTTTGGAAGCTCTTCCTTAGTTGACATCATGAACATCATGGCTACAAAGCCAAAGAATAAACCTATTGCTAATCCAAGAGCTATCTCAGCACCTAATAACCAGAAAATAAAACCTGTAAGAGCTACTAACGATATTGGTACAATAATGTTCAAAAGGTTTTTCTTTGTAAAGAGTGAGCCTGCAGCAGGTGCAGTGCTAACCTTTTTCTCCTTGTTAGGTAATTTTTTGTTGAAAATTATGTATACAAGGAGTGAAATTACCATTGCACCAGCAGCAACACCAAATGCCCAGTTATACCCGCGTGAAAAGGCATCAATGTATTTATTGGCAAAATCGGTTAGCTGTTCTGTGCCTGAGATGGTAGCATTTGAAACTTTGCTGGCAAGGCTTTCGAATTTAGCTATCGACTCAGGATCGGTCAACTTACCGTTTAGGAATGCATGGCAAAGTGAGGGGAGACTGGCATCGTGCTCAAAGCCTTGGCTGCGAAGAAACCAGTTACGGATACCAGTAGCCACAAAGGGGGCAAAGAATGCACCTACATTTATACCCATGTAAAAAATCATGAAACCGGTATCGCGAACCTTTGAGTACTCAGGGTTATCGTACATTTGGCCAACTACAGCCTGTAGGTTACCTTTAAATAAGCCATTCCCAAAAGCAATAATGAAAAGTCCAAGTAATGTCATGGTTAGGCTCATACCAGGCATGGCAATCATAGCGTAGCCCCCAAACATAATGATTATACCTAGCAGTATTACTGTTTTGTACCTGTTGGTTGCATCGGCTATTAATCCGCCAATAAGGGCTAGCGCATAAATTGCAAAGTAAAACCAGCTGTAGTATCCGCCGGCTTCTTCGGCCGATAGCCCATACTTGGCCTGCAAGAATAACACCAGAATAGCCATCATGGTGTAGAAACCGAAGCGTTCACCCATATTGGAGAAGAACGCTACCAGTAGTCCTTTAGGATGATTTTTAAGCATAAATTATGGTTTTGGTTTATTTTCATTTTTTCAAGATTGACAAAAATAATATTTAATGGTTTATTTCCAAACCTCAAAAATGTGTTGTAGAATGTTTTTGTTAAACTTATTTTACCTAAACATTAAAAGCATAATCGGTTTATTGGTTTTAATTTATAAATAGGTTTACTAGCAAAAAAAAATAGTAACTTAGCACTATAGCCTGTAACCATGAAAGTATTCAAAACCAGCCAGATTAAGAGCATTGATGCTTATACCATAAAACACGAGCCAATTGAGTCAATCCATTTGATGGAGCGGGCAGCTTCAGCTATTTTTAGTTGGTTTCGTGGTAAGTATCATAAAAATCGACGGGTTAAGATTTTTTGCGGGCCAGGAAATAATGGAGGCGATGGGCTTGCGTTGGCTCGTCTGCTCATAAATGCAGGCTTTAATACCCATTGTTTCTATTTAAAAGCCCAAGCTTACTCACCGGATTTTTCTACCAACCTTCAACGGCTAAAGGATTTGACTAGCGACCTACATCTAATTGCGCACGAATCGGAATTCCCGGTAATCAACAGCGATGATCTTATAGTCGATGCACTCTTTGGGTCAGGGCTTAGCCGCCCTGTCGATGGGTTAGCTGCTCAGCTTATAGAGCATATCAATTCGTCGGGGGCAAAGGTTATTGCCATTGATATTCCATCGGGGCTATTTGGCGAAGCCAATCCGGTTCCTAACCATAATCCGGTTATAAAAGCCGATTACTGCCTAAGCTTGCAGTTCCCCAAGTTGGCTTTTTTTATGCCCGAGAACGAATCTTACGTTAAGCATTGGATAGTTATCCCCATTGGTTTGCATCCTCAAGCAATTGAAAATACCTCTACACCTTATTACTATACAACGGCAAGCAGTTTAAAAACAGATTTTCTTCATCATTCAACCTTTGCCCATAAGGGAACTTTTGGCCATGCGCTTATACTGGCAGGGTCGCAAGGAATGATGGGGGCTGCTTGTCTTTGCGCTAGAGCCTCTGTAAGGAGTGGTGCTGGTTTGGTTACCATGCATATCCCAAAATCAGGCTATGCCATTGCTCAGGTAAGCGTTCCTGAGGCATTAACCAGCGTTGATAGTGGTGAAACGTACCTTACCGATTTTCCTCCATTGGATAAGTTTAGCGCGGTTTGCGTAGGCCCGGGTATTGCTCAGAACAGCGATACCGAACAAATGCTCATGAAGCTAATTAAAACATGCCCTGTACCCATGGTTATTGATGCCGACGGGCTTAATTTGCTTTCATGGAGTATAGATATTCTGAATTACGCTAAGACCACACCGATTTTAACTCCACATCCCGGAGAATTTGACAGACTTTTTGGAAAGTCAGTGAGTAGCATGGAAAGGCTTGAACTTGCTAGGGAAATGGCACAAAAGTATGGGGTGATAATAGTTTTGAAGGGAGCCTACACACGGGTAGTGCTACCCAATGGCAATGTTCATTTCAACTCAACCGGTAATCCGGGCATGGCTAGCGGTGGTAGTGGCGATGTGCTTAGCGGTATAATTACCGGGTTGCTTGCCCGTGGCCTTTCAGCAACCGATGCTGCCATTACTGGCGTTTTTATTCATGGCCTTGCCGGCGATTTGGCGGCCGACGATTTTGGACAAATTAGCTTGTGCGCATCCGATATTGTGAACTATATTTGTAAAGCATTCCAACATATTACCAATAATGACGAGTAAAAAACTGTTCATCGCCTTAGTTACGATTACCTTTTTAGGTTGCAATAGTAAAACTATTCAGATTGAGCCTGTTGGCAAGCCCAATGACAATAAAAAGGTTCCGGTTTATTACACTTTACCCCGTACCGTTGTGTATGTAAGAGTTACCTGTACTCAAAACGACTACATTCCAGGGCCTTATGCCGAATACGCTAAAAAGTTTTTGGGTATTGAGGGGGTAAGTAATACCGGAAAGGTTGAGTATGCCATAGCTCGGATTGATATTGAAACAAGTTCCGAAACCGACCCCAAAGCAATTTTTGCTGTTTACCCATCGGGGAGGAGCTATGGTAATTACCTGAAATTGTCGGCCGATGGCTTAATTTTACCTGTAAACCAAGCCATCGATTCTAAAACAATACCCCATGGTCATGATATCAACAGTAGTAATGAAGTGGTTTTTAAGGATTTGTCAGTTAATCCCTTTATAGCAGAGGAAACAGCAACCTTTTACGGCCGAACCCTTCGCGATAGTGTTTATGTTAGAGTTCCAATTCAGCGATCAATGACTGTTGAACGCAACCTTGAGGAAAAGGCCAAGGAGGCTGCCGATTTTATTTTTAGCATTCGAAAGAAAAGGCTCGATTTTCTAACCCCCGATATCGATCACCCATTTGCAGGCGACGCTTTGCAATTGATCCTTAGAGAACTTCAACGATTGGAGGATGAGTACCTTGCCCTATTCATTGGAAAAAGGTTTACGCATGCCTTTTCCCAAACCTATAGCTATATACCCTCAAGCACTGAAGGAGAGAGTGCAATCCTTTTCCGTTTCTCTGAGAGCAAAGGTTTGCTAACACCTACCGATCTTTCCGGGAGGCCTATTCTTATTGAGTTTGATCAACCCGAATTCCCTGAAAATTTTGATGTGGTCAAAAGCGATATGGAGTCCTTTGCAGCAAAAGCAAAACTCGATAGATTTTACTATCGCATACCTGTGGTAACCAGTATGCGTATATTGGATGGAAAGCAACAACTTGCCTCGAAACGACTGAGTATTTACCAGTACGGATTGTTAGCCCAACTCCCAGCAGATTATAAGGGCAATTAGTTAGGGCTTTGCTGCATTGAGTTTACTAACAAATTTGGCTCTGAAATCTTCCCATTTCTGGGTTTTGTAAGCATCGCTCTCGATGTAAGCCATGATTGGCTCAAGCTGTTCGGGGGTCAGGTATCCTGCAAGGTAGGTTATTAGGTTGTTATTCTCATCCATAAAAACTATTGAAGGATATGATAATCGACCTTGCAGTAGGGCAACGGCAAATTCATGTGGGCTTCGTTGGCCTTGCCCTTTGTTCTTGTAAACCTTACCTTTATATGTAATATCCTTTGTGCCCTCAGCGTTGAACTTAACAGCGTGGAATTTTGTGGTGAGGTACGAGGTTATTACCGGATTGGAAAAGGTATTCTCATCCATCTTTTTGCACCAGCCACACCAATCGGTGTAAACATCGATGAAAATTTTTCGGGGTGTTTTAGCGTTTACGTCAAAAGCATTATCAATTTCAATCCAGTTTATTTTGGTTTCCTGAGCCATTGATACCGACATCGATGTGGTCAGTAACGCAATAGTTAAAATCCAGATTCTGCTTCTCATGATTTTGATTTTGTTTAATGGTAAATCGGTTCAAAAATAATGCCTTAATATCACTTTGCGTTATCGTCTTTATACCAACCTGAGTAAAAAAGGTAATTCCGGGCAATACGCTCATTGGTTTCGCGGCTTAGCTCAGGGTCAACTTTCTTAACAAAACGTGCAGGTACACCAGCGTAAACACATGCCGGTTCAACAACAGTGTTTTCCAAAACCAATGCGTTGGCAGCAATAATGGAACCCTCGCCAATTTTGGCGTTGTCCATTACCGTACAACCCATCCCAAGCAGGGCACCATTGCCAACCTCGGCACCATGGAGTATCACCCCATGTCCAAGGGATACATCATCGCCAAGTTTGATGGTGGTTTTTTGGTAGGTGGTATGAAGCACCGCATTATCCTGAATGTTAACCCTATTCCCTATGCGAATGGAGTTTACATCACCACGAATAACAGCCCCATACCATATGCTGCAATCATCGCCAATCTTAACATCGCCTATAATCACAGCAGTTTCGGCTATAAAGCAGTTTTTGCCAATTTTGGGAGTGAAGCCCCTTAAAGGTTTGATTATTGCCATATCATTTTGTAATTTACTGCAAATTTACAATATACAAACAGTAATCGTGTCCGTTGAGTTCAAAAAGTATATAACTATTAGGTTTTACGGTAATCTGAACGATTTTTTGCCCGCAAGTCAAAAACAAAAGGAGCAACGAGTTGGTTTTTGGGGTACGCCAACAGTGAAGGATTTGATTGAATCGTTAGGTGTCCCGCATGTTGAGATTTTTCTCATTTTAGTTAATGGTTTACCGGTCAACTTTTCTTTTCGCCCTGCCGAAGGTAGTTTGGTTTCGTGTTACCCCAAGTTTTCATCAATATCAATTTCGGGTATTGCCCTGCGACCCGATTTTGGTGTTCCGCCTCGGTTTGTGCTTGATGTCCATTTAGGTCGACTGGCTGCATACCTGCGTTTTTGCGGTATCGATACCCTTTACGATAAATCCTATACCGATAACGAAATACTTAATATTGCGCAGGCCAGTGATAGAATCATACTCACGCGTGACAAGGGAATACTTCGTAATGGGAAAGCGCGTTACGGGTACTTCCTTAGGAATACAAATCCTCAACTACAGCTCGCCGAAGTGGTCGATTACTTTAACCTAACCAATTTCTTTGACCCCTTTTCCAGATGCTCGTTGTGCAATGGCGAGGTGGTGCAGGTTGAAAAATCAAAGGTTGAAAAGTACGTCCCCCAAACTACCTATCAGATTTACAACAAGTTTTTTATATGCTCCAGATGCGGACAAATTTATTGGGAAGGGCCTCATTTCAATAGGATTACTGCTATGCTAAACCGTTACCCCAGATGAGGTATTCTTATCACGGCGTGGTAGGGGTAGGGTAAAAAGCAAAAACATGTCGTAAAATATGTTTTAAAACGATTGCTGTGCATAAAAAAGCCTAATTTTGTGTCATAAATAAATAATTAGTAACCAATTTAACATTCTGAAAATTAGATTAGTATCTACTTTTGGGATGTTTTATAAAACAAAACAGCATCTTTATGGATAAACAAAAAAGTGTCCAAGAGCTGGACGAGGTTGTTGTTCGATTTTCGGGTGATTCCGGCGATGGTATGCAGCTTACCGGAACCCTGTTTGCCGATGCATCGGCGCTTTTTGGTAACGATGTAAGCACTTTCCCTGATTACCCCTCGGAAATTCGTGCCCCTCAGGGCACAATTGGCGGGGTTTCTGGGTTTCAGGTGCACTTTGGTAGCCGAAAAGTAAACACCCCCGGCGACTATTGCGATGTGCTTGTTGCAATGAACCCTGCAGCCCTTAAAGCCAATGCCAAATGGGTTAAACGTGGAGGCATGATAATTGTTGATGCCGACCAGTTTAACGAAAAGGGTTACCAGCGCGCGGGCTATAAAACCTTTGATGCGGTAACCGAACTTAACTTGCAGGATTACAAGGTGATTTTTGCGCCCATTACAAACCTTACCAAGGAAAGCCTCAAGGATAGTGGTTTAGATAACAAAAGTATTATCCGAAGCAAAAATATGTTTGCCTTGGGTATGGTTTACTACATATTCGATAGGCCCTTAAATTTTACTGAGAATTTTTTTGAAAAGAAATTTGCCAAAAAACCTGAGGTAATTGAGGCAAACAAGAAAGTTTTACGCGATGGATATAACTATGCCTCAAATATTCAAGCCATTGCCAGCACCTACAAGGTGAAGCAGGCATCAACCCTACCTAAAGGCAAATACCGCAACATCAATGGTAATACCGCAACTGCATGGGGGCTCATAGCAGCCGCCGAAAAGGCAGGACTGCCTTTGTTTTGTGGTTCCTATCCCATTACCCCTGCTACCGAAATTCTCATTGAACTTGCCAAACGCAAAGATTTAGGTGTTAAAACCCTTCAAGCCGAGGACGAGATTGCTGGTATTTGTACTGCAATTGGTGCTTCCTACGCCGGAAACTTTGCGGTTACCACTACTTCCGGACCCGGCTTGTCGCTTAAATCTGAAGCGATGGGGCTTGCCGTTATGACCGAATTACCCTTGGTAATTGTTGATGTTCAGCGAGGTGGCCCTTCAACCGGTTTGCCAACCAAAACCGAACAGTCCGACCTAATGCAAGTTCTTTGGGGACGAAATGGCGAGGCCCCTGTGGTTGTTATTGCTGCCAGCACACCCAGCAACTGTTTCGATTACGCCTTTATGGCTGGAAAAATCGCCATGGAGCATATGACTCCTGTTGTGCTCTTAACCGATGGTTACATTGCCAATGGTTCTGAACCTTGGCGCATTCCGAGCATGAAAGATTATCCCGATATTAAACCACCAATTGTTCCTGAGGGAACCGAGGGCTATTTGCCCTATGCCCGCGATGAGAAACGCTTAGCCCGTGGTTGGGCTTTCCCGGGTAAGAAAGGTATTGCCCATAGGGTAGGGGGTTTGGAAAAGGATTTCCTGAAGGGTACAGTATCGCACGATCCTATTAACCACCAGCGAATGGTCGATATACGTGCTGCTAAAGTTCAGCGCGTTCAGGAGTTCATTCCTGAGCAGCAAGTAATAGGCGATGCAGAGGGTGACCTTCTGGTTATTGGCTGGGGCGGAACCTATGGCCACTTGTACGATGCAGTTCAGGAAATGCGTGCAAAAGGCAAAAAAGTATCGCTCTGTCATTTCAACTACATTAATCCTTTGCCAAAGAATACGGGCGATATCTTCAAGCGATTTAAGAAACTTGTGGTTTGTGAGCTCAACATGGGGCAGTTTGCAAATCACCTGCGCATGAACTATCAGCAATTTAACTACTTGCAGTATAACAAGGTTCAGGGTCTGCCATTTACCGTGGTGGAACTGGTCGATAAGTTTAATCAAATTTTGGAGGGTAAATAGCCATGGAAGAACAATATATGAATTACACCCCGCAAGATTTCAAGAGCGATCAGGAAGTGCGTTGGTGTCCCGGTTGTGGCGATCATGCCATTCTTAATGCTGTTCAAAAAGCCTTACCGGAAGTATCAAAGCAGCTAAAGTATAACCTTGAACGCTACGTTTTTGTCTCGGGTATTGGCTGCTCAAGCCGTTTCCCCTACTACGTTAACACCTTTGGGTTTCATGGCATTCATGGTCGTGCATCGGCTATTGCTACCGGCGTTAAGGTGGCAAACCCAACCCTGAGCGTATGGCAGGTTACTGGCGATGGCGATGCCCTTGCAATTGGAGGTAATCATTTCATCCATGCCGTTAGGCGTAACATCGATATCAATATTTTGCTTTTTAATAACCAGATTTACGGCTTAACCAAGGGACAATACTCACCAACCTCACCCCTTGGCGCAATCACTAAAACTTCGCCATTTGGAACCGTTGAGCATCCCTTCCGCCCAGGTGAACTGGTTATTGGCGCCCAAGGTAAGTTTTTTGCCCGTTCAATCGATGTTGACGTTAAGTTAACTTCCGAGATCATGGTTGAAGCCGCAAAACACGATGGCACATCGGTAGTTGAAATACTCCAGAATTGCGTCATTTTTAACGATGGAGCCTACGATTACATTACCGATAGGGAACATCGCGACGATCGTGTTATTGTTCTGCGCCATGGCGAAAAGATGGTATTCGGAAAGAACAGGGATAAAGGTTTGGTACTAAGCGGACTGAGCCTTAAGGTGGTAACCATTGGTCAAGGCGGTTTTACCATGGACGATATCCTAGTCCACGACGCTTACAACCCAAACCCCGGTATTCACATGATGCTTGCCAACATGGAGTACCCCGATTACCCCGTTGCCTTAGGGGTGATTCGTAACGTTAAGGATTCCACATACGACGATAACGTTCGCGATCAAGTACTGGAAGTGATGAAAACCGCAAAGATTAAATCGGTTGACGATTTACTAAATAGCGGCGATACCTGGGAGGTGTAAAATTAATTTTACATTAAAATATAAGGCTGCCCGTTTTCTGGCAGCCTTTTTTTGTAACTTTACTATACTATTAATTTGAAGATTAGTTTATTTGGTTAATATATGCTAAATTTGCTTACTTGTTGATTTAAAAGTTTAATACAATTGTCCGCTAGGTATGATTAAACAAAAGTTTATAAAGGCATTCATCTTACTGCAACTTACTTTTAGCATTACAGGGATAGATGTAAAGGCTCAGGATCATTTTAAACAAACCTTTAACGATGCCGAGTATTACTTCTTCTTACAGGATTACAAGGAAGCCCTTCCGCTTTACCAGAGTTTATATCAGAATGATTCAACAAATGCAAATGTACTTTACAAGTTAGGGATGTGTTACTTAAACATTCCAGGCCTGAAGCAAAACGCCATACCTTATCTGGAAAAAGCCTCAAGAAACGTAAATCCTAAATATCGCGAGGGATATTACCGCGAAACCGGGGCTCCCACACAAACCTATTTTTACCTTGGCCAGGCATATATGGTGAACTTTAGGTTCGACGATGCATTGCTGGCTTTCCAAAAATTCAAGGATAACATTGACGTAAAAGATGTTTACAACCTCGACTTTGTTAACCAGCAAATAAAAGCGTGCGAAGTGGCCCGCAATTTTATATCGAGGCCTATCGTCATGAAAACCGAACATATCGATTTATTTCCCGATAGAAACAAGAATTGTAATTACCCGGTAATATCGGGCGATAGGAAAACTATGGTTTTTACCGTTAAGGAGAAATTCTATACCGGTGTTTACTACTCCAGGTGGGTTGACGGTAAGTGGAGCACACCCAAAAATATCACCCTTGATTTAAGGGTTGAGGGTGAGCTTTACACTACAGCATTGAACTATACCGGCGATTACATGATTCTTTTTGTAAATGAAATCACATCGGGAAACCTATACTACTCAACCTTAGTGGGTGAAAAGTGGCAACCCGTTAAAAAACTGCCTCCACCAATCAACTCAAAGGATTGGGAAACCTTTGCATCGCTTTCGGCCGATGGTAAGCAAATGTATTTTGTTTCGAACCGAAAAGGTGGCTATGGCGGTACTGACATTTATGTATCCAATTTACAGCCCGATGGCAAGTGGAGCAATCCGGTTAACTTAGGCCCCCAAATCAATACACCATATAACGAGGAGTCACCCATTGTTTGCCCCGATGGGAATACACTTTACTTTGCCTCGCAGGGACATAACAGCATGGGCGGTTTCGATATCTTTTACAGCCGAAAAATAAACGGGAATTCATGGTCTCTGCCCATAAATCTCGGCTACCCGTTTAATACCCCCGACGATGAGTTTTACTTTTACCCGCTCGATTCCCTTTCAGGGGTTATGCCAATGGCCATTTCAAATCAATCTACCTTTTATGAGCTTTACAGGGTAAACATATATCCCAGTATCTCACGAAAGATTGAACTCTTTGGCAAGGTTAACCTTTCCGATAATGCCGATATCCGATCCGATAGCATAGCCATTTTGGTTAAGGATACAGCAAACAATTTGGTTGCCATGGCGCTACCCTTGAGCGATGGCACTTACAGCACTACTATTAAGCCTGGCAGGTACTCCGTTGAGGCTACTAGCCAATTTTATGTGATGAATCCTTTGCAGCTCAACATCCCTTCAACCTATAATCAGGAAAAGTATCTTTTAGATATTAATCTTGATGCCAAGCCTATTACAAAAGGTGAGGTTATTCGATTCAACTATGTGCTTTTTGATTTCGACAGTTACCAGCTCAAACGCGATGCCCAGTTCGAACTGGAAAAGGTTTACAAGTTGATGACCGATTATCCCGATTTGTATATTGAGGTTATAGGACATACCGACAGCAAGGGTTCGCCTATGTACAATCTCATGCTCTCTGCCCGACGGGCCAATGCTGTTGTTGAGTATTTGGTTAACAAAGGAATCGATGAAAAACGATTTGTGGTGAGGGGCATGGGCTCGTTGGTTAGCTTTGCTGCTAATACTAACCCCGACGGTTCCGACAATCCATTTGGTCGAAAGTTAAATCGGAGGGCTAGCATCAGGGTGTTTAACCCAAATAAAAACCTTAAAATTGAGTTTGTTGATGTACCCGAACACCTTAAGCCCCAAAGCCAGAGCTTTACCATAATGCTTGCACCTATCGACGATGCAATATCACCTGAATTAACCAAAAAGATAGAGAAACAGTTTAACATCAACCTTCGTGAGTTTGTAATTGGGTCGCGGCGGTTGGTGTGCATGGGAGTTTACAAGTCAAAGGCCGATGCCATTGAGCACCTTAATACCATTATTGATATGGGTGCATCAAGGGCTGTTCTGGTTAACGAAGATGAGTTACAACGACTGGTGGCTGCGTTGCAAAAAAATCTCATTACTAAGCAGAGTGTGTTTACCATACTTGTTGCTACAAGCGAGATACCCCTAACCCCTGATTTTTTCCGCGGGTTATATGTTACCGAGGAAGTTGGAAACGATGGGTTGTACCGTTACTACTTTGGTGCGTTTAACGAGAAAGCAAAGGCTACCGAAATGCTGGAGAAGGTAAACTCAATGGGATTCCCCAATGCGATTCTGGTTAAACTGGAAAAAAGGTAATGGAAGGTAATGTTTTAGAAAACAGTATTGTAAAGCTTCGTGCCCCAGAACCTGAAGATGTCGATTTGCTTTATAGCTGGGAGAATAACATGGAGATTTGGAAGGTTAGTAATACGCTAGCACCTTTCTCTAAGTACCTGCTTAAAAAGTATATCGAAACCTCACATCTCGATATTTGGGAATCTAAGCAGCTTAGGTTGATAATTGAGGCTAAAGACCAAAACTCGTTTATGAATGTCCCCGTTGGTTTGGTCGATTTGTTCGACTTTGACCCTTACCATTTGCGGGCAGGGGTTGGCGTTTTAATAGCCAAAAACGAGGATAGACGCAAAGGCTACGCAACCGAGGCGTTAAGCGTCCTAATCCGGTATGCATTTGAGGTACTCCAGCTAAACCAGCTCTATGCTAACGTTTCGGCCAGCAATACCGTTAGCTTACGCCTGTTCGAAAATCTTGGCTTTGAGATGGTTGGGGTAAAAAAGGATTGGCTCAAAACCCTAAATGGATGGGAGGACGAGGTTTTGCTTCAGTTTCTGAATCCCAAACCCCGCCTACCCAAAAGTTAATGCGTGTTTTAAAATTTAACTTGTATTCCTTTTCGAACAAGCCTGGAACTTACAGTTTGAAATGTTCCTCTACATTTTTCCAAAGCGCAGCAGCCTCGGGATTCTTGTTGCAAAATTCGTTAGTATGCTTGCAGTACGTATAGTCGTTTTGCCATTCTTTCCCTTTTTCGGCAATCTCGGCAAGCGCTTTGGCTATGTATTCAACCTCCTGGTTGGTAGTGGTCGGATGTAATGACCAGCGAACCCAACCTGGTTTTTCCGATAAATCGCCTTTATTAATTAAATCTGTAATACGGTGCGATTGCTCCTTGCTAACGTTTAGCAAAAAATGCCCGTAAGTACCAGCACAAACACAACCACCTCGCATTTGTATTCCATATCGCTCGCTAAGTAGAGTAACTATAAGGTTGTAATGTAAATTATCGATATAAAATGATATGGCACCAATTCGATTTAAGCAATTATCGGCCAAAATGTGAAGTCCTTTAATATTCTTCAACCTTTCAAAGGCAAGGTGCACCAGTTCCTCTTCGCGTTTTTCGATATTTTCAATGCCCATTTGTTCTTTTAGCCTTATGGCTAAGGCACTACGGATTGCTTGAAGAAAACCGGGTGTACCGCCATCCTCTCGTCGCTCAATGTCATCGATATACTTGTACTCACCCCAGGGGTTTGTCCAGTCAACTGTACCACCACCGGGCTGGTCAGGAACACGATTTTTGTAAAGGTTTGAGTTAAAGATAAGAACGCCTGAGGCGCCTGGTCCTCCCAGGAATTTATGGGGTGAAAAAAAGATGGCATCCAAGCGTTCCAAGGGATCGGAGGGATGCATATCAATTTTTACGTATGGCGCCGATGCAGCAAAATCCACAAAGCATAAGCCTCCTGCTTCGTGCATTATCTTGGATAGTTCGTGGTAAGGGGTTTTTATTCCGGTTACATTGCTACATGCACTGAACGAACCAATTTTCATAGGCCTATCCTTATACCTTTCCAAGGTTTCGCGCAGTTTTTGTGGTGAAACCAAGAGGTCTTTGTCGGGCTCAACCACTACAACCTCGGCTATGGTTTCGTACCAGGAGGTTTGGTTTGAGTGATGCTCCATGTGGGTAACAAAAACAACTGGCCTCTCCTTGGGATTTTGGAAAACAAAACTCTTGTTCTTTAAGCCCAATATTCTTTGGAATTTATTTACCGATGAGGTCATGCCAAAGCCTGAGGTAACAATTACATCATCGGGACCTGCGTTTACATGACGTTTGATCTCTTTCAGGGCATAATGGTATGCCTCAGTCATAAACTTACCTGTAAAGCTGCTTTCGGTATGGGTGTTGGCTACCATTGGACCAAAAAGGCTAAGCATTTTATCCTCAATGGGCCGGTATAGCCTGCCGCTGGCTATCCAATCGGCATAAATTAGCTTTTGCTTACCGTAGATGGTTTTGTAGGTAGCATCGATACCTACAATGTTCTTGCGAAATTTATCAAAATGTTTTTCAAGGGCGGTCATATTGTTGCTCATATTTTGTCAGTAATTTCAGGGAAATTATTTAGTGTTATCCATCTGTTATCTTTGGTAAACTGTAAAATGTAATGCCTTATTCCGTTTGTTATTAACAGGTATTCAGCATTTAGTATATAATTATATCTACATATCTGATCAATAACATCATCAGAAATCTCCACGGTAGGCGCCTTGCACTCTGCAAGTAGGAGTGGTTCGCCCTTTCTATTATAGACTATAACATCGGCCCTATGGTTTACGTTATTGAATGAAAAGCTCACCTCAATTCCAATTAAACCCAATGGTGTGTGTAAATCGCTTACCAGGTAATTTATTAAATGCTGACGTACCCATTCTTCCGGGGTAAGTGCAATGAATCTTTTTCGGATTATATCGAAAATATAGCGATTACCCTTTTCCTGTTTAACGCGAAACTGGTAGTTAGGGAAGTTAAGTGGTTTGTCGCTATTTGAGTTCATGCAGCAAAATTAAAAATTTATTCAATCTTTTAGGGTTTCGTTAACGTTTTCGATGGTCGATATAGATTGATTTTAAGCAGAAATTCATAGAAAAATCATCTAAAACTGAGCAAATCTCGTGTTGAGTATGTTTAAAAACACTATTTTTAGATTGATCGATTAGCCGTATCTTTGCCGAAATATACTTGTTGAAAATATTAATAATAGTGTTGGTATGAAGACAAAAGAAGAAATTGTTCAGAACTGGTTGCCGAGGTACACCGGGCAAAAACTTGAAGATTTTGGTACTCATATCCTTTTGACCAATTTTAGGGGATATCTCGAATTCTTTGCAAGCTATTTCAACGTTCCCATAGTAAACCCCAATGCCAATATGCCTTGTGCAACTGCAAATGGAATAACCATGATAGACTTTGGCATGGGAAGCCCCAATGCAGCAACAATCATGGATTTGTTGAGTGCCGTAAAGCCAAAAGCTGTGCTTTTCCTGGGGAAGTGTGGTGGTCTTAAGAAGAAGAATAACGTAGGCGATTTTATTCTACCCATTGCAGCCATTCGACACGAGGGTACCTCAAATGACTATATGCCTCCTGAAGTTCCAGCACTACCAGCATTTACTTTACAACGTGTTGTATCATCAACTATCCGCAATCACAACCGCGATTACTGGACAGGTACTGTTGTTACCACAAACCGTAGGGTTTGGGAGTACGACGATAATTTCAAGGAATACCTCCGTCGTACTCGCGCTATGGCCATCGATATGGAAACGGCTACAATTTTTACGGTTGGTTTCTATAACGAAATTCCCACAGGTGCGCTTCTGTTGGTTACTGACCAGCCTATGATTTCCGAAGGGGTTAAAACTACCGAAAGCGATCAAAAAGTGAATTCACTTTTTGTAGAAGACCAAATTAAAATTGGCATCGAATCGCTTACCCGATTGATTAACAATAGTGAATCGGTTAAACACTTGCGCTTTTAAATTCAAGCTATGGCCAAGCAGAGTCAGACAGTTGAATCGTTCCAAAACATTCTTCAGGAACTAAAAAATAAAATTTATAAGCCCATCTACTTTCTGACTGGCGATGAGCCATACTTTATCGATAAAATTGCTGAGTACATTGAGGACAATGTGCTCAGCAGTTCCGAAAAGGCATTTAATCAAACCGTGGTTTATGGGCGTGATATTTCCGCTGCCGATATTATTGGTACAGCTCGCCGTTTCCCAATGATGTCCAACTACCAGGTGGTTATTGTTAAGGAAGCTCAGAATGTTCGTAACCTTTCCGATCTGGAAATCTACCTGAAAGCCCCGCTTAATTCCACCATACTGGTTATTTGCCATAAAATTGCCAGCGATGGCAAAAAGTCTTCCGATAAGCTCGCTGGGGTTGTAAAGTTGGCAAAGCAAAAAGGGGTTTACTTTGAATCGAAAAAGTTTTACGACTACCAAATCCCCGATTGGATTGTTGGGTACCTTAAGGATAAGGGAATAAAAATCGACCCCATGGCTGCAAACCTGCTTACCGAGTTTGTAGGCAACGATTTAAGTCGTCTTGCCCATGAACTTGATAAATTGGCAATCATTTTACCTGTCGATAGTAAGCTGATCCAAGCTGCCGATATTGAGCGTAACATTGGAATAAGTCGCGATTTTAATCGCTTTGAACTTACCAAAGCCCTTGGCGAAATGAACTTTGCCCGGGCCATGCGAATAGCTGACCATTTTGCCCGAAACCCCAACGCAAATCCTTTTGTTTTGACCATAACCGCTATATACCAGTATTTTATAAAAATCCTGAAATACCATTTTCTGGCCGATAAGTCAAAGGCATCGGTGGCTAAGGAACTGGGGGTAAACGAGTTTTTTGTTGCCGAATACGAGCGTGCTGCCAAGCGCTATAGTGCTGCTCGGTGCGTTGGCATTATTCACTTGCTTAGCGAATACGATATGCGCTCCAAGGGCGTTAATAACAACTCTACCGATCATGGCGAGTTGCTTCGTGAACTTATCTATCTAATCGTTTACGGGAAATGACCTACACTGTAATAGTAATAACCGCCTTAGTCTCGTTTGCAGCCTTTGGGAATAGCATTCTTTTCCAGCGTTTACTGCTTAGCCCTTACGTTGTGTTCAAGCGAAACGAGTGGTATCGTTTGATTTCGCATGCATTTGTTCATGCCAATTTCCTGCATCTTTTTGTGAACATGATAGTTTTGTTTTCGTTTGGCAGGTATGTGGAGTCTATCTTTCAGCAGTTGCACACTATTGGTAGCATTGGGCTGCCGCAATTGCATTTTATCATACTCTACCTTGGCGCAGCTGTAATCTCGTCGTTAACTACACTGAAAAAGCATAAAAACAATCCCTACTATCAGAGCGTAGGAGCATCGGGGGCTGTTTCAGCCATTGTGTTTTTCAGTATCTTTTTTAGCCCGCTTGAGAAGCTCTACCTCATGGCTATACTGCCAATTCCTGGAATTGTTTTTGCCATTGCCTACCTTGCATACTCAAACTACATGAGCCGCAAGGGAGGCGATAACATTAACCATGATGCACACTTTGTGGGTGCTGTTTTTGGGTTTATCTATCCAATCCTTATCGATCCTAAACTTTTTCTATTCTTTCTCAGGCAACTGGGATTAGGTTAGCTGATATGCAAGCTCTGGCAAACATTTTAATCAATCCTAACCTTGATGATAACAACCAATTACAGCTGGTTGCCATTCTTAGCAGCATGAATGGGCAATGGCTTTGGGTGCGAAATAAAGCTCGTGATACTTGGGAACTTCCAGGTGGACATATCGAACCTGGCGAGACACCCGACGAGGCTGCCAGAAGGGAACTATTCGAGGAAACCGGTGCAAAAAATTATAGCATAAAACCACTTTTTGACTATACGGTTCAGCTCGATGGCGCCACAAGCCATGGACGAATGTTTTATGCTGAAATTAAAGAAATTGGACCGCTACCTGAGAGCGAGATAGGTGAGGTTAAAACATTTACATTCATGCCCGACAAGTTAACCTATCAGAGGGTTCAACCTCGGCTTTTTGAAATGGCTATCGAATACCTAAAAGGATAGCTATCTTTGTGATTAATGATGATGCAAAATACTTACATCTGGTTTAATGGTGAGTATCACCGGACCGATAGCCCGGTGTTAAATATTGGGAATAGGGCTTTCCGGTATGGCGATGGTTTGTTCGAAACAATTCACTGCTACGGAACAGAACCATACTATCTGGATTTTCATTATAAAAGATTAACCAAAGGATTACAGCTATTGGAGATTGAAAAACCCTATTCTTTATCGCAGGTAAAGCTTAACGAAGTAATAACTAAATTGCTGAACAAGAACCGTCATTTTGGTAGCACACGTGTTAGGGTCTCAGTATTTAGGAGCAATGGTGGCCTCTATACGCCCGAAAGTAATTCAGCATCAGTTGCCGTTGAAAGCTACCCGCTCGATTTTAGGTTTTACCAATATAACCAGCAGGGTTTAATGCTTGACATTTATGATGATATTGCCAAGCCAATTAATATCTTGTCTTCGGTTAAAAGCTGTAACGCTCTGCTTTACGTGAAAGCTGGGCTATACAGGAAAAAGAATGAGTTGGATGAGTGCATAATTCTCAACGAGTATGGGCGAGTAGCAGAGAGCATTTCATCGAATGTGTTTGTTGTTAAAAAAGGCGAGATTTTTACACCGGGTTTATCGGAAGGTTGCATTCCCGGCGTTATGCGCCAGGTAGTTATCAATCTTGCTCGCAGTTTAGGTTACAAGGTTTTTGACGACGTTGCACTAAACACCAAAGTTTTCAGTACTTGCGATGAGCTGTTTCTTACCAATGCCATTAGTGGAATCCGATGGGTGTTAGGACTTGGAGGTAATCGTTACTTCAATACAGTTTCAAGGCAACTAAGTGCTGAGCTCAATAGGATAACCTTTAAGGAATTAGTTTAGCGACGGGTTTTCCGGGTATATTGTCCAAACCTTGAACTTTTCCCCCAGCTGCTGAACGGCAAAATACCAGTTATCGTATACGCCCTTCATCACATCAATTGGTGGGAAATTAGCAACAACCCACGAATTTTCCTTAATCTCGTTTTCAAGCTGTTTGGGCCCCCAGCCAGAATATCCAATAAAAATCCGAAGATTTTTAGCGTTTACTTTTCCAGCAATGGCAAGCGATTTAAGAGCATTGATATCGCCGTTCATAAAAATACCGTTACCCAAAGGGTAAGTATTTGGGATTAAGTCGCCAAATGTGTGTAGAAAGTTAATGGATTCAGGGCTTACAGGTCCACCAACCGAAACGTTAACATCTACATCGGGAAAATCGACTAAAATATCGCTAAGGCTGATGTTTAGCTTACGGTTTACAATGAATCCCATACAGCCATTAGCATCGTGTTCAACCAGGTAAATTACCGTTCGTTTGAAGAAGGGGTCGTTTAGGGATGGCTGGGCAATGAGTACCCTGCCGGCTTTGGGCGGAATTTGTTTGAATTTGATGTCAAACAGGTTGATATCAAGTTCCTTTCCTTTTGCCATAACCACCTCCTTCCTGATTTTATTTCACTCTTCAACTATCCAAAAATATGCCAAATTTTTCTTTTGGATTGTTTTTTCAAGATTAATTTCATGTTAGATTTTACTTTTGATATCATCATGTGTTAATGGTCATAAACCATGGGGTTAATTCCGGTTTAATTGTTATTTTCGAAAAAATTTTTATCCTGTATGACAAGGCAACCAAAACTCATTCATGGTATTATTCCCATTGCATTTCTGATACTTTTCTTAACTCTAAATGTTATTTACTTTGGCGATGAAACGCTATCGGGAGCCAACCAAATAGCACTGCTGCTTGCATCGACCATTGGCTCGGTGATTGCTGTGCGCTTGGGCTATAAGTGGAGCTATATCCGTCAGATCATTGTGAAAACCATCGGCTCGGCTATGCCATCCATATTAATTTTGATGTTGATTGGTGCTTTAGCCGGCACATGGATGATTAGTGGAGTTGTTCCGACCCTTATTTACTATGGATTAAAAATTTTACACCCCAAAATTTTTCTTTTTGCTACAGTTGTAATTACATCTTTGGTTTCGCTTGCTACAGGTAGTTCGTGGTCAACAGTTGCAACCATGGGAGTAGCCCTGCTTGGCATAGGTGATGCGCTTGGCTTTAATCATGCCATTATTGCCGGAGCAATAGTTTCAGGGGCCTATTTTGGTGACAAAATGTCGCCATTGAGCGATACCACGAACCTTGCCCCTGCAATGGCAGGTACCGATTTGTTTACACATGTCAAGTATATGACCATTACAACAATTCCATCCTTAGCCATTACCTTAATCATTTTCCTGGTCATAGGGTTTAGGTTCGAACCACAGGGAGTTGTTAATGTTCAAACTACCATGGACATACTCACTTCAACCTTTAACATTACACCATGGCTTTTGCTTGTACCAATATTTCTGATTGTTGTTATAGTGCGAAAAACACCTCCTTTGCCCTCAATTATGTTTGGGGTATTGCTGGGTGGCGTTTTTGCTTTGATCTTTCAGCCTCAAATTATTGAGCAAGTTTCGGGTATTACTGGCAACTATGCCGAAGCGGGCTATATAGCAGTTATGAAGAGTATGTTTGGTAAGGTAACCATTAATTCAGGTGATGCTCAAATGAACGAACTCCTTACCACTCGAGGTATGGCTGGAATGATGAATACCATTTGGCTCATAATTACCGCTATGATTTTTGGGGGGGTAATGGAGTCGGCAGGACTGCTTGTGAAAATCACAGAGGTTATCATAAAGTTTGCAAAGTCAACGGCAAGTTTAATTGCATCGGTGGTTTTGAGTTGCTTGTTTTTTAATGTTACAGCATCGGATCAATACATATCAATAGTAGTGCCAGGGCGAATGTTTGCCAAAACATTTCGTAAACGTGGGTATAAACCTGAACTACTAAGTCGAACGTTGGAAGATTCGGGGACAGTAACATCAGTGCTAATTCCCTGGAATACCTGTGGTGCCACTCAGGCTGCAGTGCTTGGAGTTCCCACTTTTAGTTACGCCCCCTATGCATTTTTCAATATCATAAGTCCTTTCATGAGCGTATTTATTGCTACCATTGGTTTTAAGATCAGGCGATACTCCCCAGAGGAAATGCAGGAAATTGAAAAGGAGGAAGAAATTAATCCTGTTGAGTTAAAATTTGAGCAAGAATAGTAAAAAAAAGCCCGGTTTTCCGGGCTTTACATTTATAAAAGTTTAGGGTAACGTTTGGGGTTAACCTCGTGCATCAATTCGTAAATGCCATCAAAAACATCCTCGGCATTCGGGTTCGAAAAGTAATCACCATCGGTGGTATAAGCCGGACGATGCTCCTTTGCGGTTATTGTTTTTGGTGGTGAATCTAGATATTGATAGCCTGCTCGTTCTTCCAAAACCTTTTGCATCATGTAAGCAGTTGCACCGCCCGGTACGTCTTCGTCAAAGAATACAACCCGGTTGGTTTTCTTGATAGAGTCAAGTATTAGGTTAGGCAAGTCGAACGGTAAAAGGGTTTGCGCATCAATAAGCTCAACTGAAATACCAAATTCCCAAAGATGTTCAACGGCTTCCTGGGCAATGCGAACGCAACTACCATAGGTAACTAATGTAACATCGGAACCCTCGCGAAGTATTTCGGGAACACCCAGAGGAATTTTGTACTCGCCAATGTTCTCGGGTCGTTTTTCCTTTAAGCGGTAACCATTTAAGGGTTCAATTACCAACGCAGGATCGTCAGCTTCAAGTAGGGTATTGTAAAACCCTGCAGCCTGTGTCATATTGCGTGGAACGCAAACGTAAACTCCTCTTATGGAGTTAATTACCATGCTCAATGGGGAACCAGCATGCCAAACACCCTCGAGCCTGTGTCCGCGGGTTGTGATGATCAGTGGAGCCATTTGGCCACTTTTTGTTCTCCAACGTATAGTGGCAAGATCATCGCTTATGGTTTGGAGGGCATATAGCAGGTAGTCAAAGTACTGGATTTCGGCAACGGGGCGCATTCCTCTCAGGGCTAATCCAAGGCCCTGTCCCAGTATGGTATTTTCCCTTATGCCCGTGTCGCTTATGCGAATTTCGCCATACTTCTTTTGTAAACCTTCGTAAGATTGGTTTACGCCGCCAATTCCTCCAACATCTTCACCAAAAATGACTAGTAGAGGATTTTTCTGGAATTGAGCATCCCAGTTGTCGCGTAGAATTTCACGTCCGGCAACCATTGGTGAATCATCTTTGAAAACAGGTGGAACACCTTTTACCTTCCATGCAGCTCTTTCGGTTTCACAGTAAAGGTGTGAGCTGTACCTGTCGTAACCATCTTCCATGTTGCGGTTTATCCAAGCCGTCAAATCGGCTTGAAGTTTTTCACGAATACTACAATCGGAACAAACATGCCTTAGTATCCGCTTAGCGGCGCTAATGTTATCTTTACGGATTGGGTTTGGTATTGCTTTGAGTTGCTCAGTAATTTCACCAACCTTGTCGGTGTGCTCACGTTTACAAAAACAGGAACGATTGTCAATTATTTTGATTAGTTCATCGCGTTCCTTTTTAATGGGATTGGTATAATCGGCCCAAGCCTTATCGCGTGCAGCTTTGGCATCGGTTTGTGCTTTGGTTTCTATTTCGTTTAGTTCTGCCTCGGTGGCATAGCCTTCGGAAATTATCCAGTTGCGAAAGCGGGTATTGCAGTCGAAATCTTTTTCCCACTGCAAGCGTTCAGGTGATTTGTAACGTTCATGTGAACCCGATGTAGAGTGTCCTTGTGGTTGGGTTATCTCAGTAATATGGAATAGCACTGGAACTTGTTCTTTCCGTGAGCGTTCTACACCTGTTGTAAAAGTTTCCACCAGGGCAGGGTAGTCCCATCCCTTAGCGTGGTATATGTAAATTCCGTTCACATCGTTTTCGCCTTTTTCAAAACCTTTAACGAGTTCCGAAATATTTCCTTTGGCTGTTTGGTAATCTTTTGGCACGGAGATTCCGTAACCATCGTCCCAAACGGCAACTACCATTGGAACTTGAAGTACTGCTGCTGCATTGAGTGTTTCCCAAAAATGTCCTTCGGATGTGCTGGCATCGCCAATGGTTCCGAATGCAACTTCATTCCCCTGTCGGCTAAATTGCTCAAATCGCCATAGTTCCTTGTTGTTTTTGAAAAGTTTCGATGCCCAAGCCAATCCAAGCAATCGGGGCATTTGTCCGGCAGTAGGCGATATATCCGGAGTGCTATTCTTCTGTTTTGTAAGATCTTTCCATGTCCCATCGGGGTTTAAACTACGAGTGGAAAAATGGTTATTAAAAGTTCTGCCCGCATTGCCTGGGTTAAGTTCAATATCGGTTTGGCCGTAAAGCTGAGCAAAAAACTCCTCGGCGGTAAACAGTCCGGCAGCCATCATAAAGGTTTGGTCGCGGTAGTAACCCGATCGCCAATCGCCTTCCTTAAATGTTTTTGCGAGGGCAATCTGGGCAAGTTCTTTACCATCGCCAAAAATCCCGAATTTAGCTTTCCCGGTTAGCACTTCTTTTCGCCCCATAAGGCTCATATTGCGGCTGAGGTGGGCAATGTAATAGTCGTTTAGTATCTCTTCTTTTGTCAATTTGATTTTGGTTGTGCTCATTGTACAATTCTGTTGAGTTTCATCAGGTAAACAAAAAAGTGTTGCAAATGTTTTGAACCAATGCTAAACGGCATGTCATTAGTTCTTTTATAGTTTTTTAATAAAACTTTTTTTGTTGCTTTTTGTTTAATTGTTGGCAGTGTAAGCTAACAGGTATACTTTTGCAAAAACATCACTTTAATGTTAACGCTTAAATTGATTCTTTTGGCCGCCGTAATTCTTGGAATAGCTTTATTTGGGATGGCAGTAAGAATTATTTTCCACAAAAGCCATAAGTTTCCTGAAACTTCGGCTGGGCATAACAAGGAATTGCGAAAGCGAGGCGTTACATGTCCTCGCCATGAGGAAATCAAGTGCTGGGGCAAGAATGGTAAAAATGTCGACTGTGCTACCTGTTACGAGCATGCCCGCGAGGTTGTAACCTAAAATTAAAAATTATGGCATTGCTTAAACTTATTGGTGTAGTAGCATTACTTTTAGGTATAGTGATTTTTGGCCTTTCACTAAAGACCATTTTTAAGCGGAAAAAACCCGGTTGTAGTGACTCCGACATTGGGTATTCCTGTGGCTGTGGTGGTGGATCGAATTGCAGTACGAACGCTGCAACCAAGGGTATTTAGCTAAGGAATAATCCTCTTTTTCATACCCTCGTTCATCCAAACCTGATAGTTTCCTGATGAATCGGAGTAAACAAGGTAGGCATCAATATCGTTGTTGTTGGCCACAAAGTTTTTACTCCATTCTAGTCCTTTAACCATGAATGCTGTTGCTAATGCATCGGCTTTAGTGGCGTTGGGCGCAACTACCGTGGCGCTTAAAAGGTTATTTAGTTCCGGAAATCCGGTTTTAGGGTTAATGGTGTGGGCATATTTTTGGCCGTTTACCTCAATAAACTTGCGGTAATTGCCTGAGGTTGCCAATCCGTAACCATTACTAATGGATATTTTAGCCTGAATGTTTTCACCGGGTAAAGCCGATTCCACGGGTTTATCGATACCAACAACCCAACAGGTTCCCTTTGAGTTTTTGCCACGGGCAGTAATTTCACCTCCTACCTCAATAAGATAGTTCTTAATACCCATACTTACCATATATTTTCCTATCACATCAACCGTGTAGCCCTGAGCAATGGCATTAACATCAATCTGAATTTTACTGTCGTCCTTTTTAAGGGTATTCCCTTCAACTCTTATTTTGTTCATTCCAATTAGTGGTAACAACGCCCTAATTTTCGCAGAATCGATACCCTGAATTTTGTCGCGACCAAAACCTATAGCCCTAACAACTGGCCCAACTGTAATGTCAAATGCCCCATCGGTTTGCCTGTATATATCGAATGAGGCCAGAATTACTTCTTTTAGCAGGTGGTCTATGCTATCGGATTGGTTACTGTTTACCTTGCTGATTATCGAACTATCGTTGTAGATTGACATTGAATGGTCGATTTCGCTTAGAATTGAATCGATTTGAAATGAAAGATTCCGGTTAAGGGAATCGTAATAGGTTATGCTGTAGGTTGTTCCTTGGGCAAAACCTTCAATTTTGATATATTTTTTTTGTGGTGTGCAGCTTGCTAAAGTAAGCATTAGAAGAGTGAATGACTTTAGGTATCGCATGATTCAATTTTTTTACAAAGGTAAGCTGAAAGGTCGCTCGCATGAATAACCTTTTGACAGCTTTTTTTGTAAATTGCCAAAAATTTGCGCTATGTTGAATCTGTTAGGCGATCAGGCATACCTCAACTCCTACCAGCTCGATATTTACGATACTTCGTTCGATAAGCTGATGCAGAAGCGTATATACAAGGTACTGCTTATCTGCAGCAGTTACGATGCTTTTTTGCTAGAGGAGGATGGAAGGATAGATGAGCAAATTTTTAACGAGTATGTATCGCTAAACCTCAGGTATCCACCGGTTTTCCTTCAGGCGCATAGCGTACGCGAAGTCCTTAAAATTTTACAGGAAGAGCATATCGATCTTATCATATCGATGCTGAACGTGGGCGAAATGGACACTTTTAGTTTGGCTAAAAACCTAAAAGGCCGATACCCCTCAATACCCATTGTAATTCTTACTCCATTCTCCCGTGAGGTCTCCATGCGACTGCAAAATGAGGATTTAAGTGCTATCGATTACGTTTTCTGTTGGCTTGGCAATGCCGATCTGCTTTTGGCAATCATAAAACTTATTGAGGACAAGATGAATGCCGAGCACGACATTCTTGAAATAGGTGTTCAGGCTATTATTCTGGTTGAAGATTCTGTTAGGTATTACTCCTCGTTCCTGCCAAATCTGTATAAAATAATTTTCAGGCAAGCGCGCATGTTTATGACCGAAGCGCTAAATGAGCATCACAGAATGCTTCGCATGCGTGGAAGGCCAAAAATCCTGATGGCTACAACCTACGACGAAGCTATTGAGCTTTACAATAAATATAAGAATAATGTTCTTGGGGTAATTTCGGATATTAGCTATAAGGTAAACAACAAGCGCGATCATATAGCAAAGGCAGGGCTCCAACTTTGTAAACAGATTAAAGCCGAAGATCCTAATATTCCATTCCTGCTCCAGTCGTCGGAACTTTCAAATAAGGTATATGCCGATGAGCTCGGTGTAGGATTTTTGCATAAGTACTCTAAAACCTTCAGCCTTGACCTTAGGGATTACATAGTTAACAATTTTGGTTTTGGCGATTTTGTTTTTCGCGATCCCGATACGCTTGCCGAAATTGCCCGCGCATCGGACTTGAGCCAGTTGCAAAAGTTAATTCTTACCATTCCTGATCGGTCGTTGGTTTACCATTCCAGCCGAAACGACATCTCCAAATGGCTAAATGCCAGGGCTATCTTTTCGATTGCTCAGCTCTTTAAGCCCATGCGACTTAAGGATTTCAGGAGCATTGACGATGCTCGAAAGTTTATTTTTTATGCCATTTCGGCATATAGGCTGAGTAAAGGGCGTAGCATAATTGCCAAGTTCGATCGCGAAACCTTTGATGAGTATAAGTTTTTTTCCCGCATTGGCGATGGTTCAATTGGCGGTAAGGCTCGTGGTTTGGCATTTGTAAACCAGGTTATTCGTAAATACAACCTTTTCAATAAGTTCGACAATACCATAATTACTATCCCCCGAACGGTTGTGCTTAGCACCGATATTTTTGATGAGTTCATGGAGTCGAATAACCTGTATTCCATTGCATTACAGGATTTAGACGATGAGGTTATTCTAGATGCTTTCCTGAAAGCAAAACTCCCTGAGCGCATTAAAATTGACCTTCGTAAAGTTATTTCTGTTTTCCAACGACCGCTTGCTGTTCGCTCGTCGAGTAAACTTGAGGATTCACATTACCAGCCTTTTGCGGGTATTTACTCTACCTACATGGTTCCCCATTCCGATAATCCTGAGCAAATGCTGCAGCTACTAGCTAAGGCTATAAAAGCGGTGTACGCTTCAGTTTTCTACAGGGCAAGCAAGGCTTACATGAATGCTACACAGAATGTGATAGATGAGGAAAAAATGGGGGTAATAATCCAGGAGATATGCGGAAACCAGTATGGGAATATGTATCTTCCTACCTTATCGGGTGTGGCTCGAAGTATCAATTTTTACCCCATTGGCTCTGAAAAAACCGAAGATGGTATTGTAAGCATAGGTTTTGGTTTAGGCAAGCTCATTGTCGATGGAGGGGTAGCCCTTCGGTTTTCCCCTAAATATCCCAAAAAGATTCTTCAACTTTCATCAGTTGAAATGGCTCTCCGTCAAACCCAAAAAAACTTCTACGCGCTTAACATTGACCCAAACACCTTTGAGCCTATGGTTGATGACAGCTCAAATCTGCTAAATCTTGATATTAGAGAAGCCGCCACAATTCCCGATTTCCGTTTAGTTACTTCTACCTACGATATGCACTCAGGCATCTTACGTGATGGGTATTACGATGAGGGATTAAAGCTGGTTACTTTTGCACCGGTTCTAAAACACGACACATTTCCGCTTGCCAAAATCCTAATGGAACTGCTTGAGATAGGTGAACGTGAGATGAATAACCATATCGAAATTGAATTTGCTGCAAATTTAAATCCACCAAGTGGAATGCCTAAGCTTTTTAATTTTCTCCAAATTAGGCCCATAGTTGATAGCGACCAGACTGAGTTAGTGGAATGGGACGAAATTGATATTAAAAAAGCAATACTTTACTCGAAATCGGCACTGGGACACGGGAAAGTAAAGGATATTTATGATTTTGTTTACATTAAGCCCGATAGCTTTAATCCTGCCAAAACAAAGGAAATAGCTCATGAACTTGATGAACTAAACAAGAAGTTTATCGATTGGCAGCGCAATTACATTTTGGTTGGGCCTGGCCGCTGGGGCAGTAGCGATCCCTGGCTTGGTGTTCCCATTAAATGGTCGCAAATATCACAGGCCAGGGTTATTGTTGAAGCTGGGCTAGAGAACTTTCGTGTCGATCCAAGTCAAGGAACACACTTTTTCCAGAACCTAACATCTTTTAGGGTTGCTTACCTAACGGTTAATCCTTACCTTCACGATGGCACGTATGACATTGATTTTCTCAATTCGCTTTCAGCTTGGCACGAAACTGAGTATTTACGTTGTGTACGATTCGATAAACCACTTGTAATCCAAGTAGATGCTAAAACCAACCAAGGTGTTATTCTGAACCCTAAGTAATTTGCGATTAGCAATATTATAGGTTTGAAAGATTTAAATGGGTTTAATTCCAATTTATAGTATTTATTTCGATTTTTATAAAGCGATTGATATACAAATAATTATCAGGTAATGTATTTTTAAATGGTATAATATAGGTTAAAACCTGAAAACGGTTGATAGGTTTTAAATTTTAAGTTTTAAGCCAAAAAAATGTTTAATATCATATTTTTTCATGGTATTTTTCTTTTGAAATGTCATTTTAAAAAATCAATTTTGAAAAACTTTTTGAGGGGATAATTCCTCACAATAAGAAAACTGAGTTTAATAACTAAAAACAGTTAGCGCAATGAATGTAAATAAATTAATGGCTGAGCTTGAAGCTAAACACCCAGGTGAGGTGGAGTACTTGCAAGCAGTTCGTGAAGTTCTTGAGTCAATTGAAGAGGTTTACAACCAGAATCCTCAATTTGAATCGGCAAAGATTATTGAGCGCATGGTTGAACCCGACCGTATCTTAACCTTTAAGGTGCCCTGGACCGATGATGAAGGGAATATCCATGTTAATTTAGGTTACCGCGTTCAGTTCAATAATGCCATTGGACCTTACAAAGGAGGTCTTCGTTTTCACCCCAGTGTAAACCTTTCAATCCTCAAATTCTTAGGTTTTGAACAGATTTTCAAAAACGCTCTTACAACCCTTCCTATGGGTGGTGCCAAGGGTGGTAGCGATTTTAATCCTAAGGGCCGTAGCGATGCTGAAGTTATGCGCTTCTGCCAGTCGTTCATGCTTGAACTTTGGAAAATTATTGGCCCTGAAACCGACGTTCCTGCTGGTGATATAGGTGTTGGTGGCCGTGAAATAGGTTACCTATACGGTATGTATAAGAAATTAGCTCGTGAGAATACCGGCGTTCTAACCGGAAAAGGTATCAACTGGGGTGGTTCACTGATCCGTCCTGAGGCTACTGGTTTTGGCGCTACCTATTTCGCTCAGGAAATGCTTGCTACAAAAGGCATGTCGTTTGCAGGCAAACGCGTTGCCATTTCTGGTTTTGGTAACGTAGCCTGGGGTGCTGCTCTAAAGGTTACCGAACTTGGTGGTAAGGTTGTTACCATTTCGGGTCCCGATGGTTATATCCTCGACGAAGCTGGTATTAGCGGTGAAAAGATTGACTACATGCTTGAACTTCGTGCTTCGAACCAGGATATCGTTGAGCCATACGCCAAGAAATTCCCTGGTGCTAAGTTCTTTGCCGGCAAACGTCCTTGGGAAGTTAAGGTTGATGTTGCCATGCCTTGCGCTACCCAAAACGAACTTGGCAAAGCCGATGCTGAAGCCCTTGTTAAGAATGGTGTAGTTTGCGTTGCCGAAGGGGCTAACATGCCTTGTACTCCTGAAGCAATCGAGGTATTCCAGCACAATAAGATTCTATTCGCCCCCGGTAAGGCTGTAAATGCCGGTGGTGTTGCTACTTCGGGTCTCGAAATGACTCAGAATAGCATGAAACTCAACTGGCCTCGCGAAGAGGTTGATGCTCGTTTGCACCAAATTATGAAGAGCATTCACGAAGCTTGCGTTAAACACGGAACCGAAAAGGACGGCTACGTTAACTACGTTAAGGGTGCTAACATTGCCGGTTTCTTGAAAGTTGCCAACGCTATGCTCGATCAAGGCTTGGTTTAAACCATAACTGATATATTTTGTTAACTTTAAGGGCTCAACTATGAGCCCTTAATTTTTAAACCTTTACGCTATGAGCACAACGTCAACTATTATCTATAAAGGTGATTTACGGACCGAGGCAACCCATACCCGTTCAGGGGTAACCATCACTACCGATGCCCCAGTGGATAACCAGGGTAAAGGAGAATGTTTTTCGCCTACCGATCTTCTTGCAACTTCGCTAGGCTGTTGCATGGTAACAATTATGGGAATTGCTGCACGTACCCACGGGTTTAATATCGATGGCACAAAAATAGATGTGCAAAAGGTAATGGGAACAAATCCGCGTAGGGTAGTTGAGGTGGTTATTGACCTTTATTTTCCACACAATAGCTATACCTTAAAGGAACGTAAATTACTTGAGGCTTCGGCTAAGGAGTGTCCTGTGGCTCAGAGTTTACATCCCGATTTAAAGCAAACAATCCGTTTTCATTTCCCGGAATAAAACTAAAAACGCCCATACGGGCGTTTTCTATATTACTGTAAGCTTTGCTTGCTTTCGGCGGCTATGTCTTTGTTTACTTTCTTGATTAAACCTTGCAGCACGTTGCCTGGCCCTAATTCCACAAACTCGGTTGCCCCATCGGCTATCATGTTCTGAACGGTCTGTGTCCACCGAACAGGCGCTGTTAGCTGAGCAACCAAGTTCTTTTTGATTTCATCGGGATTGGTTGTGGGTTTGGCAGTTACGTTCTGGTAAATTGGGCAAACCGGCTTGTTAAAAGGGGTAGAGTTAATAGCTGCCTCTAGCTCCTGACGGGCTGGTTCCATCAATGGTGAATGGAATGCTCCGCTAACGGCAAGTTTAAGTGCTCTTTTTGCTCCAGCCTCTTTTAGTTTCTCGCAGGCCATATCGATTCCTTTTACCGAGCCCGATATTACAAGTTGCCCGGGGCAGTTGTAGTTGGCTGCAACCACAATCTCATCGATGCCTGCACATATCTCTTCAACTTTGCTATCGTCGAGCCCTAATACTGCAGCCATGGTTGAGGGTTGAAGTTCACAAGCCTTTTGCATGGCCATAGCACGTGCCGATACAAGCCTAAGTCCATCCTCAAAACTCAAAGCTCCGGCTGCCACCAGTGCAGAAAATTCACCAAGCGAGTGACCAGCCACCATATCGGGCTTAAATTCATTACCCAAAACTTTAGCTAGTATTACCGAATGTAGAAAAATAGCGGGTTGGGTTACCTTGGTTTGCTTTAAATCCTCATCGGTTCCAGCAAACATTAAATCGGTAATCCTAAACCCTAAAATTTGGTTTGCTTTTTCAAAAAGTTCCTTGGCTAAGGGTGAGTTATCATATAAATCCTTACCCATGCCTACAAATTGGGCGCCTTGCCCTGGGAAAACATAAGCTTTCATAGTTAAAGGTTATTGTTTATCAAAGGCAAATGTAAGGCATTTTTATACCATTTTATTCATCGGGTAGCAACTTTTGCCAGATGAAATGATTAAGAAAGATAAGTTATTTGTGTATTCTTAATGCGAAATGCACACCTAACACTAAGGGTAAGTGAACCCTGAAACTGATTTAGTAAATAAACTTTACGCACTGTTACAAATCAATTACCATTTCGCCAATGGGAAGGTCGCGTAAAACAATTTTTTTGTCGAGTAGGATAACTTTACCATCGGAATAAATGTCAAAGGCTGCGTTGTATAGCGATTGGTTTGCTGTAATGTTGCAGTATATTGTGAACTGGTTGTTTGTGCTGGTTATTACAGGGGCTTGAATTTGCTGGTTTATTGCTTCAAATAGTTCTAGTTTTGGAAATTCTGTGAATTCAAGATCTTCTGGTGTCTCAACTATTTTTTGATCTTGGTAAGGAAAAATATAGGTTGAGTAGTACAGCTTAAGGTAATCAAGGACATTCCTAATGTTGAGGTTTAATCTTTCTACATCAAGTAGGTTAGCCCATTGTTCTGAGCCGCTTAATGGATACGATTGCATTCCATTGTCAACAACCATTAGTTTTGAAGCTGGAATACAATCGTAATCGACTATAGATAAAAGGGTAGAACTGGGGAAAAACGATTGGTCTATTGTTTCAAAGGAGCAATTCCTATTAAAGGTTATGTAATTACCTAGTTGGGCATTAACAGTACGTACGATGCGGTTATATAAATCCTTTTCAATTTTTGGAATGCCCATACCTTTAAGGTTAACTTTTGCAAGTTATTGGTAATTATGATTTGAGTCAATAGCTCTACAAAAATATTTGTTAACAGTTTGACAATAATTTTTTTTACCTTAACCTTGTATAAATATAAACCGCTAAAACCATGAAAAATATTTTAGTTATTCTTACAGCTCTTGCAGTAACTTTTAATGCTGCTAATGCGCAACTATTCAAGGTATTTGGTCACGATGTGGGCTTTATCTATGTTGGGCCTAAGGTGGGTATGAACTTTTCTAAGTTTAGTCAGTGGTCGTATAGTGAATATTCCACTAAAAATAGACTGGGCTATCAATTGGGAGTTGTCGGTGATTTTGGCTTTACAAATAGGTTCTCAATTCAAACTGAATTGAATTTCATCTCAAAGGGCACAAAAGGCATTTATGGTACTATTGAAGAAACTAAGCGAATGCCTGCCATTCAAATACCTCTTTTGGCCAAATACAGCTTTAGTTTTTTAGGGCTAAGGAAGGTTTATGTAAATGGAGGTGTTTACACAACTACAAGAATTGGGAGTGGAAAAATTATTTACCAAGATGGATCGGTTTACGATGATTATCATTGGACCCGCTTCGATTGGGGCTTTTCATTGGGTTGTGGTGCCGAGTACCCAACCAAAGATGGGATTTGGGGTTTAGATTTACGTTACGATTTGGGGATTGTTGATATATACAGGCAAATGGATGAGAATACAAAATCGCGATTCCGCACTTTTCAAATAGCTTTAACGTACAAACTTGATATGGTTGATTTGTATTTTAGGATACGAAAAAGAAATAACAGCGATGAGAAAGGCGACCGGCAAGATGGAAATAAAGGGCCTAAGGGACTAAAGGTTGAACAACGAAATTAGGCAATTGTGGAAATATAAAAAGGGTGTTTCGGAACACCCTTTTATATGCTTTTTATGAAATATTAGTGAAGCTTTACTCCAATCAGATGTATGAACTCCTCGCGGGTTTCATTGTGGGTAAGGAATGCGCCAGTAAATGCCGATGTTGTAGTAACCGAATTTTGTTTTTGGATGCCACGCATCTGCATGCACATATGGGCGGCTTCAATAACAACAGCCACGCCTAATGGATTTAGTGTTTCCTGTAAGCAATCGCGTATTTGAACGGTTAGCCGTTCCTGAACCTGTAGCCTGCGTGCATAGGCATCTACAACCCTGGCAACCTTGCTAAGTCCTGTAATATAACCATTTGGGATATAAGCCACATGTGCTTTCCCGTAAAATGGTATCATATGATGCTCGCACATGGAGTACAGCTCTATGTCCTTTACCAGCACCATCTGTTTGTATTCCTCATGGAACTTGGCACTTTTCACAAGTACATGAGGATCGATGTTGTAGCCATGAGTAAGGAACTGCATGGCTTTTGCGATACGCACAGGGGTTTGCAATAGCCCCTCGCGGTCAACATCTTCCCCAATCAGTTTGAGAATTTCCTTGTAGTGATAGGCTAACTTCTCGGTTGTCTCGGTGTTCCATTTTTCAATTTTTGAGTAGCCTTCGTCCTCGTTGAGCGATGCATTGTGATTAACTATTTCCATGGCTTTAGTCTCCGTAGTATTCAACAAAATTATTTTCGGTTTCTTTTATTTTCACGCAATGAAGTTGGGCTCCAACTTCACGGATTGGTTGTTCGAGCTCTTTCCAAATGGCTATGGCAAGATTTTCAGTGGTAGCAAGCACCCCTTGCATAAAGTCAACATCAATATTTACATTTTTGTGATCGAGTTTGCTAATCACTCTATCCCTAATAATCTGACTTACCAGCTTTAGGTTAACCACATAGCCTAAATGTTGGTCAACTTCGCCTTTCACGGTAACAAAGAGCTCGTAGTTATGTCCGTGCCAGTTAGGGTGGGAGCACTGCCCGAATAGTCTGAAATTTTCTTCATCGGAAAATTCAGGTCTGTATAGCCTATGAGCAGCACTAAATCGTTCTCTCCGTGTTAGGTATGCTATTGGCATTTTCTTTTAAAATTACAAAACTATTTTGTTTTTTTGGCAAATATTAATGCATAGTTTACTTTTAAAGCACTAATTTTAACAAAAACACTACTGAATTGTTTAATTAATTTACTAAAAAATTGGTCAAAATTTTGAGAAAGATACTGATTGCTGTTGCTACTGAAGTTGAAGTTTTGCCCAATTTTAGGAAAGTAGGCAAAGAGTTCTACTCGTTGGAACAATATGGCATTCATGCCGATCTCCTTATTACTGGGCCTGGATCCGTTCCAACAGCCTTTGCTTTATCGAGGGTAGCTGATGCTTACGATGTAATTATTAACGGGGGTATAGCTGGGAGTTATACCCATAAATTACCTCTGGGGTCTGTTGTTCTTATTGATTCCGATTCCTTTGCCGACTATGGTATTGATGATAACGGTGCTTTCAGGCATATCGACACTATCTTACCCCACAATTCTAAACCTATAGCATTAAGTGAGATGACTAATCCTTACCTTATTAACGTTAACATCAACTTAGCAAGAGTAAAGGGAATAACGGTTTCAACCGTTTCAGGGTCCCCTGAACGAATCGATTTACTCAAGAGCATCTGGAATGGCCAGATCGAAACCATGGAGTCGGCTGCTGTGTTTTACACCTGCATCAAACTTGGCAAGCCTTTTTTCTGCCTGCGAGCTATCTCAAACTATGTTGAGCCCCGTAACCGAAAAAATTGGCAGGTCGATGTTGCCGTTCAAAACCTTTGGATTGAGTTGTTGTCATTAGTATCCGCTTTAAAATCGATTTGAAATGAATCTTAGCCTTAGTTTTTCTACCTGTCCAAACGATACGTTCATGTTTTATGCACTGGTGCATGGCCTGATATCCGATAAGTATAGATTTAATGTTCATATGGCCGATATTGAGGAGCTAAACCTTTTAGCCCTTGATGCGAAACCCGATATCACTAAGATCAGTTTCGGAGTTTACCCCATGTTAGCTAATCAATATCAACTACTCGATTCCGGCAGTGCATTGGGAAAAGGTGTTGGTCCTTTGCTTATCAGTAAAGAACCAATACCATTGGAGCAAATAAGGTATAAGAGGATAGCATTGCCGGGAGAGCACACAACTGCTCATCTGCTCTTCAACAAAGTATTCCCTGATGTTTTGGACAAAGAGTTTTACCTCTTTTCGCAGATTGAAGATGCAGTACTAAAAAATGAGGTTGATGCAGGGGTTATAATTCATGAATCGCGCTTTACTTACCAGTCAAAAGGATTAATCAAACTTGCAGATTTGGGCGATGAGTGGGAGAAATTATCGGGGTTGCCTACACCTTTGGGAGGCATTGCAATTCGCAGGTCTTTACCCGATGAGGTTAAACACGAGATAAATGGATTGCTAAGGGATAGTGTTGCATACGCATTCAAGTACCCCGAAAATACTATGGATTTTGTATCTAAGCATGCTCAAGAACTAAGCCATGACGTAATGCTTAGCCATATCAATTTGTATGTTAATAATTTTTCCTTAACGCTTGGTGGTTTGGGTCGTAAAGCGATTGTTCAACTTTTAAGCAGTGGCAATATGTTTACTATGGATTTTGACGAAAGCTACATTTTTATTTACGAATAACTTAATGTGCTGTAAACAAAATAGATAATTGTTTGTTTATATTGAAAATACAGATCTCCGGTTTGGAGAATTGTTTTAAAGATGTTAATTTTAAATTAAATTTCTGTGAATACATTTGTTCGACAGGCCGAAACCATTGAATTAATGAAAAGACCTTTTATTGGAAAATCAAAGCACCTTAAAGATACAATCCTTTCGCTCGACCATAAGTGGTATGTAGAGTTTTGGGTAATTCGTTACTACTTTTTAGGAATTGAGGTTTACCGAACCAAAAAGGAAAAGGTTAGATACGTAAACGGTAAAAACGGCAATTCAAGTAATTCATAGGTCCCATTTTTTATTTCCGTTTGAACAAAACTTACGAATCCTTGTTTTACTATTTAGAAACAATCTAAATAGTTATAGATATGTCATTTCAACTACCAACCCTAAAATACGATTATACGGCACTCGAGCCATATATCGACGCTATGACCATGGATATTCACTACAATAAGCACCATGGAGCATATACTAATAATTTAAACAATGCCATTGCAGGTACCTCAATTGAAGCCTTGCCAATAGAGGAGATACTGCGTGAGGTATCAAAACTATCACCAGCAATACGTAACAATGGAGGTGGTTATTTCAACCACAATTTTTTCTGGGACATTATGTCGCCCAATGGGGGTGGAAAACCCGATGGTGAGTTACTGAAAAGCATTGAGAAATTCTTTGGCTCGTTCGATGATTTCAAGGAAAAATTCTCAAATGCTGCTGCAACTCGTTTTGGTTCAGGTTGGGCTTGGTTGGTTTGGACTGGGAAAGACCTTCAGGTATTTTCTACGCCAAATCAGGACAATCCGCTTATGGATGTTGCCGATATTAAAGGAACCCCAATTCTTGGGCTCGACGTTTGGGAACATGCTTATTACCTAAAGTATCAGAATCGTAGGCCAGAGTATATTCAAAACTTTTGGAATGTAATTGACTGGAAATCCGTTGAGAGTAAATATCATGTTGCTACAAGTAAATAGTTTAGTATTGGTTTAAGTTTGGTTTGGTTTATGTTTTTGGTTGAGCGACCGGTTTTACCGGTCGCTTTTTTTTGTAATTTTATTGGGTTAATCTTTTAGATATGCTTTTATTAAAAAACCATACAAACAGCCTATTCTTAACCTGTTTATTAACAATTTTTTTGCCGATTTTAGTCAAAGGGCAAAAATCAAAGGTTGATACTATTCAAATAAACACGCAGCTTGCTACAGTTAAATCACTTGTCGAGGTCAGAGAGTTCAGCGCTGCAAAGAAAATTGCTTTAAAAGTGTACGCCGATGCCGATGCAGTTGACTATACAGCAGCACGTGCATGGGCTGAGTACTATTTAGGAATAATTAGTTTCGAGATCACCCCTATTGATTCTGCTTTTTATTGGCTTAAAAAAGCTAAAACGGATTTTAGCATACTCAATAATCAAAAAGCGTTGATTAAGGTTTTAAATCGTTTAGGCATATTTTACCGACGCACCGATGTAAACGATAGTTCGCTGTATTACTACAATTTGGCGCTGGACAAGGCACAGGCAATAAACGATTCAAGCGGCTTAGCCGAAGCTAATTATGGATTGGGTATGGTAAGTGCTCAGATTGGTAATTATGGTAAGGCACTTGAACATTACTCTAACTCTTTGGCCATTCGCGAAAAGATTAACGATAAGGCCGGTATTGCCTCCGTTTATAATAGTATGGGAATTCTATTTTGGGAGCAGGGGGCTTATTCCACAGCTCTCGATTTCTTCTTTAAAGCTTTACCCCTAAGGGTTGAAATCAAGGATCGACAAGGTGAAGCATTTCTCTTAAATAATATTGGCTTGATCTTTCGTGATGTGGCGCAGTACGATAAAGCACTCGATTATCTGAGGAAATCATGGAAAATTAAAATCGAAATAAACGATAAGCGTGGAACTTCCAACTCGTTGATGAATATTGGTTCGGTTTACCTTCTTCTGGGACAAATCGATAGTGCTTTACTTTACTTTGAAAACGCACTTGCTCTTAAGCAAGTTATGCACGATAGGGGTGGGGTAGCTAATATCAATAGGTTTCTTGGCGAAGCCTACATGAAGATAAAAATGTATGATAAAGCTCAACTTTATCTTACAAAGGCAATCGACGACTACACCAGTCTCCAAGAACCTCGTGGAGTAATTGAATCAAAGTACGATTATGCCCTTTTGCTTTTTGAGATGGGCAATGCCCTTAAAGCGTTCGCTTTGATCGATGAGGTTTTAGTTCAGGCCAAGAAACATGGGATGATGGATATGGTTGCTCAATCGTATAAAGCACTATATCAGTTTAACCTGGCAAGAAATAATTGCCAGGCAGCTCTACAAAATTATGAGAGGTATAATGTTGTAAAGGATTCGATTGCAGGAACTGAAAAAATGAAACAAATTCTTGCTGCTCAGCTGCAGGTCGAATACGAGAATATTGTTCGTCAGCATCTTGATAGATTTAATGAGCAGCTAAGTTTGGTTGATAGCCAGAAGAGGAGTCGTACCCGCATGCTTATTATTGTCGCAATAGCCTTTGTTTTATTGTTAGGCTTGTTTATTGGATTACTTTATACCATGTATAAACGTAAGCAAGCTTTGTTTGAGGTAGAAAACCAACGGGTTTCGGTTGATATTAAACAGAGGGAACTTCAGGAACAACGCGATGAGTTAGAACAACAAAGGAATTTGGTTATTTACCAACGCGACAGGATAATTAATATGTTAACCGATTTGGGCGAATCCATTGAGTATGCCCGAAAGATTCAGCAGGCTGTTTTTCCCACCGATACCCTGCTAAGCCAATATTTCAGAGATTTTTTTGTTTTTTACTTACCCAAGGAAACGGTTGGTGGCGATTTTTACTGGGTTGGTAATTGTTCTGGTAAAGTGGGCTTTGCCGTAGCCGATTGTACCGGCCATGGCGTTCCTGGTGGTTTTATGAGCATGCTTGGTATATCAATGCTTAACGACCTGGTTGCAAATACTCCAACCTCATCCCCAGGTCTTTTACTTGGTAAACTTCGCGATAACATTATTTCAGCCTTGAGACAGGGTGGTCACGAGGATGATAGCCACGATGGAATGGACGTTGCATTCTGCACATTCGACAGGGAGTCCCATATTCTTACCTTTGCAGGGGCAAACATGCCAATTATTATTAGCACAACCTCCTATGTGCCCAGCAACAATGAGCGGATTGTACAAATAGACGAAGGCCTTATTGAATTCCGCCCCGATAGGATGCCCATTGCTTATTACGAAAGAATGGAGCGTTTTAATGAACTGTCCATAAAACTTGAACCCAACGATACGGTTTACCTTTTCACTGACGGATTCACCGACCAGTTTGGCGGGGGTAAACCAAGCAAAAAATATGGTTATCAAGCATTCCGAAATCTTGTTTTGAACATGAAACACCTTCCACTTTACGAGCAGAAAAGGGTGTTATATCAAACCCTTGAAAAATGGAGAGGGGTGGAGGAAGTCCAAACCGACGATATTCTTATTATGGCAGTTAAACCATTTTAAATCAATAGCATATGAAACACGAACTTCCTAAGCTGCACTATGCACAGGATGCATTAAGCGCAGCAATATCAGAGAAAACCTTTGAGTTCCATTATGGGAAGCACCACCAGACTTACGTTAATAACCTGAATAACTTAATTCCTGGTACTAAGTTCGAGAATGCTAGCCTTGAACAAATTATCATGGAGGCCGAGGGTGGTATTTTCAATAACGGGGCACAGGTTTGGAATCACACTTTCTACTTCGAGGCGTTTAGCCCAAGCCCAAAACAAAAGCCAGAAGGTGAACTTCTAAAAGCAATAGAAGCATCTTTTGGTACGTTCGATGAGTTTATCAGCAAATTTACCAATGCCGCTGTTACCCTTTTTGGTTCCGGTTGGGCATGGCTTGTAGTAGATACTAATGGTAAGCTGGCCATCACCCAGGAGCCTAATGCTGGTAATCCATTGCGCAAAGGGCAAAAGCCCTTACTAACCTGCGATGTTTGGGAGCATGCTTACTATCTCGATTATCAGAATCGCCGAGCCGATTATGTTCAGGCTTTCTGGAAAATTCTTGATTGGGGTGTAATAGAGAAACGTTACATGCTTTTAAAGTAGCGATGCTTAGGGATTTAGTTATTCGTAATCGCAGTTACCGCCGATTTGATCAAAGCAAAAAAATCGATTTGGAACTGCTTGAGGAATTGGTTGAACTTTGCAGGTTTTGCCCATCCGGGCGGAACCTGCAACCCTTAAAGTTTGCTCTCATTAACACACCAGAACAGTGCAACCAAATTATCCCAAATTTGGCTTGGGCAGGATACCTTAAGGATTGGAATGGTCCTGTCGACGGGGAAAGACCATCGGCGTATATTATAATACTTGAGGACCAGAGGCTCTCATCATCTTCGCAGTGGGATCAAGGTATAATGGCGCAAACCATACTTCTGGGAGCTGTTGAAAAAGGGTTAGGTGGCTGTATTATAGCATCGGTAAAGAAAGAGCAGCTGCACAATTTGTTAAATCTTCCCGATTTTATTAAGGTTGCCTTAGTCGTTGCCCTTGGTGTTCCAGTTGAAAAGGTGGTAATTGATGATATGGACGAATCCGGTAGCGTGATATACTGGCGCGATTCAAACCAAGTGCACCATGTCCCAAAGCGTAAACTTAAAGAATTGATTTGGCGTGGTTAACCCATTACCACAATAGGTCCATACCCACAAATCTTGCAGTAGCCCTTGCTATCTAACATTTTGATGGAGGTACTATAGCCCTGCCTCTCTATGACTATGCTATTGCATGAGGGGCATATTGTTTTTGAACCGATTTCGGAGTTGTGTAAATTTCCAATGTAAACAAACCTTAAGTATTTCATTGCGTGCTCTCTGAGTTCATTTAGTTTTTCGGGGGGAGTAGGGGGTTCGCTCATCTTGTATGCCGGATAATACCTGTTAATATGTAAGGGCGTGTCATCGCCAAGATTTTCATTTATCCACCTAAACATTTCAATTGCCTCATCGGTTGAATCGTTAAGTTTGGGTATAACAAGAAACGCGATCTCCAAGTGATTTCCATTGCTTTTAATCGTTTTTAGGTTGTTGAGAACAGGGGCTAACTGCCCACCTGTTTGAGTTTTATAAAACTCATTGGTAAAGGCTTTCAAATCGATATTAAAAGCATCAATCACCGCCAAAAGTTCAAGTAAAGGCTTAGGGTTAATGTATCCGTTCGATACCATCACATTTTTCAAGTTTTTTTCTTTGGCAATTTTAGCCGTTGCAAGCATAAGTTCAAAGAAAACGGTTGGTTCATTGTAGGTGTATGCAATGCCAATATTTTGGGGTAAGAACAAAGCCTTATCAACAATGTTTTCAGGCAGATTTTCTCTTAGTCGGCTAATTGCATCCGGTACGTATTGCGATATTTCGTAATTCTGGCAGTAAGAGCATTTTAGGTTGCAGCCATAGCCGCCAATTGAGTATATTTTGCTTCCGGGATAAAAGTGGTAGAGAGGCTTCTTCTCAATAGGGTCTAGACCCGATGATGCTATGATTCCAGTGCCAATAAGTTTCATCTGTCCGTTTTCGTTGTAACGGGTTTTACAAATGCCTTTTATCCCGGGCTTCAGCTTGCATTCATGGGGACACAATACACATTGTACCGTTTGGTTTTCAAGCGTATTGAAGTGTAATGCTTCCATGCCAAATCATTTTATTATCACAAGTTAGTGATTTTTCAAAGTGAAAATCAACAACGACGATTGGAATTTAGGGTTACGTTTAATATTTTTATGGGGATAATGATTAAATCATGTCCTATGTCTGAAAATATTCAACTTGCTCTTGTAACTATCGGTTACTTAATATTTATAATAGGGTGGGGTATTTATCAAGGACGCAAGGTCAAGAACAATACCGATTATGCCATAGCCGGACGTAACCTGCCGGGATGGGTTGCGGCACTATCCGAAAGGGCAACCGGGGAGTCATCGTGGGCACTTTTAGGCTTGCCGGGTGCTGCATATGCCATGGGCATAGCTGAGATATGGACTGCCATTGGGTGTGTAGTGGGTATTGTTACGGCTTGGTGGATTTTGGCTTGGCGCTTGCGCGATGAGGCCGAAAAGTATTCGGCTAATACTTTTTCCGATTACCTTGCTGCCCGGCATGGTGAGGTTGCCAAATGGATTCGTTTGGTAAGCAGCACTACTATTGTCTTCTTTTTCTTCCTCTACGTTGGTGCGCAGTTCCTTGGCGGTGGTAAAACCTTGGATACCATGTTTGGTATTAAGCCTCAGTGGGGTATGTTAATAACTGCCCTTGTAATAATACCCTACACCATGTACGGTGGCTTTCAAAGTGTTGTTTATACCGATGTTGTTCAAGCTTTAGTGATGATTTTCACCTTGACTGTTGGCCCAATTGTAGGCTTTTTCTACTTGGCAAATCACCCTGATGTTTACTCTAACTCAATAGTACATGCACTGGAAAGTGCCAGTCCAACCCATGCATCGGTTTTCAATGGTTTAAAAGGTGCTGCAGCAGGTATGTTTCTGGTTGGGGGATTCAGCTGGTTTTTTGGGTATTTAGGTGGTATGCCTCAGCTTACCATGCGGTTTATGGCTATTAAGGATACTAAACAGGCAAGGCTAGCGCGCAATGTAGGTATTTCATGGACTATCGTGGCGTATATTGGGGCAATGCTACTCGGAATGATTGGTTTGGCAATATTTGGTCCTAATACCCTTTCCGACAGGGAGTATGTAATGCCGGCCACAATCATGAAAGTATTTCCTCCTGCCCTTGCTGCCCTTCTAATAACGGGGGCTATTGCTGCCATGATTTCTACAGCCGATTCCTTGCTTGTGCTTTCATCTACTGAACTGAGCGAGAACATAGTTAAACCCTTTAGGCGAATAAATGATGAAAGGCTTGTTTTACGTCAATCGCGCATTATTACGGCATTGCTTGCCATTGTTGCATTAGCAATAGCATATATCTCCCCTCAAAAGGTCATTTTTACCCTGGTGGGTTATGTTTGGGCAGGAATTGGATGTACATTTTCGGTTGTTATTTTGCTTACCCTTTTCTGGAGGTCATTTCATGGGAGGGCTGCTCTGGCAGCAATGGTCTCAGGTTTAATGTTCACAATTGTTTGGATTAGTTCTGGAATGGATAAGATTATTACCTCAAAACTGGTGAATTTCTTCTTTACGTTACTTGTTGCGGTAGTAACTACTTATCTTTTAAAGCCAAAAAACTGAAAAAGGGAGCTTTTAGGCTCCCTTTCATCTAGCAAGTCAATTGATTTAGAATGTTACGGCTGTTCTAAAGCTAATTGTTTTAATGGTTTCATCGCTACCTTTAATCATTCCATTGCCGTCCAGGTCTTGGAATGTCCAACGGTAATCAATGCCAACAATTGCTCCCTTGTAGTTGTAGCCAATGTTGAATCCCATAAGGGTACTTGGGGTTTTCCACTGCCTGAAATCCTGAACGTTGTTCTGAATGTAGTAACCCTTCAAATCGGCAAAATGTATCATCTTTTTAAGAGTTTCGCCCATTCTAAGTTCACCATGTAGCGAACGCATGTGGGCTTTATCGGTTCCGATAAGATCCTGATAACCTGCATAGCCAACTATATAACCAAACATGTTGAGTTCGGCGCTAGCATAAATACCGTTAAGCTCCTGTTGAATGCTGATTAAACGTTGCTGTTTGGTAATTACACTGTCCCTGCCAATGAACTGAGCTCTTTCCAGCTCATAGGTGTTATTGAAGTAACCAAACAGGAACTCCTTCGATGAGCGGCGGTATTCGGCCTTAAAGGTCAGGAAATTTTGAACATTGCCAGTTCCCAAAATCATTCTCACACCGGGTAGGGCAACACCCCAACCGTAGGTTCTATCCTGACCCCTTAGCTGGGTTATATGGGAATAGATATCAAACTTGAAGTTCTCCTTACGGGCTATGGGAATGCCTATATCGAAGCTGTAGGCATACATTTTGGAGGTTTGGTTATTTAGGTTGAATAGGTTTTCCATCCTCAGGGTATCGGCGGGTACCAGGCCAAGACTCAGAAGTTTTTGGTATGCCTCATCTCGGGTTGCTCCCCAGAATGGGTCGTTAAGTAGGTGATTCCAGTCAGTTAAAGAAATTTTATCCATTTCGGTGGCAAGGCTCTTATCCTTTGGGTAAAGGTCAATTAGATTGGGAATACCATCGGCATCTCTATCTTCAAATGCGTTGTACTCATTTAAATCGGCAACACCAGTTATACCTAATTCAAGGAAACGAAGTGGGCGGTAAAAAATACGGCTACCCACTAACATTGCCGGGTTGCGGGGCGATTCAACAAATAGTTCCTTCATGTCGTTAAAGAAGAACTCACCTCCGGCTACCGGCATTCCCTTGTAACGCTCAGCTGGAATCCAGAACGATAGTTCACCACCGTAACGCCTACGGGAGGGGTATTGAACCATGTTGGAGTAGCCGTTTACAATGTTGGCATACCCCAAATATGTATAATCCAAACCACCTAGGCGGATATAAAAAGGATCGTCCTTTTTCCCGAAGCGGATGTAGTAAATTTTATCGATATAGTCCTGCCATTCATCCCACTCATCCTTTCTAATTTGTCCGTTTTCGTCAAAAAGCAGCTGAATATCGACACCAAAACCGAACTTTCCAATGGGGATGTCGGTTCGTAGCGCAAATTGTTGATAGGTTTTCCCATCGATAGTAACCGCTCCAATAACGGCACCGCCGGTAACACCTGCTGAGTCGCTCTTAGGAAGTTCTTCCATTTGTGCGTAAACCCCAGCAATAGTAAATGTAAGCAGAATGCTTAACACCGTTTTCTTAGTTAAGGCTCTCATAGCTATTAGTGTTAGGTTAAACTTTTGTCAGTTTTGAAAGAGTAATTTTTATTGTTCAAATTTATTTTTAAAACCATTTAACACAAATTTAAGGCCAAACTTTTTTTGTTGCCTTTTAATTATAAACTTAGCTTTAATAGGATGTTGCTTTATTACTACGTTAAAACAAAAATCCCCTTGGAGTGGTTCTCAAGGGGATTAATTTTATTGCTTGTTTAATATTACAAATCGATTTTATCGAAACCGCAATAGGGTTGAAGGGCTTTCGGGATTTTAATTCCGTGTGGGGTTTGGTTGTTTTCGAGCAGTGCTGCCACTATTCGGGGTAGGGCAAGTGAGCTGCCGTTGAGGGTGTGAGCCAGTTGGGTTTTCTTGTCTCCCTCTTCCTTAAAGCGGAGCATCATGCGGTTAGCTTGAAACGATTCAAAGTTCGAGACAGAGCTAACCTCAAGCCATTTGTGCTGGGCTGCCGAAAAAACTTCAAAATCGTAGGTTAGTGCTGAGGTAAAGCTCATGTCGCCTCCGCATAGCTTAACAATACGGTAGGGGAGTTCAAGCTTCTTGAGCAGACCCTCAACGTGGTTTACCATCTCCTCAAGGGTTTCGTATGAGCGGTCGGGGTGTTGAATCTGAACGATTTCAACTTTATCGAATTGATGTAGCCTGTTTAAACCACGAACATCCTTACCGTACGAACCGGCCTCGCGACGGAAGCAGGGTGTATAGGCGGTTAACTTTATAGGCAGCATGGCTGCATGCAAAATAACATCACGGTAGATGTTTGTGACAGGAACCTCAGCTGTAGGTATCATGTAAAATCCATCGAGGGTTACATGGTACATCTGTCCATCCTTATCAGGAAGTTGGCCTGTTGCATAGGCTGAGTCCTCGTTAACCATGTGAGGGGGTTCAACCTCTTCGTAACCGGCGGCAGTATTGTAGTCAAGGAAAAAGTTGATTAAAGCTCGTTGTAGCTTTGCACCTTTTCCCCTATATACTGGGAATCCGCTCCCGGTTATTTTAACACCAAGTTCAAAATCGATGATGTTGTATTTGCTTGCCAAATCCCAATGAGGTAATGCCTCGGCATGTAGGGTTGGTATAGTACCTCCGGAACGCACCACTACATTGTCGCTTGCGCTCACACCTTGTGGAACCGATTCGTGAGGAAGGTTAGGAACTTGGAGCAAGAGTTTGGTTTGCTCCTCTTCAACTTCCTTAAGCTCTTGCGACAGGGTCTTGGAAGCCTCCTTTAGTTCTGCCGATTTTGCCTTGGCGGCATTCGCTTCTGTCGATTTGCCTTCGGCAAATAGTTTTCCTATCTCCTTTGCTATCCTGTTTTGCTCCGCCAGGTTACTATCAAGCTGCAGCTGTATAGCCTTTCGCTTGTCGTCCAGTTCTATAATTTTGGCAATAATTACAGAACCATCAAAATGTTTTACTGCTAACCGGCGGATAACCTCCTCGGTGTTCTCTCTGATAAACTTTAGGGTAAGCATAGTGTTAGGTTTTTAATAAAACAAAATCTCCTGTTCAATACTGATTGCATTGCACAGGAGACCAAAGTTATGAAAAATTTAGAAAAAACTACTATTCTTGGGGTAAAACTGATACGTACGATTTGTCGTCGGCTTTTTTACGGAAAGTTACCACACCATCAATTAAAGCATAAAGGGTGTGATCCTTACCCATGCCAACATTCATACCGGGATAGTGTTTGGTTCCTCTTTGGCGAACAATAATGTTACCAGCTTTGGCAACTTGACCACCAAAAAGCTTAACGCCTAAGCGTTTGCTATGTGATTCGCGTCCGTTACGGGAACTACCAACTCCTTTTTTGTGTGCCATGACTAATTAATATTTTCGTGTTATGCTACTATTTCTGCAATCTGAATTTGAGTATAGTTTTGGCGGTGTCCGTTTTTCACTCTATACCCTTTACGGCGTTTCTTTTTAAACACAATAACCTTGTCGCCTTTAACATGGCCAAGGATTTTAGCAGTAACCGAAGCATTTTTAAGTTCAGGATTACCCACGGCTACTTTACCATCGTTGTCAACAAGCAGCACCTTGTCGAACTTAACCTCTGTGCCTGCCTCTCCCTCAAGCAGGTTAACGTAGATCTTTTGGTCTTTTTCTACTTTAAATTGCTGTCCTGCAATATCTACAATAGCGTACATCTTATTTAGTATGAATTGTTTGACAATATTTTGGGCTTGCAAAGGTATAAAAGTTTAATTAAATGTCAAATAAACAGTAAAACTTTTTTGTGTTTTTATCCAATAACTTGTCTATCATCTTAATTCATATACTTTTCAGGGGCTAACTTTTTATGCTCATCGGCAATTAGCTGGTTAATGCGTTTGGTCATTTCGGGTACAGGCGTCGAGGTTACTTCTTCAACGCTTATTGGATCAAGAATCTTAAGTGTCAATGTCTGGCAAAGTTTGACAATGGCAGGTTTAGGGAAGATATCCTTTGAACCCTCAATCACTATTGGCAGAATTGGAGCCTTTGCTTGCTGGGCAAGTAGGAATGCTCCTTCCTTAAACCGTTTTACCTGCCCATCCTTCGACCGAGTCCCTTCGGGGAATACTAAAACTGAACTCCCCATTCGTAGGTGTTTTAGCCCTTGTGTAATCATCTTTTTAGTGCTTACGGCACTCGCTCTGTCAATTAGAATGCTATCGTTCAGTATAAGGTTCCATCCTATAACCGGTACTTTAGCCAATTCCTTTTTGGCTACCCACTTGAAATGGGCAAATAGCCTGTATAGCAGTAAAATATCAAAGGCGCTTTGATGGTTGCAAACCATTACGTATGCTTTTCTTGGGTCAATTTTTTCCAAGCCAACCACTTTGATTTTCCATCCAGGATTTATCCAGATATAGAAAACAGCCCATACCGACGAGTATTTGTGCAGTAATACCAATCGTTTATCCCACCAGAAGGTTAAAAGCCATATCACAAAATCAATAATAAATAATGGAACAGCTGTTACAGCCACAAAAACCCACAAGAATGCCGATATCACTCCACTTATTGCCAGTTTTACTCCCTTCATAACTATTAATTTTATGCAAAAATAGCTTTTAGTTGGGTTAATTGGTTTTACGGAATACGTTGTTATATTTGTAGGCATAATATAGTTTCAGCAAAGGTAATGTTTAGTCTTTCACAATGAGGTTGATATTGACAATTATATGATTAATAGCAAATTGTAAATTTAAACATCTATGAAACCCATAAAGTTTTTGGAGAGATTGTCCTATTGGCTTTTAAGGTTAACCTTTGTTGGGTATATAGTTTTATCTAACATGGGTTCTTTTAAGAGTTTCAATATAGCAGATGTTCAGCTTTATATTGCATTGGCACTGGTAGTTTTTGGGGTACTCCTAATAATAGGAGGTATGACTAAGAATCAGGGTTTAACAGTGATTTCGTCAGTAGGAACATTCCTAATACTTGTTTACAAGGCATTGACCCCTTGGCCACCGGCTATTTCTGACTATTTCTTATTGGAGCTGGTTTTGGTGGCGGTAGCATTGGTATTTGCAAGCAAGGGAAACTAGATATATTTTTGCATGGTTTGTTTTTGTTATAACATCAATTGGTATTAACTTTGCAGTCAATTCATTAAAAAATGATAAAAACGGTCATGCGTTTTATAGCAATACTTTTCATAACTTTTCTTCCAATACTTTCTATTGCTCAGGAGGCATTAGATACTATTGTTCTGGTAAGTAACCGAAGGCTTATTTGTAATGTTAAATCGGTAAGCTCAAGCAAGGTTACTATTCTAAAGAAAGGGGCTGCTGCACCCGAGGAACTCTCACGGAAGCAAATCCACAAAATACTCTACGCTAACGGCAGGGTGGAAAAATTCAACGATTTGGCTTTTAAGATGATTGATGAATCGAACTTTCAATCGGTTGTTATAACCACCAATCCTGCCGATGTCGATGGACTATATATTTATGGTAAGGTAGAATCCGTTTCGGGGAAAAATAGTAAGAATGCCAAATCGGCAGAGAGGAATGCCCGCATTCGCTTGCAGCGTAAGGCTGCGGCCCTTGGCGCAAATTATGTTTTGGTTACTAAAAGCGAAAGCCGTGGCGGTTACCGCGAGGTTCCAACGCATTACTACGAGGGGGTAGCTTACGGTTTTGAACCCCCTAAAAACGAAAACCAAGCCCCTCACTAGAGCTAAAACAGTTTACTTATAATTTCTTGAGTTTTCTCGGAGAACTTACTTTTACCTATTTCATCCCGAAGGTAAAGATAATCGTGTTGTTTCCCTTCCAGTATTTTAGCAAGTTGGTCAACCCAACCATTATTGTCATGGAGCACTTCAACTTTTTCAATAAAGCCCTTGATTACCCTAAGCAAAAGGATTTCCGATTCAATCATTACTTTTAGCTCATAGGTGGCATTGTAGCCATAGTTCCAATTCCAATCCCTATACTTGCTGGTGGCAAGCGTGTTTATTTCTTCTATTTCGTTTTTATTGAGTTGGTAAAGCGGTGGTTTAAAATAGTCAGCTAGAAAATTCGCCAAGGCATTCTCAAATTCTTCAACAGTCGTGGGATTGATAATTATTTCACAGATGTTTATGGTTTTGCTGCGGTTCGATCGTATTGCCCGATCGGTATAGCTATCCTCGTTTGATTTTATGGATTGCTCAAGCCATTGCATATTGGTATTATACAGGAGTGTGCCGTGGTGCATTACTCTGTTCTTGTACACATGCTCGGCATTTCCCGAAACCTTATAGTCGCCCACCCTTATATCATTTTTTTCACCACGGTATGCTCTTAGACCCAATATGTGCAGAAAATCGATAATGGGTTGGGTGAAACGCTTAAAATCGACTAAATTACCCTCACGCCCATTGAGTATAAAGCAGAAGTTAACGTTTCCCAAATCATGAAATACTGTTCCGCCCCCCGATAACCTTCTGATTACTGGAATCTCATTACTATAAATAAAGGTATGGTTTAACTCTGCCATCGTGTTTTGGTGCTTGCCAACTATAACCGATGGGGTATTGCGGTATAAAATTATATAGTCATCGTTGCTTTGCCTCAAAAGGTATTCTTCCGAGGCAATATTAAAGTAAGGGTCGTGTGATTTTTGTAGTAAAAGCCTCATTGGGATTTTGATTTCAATATAGATCAAAAATAACGATTAGCGTTCAACTTTCATATAACCAAATGATTTAAATGCATTAACCGATTGGGCATAACTTCTCGTGTTATTCAGGATAAAATCATTCTATGTATAAACTAATAAAACCTCATTTGGTTCGGCTGATAAATTTCAGTTTACTATTTTTGTAGTCTAAATTGCCTTAGTATGACAACCTACGAGAGCAAAGTAGTTGCAATTCGCAAAAGGTCAGAGGATATTTTTAAAATTCTTTCCGATTTTCGGAATTTCACCCCTATGGCAAAGGATAAATTGGATGAGTGGCAAGCCGATGAGGATAGCTGTAGTTTCAGGTATAAAGGGATGGGGCCGTTTGGCATTCGAATAATTGAAAGGGAAGAGTTTAAGACCATAAAGTTTACTGGCGATGAGCAATCGCCCATGCAGTTTTTCATGTGGATACAACTCAAGGAGGTGGCTCCTTACGATACCCGAATGAAAATAACCGTGAAAGCCGAGCTGAACACCATGATGCGCATGCTAATTGGTAACAAGCTTAAGGAAGGCATCGACACTTTAGCCGATAGCATTGCCGCAGCCTTTAACACCATTTAAGCTAACACATCATATAATAAAGGTAACCTCTTTAAAAGCAAAGGTTCGTATTTCACCATTTGAGGTTTTTAGGATAAGTTCGCCAGTAGGATGAATTCCTGTGATGGTTGCTTCAAACTCTTCGCCATTGGAGTAGTACTTGCACAACTGGTCTTTCCTGTAAATAGCGTTTAAGTAATCATTGTCAATGGCTACCCTATTACTCTCAACCAGCTGAAGGTATCGGGCACCAATACAGCTAATAACTTCTGGCAACGCATCTTGGGGGGTAACCTTTTTGCCAGTTTCTAGGAGCAGCGAGGTTGGGTTTGGCAAATCATCGGGGAAATTAATTTGATTTAGGTTAACACCAATGCCAACTACCGAGGTTTCCAGATTTTGACCGCTAAAACTATTCTCAATAAGAATGCCGCAAATTTTACTATTACCTATATATATGTCGTTAGGCCATTTAATTTTTACCGGTTTATTTTCAACATAGGCTTTAAGCCAATCGGTAATGGCAAGCGCTATGGCCTTAGAAAGGTAAAACTGTTCTCCTACAGGCAAAAAGGTAGGGCGTAAAAGCATGCTAAAGGTGAGATTTAGCCCTGCTTGGCTTTCCCATGCATTGCCTCGTTGGCCTCGCCCTTGTTCCTGAAACTCTGCAGCAATTACAACCCCCTCAGCAACTCCCATGTTTGCCCGTTGCTGACAAATATCGTTTGTCGACGAAACGCTTTTAAACCATTCTATTCTGTAATCCACTGACAATGATTTTTTATATGCCTGTTTTCTTACGATGATTTTATGGTATAGTTGCATATTAAAGAGTAAAGATTGATGTTTAATAGCAGATGTTTGTTATGTTGGTTAATATTTGGTATCTTTAAGGCCAATCATTATTAAAAATTTAAACATTAAGGTTGATATGAATAAAGAAATTTACAAACTTGAACCACAGCGTGTTTGGAAACACTTCCATAGCTTAACACAAATTCCTCGCCCATCAAAAAGCGAGAAAACTGTAATTGATTTTGTTGTGAAATTTGGTAAGGACCTAGGCCTTGAAACCATAGTGGATGAGGTAGGGAATGTTATTATCCGAAAGCCTGCCACACCGGGTATGGAAAACCGTAAGGGCGTTGTTCTGCAGGGTCACCTCGATATGGTGCCACAAAAGAATAACGATAAGGTACACGATTTTCAAAAGGATCCAATTGAAGCCTATGTCGATGGTGAATGGGTTACTGCTAACGGAACTACCCTTGGTGCCGATAATGGCATTGGCGTGGCTGCAGCCATGGCCGTATTGGAGGCAACCGATTTGCAGCATGGTCCCATTGAGGCTCTTTTCACTATAGATGAGGAAACTGGGATGACAGGAGCCTTTGGGTTAAAACCTGGCTTGCTTAAAGGGGATATTCTAATCAATATGGACTCCGAGGACGAGGGTGAACTCTACGTGGGTTGTGCTGGGGGGCTTGATGCAAATATTGAGTTTACCGCTAAGCTTGAATCGGCTTCTCAAGACACTACTGCCTATAAACTTGCCATTACAGGTCTTAAGGGCGGACACTCAGGTATGGATATTAACCTGGGACGAGGTAACTCAATTAAGCTATTATTCCGATTCCTATACAATGCCGAAAAGGATTTCGGGCTTCGTGTTGCATCAATCGATGGGGGTAGCCTACGCAACGCTATCCCTCGTGAAGCCTTTGCTGTGGTTGTAGTACCTACCAACAAGGCAAAAGTTTTTGAGGATGCTGTAAAGAATTATGAAGGGATTTACAAATCGGAATTTGCCCTCAGTGAACCCTCACTCTCATTCACCTTCGAAAAAACAGCTAATCCGTCAAGGGTTATTGATTCACAAACCCAATCGAAAGCTATAAGAGCTTTCTTTGGCTGCCCTAACGGAGTGGTTCGAATGAGCGATTCAATTCCTGGCTTAGTTGAAACATCCAATAATCTTGCTCGGGTATATACCGATGGAGAAAAGATAAAGGGTCAATGCCTACTGCGGAGTTCAGTTGATACATCGAAGGATGCTTTAGCTCAGAAAATGGCTGCTATTTTTGAACTCGCCGGTGCTAAAATTGAGTTTACCGGCGGTTACCCCGGATGGAAACCAAACCCAAATTCTGCCATTCTTAGGGTAATGCAGGATGTTTACAATAAAAAGTTTGGAAAGATACCCGAAATTAAAGCAATTCATGCCGGGTTGGAGTGTGGTTTACTCGGTGGAGTTTACCCCAATTGGGATATGATTTCGTTTGGTCCAACCATTCGGCACCCTCATTCCCCCGATGAAAAAGTGAATATTGCATCGGTTCAAAAATTTTGGGATTTCTTAGTTGAAACGCTCAAGAATATCCCCGTAAAATAAATTTTTGAGTGAAGCATAGTATTTAAGGGGCATAAAGCCCCTTTTCTTTTTTTTGTTTGCCGATTCATCAATTGATTTTTTCAATTGATGAATTGATTATTCTATTCGCGTATATCAATGTTAACCTTTATAAGCTAGATTAATTAGTTGCACAAGGGCCTTGAAAATTAATACGTAATGCAGTAACTTTATTGGCAATGTTTTTGGCTTTTTACAGCCAATATTTAAAGCATTAACTGTTAATATACAACTATATATGCAGAACTGGGTAGAAGTTGTTTCAAAGTATAACTATCCTGATCATCCGAAAAGTTGGTGGCAGGTGGTAAATTCCGTTGTACCCTATATTGGCCTTTGGGTGGCAATGTATTATAGCCTTAAGGTATCGTACTGGTTAACATTAGTCCTGTCGCTTTTAGCTGCAGGCTTTCTGGTTCGTATCTTCATTATCTTTCACGATTGCGGACATGGATCGTTTTTTCGTAGCGAAAAGTTAAACCGACTGGTGGGTATTCCACTTGGCTTACTGGTATTTACGCCCTACCATCGTTGGCATCGCGATCATTTTATCCATCATTCAACTGTGGGAAACCTCGATAAACGTGGAATTGGTGATGTTGAAACATTAACGGTTAAGGAATACCTTAATCTATCAAAGTGGGGTAAAATTAAATACAGAATGTATAGGCATCCACTATTCCTTTTCGGTATAGCGCCAATTTTGCTTTTCCTTATCCAGCATAGAATACCAAAATCTTACATGTCCTTCAAACAGCGGATGTATGTTTATCTTTCCAATGCCGCCATCGTTGGTACTATTATCCTTTTGATGTGGTGGATAGGTTGGCGAGAGTATATCCTGATCCAATTGCCTGTTATTTATTTTGCATCTATTGCTGGTGTTTGGCTTTTTTATGTTCAGCATCAGTTCGACAGGGTAGTTTGGAAGCGTTCACAGGAATGGAATTATCAATCTGTTGCATTAGAGGGCAGTTCGTTTCTTAAACTCCCTACGATTTTGCAATGGTTTAGTGGGAATATCGGATATCATCATATACACCACTTGAGCCCACGAATTCCCAACTATAAACTTCAGAAATGCCACGAGGAGAACGAAATATTTTCATCCATAAAGCCCTTGACATTTAAAGAGATTATGCGAGCATTCAAGCTAAGATTGTGGGATGAAGAACGTAACAAGCTTATTTCATTTGATGAGTTAAAGGTCTGACAATTTTATTGTTTACTATTTTATGTATTTGACAATTAACCCATTATCACCTAATTGAAGCACACCCTTTAAGTCGTTTATCTTGAGGTGAGTTTTTTATAGCAAAAAAAGTTTCGATTTTTTTATTCTGACTGCTATTGATAGTCAATAACATGTAAATTTTTTGTAAAATTTTTCTTATTTTTTTCGTAAAAATACTTGCGTAATTAAAACGGACTGCTTACTTTTGCACCCGCTTTCGGACGGAGAGCGGCGCCTGGGGGAGCGGGGATGGAAAAAAGCGGGGAGTACCCCTTGCGCGGGAAAGAAAAAGTTACTACCTTT
>JBFMGQ010000018.1:0-63599 GCA_040752515.1 Bacteroidota bacterium | reverse complement strand
GACTAATTTTATTTCCTTATTTTTGCTCATGTTGTGATTTTGTATGCAAAACAAATCTACAACATCGGGGGCGAATCCTTCGGGTGAAACCCCCTTATTCTACTTTTTTTTGTCGGACAGTAGTGATTCTTTAAATATGAAAATGCTTGGATTAGGTTTACATTATTACTTCTTATGATTGCAACAGCCTTTTACTTTATCCGAATGCTTATTAAAGGTAAAAATGAGGCACTTATCATTAAAGAGAAGGAGTAATCGATAAAAAAACAAAAGACTGGCCTCAATAGAGCCAGTCTTTATCTATTTATTGCAAATATTATTTCAACGCATCCTTCATGGTTTGACCAATATTTGCAGGCGACTCCACCACATGTATGCCGCATTCACGCATAATCTTCATTTTAGCAGCAGCAGTATCGTCGGCACCGCCAATAATAGCGCCAGCATGACCCATACGGCGACCCTTAGGGGCGGTTTGCCCGGCAATAAAACCAACTACAGGCTTAGTCCCGTTCTCCTTAATCCAACGTGCAGCATCGGTTTCCATGCTACCACCAATCTCACCTATCATTACAATCCCTTGGGTATCGGGGTCAGCCATAAGCAATTTAACGGCCTCGAGCGTGGTTGTTCCAATTATGGGATCGCCACCAATTCCAATGCAGGTGCTTTGACCCAGTCCCAATTTGGTTAGCTGGTCAACAGCTTCGTAGGTCAATGTGCCAGAGCGTGAAACCACACCAATGTGACCCTTTTTATGAATAAATCCCGGCATAATTCCAACCTTTGCCTCTTCGGGTGTTATGACACCGGGGCAGTTGGGGCCAACCAAACGGGTTTGGGGATAATCGGCAAGGAAATGCTTCACCTTAACCATATCGTTGGTGGGAATACCCTCGGTAATGCAAACGATGACCTTGATTCCCGCGGCAGCGGCTTCCATAATGCCATCGGCAGCAAAGGCAGGCGGAACAAAAATAACCGAAACATCGGCTCCGGTTTCTTTAACAGCCTCGGCAACCGTATTAAACACCGGTCTATCGAGATGGATTTGTCCACCTTTGCCAGGCGTAACACCACCAACTACGTTGGTTCCATACTCTATCATCTGAGATGCATGAAAGGTACCCTCGCCTCCGGTAAAACCCTGAACTATAACACGGGAATTTTTATTTACTAATACGCTCATAGAATGATATTTGTTTAATCAATAGCAAGAAAAACATAACAGATTTTCCGACCTCAAACCTACACTTTTTTATCAAAAATAGCAATAAAAAAATGTATTGTAAAACATATCGAAAAAACTCGATTATTCAATGCGAATTTTGTAACTTGTGTTGTAAATAACTTGACAAGTTTTACAGCTAAACCATTAAAAGTTAACCATATGGGTAAGGTAAATATCAAATTAGAACGCCTTGGCGACATGTTTCCCGAAAACTGGACAGAGGAACAACGAGCTAAAGGAAAAACTTTATTCCTAAAATACCTTAGTGAAAAGGCTCATCACCATTATGGTGGAAAGATTCAAACCGCACCCAAAGCACCGGTTTTGGGTTTTAACTGGTTCAATGTATGGTACACTCCAGGTGTGTCGAAAATCTCCACTACCATAAGAGATAATAACGATACCTCTTTTGAATTAACCAACCGCGGTAACTTGGTAGCTGTGGTCAGCGATTCAACCCGTGTGCTTGGCGATGGCGACTGTACCCCTCCAGGTGGTTTGGGTGTTATGGAAGGCAAAGCCTTCCTAATGAAGTACCTTGGTGGTGTCGATGCTGTTGCCCTTTGCATAGATAGTAAGGGCAAGGATGGTAAAAACGACCCCGAAAAGATTATTGATTTTGTTAAAATGTGCCAGCACAGCTTTGGTGCTGTTAATCTGGAGGATATTTCACAACCAAATTGTTACCGGGTTCTCGACGTATTGAGAGAGGAGTGTGTAATTCCTGTTTGGCACGATGATGCTCAGGGGACTGCTTGTGTTACCCTTGCCGGTTTGCTCAATGCCCTTAAACTGGTGAACAAAAAGTTAAGCGATGTTCGTATTGTATTCTTTGGTGCCGGAGCATCTAACACAACCATAGCCCGCTTAATCATTGCCGATGGTGGCGACCCCAAAAAGATGATTATGTTCGATTCGCACGGTGCGCTCCATCATAAACGCGACGATATTAAAGCCGATAGTCGTTTTTACCGCAAATGGGAGATATGCGAACAAACCAATCCCGATTGTATTAATACCATGGACGAGGCCATGAAAGGCGCTGATGTGTTAATATCGCTTTCCACGCCTGGGCCCGATACCATAAAACAGGATTGGATTAGGCTAATGGCTGATAAGTCCATTGTATTTGCGTGTGCTAACCCTGTGCCTGAAATATACCCATATGCCGCAAAAGAAGCCGGTGCTTATATTGTTGCTACTGGCCGTGGTGATTTTCCAAACCAGGTAAATAACTCTTTAGGTTTCCCTGGAATTCTCAAAGGCGCTTTGCTGGTTAGAGCATCAAAAATAACCGATAACATGGCCATCGCTGCTGCTCACTCCCTGGCCAACTACGCTGAAAAGCGTGGTATCAACCCCGATAACATTGTTCCAACCATGGACGAGGCCAATGTGTTCCCCGTTGAAGCTGCTGATGTTGCTGTTCAGGCTGTAAAGGACGGCGTTGCCCGCCGACCTATGACCTGGGATGAAGCGTATAATATTGCTAAAAAAGATATCGAATACTCTCGTTCCATGGTAAAATCGTTACACGACAATGGCTTCATTACCGATCCACCAGTCGATATGTTAGAGGAAGCCCTTGAGTGGACAATTAAACAGATTGAAGGGAAAAAAGGTTAAAGGATAAAGGATAAAGGGTAAAGGGTAAAGGGTAAAGGGTAAAGGATAAAGAACCTGTTACTCGAAGCGGGAATAAAAAGCAAAAGTTTAAGGTTCATAAGCCTTTCTCTATATGGGGGCTTAAGTTTTCCTGTATTGGGATTAAAAGTTTTTTCCTACTTAGCTGAAGTAAAGATTTTTCCGCAAAGTTGGACTTGCTATACTCTTTGTCATAGCGAAGTTTATAAGTTTTTATCCATAAATAAATGTTAATCATGAAATTACAATTTGTTTCTTAATAAACAAGTATGCAATGTGCTTCACGTTGAGTATTCAGGTTGAAAAAAACAGGTTGGAGAAATTGCTTAATGCCAGATTTAAAGGCGATTTCAACTTTAACCCTGTTTATTTTGTTTCGGCTTTTGATTTTCCTATAGTTCCAGTAAAAACCATTGAAAATCCCAATTATCTTTTACCTATGCAATGGGGGTTAATTCCCGAATGGACAAAGAACTCGAACGAAGCCATTCAAATTCGAAGTAAAACATTGAATGCCCGTTTTGAGAGTTTACTTGAAAAACCTTCGTTTCGAAAATCAGTTTCTAAGAGATGTATAGTTCCAGCTACCGGTTTTTTTGAGTGGCAGCATATTGGAGGCAAAAAAATTCCATGGTTTATTACGTTACACCATGAGGATGTGATGCAACTGGCTGGAATATACAGCAGTTGGACAAATACCATTACCGGCGAAATCACAAACACTTTCAGCATTATCACTATACCCGCAAACCCCTTACTCGAAAAGATTCACAACACCAAGAAACGAATGCCTGCCATACTTAAACCAAACAGTGCGAATATGTGGTTAGACCAAAACCTGGAAACAACCTCCTTTTCTGAGGTAATTGAGCCAATTGATTCAGGATACCTGAATGCCTATACCGTTTCGCCTATGGTATCGAATCCTAAAATCAACAGGAATGTTCCAGAGGTATTAATGCCATACTCCTACCCTGAACAGCAATCGCTTTTTTGAACATACATTGAGCAAATCTGTTACCACTAATGCAAAAAAAATCAATTAGTAAATGAGATTTGATCAACCCCTAATTCATGGCAGGCTTATTAAGCGCTACAAACGTTTTTTAGCTGATATTGTTCTCGATAATGGTGAAACAGTAACGGCTCACTGCACCAACTCAGGCTCAATGAAAAGCTGTTTAGAGGATAATGCCGAAGTGTTTATCAGCATAAGTCCAAATCCGAACCGCAAACTCCCCTATACCTGGGAAATGATTAAGATAAATGGCAATTGGGTTGGGATAAACACTTCAAATCCAAATAGGATTGCTTTCGAGATACTGGTCAGTCATTGGATAGATACATTACCAAGATTTACCTTACTGAAAAGAGAGGTTAAGTTTGATGATAGCCGTTTCGACATATACGGCGAAAGCTTGAATCAAAAATGGTTCTTTGAGGTAAAAAATGTAACACTAAAGGACGGACAATACGCCCGATTCCCCGATGCTGTTACAATCCGTGGACAAAAGCACCTAAACACACTGAATAAGGCCAAAGCAGGAGGTTATCATGTCGCAATGCTTTACATTATTCAACGCACCGATGTCGACATTTTTGCTCCCGCATGGAGTATTGACCCTGCATACGCTAAAGAGCTATTAAAAGCTTTTGATGCTGGAGTAAAGCTATTTGCCGTTCAGGTAAATGTTACTCCTGAATGCATTGAGCCGCTAAGGCTCCTGCCCATTGATTTAACTCAAGAATGATATAGACTAGTCAGTAACACAGCTTTCGCATTTACCGAACCAGCGGTAACGGTTACGGGCAATAATATCGTATATAAAATCTCTTACAGGAACTGGAACTATAAGCAATATTGATAGTAATGGCCATAATCCATCCATGTATCGAAAAACACGTAAAACCGCCGATGATCTAATTAACATTCTACCATTTTGAATAAAAACAATTGATTGAAGATGATTAATATCGAATCCGTAATGATTGGCCAAAGAATTTGCCTCCATTGAATTATTGGGTATAAAACTAAAACGACGTTTTGAATCGTAACGCTTAATTATACTTATGCTTCTCAAGCATAACCTGCATGAAGAATCGAACAAGATTATAAGAGAATAAAGTTCCATTCAATAAAAACAACTAATACATTAATTTGTTTAATAAATCAGTATCTGCCCGTTCTTAATATCATCCAAAAAGAACAGCTCTTTTTTAAGAATATTTTTATAGTATTTAACATGGTTTTGCGCATCTTCAAGCAATAAGGTATCGGTAGCATATTTTACAGAAGCAATACTATCGTATTTATGTACAAAGTATTCCGCATCTCTGAATTTTTTTTCATGAATTTTACACCAAATAATCTTATTGATGTATTTAAGGTCATTCTTACAATCTTTCTCAAGCGCCAACTGATAGTTTTCCACTGCCAAATCCATTTTATTACTTCTACTGTAAATATCGCCAATTAACTCATAAAAGGTTGCAATTAACTCGTCGGGTGGATAAAGGCGATTAATTGTATTATTAATAATATCCAAAGCCAACATTCGCTCTCCAACATTTAGTAAGGTATTGGCGTAAACATAATTGAGTAAATAATCGGTACTATCTATTTCGTAAGCTTTCCTAAAATACATTTCAGCCTCCAGATAGGAACCGTTACTATGTTTAGCAATTGCAAGGTTTTTCAGGGTGAAGAAAGACGAATCGCCTAATGCTGTAATCTTAGTAAAGGTTATTTCGGCTTTTTTATATTTTCTCATGTCAGCTTCAATCTTTCCCTTGAGCAAAAGGATTGGTAAGTAGGTTGAATCAACCTGATAGGCATCAAGTATATTTTCGTATATAAATTGAGCAGGAACATTGCTTTTAAGCAGTTGACTGAAATATTTGGAGGCAACAAATAAATTATTATGATTTAGTTCGTAAGCTTTATAGTAAGCGCTTGTCGATTCAATAGTCATGTTCATTGTCTTATATTGGTCGCCAAGCATTTCCCAGTATTTAGCATTTGTTGAATCTATTTCAACAAGTTTGACATACTGTTCCAAAGCTTGAGTATTTAATGAACTGCATCTAAGCAGGTTTGCATATCGTATAATAGAATTAATATTTGTAGAGTCGTCAGCAAGAATCTGCCTGTAATAGTCAATCGCCTTGACTGCATTTCCAACATTCTCGTAACAACGAGCTAATCCTTTAATAGCCCACAACCTGTCAAAATATAAAAGATTTGAATAACAAGCAATTGCGCTATCCCATAAGTTCAAGCCTTCAAAAGCCATGGCTTTGTATTGCATAATCTCAGGGGTTTGCTCCTGTTTATTAATTATATCAAGTGCATTTGAGAACCTACCAAAAGTGAGATTTGTTAGTATCTCGTTGTTGTTTTGGGAGATCGCTAATAACGAAATAGCGATAAAAATCGCAAGAGTTAGTAATCGTCTCATTTCTTAAAAAAGTTTGAATTATTGTTTTTTTCAAAAACGTAAATGCAGAGAAAAATATTACTCAATACAGAAATATTCTTTTCCATTCATCAATCAATTGTAGTAGAATAATAGCAATCTCTTAATCAAAACGAATGTTGTATAATTAGCTAAAAAGCACTTACCGGAAATAAAACTAATTTCCATAACCAACTGAAAACCAAAACTTTTATTCTAAAACATTCAAATTAAATTTGGAGATTACAAATCTTCTTTCTATAATTGCAACAGTTAAGGAAGAGATGAAACATTTCAACAACATATGGTGGTGGCATAAATTAATCCGAACTCAGGGGGACTAGTTAGGCCATTGCTATGCAATACTAAAGCCGTAGGACCCCCTACGGCTTTTTAATTTTAAAAAACTTGAGATGATTCCGCTTTACCGTCAAATTGAACAAATATCAGTATTCGCTCCATGGTGGTGGCGGGGCCTCCCCGCATAGCTATTGTTTTACTGTGTGCTACGTGCCACAATATTCCATTTACCAATCAATTGCATTTCTTCAAATCAAATTATTAACTAATCAATTTATCATCATGGAAACAATAACATCAACTAAGCAACACGAAATAGTTCAGCCTTTAAGCAATATGTTAATGTATAATGGCCGTTATGGTGAATACGGTGGAGCATATATCCCCGATGTTCTGGCTAAACCGCTGGAACAACTTGCCATTGAATTTGATAAGCTTGCCAAAGACTTAAGTTTTCAGAAAGAGTTTATATACCTTCTTAAACACTACGTGGGTCGGCCATCACCGCTATACAAGGCAAAGCGTTTATCGGATTACGTGGGCTCAACCATATACCTAAAGCGAGAGGATCTGAACCATACCGGGGCACATAAAATTAACAACACCATTGGTCAGGTTTTGGTTGCCAGGCGCATGGGTGCTCGTGAAATCATTGCTGAAACCGGAGCCGGTCAACATGGTGTGGCAACGGCAACAGCTGCTGCGCTTATGGGAATTCCCTGTAAGGTGTTTATGGGTGCCAAGGACGCCGAACGCCAAGCCCTTAATGTTAGAAGAATGAAGCTTTTGGGTGCCGAGGTAATTACCACTACCATGGGAACCGCAACGCTAAAAGATGCCGTGGATGCAGCTCTGATGTATTACATTGAGCATCCCCAATCGTTCTACCTATTGGGTTCACAGGTTGGACCTCACCCCTACCCCCGAATGGTTGGATACTTTCAAAGCGTAATTGGGCACGAAGCACGCGAGCAGATTCTGTTGCACGAGGGGCGATTGCCAAACGCTATTTTTGCATGTGTTGGTGGTGGTTCCAATGCCATTGGCTTATTTTCGGGCTTCCTCGACGATGGAGAGGTGGAAATATACGGTGCCGAAGGTGGTGGCGAGGCTATCCCCGGCAATACTGCTGCTACACTCACATTCGGCAAACCGACGGTATTCCAGGGAACCCTATCCTACTGTCTGGTTGACGATAGCGGAAATCCCTGCGAATCGCATTCTGTGGCTGCCGGATTGGATTATCCGGGCATTAGCCCCCAGCACGCCTACCTGAAGGATACCAAACGGGCAAAGTATTTCCCGGTAACCGACCATGACGCTATCAATGCCTTTGAGCTTCTCTCTAAACTTGAGGGAATAATTCCAGCCATAGAGTCGAGCCATGCAGTTGCACTGGCCGTTAAACTCTTAAAAAATAAAAATCAACTTGCCATTGTTAACCTATCGGGACGTGGCGATAAAGATGTGGAAAGAGAGTTTTAGGGTAAGGTTTGGAATAATCGCTGCATTTGAAAAGTGCCCTTTGGGGCACTTTTTTTAAAAAAAAGATTTTGCTTGGCATTTTAATTATTTTGCATGAAATTTGAGGATAAAAGTGAATAAAACCAATGCCATGAAAAAACTTATTCTAAACCTTTTTTTACTAGTTAGCTTCTTTGCAAACGCACAGGAAATTATTATAGTTGAAAAAGCAACCGGTAGGCAGGTTATAGCAGGAAGCACTAGCGAAGATGAAGCCCGAACAAAAGCTATTGCACAAGCAAAAGTTGATGCACTCCGAAAAGCAGGCGTTACCGAACATATTCAATCGTATGAGATGCTTTATAAGAGTGAGATTGGGAATAAGTTTGACGAGGTTTTCATGAGCGATATGTTCTCTGAAATCCGGGGCGCAGTTAAAAAATACGAGATTGTAAAAATTGACAAAGGCATTGATGAGTATAAGAACTTTTACATTGAAGCCATTATTAATGCCGAAGTAATATTGTATTCCACAGGAAAAGACCCAGCCTTCCAGGTAAACATTGATGGCATCAAACAGGGTTACCAGAACGGAGAGCGGATGCGTTACACAGTTACACCAACCCAGGACTGCTACTTAAACATTTTCAATCTATACGAGAATAACGCCTCTTTAATTTACCCAAATCAGTATGAAAAAAGCAGGCAATTTAAAGCGGGCGAAAAGGTCACCTTCCCACTTAGCGAGCTTATTGATGGTTATACCCTTGAAAAGAGCGCAAAAGAACCGGAAACGAATAAACTTGTTTTTGTGTTCACAAAAGATAACATACCCTACATTAAGTATAAGTTGAACCAGGAAGGCGACCAGCTCACTACCTTTGAGGATATTTCTGCATGGCTATTCAGCATATCGCCCGATAGGCGGGTTAACTACTTTATCCAATTTGTTATCTACTAACTGCAGAATGGGCAAACCAGAATTTTTTTGTTAAATAAACTTTGAGAGTTTTCCTTTTCAAATAGATAAAGCAAGAGCGGAGTCCTTGTCTCCGCTCTTACCTATTAAACATCTCAATGTATTTTTAGTTAAACAAAACGCCATTGGGCCCAATTCCAACCGATACGTTTTTTTTCGGTCCATTCCCATCGCTACTGTAAACCTTGAGCTTGCCGGCACTTGTAAAGTTCGGTGCCTCAAGTCCATATATATCACCATTAAATGGATTCACATTAAATCCATAGAAATAACCTGTAATCAGTGGGGTTTGGCTAATGGCTGTGGCTGTAATTTGATAACTATAAATTCCATCAAATCCAAAACCTCCACCAAAGTATATGGTTTGCTTATCGGGGCTAATATCAATATGCGATGGGTGCTTGTCGTCAAATAAGTTAATGGTCTTCTCTACCGACATGGTGGTAGTATTTATCGCAACTAACGAAGAGGGTTTATGACCAACTACATACCAGTTGGCATCGTAAATAGTGGAACCAGAACATAAAACCCAAACCTTCCCGTTGGCGTCAACTGCAAATTCTTTAGGGCAATACCCAACCTGCAAAGTTTTTTCAACCTTACTGGTAGAGGCATTAATGATAGTAATGGTTGAATCAATACCAAAACCACCGCTATTGGCCACCCAAACCTTACCAGCCGAGTAAATTATTCCTTCGGCACCAGTTCCTACAGAAATGGAATCGAGCTTTTCGGTTCCACTACCGTTAAAAACCATAACGGCGCCTTTTTCTCCCCACCCGTTCCATTGGCTAACATAAAGTTTACCATCAAATACAACCGCATAGCGTGGATTATTCAGGTTGGCAACCTCACTGGTCTGAACAAAATCGGCACTGTTTACTATAACAACCTTACCTGAATTGTTTAGAACCAGATAGATTTTACCATTTGCCTTAACGCCCCCCTGAAGCACATCGCCCAACGGGCGAGCATTTACATTTTCAAATACATTGTTTACCACAGAGTCGGACTGGTAGCTTACCCAGCTAACCGATGCATTTGATTGCATAAAAGCCCCCTCGTTGAGTACAATAGCTCCGTTTTCATACTTTCCGGGCTTAGTATCGTCCTTTTCGCACGATACCAACGATGCTGCCCCAAAGGCAAAAAGCAACACGTAAAGAATTGATTTTTTCATGTTTTTAAAATTTAAGTTGATTATTTGGTTGATTTGGTTTGAAACTCGACACTTAGCCTAATAAAGCCATTGCGTAAGGGCATAGCATAGTTTCGCACAAGTTGATATTGCTCATTCCAAACATTGTTAATACCCACACTCAATATCAACTTACTGCCCGATACCGGAAATGAGTAACCAACAAGAACATCGCCAAGATTGAAGTAAGGCAGAGTGTTAAGTTCATCGGTATATCGCTCCGATGTAAATGAATGGCTGTAAATCAAACTAAAATGCTCATGAATTAACGAAAATGTAGCCCCTACCCTATGCTTAGGGATGTAAATCATTGGCTTTCCAGCGTAATTAGGACTATCGAATATTTTTGATTTAGTGTATGTGTAGCTTAAATCGGCCTTAATTGTGAAAGGCAAAAGAGCCACACTCAGGTTCAAAAAGTTTTCAACTCCTTGCGATTTGCCACGGTTCAAATTATTGGGCTTCCACCTATTATTGTCATATGTATCGGGCAACCATACTATCCATTCGTTAAGTTCACTAATAAAGTATACACTTGACATTTTGAGGCTGATATCGTAAATGTTAGCCATGTAATCAAAGCCAAAATCGGCATTCCATCCATGTTCGGGTTTCAAATCGGGATTGCCTACCGCATATGTTGTTGATGCCCAATACAAGTCGTTAAGGGTTGGTAATCGGAAATTTGATGCTGCTGAGGCCTTTACCCTTAAGCCTTTAAATGCCCTATACTCTAAACCAGTCGAATAAACTAATGGTATAAGCGAACCATCAACAAGTTCATCGCGAACCGATAGAACCAGCATGAGTTTTTCATTTATCAAGCGATTTACAAGCGATGTGTAGGCTGAAAGTCTATTCCGCAAAGCATTTTGGGTATAGCTCTGTGACGAAGCCAAATCGATAGTGTATCCTAAACCAGCCACCAACTCCTGAAACCCAAATAATGGCCTTTTGGCTTCAATTTCATTCACAATCTGCTTGAATGCATTCAGGCTGTTAATTCCTGCTACAGGGTCAGTAAAACGATTATCACCATTAATGAAAGCATTGCGAAGCTTGAACGAGAAAGGGCTTAAATCAACTGTCAAATTTGAGGCTAATGCAAAATTATAGTCAACCTGATTGGCTTGCGAAGGCATGTAACTGCTCATAAGGGTTTGTACATTCTTATCGTTATGGGTAAACCAACCCGAAAAGTTCCAAAGGGCATACTTCCCGAAACGCAGAGTGGCATCGGCTAACAAGCCATGCAGATTTGCCTGAGCGTTCGATATTCGCTCACGCGGGTTACCATACTTATAGGTATTGATAAATTCAAAATCGTTATCGGCCCATGTTCCGCTATACTTAATGGCAAATGCCCTTTTTGCATTGCCCACTTTACCCGAAATGGATAATCCCCTTGTATTACCATCACCATAAAGCAAGGTGGCCTTAATATTATTGGGTTGAGAAATAAGACTTCCATTCTCCAGAACTACAATACCAGAAACAGCACCGCTTCCGTAAATTGTTCCGTTACCGCCGTGCTGCACCGAGACGGAACTAAAAAGGGTAACTGGCAATTGCGAAAGGTTAACTCCACCATTCAATGGACTTTGCAGATTTATACCATTCCAAACAACCGCTGTATGCGATGAACCACCACCCCTAACAGCTATTGTCCCTAAACCGCCAACACCATAGGAACGAACATTAACCCCCGACGACTGAAGAAGTTCCGTAAGGCTTTGTCCCCCAAAGTTTTTTAATTTCAGGGAATCAATCTTAATGAGGCTAGTTCCAATTGAATGCGGCTGACGGTAGGTTGAGTAAACAGTAACCTCCTCGACCCTTATGGTATCGTCCAGACACGTTTGGGCATTAGCCATGGCTATACCCCCAACCAAAATTAACAATGTAATACCTACTCTAAAATGCATTGCTACAAATGATTAACTGTTTTTTAATCATTCGCAGCGCTCGGACATAGTGAAAATAGAACAGGAAACCAATAAGTGTTCTATTCTTCGCTTTTCACCCGAAAGCTACGAAAAAATGCAAATTGGCAGGTCTTCTGGCTTGCTCAGCCTTTTACAGCCTTCCCATAGCGCCATGGGCTACAGTGGCAGGGGAGTAAAAGGCATTTCAATGAGCTTACAGCTGCGGGGACAGCCCCGGATTTTCACCGGGTTCCCTTTTAAGCCCTAATGGGCACCAATAACACTGCAATATTAGTCCGTTTATATGAACTATGCAACAGCTCGGGGTTATGTTTTTGAACAGAATGTTAACACACCATTAAGTATAGGGATTTACTAACATGTTGGAGTTCAGAACCTCAGTCCAATAGACCTTTTTGAATCATTTTTATTGATTTGATTTGGATTTTTGATAAATGTTGTTTTTATTTGCAAAACAACAATCTGCAAATGATAGCTACAGGTTATACCACTCTTCATCATCATCACCATTCACATCGTATGCGAATGGCAGATGAGCATTGGGTATAACCAGTAGTAAATCCATAAAAAGACTACCTTATTAAAGGGTCTGCCATTCGAAAGGCAGACCCTTTCTGCTTTTTGCAAATCACCAAAACAAATACCGACATGAACACAAAAATTACACTGGCCATTCAGAAGAATGGTCGACTAAACGAAGGAACCCTAGAGCTGCTGAACCGCTGTGGTATTAAAATCTCAAATGGTACAAACCATTTAAAAGCCCTGGCTGAAGGATTCCCAATGGAGGTTTTGCTGCTAAGGGATGATGATATTCCCCAGTATGTTGCCGACGGTGTGGCCGACATAGGCATACTTGGTTACAACGAGGTTATTGAAAAAGGGAAGGATATATCCATTGTTCGCGAGCTTGGTTTTTCACGATGCCGGCTATCCATTGCTGTGCCCCGCGATGTAACCTACCCTGGAAGGCAATGGCTCTCGGGTAAGCGCATTGCAACTTCCTATCCCGAAATTCTCAAAAAATTTCTGAGCGAAAACGGAATTAGTGCCGACATACATACCATTAGCGGGTCAGTGGAAATTACACCCGGTATAGGCATGGCCGATGCCATTTTTGAGATAGTTAGCAGCGGTGGCACATTGCTAAGCAATAATCTCAAAGAGGTTGATGTGATAATTAAAAGCGAGGCAGTGCTGGTAGCCAATAAAAACCTGAATTCTGCCAAACTTGAACTACTCAAAAAACTCGAGTTCAGGATCGAAGCCGTACGAAAAGCCCAACGCAATAAATACATTCTGCTTAATGCCCCAAAGAGTAAGCTTAACGATATCATAAACCTGATACCTGGAATGAAAAGCCCAACAGTTCTGCCTTTAGCCATTGAAGGATGGTGCTCATTGCACTCGGTGGTCAATGAAGATGATTTTTGGGACGTCATAGGGAAGCTGAAAGAGGCTGGTGCCGAGGGCATTTTGGTTGTTCCAATAGAAAAAATGGTGATATAGTATGAAAGCAATAGTTGACAATCCCAATATCAATTACATGGAGCTTTTAAAGCGACCGGTAGAAAACGATATCGAAATTAAAAGTAGAGTACGTGAAATCCTTGAAACGGTTAGATTTCAAGGCGATGAGGCGTTAAAAACTTTAACCAAAAAATTTGATGGCGTTGATATTGGCTACTTTGAAATTGGGTGGCAGGAAATGGTTAATAGTAAGAATTTGGTTGATGAAAGCCTAAAAAAATCAATTGCAGTAGCTGCCAGTAATATAGAGGCATTCCACTCTGCTCAAAAAGCAAATCCCATTGAGGTTGAAACCATGCCCGGGGTAAAATGCAAACTGGTTTACCGTCCGCTGAAAAGGGTTGGACTCTACATTCCTGGAGGGACAGCACCATTAATATCAACTGTTTTGATGCTTGGCATTCCTGCCAAAGTTGCCGGATGCAAGGATTTGATAGTGTGCACACCACCTCCTGTAAATCCAACCATACTTTATGCTTGCAGCCTGGTAAATGCAAGAGTATTTACTGTTGGAGGAGCCCAAGCTATAGCAGCAATGGCGTTTGGCACCGAAAGCATTCCTAAGGTTGATAAGATTTTTGGCCCAGGTAACCGTTTTGTGACTGAAGCCAAGATACAAGTTGCAGCGCTAGGCATACCCTTCGATATGCCTGCCGGGCCATCAGAACTACTGGTAGTGGCCGATGAGAGCGCCGAGCCACAGTTCATTGCTGCCGATTTGCTATCGCAAGCGGAACATGGTATTGATAGTCAAGTGGTGCTAATAAGCACTAGCGATACCATAATTGCAAGAACACATAACGAGATCGATAAGCAGGTAAAGGCTTTACCCCGTAAGGAAATTGCACTGAAAGCCCTTCAAAACAGTTGGTCAATTAAAGTTGAAACCCTTGAAAGGGCCATTGAAATTAGTAACCTGTATGCACCGGAACACCTTATCCTTTCGGTATCAAATCCTGAAGCTTTTGAATTGAGCATCGAAAATGCAGGTTCGGTATTCATAGGTAATTACACCCCTGAATCGGCGGGTGATTATGCAAGTGGAACCAACCATACATTGCCCACAAGCGGTTTTGCGCGTAACTGGAGTGGAGTGAACTTACAGTCATTCACAAAAACCATTAGCTTTCAAATGATATCCCCTGCCGGATTAAACAATTTGGGGCACCATATTATTGAACTTGCTGATGCAGAAAAACTCGCGGCGCATGCCAATGCTGTACAAGTCCGCCTGTTGAAACTTAAAAATGATGAATATGATGACAATTGATAAAACCCTTAACCTTATCAGACCTAATATTGCAAGGCTTCAACCATACTCATCGGCACGCAGTGAATTTCCGGGAAGCAATGCTGTATTGCTTGATGCAAATGAGAATCCGTATTGCTTCATTGATAACGAAATGGAAATCAATCGTTACCCTGACCCAATGCAGCGATTCGCCAAGGAAAAAATTGCCTTGCTAAAGCAAGTAGAGCCCAATCAGGTTTTTCTGGGCAATGGCAGCGATGAAGCCGTTGACCTTATTATACGCTGCTTTTGCGAACCTGCAAAGGACAGCATAGCCTTATTTGCACCAACCTACGGAATGTATTCGGTTTGCGCTGCTATCAATAATGTGGCAGTTAGGCAGTTTTTGCTCAACGACGATTTCAGTATCAACATAAATCAATTTTTTAATAACCTTTCGACCGATACAAAAGTGGTGTTCATATGCAGCCCTAACAATCCAACCGGAAATGCTCAACCCATTGAGACTATTGAACAGATTTTGTCGCAATTCAATGGTATTGTAGTGGTCGATGAGGCTTATATCGACTTTTATTCTGGTATAACCGCAACGAGTTTACTGGGAAAATATCCAAACCTTATTGTGCTACAAACCTTTTCCAAGGCTTGGGCTATGGCTGGGGCAAGAATTGGAATTGCTTTTGCAAACCAGAATATCATTGAAATTCTGAACAAGGTAAAATTCCCCTACAACATTGGAGTGCCATCGCTCAAGGTTCTGGAAAGAGCATTGGAAAAAACTTCATCAACAAAAATCATTATAGACCAAATAATCGAAGAAAGAGAGATGTTAAAGATTAAGTTGCAGTCTTTACCATGTGTTGAAAAGGTTTACCCATCGGACTCAAACTTTTTACTGGTAAAAACAACCGATGCCGATTCAATTTATAGGTACTTGTTGAGTAATACTATAGTAGTGCGCAATAGAAGTAATGAACCACTATGCGAAAACTGTTTGCGCATAACCGTAGGGAAACCTGAAGAAAACCAAAGGTTAATAGAAACGCTTAATACATACCAACCATGAAACCAATACTCTTTATCGACCGCGATGGAACAATTATTAAGGAACCTGCAGATTTTCAGATTGATAGTCTTGACAAGTTGGATTTTATTCCGGGTGTATTCAGTTGGTTAGGTCGAATATGCAGGGAATTTGATTACTACCTGGTAATGGTAACCAACCAGGATGGACTTGGAACGCCAAGTTTTCCCGAGGAAAGTTTTCGAGAGCCTCATTCCATTTTGCTTAAAGCCTTAAAGGCCGAGGGCATTGAATTCGATGAGATACTGATTGACCGATCGCTGCCCTCCGAAAAATTACCCACACGCAAACCTGGCACTGGAATGGTCGAGCATTTACTTAATGGCAATTTTGATGTTACTAATTCCTATGTAATTGGCGATAGGGAAACCGACGAACTTTTTGCTGCAAACATTGGTTGCCGTGCCATACGATTTGGGACTAATGCCACCATGCGAAACAACCTAACAGCACTGAGTTGGGAAGATGTTTACAATATTCTTAAGCCCAAAAGGACAGCCAGCATCAGCCGGAGAACCAATGAAACTGACATTACAGTAAGTATCAATCTCGATGGAAATGGTAAATCAATAATTAACACTGGCATAGGATTTTTTGATCATATGCTTGACCAACTGGCAAAGCATTCGGGTATGGATATGGAAATAACCTGTAAGGGCGATTTACAGGTTGATGAACACCACACCATAGAGGATGTTGGGCTTGTGCTTGGCGAGGCAATAAAGCACGCCATTGGCAATAAAGCTGGTATAACACGTTATGGTTTTGCTCTACCCATGGATGAAAGTAAGGCCCTGGTGATGATTGATTTTAGCGGGCGTCCCTACCTGGTATTTAAAGGAAACTTTACCCGCGAGTACCTTGGGCAAATGCCAACCGAAATGGTCAAACATTTCTTTCATTCGCTCGCCTACTCGGCTGCAATAACATTGCACATCGATTTTGATGGCGAGAATGACCACCACAAGGTTGAAGCCATTTTTAAAGGCTTTGCCCACTGCCTGTCATCGGCAATAAAACAGGAGGGAGCCAATATTCCAAGTACAAAAGGTATTCTTTAAAAATCGAGCTAAATGAAAAAGATTCCAACAGTAGGTATTGTTCAGTATGGTGCAGGCAATCAGGCTTCCATTATCAATGCGCTCGGAAGTTTAAACGTTAAAAGCATACCCGTTACAACCCCCATTGAATTTGGAAAGGTTGATAAGCTAATTATTCCCGGCGTAGGCCACGCCATGAAAGCCATGAATGAACTGAAACGTTCCGAACTTGAAGATGCAATTAGAAAAACGGATATGCCACTACTAGGCATTTGCCTGGGAATGCAATTACTAGGAAAAAAAAGTGAAGAAGGTAATGCTAAATGCCTATCGGTTTGCGACTTTGAAACGGTTAGGTTTAGTATATCGCTAAAAGTTCCGCAAATGGGCTGGAATAAAGTAAAACTAACTGGGAATGAGCTGTTTTATGGATTGGAAAAAGAGGAATGGTTCTACTTTGTTCATAGCTACTATGTTCCTAAAAGTAGTTTCACCATTGCCACATGTAACTATGGCGTAGAATTTACTGCTGCTGTGCAACACAAAAACTTTTGGGGAGTGCAGTTCCACCCTGAAAAAAGCGGAGAAAAAGGGTTACAGTTACTAAAAAATTTCATCGAGCTATGCTAGTAATACCCGCTATCGACATTATTGATGGAAAATGCGTTAGGCTTTTCCAAGGCAACTTTACAAAGGTTAAAGAATACGGCCTAAATCCTGTAGAGCAAGCCAAAGTATTTGCCGAAATGGGATTAGAACATCTGCACCTTATCGACCTTGATGGTGCCAAAGATGGCACACCCAAAAACCTGAATGTTTTGGAACAAGTAGTGAAATCTACACCATTGAAGGTAGATTTTGGAGGAGGATTAAGAAGTGTTTCCGCCATAACCGATGCACTAAATGCTGGAGCATGGAAAGTGAATGTTGGCTCGATGCTTTCCAATAACTCTGTAAGCCTAACCAATCATTCACTTAATGAGAAAATTATTGCAGCCGTTGATTGTGAGAATTATATGGTAAAGACAAATGGGTGGCAAAACCAAACTAAAATTAAGGTTGATGAATTATTGAACCGATTAGTTGAGATTGGCATTTACCATTTCGCCATTACCGATATAGCACGCGACGGCACTTTATCCGCACCTGCCTTTGCTCTTTATGAGGATTTGCGGCAGAAGTTTTCCAAAATTACCCTTTGGGCAAGCGGAGGTGTAAGCTCACATTCCGATGTCATCAACCTTAAAAAGATTAAGGTTGACGGAGTAATAGTTGGAAAAGCCTACTACGAAAACAAATTGAACCTTAAAGAACTATTGAGATGCTTGCAAAACGAATAATTCCATGCTTGGATATCAAGAATGGGAGAACGGTAAAAGGGGTAAATTTTGATAATTTAACCGATGCAGGCGACCCCGTTCAATTGGCAATGAAGTACTATGCCCAAGGAGCCGATGAACTGGTGTTGCTCGACATCTCAGCAACCCTTGAAGGGCGAGAAACCTTTATTGATGTGGTTCGCAATGTTGCAAAAGCCATAGCCATTCCCTTTACGGTTGGAGGAGGAATAAACTCAGTGGAACAAGCGGAAAAATTAATCAGAGCGGGTGCCGAAAAGGTATCGATAAACACTGCTGCCATTCAAAAGCCAGAACTTATTGGTAATTTGGCTAATTACTTCGGCTCTCAGTGTGTGGTTGTGGCCATTGATGCAATGCTTACCGAAAAAGGATGGGAGGTTGTAAGCCATGCCGGAACAAAAAGAACAGGGATAAAAGCCCTTGAATGGGCAAAAACCTGCGAAATACTGGGAGCCGGCGAAATACTGCTTACATCGCACACTTCCGATGGAACCAGAGAAGGATATGCTATTGATATCACCCGAAAAATTTCTCAAAGCATAGGGATTCCGGTTATTGCATCGGGAGGAGCAGGAAGACCCGAACACTTTGCTGAAGTTTTCACTAAAGGGATGGCCGATGCTGCGCTTGCTGCAGGCGTTTTTCACTACGAACTGTTATCCATCCCACAAGTTAAAGAATACCTGCTAAGCAAAAACATCATTGTTCGATACTAACAAAAACAAAAAACTATGACTAATTTAAATTTTGACAAACTCAACGGATTGCTTCCTGCAATTATACAGGACGCATCAACAGGCAAAGTGCTAATGCTAGGGTTTATGAACCGCGAGGCACTGGAAGTAACCCGAAAAACAGGGCTTGCCACTTTCTACAGTCGAACCCGCAGTCAAATTTGGACGAAGGGTGAAACCTCTGGAAACTTTCTGAAAGTTCTGGAAATAATACCAGACTGCGATGGCGATACCCTACTGGTAAAGGTTTCGCCACAAGGGCCTGTTTGCCATACCGGAAACGACACCTGCTTTAATGAGCAAAACAGTAACAAACTGGGATTTATTGAATATCTCGAGGGTATTATCGAAAACCGTAAACAAACCAATGCAGTGCAAAGCTACACAGCTAAACTATTGTCGGCAGGAGCCAAGCGCATAGCCAAAAAAGTAGGTGAAGAAGCGGTTGAACTTGCCCTTGAGGCAGAAAATGGTTCCGACGAGCGATTACTCGACGAAGCAGCCGACTTGATTTACCACACGCTGGTTCTACTTTCGAGCCGTAACCTTACATTCAACAGGGTTATAGAAACCCTTAAAGCACGTCATGCCGATTCAAAGGTTAGCAATAATGAAGTTGAAAACTTTAAGCGCGGCGAAAAACAATGGGGCAAGTAAAAATAGGATGTGATGTTTTATTTTTTTAAAAGTAATGCTTAATTTTGCGCTTCGAATAATCGAAGCCGGTCCGGTAGCTCAGTTGGATAGAGCAACAGCCTTCTAAGCTGTGGGTCGTGGGTTCGAATCCCGCCCGGATCACTTACTGAAAAATACGGCAGCATAAGGCCATCCCTGATTTGGATGGCCTTCCTTTTTTGTGCCAGAGCAGGGCGGGATCATGAGCCGAAGGCGAACTAATCCCGCCCGGATCACTTACTGAAAAATACGGTAGAATTTGGCCATCCCTGATTTGGATGGCCTTTTCCTTTTGAGCATTTCGAGAATACCCATAAAACACTAATTTCGATTAAACCATAATCTATACAATTAATCAAAAAAGAACTATAACATTCATTGCCATGAGAAACAAAATTTTGATAGCAGTTTTATTACTATCAACAAATCTTTTTGCGCAGAACAGCCCTAAAAAGGTTTTAAATCATGATGTGTATGATGAATGGAACGATATTGCAAAACCCGCAATATCAAATAATGGCAAATTGGTCAGCTATGAGGTTAACCCTCAAAAAGGCGATGGAACTCTATTGGTTTATAACGATTCCGATAAAAAGACCTATCGGTTTCCAAGAGGCTACAATGCTAAATTCTCGCCTGCAAGCAATTTTATAGTTTTTCAAATCAAACCACAATTTGAACTTATCCGCAAGGCCAAATTAGCTAAAAAGAAATCTGAAGAAATGCCAAAGGATTCGCTCATGGTTTTTGTTTTCGCAAACTCTAAAAAACATTACTACCCAAACGTAAAATCGTTCAAGGTTTCTGAAGATGATGGAAACATTGTAGCAATTTTCACAGAGCTTGAAAAACCAAAGGTTGAAAATGACTCAACTAAAAAAGAGCCCAACAAGAAAAGTCCTTCTAAAAAAGCAAATTCAATTGGTTCGTTAATATTACTGAATCCCTTAAACGAGCAATTGCAAAAAGTTGATAGCGTAAGCCACTACGCTATAAGTAAAAATGGCCAATTTATTGCATATAACAAAATGATTGGCGATTCAATAAAAACGTCATTGCTCTACGTTTTCAGCACTCAAAATTTCAATGCTATAGAGGTTTTTAAATCGATGGGTGAGATATCGCAACTTAACTTTGACGATGAAGGTAGCCAAATGGCTTTTGTTTTCACCAGCGATACCGGGAAAGTTAAGGAATACTCATTATACTACTGGGACTCAAGGAGCCATAATGTTCAGCGTATTGTTGACAAATCATCAAAGGGTATGCCCAATGGATGGATGGTTAGTCAACATTTCGAACCCAATTTTTCAGCCAGCGGTAAGAGGTTATTTTTTGGAACAAGCCCAATACCGGTAAAAGAAGAAAAAGATACACTTCTGGAAGATGAAAAAACGATTATGGATTTGTGGAGTTGGACCGATACACTTTTGCAAACCCAACAGAAAGTTAGATTGAAAGATGCAGACAAAAAGTCGTATTTAGCAGTTTACCACATTAATGAAAAAAGAATGGTACAACTTGCAAACGATTCAATAGAAAGAGTTAAAGTCCTCCTAAAAGGAGATGCGCCCTTGGCGCTAGCACCTTGCAGTAAACCCTATTTGTATTCCATGACATGGGAAAGTCCCTTAAAATCGGACTACTACTTGGTTGATATCAATACAGGGAAATACGAACTTGTACTAAAGGGATTGCCTTTTCAACCACAACTTTCACCATCGGGAAAATATCTTGCATTCTACAACCCTGCTGATAGTTCATGGTACACCTGGAGCAAGAGAGATGGTAAAACTATAAATCAAACTAAAGGTTTATTAGTTAAATTCTATGACGAACAAACCGATATACCTCAAATACCTCAGCCATACGGGAGTGCTGGTTGGGTGGAAAATGATAGGTTCTTTTTAATTTACGACAGGTTTGATATCTGGGCGTTAGACCCAACTGGCAAGCTGAAACCAATATGTATTACAAACGGTTACGGAAGAAAACAAAAGAACACCTACCGAATTATAAGAACTAACGATAACGATTATCTTAGTTACAGCAATAATGAACTTGTCGAAGTATTTAATAATACTTCCAAACAATCTGGTTTTGGCTTGATGCGAGTTGACCAACCCCTGGGAATTGATCAAAAGATATTGACAAATCATAAGTACAGGTATGTATCAAAAGCCAAAAACTCTAATACCCTAATATGGCAAAGAGAATCGTTTACGGAATACCGTGATCTTTGGATTAGCGACATGGAATTTTCCAATGCGGCTAAAATTTCAAACGCTAACCCCAAAATAACCGACTATAAGTGGGGCATGGTTAAATTATACAAATGGATTGATTTTAATCGTGATTCAGTTGAAGGGCTCCTGTATTTACCCGAAGGTTTTAATCCTAACCGCAAATACCCAATGATGGTTTACTTTTACGAAACACATACCGATAACCTTCATAGTTTTTACGATCCAAAACCAAGCCGATCGGTAATATCACCTTCCATCTATGTCAGCAACGATTACATAGTATTCATGCCCGATATTAAATATCAAATAGGATATCCGGGGCAAAGTGCTTACAACGCCGTTATAAGCGGTACTATGGCAATAATAAAAGAAGGTTTTGTTGATAAAGACCGAATAGGAGTTCAAGGCCAAAGTTGGGGTGGATACCAGGTGGCTTACCTAATTACACAAACCAATCTGTTCAGAGCAGCCTCAGCTGGTGCACCCGTATCGAATATGACCAGCGCTTACGGAGGCATTCGCTGGGAGTCAGGTATGGCTCGTATGTTTCAGTATGAGCACACCCAAAGCCGCATAGGCGGCACCCTATGGGACAAACCGTTGCTATTTATTGAAAACAGCCCCCTATTCCACGTGCAAAAGGTAAATACACCTCTACTAATTAGGCACGACGATGCCGATGGGGCAGTTCCTTGGTACCAGGGCATTGAGCTTTTCCTTGCCCTTCGCAGGCTTGGCAAACCGGTATGGCTTATTAACTACAACGACGACGACCATAACCTTACCCGTTACCCCAACAGGGTTGACTGGTCAATTCGCATGCAGCAATTCTTCGACTACTACCTTAAAGATGCACCAATGCCTACATGGATGAAAGGAATCCCGCAATCTAAAAAGGGCAAAACTTTAGGATATGAACCCGTTAATTAAATCTCATTAAATATTTAATAATTAATGCAATGGTTAAATTTAGACAGAAATTAATACTGATACTAATAATTCTGATACTAATCCTTTCATCTAATCTGGGCATTGCGCAACAAAAGAACTACTTAAAATGGGTTAACCCATTCATTGGAACAGAGCGAATGGGACACACATTTCCGGGTGCTACCGTTCCTTTTGGTGCCGTACAACTTAGCCCCGACACGGATACAATCCCCTACTCTCTAAATGGGAAATACACAGGTGATGTTTACAAGTATTGCGCCGGCTATCAGTACAGCGATAGCACGATAGTTGGATTTAGTCACACCCATTTTAGCGGAACGGGGCATTCCGATTTAGGCGACATACTTATTATGCCAACTGTTGGAAAGCTAAAGCTAAATCCTGGAATTGCATCAAATACCCAAACCGGTTACCGTTCAAAGTTTTCGCATAAAAATGAATATGCCGAACCCAACTACTATAGGGTTAAACTATCTGACTACAACATCTTAGCAGAACTTACAACTTCGACAAGGGTAGGCGTTCACCGTTACTCGTTCCCAAGAACCGACTCTGCTCACATCATTATCGACCTTGTACATGGCATATATAATCATCCTGATAAAAATGTATGGACATTTGTACGTGTTGAGAATGATACCCTTATTACTGGTTACAGACAAACAACGGGCTGGGCACGTACACGAATGGTTTTCTTTGCAATATCTTTCTCAAAACCTTTTAAATCCTACGGAATTGTTAACGATGAAAAATTGGGCTATAAAGGTTTTTGGCGTAAATTCGACCAAAACTCAAATTTCCCTGAAAATGCAGGCCGAGAAATGCGCTGCCATTTCGATTTCTCAACATTAAACAACGAGCAGATATTGGTTAAGGTTGCATTGTCACCTGTGAGCACATTAGGTGCTATTGCTAATATGAAAGCCGAAACACCAAGTTGGAATTTTGATGCAATTAAAGAAAAAGGACAAAAACAATGGAACATTGAACTTGGCAGAATTGATATAGAATCGCTTTCAGAAAGCGATTTGGTAAACTTTTATACATCGATGTATCATGCCTTGCTTAGCCCAACCATTTACATGGATACCGATAGGCATTATCGGGGAATCGACCAAAACGTTCACACCGCAACCGATTTTGACAACTATACCACATTTTCGCTTTGGGATACCTATAGAGCGCTTCACCCGCTCTTCAACATCATTCAACCCAAGCGAAATGTAGATATGATAAAATCGATGCTTGCTCACTACAGCCAAAGTGTCCACCACATGCTCCCCATTTGGTCGCACTATGCCAACGAAAACTGGTGCATGATTGGATACCATGCAGTTTCTGTAATTGCCGATGCCGCTATCAAATGGAATGATAGCTTTGATTTGGGCTACGCCCTAAACGCTTGTGTTCAGAGTGCGAAAAACAAATGGTATGACGGCTTAAATAGCTATATGGAATATGGTTATGTACCCGAGGACAAATCGGGTAGTTCGGTCTCTAAAACCCTTGAATACGCCTACGACGATTGGTGTATTGCTCAACTTGCACTAAAACTGAATAAGTTGGATACTTACCAAGAATTCATGAACCGTTCCCAAAACTTTAAAAACGTATTCGATAAATCAATTGGTTTTATGCGACCAAGAATGTTGGATGGTAGCTTTAAAGCCGATTTTGAAGTGCTAAGCACTCACGGGCAAGGTTTTATCGAGGGAAATTCATGGAACTACAGCCTTTATGTACCCCACAATCCAGAAGAGTTGGTAAAAATGCATGGTGGAAAAATGCAGCTTGGTAAATACCTTGATTCGCTATTCACCATGTATCTTCCCGATAATTACTTCGCAGAAACTGAAGATATTACCCGCGATGGGTTAATTGGTAATTACGTTCATGGCAATGAACCTTCGCACCATGTTGCTTACCTATACAACTGGACCGATACGCCATGGAAAACTCAGAAAACGGTAAGAATGATATGCAACTCAATGTACAAGCCAACACCTGGAGGCTTAAGTGGTAACGACGATTGCGGTCAAATGAGCGCATGGTATATCTTCAGCTCCCTTGGATTCTATCCTGTTGCTCCCGCATCGTTGAGCTATGCCATTGGAAGTCCACTTGTTGTCAAGGCTACCATTAAACTTGAAAATGGCAAAACATTTAACATTTCAACCAAAAACCAATCGGAAAAGAACGTTTATGTGAAACAGATATTATTTAACGGAAAACCTTACATGAGCCATTTTATTAATCATAATGACATCATCAATGGCGGTGAACTAACCTTTATTATGAGTGATAAACCAAAAATGTAATTAAAAAGCTTAACAAGGATACACCAAAACCTATCTTTATCAAAAACAAGACATCAAAAAATGGAAATAACACAATTTAACAATTGATATTTTGCATATTATCAACTACATAGTAAATATATTTAAAATAAATCTAAATTAATAGTGCTAAATCCAATTATTATGCGTTACTTGCACTCGAATTAAAAATCACAACAAATGAACAAAGGAACAGTAAAATTCTTTAACGAATCAAAAGGATTTGGTTTTATTAAAGATGCAGAAACAAGTGAAGAGTATTTTGTACACGCCACTGGATTAAAAGATCAAATTTCAGAAAACGATGAGGTTACTTTCAACCTTGAACAAGGAAGAAAAGGGCTGAATGCAGTAGATGTTAAATTGGCTTAGGTTATCCTACATACTTGTTTAAATCCCGGTTATGCCGGGATTTTTTTGTTTATTGAACTTGAACTTTCATATGCTATCTTTGTTAACCGATAAAAATACTATAGCATGAAGATTCCTCAAATTGTCATTTTTTTATCGATAGTCCTTGGTATTTACACCCTTGTTAACCTTTATATATTCTACCAAACCCGACCTGTGTTCGGTTTACCTTCAATTGGGACCGCAATGAAGTTTATATTCTGGTTTATTGTGCTATCATACCCTCTAGGACGAACATTTGAGGCCTTTATTGGTGGCCAAATACCTACTCTACTTGTAAAACTGGGGTCAATTTGGCTGGCATTCATGCTTTACCTAACACTGCTTTTCCTTCTATTTCAATTAGCCACACCTCTTGCATCCTGGTTGTTCAACATCGATATAAAAAATACACTTGAATTGCATCGACTGGCAGTTGGAATAATCTACTCAGCTGCACTAACAATAATTTTTGCTGGTTATTTAAATGCTATCAATCCCAAGGTTAACCATTTTGAAATTAGTACCACAAAGCCACTACCTGATGGGAACTTGACTATAGCAATGGCCTCAGATATCCATTTAGGAACAATTATTGGCAAAAACGATTTGGCAAAACTTGTTGAGAAATTTAATTCACTAAATCCAGATATAGTTTTACTTGTGGGCGATATTTTTGACGAGGACATAGCCCCTGTGGTAAACGGGCAAATGGGCGAACTGTTTGAACAAATAAAAGCAAAATATGGTGTTTATGCTGTAACCGGAAACCACGAATTTTTCAGCAATTATCAGGCAAAAATTGAATACCTTAAAAAACACAGCGTAAATGTACTTAACGACATCACAGCATTAGTTGCAAATATCAATATAGTAGGTCGTTACGACCGGCAAAGTAATTATGCAATGGGGCAAACACGTAAAGCCTTATTGGAATTAACCCAAAATATCGACAAAAATAGGTTTACGATTGTACTCGATCATCAGCCATTCAACCTTAATGAATCTGTTGAGGCTGGAGCCGATCTGCAGCTTTCAGGGCACACTCATCACGGCCAGATGTGGCCTTTTAACTATATTACCCAAGCAGTTTACGAGGTAAGTATGGGATATAAGAAAAAAGGTAATACTCACATCTATGTATCACCCGGCTATGGTACATGGGGCCCAAGGGTTAGGTTGGGCAATAGGCCAGAGATTGTAGTGATAAGGTTAAAGAGTAATTCCTACGAAGCAGAAAAAAAGAATAAAGAATAAAAAAACGACCTGCGCTGCGGGATTCAAAATTCAAAATTTAATAACGTTCCCCGCTTGGCGGAGATAACTGCCAATTATTGGTTTCTGATTTCTAATGTAATTTTTGATTTCAGATTTTCACCTGCCTGTTAATAACTTATTACACTCATATACTGTAAATTAAGGTAATTTACAATTGTACAGCGACAGTTGGTTTGAGTATTTTTCTATTTTTGTTCTTGAAATTTTGGCAGAATGGAGAATTTTATTGTATCGGCACGAAAGTATCGTCCAGCTACGTTTAAAAGCGTGGTTGGGCAAGCATCAATTACCACTACCCTTAAAAATGCCATTCAGCGCAAGCAATTGGCACAGGCCTACCTTTTCTGTGGTCCACGGGGTGTTGGAAAAACAACCTGTGCCCGAATTTTTGCCAAAACCATCAACTGCCAAAACCTAACCCCTGAACTTGAAGCATGCAATGTGTGCGAAAGTTGCAAATCGTTTAACTCTAATCGTTCATTCAACATCCATGAGCTCGATGCTGCTTCAAACAACTCTGTAGAGGATATTCGAAAGCTGATAGAGCAGGTTCGTATTCCTCCGCAAATTGGTAAGTATAGTGTATATATCATCGATGAGGTTCACATGCTCTCACAGAGCGCTTTTAACGCTTTCCTGAAAACCCTTGAGGAGCCACCTGCCCATGCCATATTTATTATGGCTACTACTGAAAAACATAAAATTCTTCCTACCATACTTTCGCGCTGTCAAATCTTCGACTTTAACCGTATTCGGGTTGAGGACACTGTAAATTATCTTGAATACATTGCCAAATCCGAAGGGGTGGAATACGAGGTTGAAGCGCTTAATATAATTGCCCAAAAGGCCGATGGGGCCATGCGCGATGCGCTTTCAATTTTTGACCAAGTTGTTAGCTTTAGCGAAAACCATATCACTTACCAAAAGGTAATTGAGAACCTAAATGTTCTCGACTATCAGTACTATTTTCGGTTAACCGAAAATTTTCTTAAGGGCGATTATGCCTACTCCTTACAGATATTCGACGAATTACTATCCAAAGGCTTCGATGCACAACAGTTTATTACTGGATTAAGCATGCACCTAAGGAATATTCTGGTATGCCACGATCCTAAAACCATTCCACTACTTGAAGTAGGGGCAGCCATTGCTCAAAAGTATAAGGAAATGGCATCGACCTGTCCTCCCTCATTTCTAATTGAAGCCCTTCAGGTGACCAATCAGTTCGACGTGGCTTTTAGGCAAAGCCCTAATCAAAGGCTTCATGTTGAACTAATGCTTATTAAGCTTTGCGGGCTTAATCAAAAAAAAAAATCTGACGACAGTCAAGTAGAGGATTCCGCAAATATGGGGTATGATCAATCAGAAACCCCAGTAACAAAACCCTCAACATCTGCCAAAGCAGCACAGACACCTATAAAAAACCCTATTCGAACCACATCTATTAAAAATGCTTTAAGCGGTTCGTCACAGAAAGACGTTCAGAAAACTGAAGAGCCAAATCCTGAGGTATCGCAGCAAAACACTCAAATTGAGGCTGATAGTAAAGCACTAACTTTGGAGGAAACGCTTCAGGCATGGAACAATTATGCCGAGCAAATTCAGAAAGAAAAACCTGCGCATTACAGCTTGATGCAAGTTTATAAGCCTATTCTTAAAGAAAACAGTAACATTGTTATTCAATTTGAGGGACAAATTCAAGTAGAGCTTTTTAATGAAATCAAAAAAGACCTAATCACATACCTAAAAAAGAGTCTTGGAACACTAAATGTTGAAATCAGTGAAGAGGTTGTAGAAAGCATTGAAAGCAACGGAAAGCCAAGACTCTATACCGCCGATGAAAAGTTTCGTTTTATGGTCGAACGGAACCCTGCCCTTCTGCGTTTGAAGCAACAATTGAACCTTGATCTCGATTAATTGTTATTTAAGTAGCAATTAACTATATTTGAAATCAAAACCCTTAAAATGACAGAGCTATGAATAAACGATTGGAACAAGCCATCAATGAGCAAATAAATGCCGAAATCTGGTCGGCATACCTTTACCTATCAATGTCGGCACACTTTGGAGCTCAAGGCTTCAATGGCTTTGCCAACTGGTTTAAGGTTCAGTGGCACGAGGAGTTATCGCATGCCATGAAATTTTTCGATTACCTAATTGAGCGTGGCTGCAAACCCGAACTTAAACCTATTAAGGATGTCCCAACCAAATGGGATTCACCACTTCATGCCTTTGAGGAAACCCTTAAGCACGAGAAAGAAGTTACACGCCTGATCAATAACCTTATGGATATTGCCATTGAGGAAAAAGATCATGCCGCAAAGGGAATGCTGCAATGGTTTGTTGATGAACAGGTTGAAGAAGAAGCCAACGCTCAGGAAATAATTGACACCTTAAAGCTAATCAATGGCAATGGTAATGGTCTGTTCATGCTCGACCGCGAACTTAAACAACGAGTATTTGTCGATTCTACAAAGAAAGCAGAAGAATAGTTGAATCTTTTAATTGAACAAGAAGGGACTTTCACAGTCCCTTCTTTTTTTCTTAAACGAATAGGTCAGCAGAAAACAGAATTCAGGATCGGAATTCAGAATACCCCCATAGTGCTTGGCGGAATTATGAACATTTAATATCGCAATTCCTAACTTTACGCATTCAACTCAACTCCATCCCCTTTTCATGTTGTCGCATTTTCAATTTCTTCATTAGTCTTGTTAACAGTTTTAAACTCTAATTCACCAGTTTCGTTTCGTTATCAAAAAAAATCAAGTAAATTTGTAAGCTTCAAAAAATCTTAAAAATTTCTACAGCATGGGCTTAAGTAACTTTCTCACCAAATTTTTTGGAACCAAATCGGATCGCGATCTACGCGAACTGATGCCAATTGTTAATAAGATCAGGGAGGTTTACCCCAGATATACAACCCTAACCAACGATCAACTAAGGGAGGAAACTGCACGACTTCGAAAGGTTGTACACGATTACATTGCCGAAGACGAAGCCAGAGTTGAACAGCTAAAAGTGCAGATGGAATCGGATGAAATCGACTACGAAGAAAAAGAAAAACTATATAAAGAGGTTGAACGCTTAACCAAGCAAATCGACGATAAGATTGAGGAAGTTCTTAACCAAATACTTCCTGATGCCTTTTCCATTGTAAAGGAAACAGCCCGTAGGTTCAAGGAGAATGAAACCATCGAGGTAACAGCCACTCAATTCGACCGCGACCTTGCTGCCCGAAAAGATTTTGTCACCATTCAGGGAGATAAGGCTATTTACAAAAATCGCTGGATGGCCGGAGGCAACGAGATTGTATGGGATATGGTTCATTACGATGTTCAGCTCATTGGTGGAGTTGTTCTCCATCAGGGCAAGATTGCCGAAATGGCTACCGGTGAAGGTAAAACCCTTGTTGCCACGCTGCCTGTATTCCTGAATGCTCTCGCAGGGAAAGGTGTTCATGTTGTTACAGTGAACGATTATCTTGCCCGTCGCGACTCTGAGTGGATGGGACCCATTTATGAGTTCCACGGCCTTTCAATCGACTGCATCGACAAGCATCAGCCGAACTCTGAAGCTCGCCGCAAGGCTTACAACTGCGATATCACCTACGGAACCAACAATGAGTTTGGCTTCGATTACCTACGCGATAATATGGCTATCGCCCCCGACGACTTAGTACAACGTAAGCATCACTATGCCATAGTCGATGAGGTCGATTCCGTTTTGATTGACGATGCTCGCACCCCGCTCATCATTTCAGGTCCAGTCCCCAAGGGCGATGACCAAATGTTTGAAGAGTATAAACCCAAGGTTGAAAAGCTTGTTAACGCCCAGCGTACCCTCATTACCCAGCTCTTGACCGATGCCCGTAAATTAATTGCTGAGGGTAAGACCGAGGAAGGCGGCAAACTGCTTTTACGTGCTCATAAGGGCTGGCCTAAATATAAACCCCTTATCAAATTCCTTAGCGAACAAGGGAACAAGGCGCTCCTGCTTAAAACCGAAAATTTTTACATGCAGGACAATAACCGTAACATGCATCTTATTACCGACGACCTTTACTTTATAATTGACGAAAAGCAGAACTCAGTTGAGCTAACCGATAAGGGTATTGATTTGATAACCAGTTCGGCTGAAGATCCCAAATTTTTCGTCCTTCCCGATATTGGCACTGAAATTGCCGAAATTGAAAAAATGCCCCTTTCGCAAGGCGAAAAGTTAGCCAAGAAGGACGAATTACTTAGAGAGTATGCCGTAAAATCGGAACGCGTACATACCGTTCATCAGCTTTTAAAAGCATACACCATGTTCGAAAAGGATGTGGAGTATGTGGTGATGGATAATAAAGTGAAAATTGTTGATGAGCAAACTGGTCGTATTCTCGAAGGCCGCAGGTACTCCGATGGGCTTCACCAAGCCATTGAGGCTAAAGAACATGTTAAGGTTGAGGCTGCTACCCAAACCTTTGCTACAATCACGCTGCAGAACTACTTCCGAATGTACCATAAACTGGCTGGTATGACAGGTACTGCCGAAACCGAGGCCGGTGAGTTCTGGAGTATTTATAAGCTCGATGTTGTTGTAATACCCACCAATAAGCCTGTTATCCGCAAGGATATGGACGATTTGGTTTATAAAACCAAGCGTGAAAAGTACAACGCTGTTATTGACGAAATTGTAAGGCTGCGCGAAGCAAACCGTCCGGTATTAGTGGGCACCACATCGGTTGAGGTGTCGGAATTGCTTAGCCGAATGCTAAAACTCAAAGGCATACCTCACAATGTGTTAAATGCGAAGCAGCACCAACGCGAAGCTGAAATTGTAGCCCATGCAGGTATTCCAAAAACAGTTACCATTGCCACCAACATGGCAGGCCGTGGTACCGACATCAAACTCACACCAGAATCGCGAGCTGCAGGAGGCTTGGCAATTATTGGTACCGAGCGCCACGAGTCAAGACGTGTTGACCGCCAGCTGCGTGGTCGTTCGGGTCGCCAGGGTGATCCTGGAACATCCCAATTCTACGTTTCGCTTGAGGATGACCTTATGCGCCTATTTGGTTCCGACCGTATTGCCAAGGTCATGGATGCCATGGGGCATAAGGAGGGCGATGTGATTCAGCATTCAATGGTTTCAAAATCCATTGAGCGCGCCCAGAAAAAGGTAGAGGAAAACAACTTTGGGATTCGGAAGCGATTGCTGGAATACGACGACGTAATGAACGCACAGCGTGAGGTTATTTACAAACGTCGTCGCCATGCGCTATTTGGTGAACGGTTAGACGTGGACATCTCAAACATGTTCATGGATGTTTGTGAGGCTATTGTAAACGAATACCATGGCAATTACGAGTACGAGGATTTCAAACTTGAAATAATTAAGCAGTTCTCGCTCGATGTACCCATCACCGAAGATGAATACCTTGAGCTCAAACCCTCCGAAATTGCTCATAGACTATATAAGGTAGCCCTTGAATCATACGATCGGAAAGCGCACGAAATTGCCCGTCAGGCTTACCCTGTTATCAAAGAGGTTTATGAAAAGCAATCGGCAGTTTACGAAAATATTGTTGTTCCCATTTCCGATGGTCAAAGGGTTTATCAAACGGTTACCAACCTTAAAAAGGCCTATGAAACTGGCGGGAAAGAACTTATCCGTTCATTTACAAAGAACATTATACTCTTTACCATTGACGAGTACTGGAAAGAGCACCTGCGCGAAATGGACGACCTTAAACAGAGCGTTCAAAATGCAGTTTACGAGCAAAAAGACCCATTACTCATATACAAACTGGAGGCTTTTGATCTATTCCGAACCATGATAGATAAACTTAATCGCGATATTGTTGCCATTCTCGTAAAGGCATTCATTCCGCTTCGCGATCCCAATCAGGTGCAGGAAGCACGTCAAACCCGCAGAACCGATATGAGTAAGTACCAAACCAGTCGCACCGATACTTTACAACCCGGTGCAAATACCCAGGAACAAAGTCGCCAACCTGTTAAGGTTGAGGTAAAGGTTGGCCGCAACGACCCATGTCCTTGCGGTAGCGGTAAAAAGTACAAGAATTGCCACGGCAAAAACCTATAAATACTGAACTGTAAGAAACAATGACAGCAGAGAAATTTGTTCAAGAAATTGCTAAATCGGCAGCAGAAAAACTATATAACCAGCCTATTGCCGATAACTTAATACAAATACAAAAAACCAGAAAAGAGTTTGAAGGCGACTATACCATGGTCGCCTTTCCGCTGCTAAGGTTGTCGCGCAAATCACCCGAAGAGACATGCAAGGAGATTGGCGAACAAATGGTTGCGCTAAACAGCCAAATTCAGGGTTACAACGTTATCAAGGGCTTTTTGAATATCACCCTGTCAAAATCATATTGGGCTAATACCTTGAATTTTATAGCCCAAACCAATGAGTTTGGATTCATCAAACCAAAAACGGATAAGCCTGTCGTTATTGAGTTTTCATCACCCAACACTAACAAACCATTGCATTTAGGGCATATTAGGAATAACCTACTTGGCCTGTCCATTTCCCGAATAATGGAAAAGTCGGGCAAGCAAGTAGTAAAGGTAAACCTGGTGAACGACCGAGGAATACATATCTGCAAGTCGATGCTTGCCTGGCAAAAATTCGGCAATGGCGAAACCCCGGAAACTAGTGGTAAAAAGGGCGATCATCTTGTAGGTGATTACTACGTAAAGTTCGATAAGGAGTATAAGGCTCAAATCGAAGAGCTCAAAGCAAAAGGGATGTCCGAAGATGAAGCAAAGGTTAAAGCCCCTATCATTCAGGAAGCTCAGGAAATGCTTAGGCGCTGGGAGGCCAAGGATCCTGAGGTTATAGAACTATGGAAAACAATGAACGGTTGGGTTTACCAAGGTTTCGATAAAACCTATGCCGATCTGGGAATTCACTTCGATAAGGTTTATTACGAATCGGAAACCTACCTTTTAGGGAAATCCGTGGTAATGGACGGCCTTAACCGTGGGATATTCTTCAAAAAAGAAGATGGCTCAGTGTGGGTTGACCTAACCAGCGATGGTTTAGATCAAAAATTACTTTTACGAGGCGATGGAACTTCGGTTTACATCACCCAAGACATTGGTACTGCCATTCAGCGTTACAACGAGTTCAAGTTCGATGAACACATCTACGTAGTAGGAAACGAACAGGAATACCACTTTCAGGTTTTAAAGTTGATAATGAAGAAGTTGGGCTACGATTGGAGCGATGCGCTATTCCATCTTTCCTACGGTATGGTTCAATTGCCCGAGGGCAAAATGAAATCGCGCGAGGGCACTGTTGTCGATGCCGATGATCTCATAGAGGAAATGATTGATACAGCACGTCAAATGTCCGAGGAATTAGGGAAACTCGATGATGTTGACCATGGCGTAGCATCGGAAGTTATCAGGATGGTAGGCTTAGCAGCGCTCAAATACTTCATCCTAAAGGTTGATCCCAAAAAGAACATGACCTTCAACCCCAAGGAATCTATCGATTTCAATGGCAACACTGGCCCATTTATTCAATACACCCATGCCCGAATTAAATCGGTTCTTTCAAAAGCAGCCGAGGCAGGTTTTCAGGTAAAAGGTATCATAAAACCTGAGTATATCAGTAATCCCAAGGAACTCGATTTAATCCAGCAAATAAGTCAGTTCCCTGAAATAGTTCAAGCAGCAGCCGAAAATCATAATCCTGCACTAATTGCAAATTACGCCTACGAACTTGCCAAGGAATATAATCAGTTCTACCACGATCATACCATTTTAAAAGAGCCAGATGAAGGCACTCGATTACTCAGGCTAACCCTTTCGGATCAGGTTGCCGATGTAATTAAACGGGCCATGTGGCTACTGGGTATTGAAGTACCTGACAGAATGTAAAATAGTAATATTGCAGGATATATGCATTCTACCAGATTCTACATCCTTTCAGTAATGCTAGTGTTTTTGGCGATTAGCATTAAAGCACAAGAGTTTGAACCTGCAAAAGATTTTGGTTCCGAATTTGGAATAACAGGTATGTTTGGGAAAGAAGGGATTGATGGGAACTCATCACCTTTTTGGGGAATCTCAGGTGCTTACTTTTACGATCTAAGAAATGGCGTGCGAGTTGGAATTAATCGGTATTACAATTATAGCGGGGCACAGTATGGCTATTTGCTTCCAATATACTATGCTTACCGAACCCGTTCAAGTAGAAGCAACGCCCCTTTTGAGTATGAAACCTTTGGCGAATTCATGTTACAGCTTTTTACCCATTTAATTCCCGGTCGTGCTGAGTTTAATGTTGGTCCAGTGCTTGGCTACTTTAAAACTTCAAATCAACCCATTACCGATGGCTATAAACTCAATAATCAAGCATACCTGGCGGCAAACGCCAAAATCAGACTTACTTTTCAGATTTGGCGTTTCAATCTGGGAGGAAACTTTGGAGCCAGCTATATCCCTTCAAAGAACTTCTACCTGGTTTCGCCCGATCCCATGCTTAACGGAAATAGAACCAGCTGGTCGCTCGAAGTAGGAGCCATTCTAACATTCTCTTTTGATTAAATTTAAAGCAATACCTATATTTTTTATTAAGTTTGCATACTAATTAGACAAAATAAGAGCATACGAATATGTTTGAGAATTTAACCGATAGGCTTGAGCGCTCTTTTAAGATACTAAAAGGTGAAGGCAAAATCACCGAGATAAATGTTGCCGAAACCGTAAAGGAAATCCGTAAAGCCCTAATTGAGGCCGACGTTAACTACAAGGTTGCCAAAAACTTTACCGATGAGGTAAAGCGGAAGGCTCTTGGCATGAACGTTCTGAATGCCATTAAACCCGGGCAATTAATGGTCAAGGTGGTTCATGATGAGCTTGTAACCCTTATGGGTGGGCAAGCCACCGAGATAAACCTGTCAGGAAATCCAACCGTGATCCTTATTGCAGGTTTGCAAGGTTCCGGTAAAACAACCTTCTCGGCAAAACTTGCCAACCATTTGAAAAATAAAAAAGGTAAAAGCCCACTGCTGGTGGCTGGCGACGTTTACCGACCCGCTGCTATTGAACAGCTAAAGGTTTTGGGGCAGCAAATCAATGTTCCCGTATTTACAATACCAGGAAGCAATGACCCAATTGGCATAGCCAAGGAAGCCGTTAAACAGGCAAAAAACAATAACCAAAACGTTGTAATTATAGATACCGCTGGTCGTTTGGCCATCGACGAGGAGATGATGAAAGAGGTTGAGGCCATTAAAAGGGCTGTATCGCCCAACGAAATTCTCTTTGTTGTGGATTCAATGACCGGTCAGGATGCAGTTAACACAGCAAAGGAATTTAACGATAGGCTCAACTTTGACGGTGTGGTTCTCACCAAACTCGATGGCGATACTCGCGGTGGTGCAGCCCTGTCGATCCGGGCTGTAGTGGACAAGCCCATTAAGTTTGTAAGTACCGGCGAGAAACTCGATGCCCTCGATATCTTCCATCCCGACCGTATGGCCGATCGTATCCTGGGTATGGGCGATATTGTTTCGTTGGTTGAAAAAGCTCAAGAGCAATACAACGCCGAACAGGCAAAAATTTTGCACAAGAAAATTCTAAAGGATCAATTTAACTTTAACGATTTTCTGGAGCAAATAAACCAAATAAAAAAGATGGGGAATCTAAAAGACCTGGCAGGAATGATTCCCGGAGTTGGTAAAGCATTAAAGGATATTGATATTGATGACAATGCTTTTAAAAGCATTGAAGCCATAATCAAGTCGATGACCCCTGAGGAACGAGAGAACCCATCGCTAATGAATGGTAGCCGTCGTAAGCGCATTGCCGAAGGCAGCGGTACATCAATTGCTGAAGTAAACCGCTTGTTAAAGCAATTTGAGGATATGCGTAAGTTGATGAAGATGGTTTCAGGCGGCGGCGCAAAAAATTTAGCGCGAATGATGAGCCAACCCCATAGGAGATAGGTTTTGGTTTTTTGTGTTTAGTGTTTAGTGTTTGGATTTCTTATTCTAACTTCAAGTAAATTTAGTTTAATATTAACTCAAAAATCCATGGAACTACTCGACGGGAAAAGAATAGCCGATGAGATAAAAGCTGAGATTGCAGCTGAAGTTGAGGCTATTAAAGGCAAAGGGGGCAAAATTCCTCACCTGGTTGCAATACTGGTTGGCCATAACGGCGCAAGCGAAACTTACGTTGGCCATAAAGAAAAAGCTTGCGCTCAGGTAGGTTTCCAATCGCAAGTACTCCGTTTTGAGGATACCATAAGCGAAGCTCAACTTCTCAATGAAATAAAGAAGCTGAACGATGATCCCGATGTTGATGGGTTCATTGTTCAAATGCCTTTACCTAAGCATATCGATGAGCAAAAGGTTATTGAGGCAATCGATCCCAAAAAGGATGTTGACGGCTTTCATCCGGTAAATGTGGGCCGCATGAACATTGGCTTACCGGCATACGTCTCCGCCACACCCGATGGGATTGTTGAACTGCTGCGTCGCTATAAAATTCCTACTGAAGGGAAACACTGTGTGGTTCTGGGACGGAGCAATATTGTTGGCCGCCCCATTGCAAACCTGCTTTCGCAGAAAGGCTATCCGGGCGATTGCACGGTTACCATATGCCATAGCCGAACCCCAAACATCAAAGACCACACACTCCAAGCCGATATCTTAATTGTAGCTTTAGGAAAAGCTGAGTTCGTAACCGCCGATATGGTAAAACCCGGAGCCGTTGTTATTGATGTGGGCATTACCCGAGTTGATGCTCCAGGCACTAAATCGGGATGGAAGCTCTTAGGCGATGTAAAGTTCGATGAGGTAGCCCCCAAGTGCAGCTATATAACCCCAGTACCGGGTGGAGTTGGTCCTTTAACAATTGTATCGCTCCTGAAAAATACTCTCAAAGCAGCCAAAAAAGAGGTTTACGGATAAAACTCAACAAATGGATAGCCAGAAAACCACCGCAAAGTTTTACGATGATTTTTCGTACAAACAGGTTAAAACAGGTAAAAATCTACGACATTATACAATAGCCAAGAACCTTAAGAATAAGGGTATTAGTAAATCCAATAAAATTCTTGAAATAGGTTGTGGAATAGGAACTCTAACCGATATATTGCAGCATATAGCCCCTAACGCCGAAATTTCAGCGCTGGATATAAGCCCAAAGAATATCGAAATTGCCCGAAGTCGATTTAAATCGAAACGAATTAGGTTAATGGTTGCCGATGCTTCGGAAAATCTTACTATAAACGAGAAATTCGATTACATTATTCTTGCCGATGTAATTGAACACATTCCAATTGAACGATACCATTTGCTGTTTTCCAATCTAAATCGTTTAAGCCATAGCAACACAAAAATTTTTATAAATATTCCCCACCCTAACCTGATAAAGTATTTAAGAGAGACAAATCCAGAAAGTTTGCAGATAGTTGATCAGTCGATTTATTCTACTATTCTCTATGACCATTTATGTTCAAATAAATTTATTATTGAGGAAAAAAAGGATTACAGTATTTTTTATCAAACACCCGATTATTCATATTACTGGATTAGCCCTTTGCAAGAAGATATAAATATTAACTACAATAAAACAGTTCCCCTACCCTTCAGAATTATAAAGAAATTATTATTAAGGGTCTTTTAAAATGAATATCCTATACATCTCATCAGGTAATCCCAGTTTTGTTAGTAAAGATATTTCATTACTTTCGGATAGGTTCAAGGTCTATACCTTGAATTACCCTTGGAACGCCCTAAATACCCCAATGAATTTTCTTAAACAATTCATTTACTTAACTTTTCGATTAAACAAAATTGATGCGATAATTATAATGTTTGCAGGTTACTGGTCAGTAATTCCAGTTCTGTTTGGTAAAATTTTTCATAAGAAAGTATTTATAATACTTGGAGGAACCGATTGTGTGTATTATCCAACTTTAAACTACGGTAGCCTTAGGAAACCTCTTTTAAGAAAAGCAATTTACGTCTCGATAAAATATGCTACATGCTTACTCCCTGTTCATGAATCGTTAATGGAATTTACAAATTCATACTATGATAACAGTAAACAAGGCATAAAAAATCACTTTAAGCCAATTAATACTCCTGTAAGAACTATTTATAATGGTTACAATCCAAAGGTTTCCAAGAAAACCATAGAAACTTCAAATCGAATACCCAATAGTTTTATCACTGTGGCATTGGTTAACAATAAAACACGCATAGTGCTAAAGGGTATTGATTTAATACTTGAATGTGCCCGCGAATTTCCTGAAGCAATTTTTACCATTATTGGTATCGACAATGAGATAAAAAATACACTTGATATTCCAACCAATGTTAAAATACTCTCTCCCACATCAAGTGACTCACTCACTGAAAAATACCTCCAATCGGAATTTGTTATTCAAGTATCCATTTCCGAAGGGTTTCCCAATGCCCTATGCGAAGCCATGTCGTTTGGTTGTATTCCCATAATATCACCAGTAGGCGCAATGCCAACAATCACTGAGAATATAGGATTTACTCTAAGTAAAAGGGACCCTAACGAACTTTCACTTTCCATCAGAAATGCCTTGAACTTAAACAATGAAAAGAAAGCATTATTGCGTTTGCAAGCACACGACCGAATTGTTAATAATTTCAGTGAAATGGATAGAATTAGTAAATTGGCACAAGTAATTGAAGAGTTTAATAGGATTTGATGGTATCAAAATCATTCATAAAATCATCAGTTACCTACACGGTTATTGGAGCGCTGCCTTTTGCTTCGAGCATTCTTTTGCTTCCATTTTACGGTAACAAAAATTTACTTAGTACCGACGATTTTGGTCTATTAGCCATTTTTATTATATTAAGTGAACTTGCCCGAATTCTGTTCTCATTTTCTGCCGAAAGTTTTCTGGGTAATACATATATACATTACCGAAACGACAAGAATAACGAGAAAAAATTTTTAGGAACATCGTTCCTTTTTTTGATAATTTATGGTTCCTTACTCAGTGTCATCCTGGGCATAGCCGGTAATTTACTGTTTGGATTATTTTACCCTGCAAAGTCGATTGAATTCATGCCCTATGGGTTTATCTCGGTTATTACAGGATTTTTCAATGGAATTTTTAAAGCATACACCAGCCACCTAATTTTCCGGGAAAAGCCTAAACCTTACTTTTGGTCAAATATTTTGCATTTTACATTAGTCATTACAGTTTCAATTGGGGGATTATTCCTTTTCCCGCTTTCGCTGGCCGGTCCTATTTGGGGAAGATTTGCAGGTGCACTTGCCACTTTTATTTGGGCCTCGGTTTTCTTTGTAAAACACGGAAACTTAAGATGGAATCACAATGTATTTAAACATCTTGTCAAGTATAGTGCACCTATATACCTCCATAATATCCTATACTGGGTTATTTCAAACATTGACCGGTATATTATTCTGGGTTTGCTAAACCAGTCGTCAGTGGCTGTTTTCGATTTTGCCATTAAAATTACCTTGGCTATTGAGTTCCTTCAGAATGGCCTATCGGCCGCTATTTTGCCAAAGGTATTTGAGATTTGGAAAAACAAAAAAAATGAATCCTCTGGAAACATTGAGATTAACAAGTATTTTCACGCTTTCACACTCATAAACCTAACCTTAATACCTCTATATTTAATCCTAATTCCATTCCTTGTTCCACTAGTTGTGAATAACAGCGATTTATACCAATCGTTTCCTTTGTTGCCACTACTTTTTGCGGGGATGGTAGTAAGAACCTGGTACTACGTAATTGTGGCTCCGGTTTACTACTTTCAAAAGACCACGATACTCCCAAAAGTATTTGCAGCAACTGCAGCTTTTCAAATTGCTGCAACATATTTCTTGGTAAATCTCAATGGAATAAATGGAGCGGTTCTAGCGAATTTTGTAACAAAGGTTTTGCAGGTATGGCTAATGTTCTTTTTTGTAAAGAGGTTTTACCAATTTAAGGCAAATAAAGCCAAACTTCTATATTATCCATTAAGCGTAATTGTCATGCTAATTTTTGCAATGTTTTTAGTTGAAGCATTTAATTCGACAATAGTTTACTCCTTAATTTTTGTTTTTTCTGTTGCCTTTGCTTATCACACTTATCGAAAAGAAATAAGCATCTCCTGGATTAAAGAGATGCTTAGTAAGTAAAAAATATCCTTAAAACAAGTCAACCGATATGTTCTGAATGAATGCGGTGTAGGTGATTTCCCTACCCACTTTAGCTTCGGTTATTAACATTAAAACTGGTAACTCTTTGCCGCTTTTGGTTAGAATGGTAATTTCCTTTCTTTGTCCGGTAATCTTTTCCTTGTTTGGGTCCAGATAGGCATCAAGAAACTCATCGGTATCGGCTGCGTTATCGGGGAATAAAATCCTCACACTTTGGCCTATCACCTGTTCGCGCTTAACCTCAAAGAGTTCTTCGGCAGCCTTGTTGAAAAACTGCACAATGCCATCGTGGTCGGTAGTTATTATGGCATCAAGGAAACCCTCCAGCGTTTTTTCGTTCCGTATTTTAACCTTTTCAATCTCTTTAAACTGGTTCCTAACCTCTTCCTTGGCCTCGCGTAACTTCTTGCTCAGTTCAATTTCACTCTGACGTAGCTGTTCTTCCTGCTTTTTGAGTTGCTCCGTTTGACGTTGGGTTTCAAACTCCATGTGTTTTTCACGAGTGATATCGTTGGCAATCAAAATCACCTTAGCCACCTCATCGTACATATCGTTCACTGCTGTAAAGGTACAGCGGAACCAGCGTTCATCGCCATTGCTGGTGAGCACACGAAATTGCCCCTCGTATGGGATTCCATGTATCACATCATCCCAAACGCGCTCAATATTCTTTCGTTCCGACGAAGGTACAAGTTCAAAGATTGACTTTTCCTTGGCAGCATTAAGGTTGTAGGAAAGGGTAAGCAGGAACTTCTCATTGGCATCAATTAAATCGCCTGTTGGCGAAAACTCTGCTTTAATTGACGAACGGTTAAGCGCACTAATTTGACCTTCGTAGTCGAGGCTTAGCTTCTTTTGATCGGTTGTGTCAATTCCCAGGAAAAGGATTTTTTCCACACCACCGGCTTCGTTTCTCACACAGGTGAAAGTGGCAATTGTCCACAAATCGTTACCATTGCGTGTAAGTAACTTCATGTCGCCCTCAAAATGCTTACCACCTTTGCTAAGGGTATTCCAGATATCATCGAACCAATGTCTATCCTTCTTGTTGATAAACATCGATATGTGTTTACCTTCCACTTCACTGTTGGATACGTACTCAAGTTTTTGTAAAAACTTAGTATTAGCGTAAAGCAAAGTGCCATCCACATCAAAATCGGCACGAATCATGGTATGGTTAACAGAATTGGAGAAGCTGATGAATTTGGCCGACTGACGACTTGCCTCTTCCTGCGTAGCCTGAAGTTCTTCCATGTTTTGGCGCATTTGTTCCTCCTTAAGCGCCAACTCCTCGGCCTGCTCGCGCGATTCCTTTAATAGTTTTGCAGTTCGTATATTGATTTTTACAGTGGCAATAGTAGTTGCAACACTTTCAGAAACCTTATCGATAAATTCCTCCTGATACTTTTCAAAAGGATTAAACGATGCCAATTCAATTACACCATGAACCATATCGTTCATCTTAAGAGGAATAAGCATCAGAAATTTGGGATTAGCCTTACCAAGTCCGCTAGTAATATTCAAATAACCATCGGGAACCTTTTTTAAAATGATCTTTTCCTTTTCCAAGGCACATGCACCAATAAGTCCATCGCCCCAGGGTATAATTCTATCGGCATACTTTCTTCGTTCATAGGCATAGCAGGCTGTCATCCGGAAATGTACATCGGTTTCATCGTCGTCTTCTAAAAGATAGAATGCGGCCTGATTTGCACCAACGTAGTTTACAAGATTGCGAATAACCTGAAAGGTTAACTCTTCGATATTATCGTTGTTTTGGCGGAGTATTTCGCCAAAGAGAGCCATACCCTCAGCCGCCCAACGCCGTTGTTCATCTTCTTTTTTCCTTTTTTCTTCCTCAATTCTGCTCTGGCGGATATCGTTGCGTAAGCTAACAATGGCTTTGCCAAGGGCGTCGGTTTCATCGGGTGAGAATTCAGCATCCACATCACCTTCGCGCAACTTCTCTACAAAACGATAAAGTTTCCGCTCTTTACTAATATTTTCCTGTAATGATGTTTCGTAATCCTGAATGCGTAACGATACTTTTCTGTAAACAAAAAACCCTACGGCACCAAGGAGTAACGGTAAAAAATCGAGTAGATAAAATAAAGGCATTAAGCGATGCAAATCCGAAATACCTCCCGGAGTTAATGCTAAACCATAGTATAAAATTCCTATGATATAAGAAATTACAAGAAAACCTATCCCAACACTAAACCCAAGGAGACTTCCTTGTATAATGTATTTCAGAGAGTGTTTAGATTTCATGTATGCCCCAATTTTTGATGCTTAAAAATAAGGAATTTTTCAACTAAAACACAAATCTATTGCATGGAATTCAAATGAAAGAATTATTTAGGCTAAAATTTAACCATAACTTAGCTCGGTCGGCTTTTAACTCTCTGAATAATATGGCTAGCAATATCATTCAATGGCAGGATTGCATGGGCGGCATCAAGTTTTACTGCCTCGCGGGGCATACCATACACCACACACGATTTTTCGTCCTGTGCAATAGTGTAGGCGCCAGCCTCTTTCATTTCCAGCAAACCTTTTGCGCCATCGTCGCCCATACCGGTCATTATAACGCCTATTGCATTTTGTGCAGCAAAGCGGGCAACACTGCGAAATAGAACATCAACCGAAGGTCTATGCCTGTTAACCAGTGGGCCTTGAATAACCTCAACAAAGTATCGTGCTCCACTGCGCTTTAGCATCATGTGGTAGTTTCCGGGAGCAATTAGTGCATGACCAGGTAGCACTGCATCGCCATTCTGCGCTTCCTTAACGGAAATTTTGCAAATATCGTTTAGACGATTGGCAAACGAAGTGGTAAATTTCTCGGGCATGTGTTGAACTATAACAATACCGGGGCAATCGACTGGCATAGCCTGAAGGAATGTGGCTATAGCCTCAGTTCCACCGGTTGAGGCACCAACTGCAATTACTTTCTCAGTAGTGGTTATTGAGATTGGTGAAACGAGTTGCTTTGGTATAATGACATCGGCAGAATGCTTGGGCTCAACTACCGGTGGGGTAAGTATTTTACGGCGAGCAATTCTAGTCCGTGCAGCTGCTTTTATGGCGTCGCAAATAATAACCTTCGACTCTTCGAGAAACGCTTTAGTATTTACCTGTGGCTTGGTAATCAGTTCAACGGCGCCATACTCAAGGGCACGCATTCCCATTTCGGTAGCCTTGCTCGTAAGGCTTGAGATTATTACCACTGGAATAGGGTGTTGCGACATTATTTTACGCAAAAAGGTAAGCCCATCCATGCGGGGCATTTCAATATCAAGGGTAATTACATCGGGTGCAACCTCAGCCATTTTCCGGGCTGCAAAGTATGGATCAGCAGCTGTTCCAATAACCTCCAATTCTGGGTCAGACAAGATTATTTCAGTTAGTGTTTGCCTTACTAATGCTGAATCGTCAACTATTAAAACCTTTATTTTATTTATCACATCAGCCATATACCATCATTTAAAATAATAAAAAAAAACCAATGATTAATTCCTCCATACATTTATGTTTTTTTTGAACCAATGCTCTTGGCCTCTTCCGAATTTAATGATTTTTGAATAAACTTATGCCGTACCTCACCGGTGGCAGTGTTATACTCAATTTTTCTTCCCTGTTTACCACCAACACTTTTAGCAACAATAGGAATACCATGTTCCGCCAGCAACTCCATGGCAATAGCAATGTTACGTTGGCCTATATGAAAGCTATCGAAATTGGTTTCTAACACTTCACCTCCCCCAAATACCTTTGCTTTAAGGTTATCCTTTTTTGAACCTAAAGCTGTCATCCTTTCAATCAGGCGCTCAATGGCTATGTTCCCATACCTTGGGCTTGCAAGCCCTTGTCCATTCCAAAGCGGAAGCATGTAATGGTTAATGCCTCCCTGCTTTAATTCGGGATCGTAAAGACATACAGCTACACATGAGCCAAGTATTGTGGTAACAACATGTGGCTCTCTATCGGCAAAAAGCGATGCAGGGTATAGGTAATGTGACTTTAACTCGTCCATCAAAGCGTCTTAAAAAATTTCTGCATCCTGATCGAAAAACATCTCATTAGCATCGGTTGCTAGGTCATCGGTATCAACGTTGGGCTCTGGGATTGATATGGTAAAACAAGCACCCTTCCCAAGTTCGCTCTCAATCTCAATGCTACCGTTTAGCATATCGATAATTGCTTTATTTACCGATAACCCTAATCCATGACCACGGTTTAAGGAATTTATCCCGGTATCGAGGCGTTTAAACCTATCGAATATTATCTTGTGATTTTCTTTTGAAATGCCAATACCGTGGTCTTTTACACTAATAGTAAGCAGGTTAGCCTTACGCCGTGCAATTATCTCAATAATGCCTCCCTCAAAGCTGAAATTCACAGCATTGCTTAGTAGGTTAGCTATTATTAGTTTTAACTTCTCAGGGTCGGTTTTAAAAATCTTCGGGTTATCGATAGATGCATCTGAGTTGTAGGAATATTCAACCTTTAAATTCTTTTTGCGAAGCTCATACTTGAACGACTCAATAACACTTTCGAGCAGATTGTTTACATCAACCTGCATAATCTCAGGCTGAATTTCGCCTGCCTCTATTTTTGCTGCCACAAAAATGTTACGAAGCTGAAAATCAAGGTTAAAGGCCTCCGAATGGATGAGCGCAACCATGGAAATGACTTTCTTCCAATTCTCCTTATCAACCGATAAGATTGCTTTTGATAGCCCAATTATGGATGTGAATGGATTGATTATTTCATTGGTGATATTGGAAATAAAGTGCGACTTCAAGGCTTCTGACTCTTCAAGTTTCTTGTTTACCTGCTTTAGCTCAGCATTCAGAACTTTTAGCTCATCGAGTGCTTTCTTGTTAAGTTCAAACCTACGCTGGAGTTCAGCAAGAAGTTCGCTATCGGTTAATTCTTCAGGTTTTTTAGCCATAGTAGTAATTTTTATACTTTCCGGTAAATAGTAGGTTTTACCTGTTTTAACGGTACATTCATATTTAGGATCGATTCCGAATGCCCCAAAATTAGGTAACCGTTTGGCTTAATTCGTTGGCATAGCTTGTTAATAACAGTTTCCTGTGTATTTCTATCGAAATAAATAAGCACATTTCGGCAAAAAACTATATCGAACAAGTCCTTGGTGTCGTAGCTTGAATCCATGAGGTTTAAACGTGCAAAGCTTACCTTTGAACGGACATGCGGAGCCATTTTAATGGTTGGATTGGTTCGATCTTTACTCCTAAGCATGTACTTCCGCTTTAACGACAAGGGTATGCCTTCAACTTTCTCCTCTTTATAAATAGCATCTATTGCCGATTGTAGGATTCGGGTCGAAATGTCGGTGGCAAAAATGGAAAAGTTAAAGCCGGGGTGCGTTTCGGCAAATTCAAAAAGCACCATGGCAAGGGTATAGGGTTCTTCGCCGCTTGAGCATCCGGCACTCCATACCTTAAATATGCCTGATTTATTTACTCCGTAATACTCGGGAAGTAATTCGTTGGTTAAAAACTCGAAATGGGCAGGTTCACGGAAAAAATCAGTTTTGTTGGTGCTTACAACATCCAACATATGAATAATTTCACTATCAAAGCCTTCCCGGCTAAACAGGTAATCGATGTATACTTTAAATGAATTTATATTTAAATGCTTTAGCCTTTTCTGAAGACGGCACTGAAGCATAACCTTCTTAATGGGAGGTAACTTAATGCCGCTCTCCTTATAGATTAAGGCGCTAAGGCGTTTAAACTCGTCGTCGGTAAGTTGCAGCTTATAGTAGTCGACAAACTCATTGGCCTGCATATAACAAGGAAGTTACTGTTGGGATTCGGTTCCTTCGGTAACCGTTTGGTTTGAATCGACGATGGAGGTAATCTCATCAACCGAGAAAATGGCATCCATGTTGAGAATAATAATGAATCGATCATCAACCTTTGCCATGCCAATTATAAATTCTGACTTATAGCGGCTACCTAAAGTTGGCAAAGGCATAATTTGGCTATTATCGATTTCAAGAACGGCTTGCACTGAATCGACAATGGCGCCAACATGCACCGACTCGCCATCAACATCAATATCCAGAACAATAATGCAGGTGTTATTTGTATATTCCGCCTCGGGCATGCCAAACTTGATACGGGTATCAATTACAGGCAATACCGCTCCTCGTAGGTTAATTACCCCTTTCAGGTAATCCGGTGCCTTGGGCACCTTTGTAATGGGTGTCATTTCCAGAATATTCAACACCTTGCTGACATGTGCAGCAAACTCCTCGTTACCCAACTTAAAGGTAAGATATGATTTGATTTGATTTTTGTTTTCGGTTTCCATAGTAAAAACGTTGTTTAGTTACTACTTACTTGTTGCAAACATCTTTATAATCTTATTGGTATCCATAACAAGAGCTACAGTTCCATCGCCTAAGATTGTAGCACCCGAAAAGATGTCGTGGCTCTTATAGTGTTTCCCTAGGGGTTTGAGCACGGCTTGGTATTCGCCTATTACATGGTCAACCACCAGACCAACCCGGTTATCCTCAAAATTTACTACCACAACCTGCTCCAAATCCTCGTCACTTGGCTGTAGGTTAAACTCTTTCCTGAGGCTAAAGAACGGAACTTGAGCGCCATCGAGCGTAACCAGGTTATTAAAGGTGTTGTAAATGCTTTCCTTATCTACCGCGTAAATCTTATCGATTGAGGAAAGTGGAATAACAAATGGTGAACTATCGATGCTAACAAGCAGGCCATCGATGATGGAAAGGGTTAATGGTAATTTTATGGTGATGGTTGTGCCCCGGCCGACCTCTGACTCTACTTCAACCTCGCCACGTATGTCGGAAATCTTCTTTTTAACCACATCCATACCTACCCCTCGTCCCGATACATCGGTTACCTTTTTGGCGGTTGAAAAACCTGGTAAGAATATTAAATCGAGAATCTCTTTTTTACTCATCTTTTTATCGGGAGGCACTAAACCTTTCGCTATGGCCTTTGCGTGAATAATTTCAGGATCAATGCCCGCTCCATCATCGGAAACCTGAATGATAACGCTAGCTCCAGAGTAAAAGGCTTTAAGGTGGATTTTACCCTTAGGCGGCTTTCCGTTGGCTATTCGAATTCGGGATTCCTCAATGCCATGATCCATGCTATTGCGAATAATGTGCATTAGCGGGTCTGAAAGGTTTTCAATAATGGTTTTATCGAGTTCCGTATCGGCCCCTTCAATAATGAAATCTACTTCCTTATGAAGTTCGGCCGACAAATCCCTGACAAGCCTTTGAAAGCGTCCAAAAAGGTTTTCAATGGGAATAAGAACTATGCTGAATGCAATGTCGCGAAGCTGACGGGTTAGCTTGTGAACATTTTCAACAATAGGGGCTAACCCTGGTACATTATTTTGCTCAGCAAATAGGCTTAAACGGGCTTGGGTTGTAACCAGCTCTGAAACCAGGTTCATGAGAAGGTCAAGTTTATCGGATGATACGCGAATACTTGCCGCTGTTTTATCCTTTGTGGCTATTCGCTCCTTGGTGAACTCCTTGGCCTTTACCTTATTGATTCGAGCAGTTGATTTTGCGGCCAACCGTTGAATGGTAACTAACCCAACATCTTTTTGAATTTCTGCCAAATGCGAAACCTCATCCACGAACTCCTTATCGGCAAGCAGGTTTTCTTCGGCAAGCTTTTGGATTTCGAGTTTTGAGTCGGTTTCAACAAAAATGAATACATCGTGAATGGCATTAACATCTTTATCGGTTACCAGCAATACCTCCCAGTAGGTATAGCAAAGGTTTGGGTTAATTTCCTTTATTCCCAGAAGCCTATTGAAGTGAGCAAACACCTTATAATCGCCCAATGAGCAAAGCTCATCGAGTAAATACAGCGGATTGGTTCCATTGCTGAAAATTTTCTCATTAGGTTCAAACAAGATGTAATATGTAGAAAGGGAGCCGCTCTTATCTTCAACCTTTTCAGTTCTATCGGATTCCTTTGTAACTATATCGGGGTTGATGATCTTGTTGATTTTCTCCATTAGGCCGCTGTGAACCGTTTTAAAATCGGGATCATCATAGTTCTGCTCATCGAGCATGGTCTTGAGGTGATCGACAGAAGAAAATGTTATATTCAGTATATCCTTGCTGACCTCGAGCTGTCCGTTACGAATCATGTCGTAAATAGTTTCGAGGTTGTGGGTAAAGCTATCGATCAAATCAAAACCAAACATGGCGCTATTGCCCTTAAGGGTATGCATAATTCTGAATACCTGTTGTATCAGAGCCTCATCGTTTGGTTTTTTCTCTAACTCCAAGAGCGAAACCTCAAGCTTATCGATAAGCTCAGCAGCCTCCTCAATAAACTTTTTCCTAAAGCTATCCATTACCTGATCACTTTATTGATTGCAGCGATAAGTTTTGCTGGAACAAATGGCTTTATAATCCAACCCGTTGCACCGGCGTCTTTAGCTTCCATCTTTTTGGAGGTTTGCGATTCGGTTGTCAGGAAAAGAATTGGAATACGGGCATAATCGGGCATGGCACGAATATGTTTGATCAGTTCAATGCCATCCATTTCGGGCATATGTAAATCGGTTATAACCAAATCTATAGCCTGACCATTAAGGTGTTTTAGGGCGTCTTTACCATCAACCCCCACCAAAACATTATACCCCTCATTTTCAAGGGTAAATCGAACAACTTCGCGAATACTATCGGAATCGTCAACAATAAGTATTGTTTTTGCCATAATTACGGATAATTTATATTGTTAATACTCTAGTTTTATTCCAGATCGTTCAAGAATAGTGTTCTGTTCATCGGTTAGCTCAAACCTTACTGTCGATTTAGTGCCTCTTTCTTTCATCGAAAAGTTGAAGGAACGGATGAGCTGAATAAAGCCCAGGTCAATTACTTCGGCATTCTTTACTAGTAAATCGACGGGCTTAACCTCATTGTAAAGCTTTACCAGTTCATTCTTAATATCACTGATATTATTAAGGCTTAAGTCGCCACTAATAATGACTTGCGATGAATCTTTTTGCTGTTGGAAACTAAAGTTTTTTTCTTGCTTAGCCATATGGTTTGATTTATTTAAAAGAACTCAATGCTTGACTCATCCTGGTCGGTTTCGGGTAAATCGTCGATGCCTGCGTTGCCCTTAACAACCAAGTTGTGAATTTTATGCTCCGATTCCATGGTGTATAGCTTACGCATAAACTCCAGGTCATCTTTATCGAACTGACTCTCCTCCTTGCCGCTTAGGGTTGCATAGATATGGTTTAAGAGCTTAATTACTTCCAGTATTTTCAGTTCAAAAACCTCGTAATACTTAACTTGCCCAACTGCTTTCGAAATAATATCACCTAGCTCATTGCTTGCATCGAGTTTACCTTTAAGCAGAAGCCCAACCTTTTCATCGCATTGCAACAGATTGCCTGCTATCTCTTTCAGAGTTGTGGGTATAGTTTCCCACTCCTGCGATTTTGTATTCTCCGATATTAAGCTCGATAATCTATCGATTTCTTTAATTTTACTATTGAGTTGCAAGTAAAGTGTGCCTATTTGATTCCGGGATGCAATAATGTCGTAAGTTACAGTTTCAATTTGCTGGATTAGGTTTGGCTGAAGCTTTAATTCCGGTTGCTTAATCCGTTTCAGAAGCATTTCGCCAAAACGATTGGCTTCATCATCATCCGCCGAAATTTCAACCATTTGGCTAACATTATGCTCAATGGATTGAAGCAAATTGTTTACCCTTGCCAGTAACGAGAGGAATTTGCTTACCGGTAAGGTTGTGTTGGTTAACTTTTGGGCTACACCTGTAAACGACTGCTCCGCTGTTAATTCTTGAATATTCTTCAAATCTTTGCACTGTTGCAGTATGGTTTGTGCTATGCTACCAATGGTTTTAAACTTATCAATAATTTGCTCAATTGCTCTTTGATACTCTTTATTGGCTCTGACAAGCAAAGCTGATTGAATATTTACAAGTTCACCTATCTGACTTAAATAGGTTTGTTGTTCATTATTGTTTTCATTTGCGAGGTTGTTTAGAATCTCCTTATGCGAAACCTGCACATGTTCAATCTTCTGACGAATTATATCGTGGTACTGAAGGTTTGTTATGATACTGTCAATGGATTCGCGAAGCTTTTTATTGTATTCCTGGAGTTTTGGAATGTTAATATTTAGTTCTTGTTGCTTTTCGGAAAATATGACAATTGAGTCATTGATTATATCGATGGCAATGCCTATTTGCTGGTCGGCGTTACGCATGTTCTTTTTAACCCTGTCAACACCCTCGCGCAGCAATTTCATGTTACCATGAAGCGACTTGGCAAGCTCTAGTTCAGTTAACTTCGATTTATTTACCAGTCGGTTAAACTCAATAAAAAGTTCGTCCTTTTGCTCTATGAACTGGTCTGTATCTATGTCGAGTCCTGAAATTTTAAGATTAGCAATTAAGAATTTTAGCGTAAGCAGGTTTTGATTGATATTCTTGCTGTGGAGATCAATGGATTCGAGTATGTCATAAACCTCATCAATCCTTGCAACTATTGAATCGGCATATTTATTGGCTTCCCTTTTGGCTAGACTAAACTTTTTGAATAGTTCTTTTAGGCTCAATAGCGACTCACTGGTGTAACTTGAAGCGTACGCTGTGAATACCTCTTCGGCATTGGATGAGATGTAAGTAGATTTTGAGTATGCTTCCTTAAATCGCTCATTTAAACCCAAGAAATCTTCGGCAGCACAGTTTAGTATCTCAACAATTAGGCTATCAATTTTAGAGAATTGGTCTGATATCTCTTTTAGCTTTTTCATAATAGATAAATTACCTCCCATTTAAAACCTCTTTCACCCTTTTAACCAAAACTGGAATGTCAACCGGCTTTGGAAAAAATTCATTTACCCCAAGTTTCTCACATTGGTTCCTGTAAAATTCAGTATTTGCTGCGGTAATAATGAATATTGGAATATTCTGAGTGCTTTTGTTCTGCTTAACCGCTCTCAAAAAGTCGACGCCAGTAATATTGGGCATAAGTAAATCGAGGAGAATGAGTTGAGGGGTTTCCTTTTCAATCTGCCTAAATGCATCATTTGCATTGCCAACCGTCACCACTTTAATACCCTCCTCGCTGAGCAAAGCTTCCACAAGCACCTGATTAGTAACGGAATCGTCTACAACCAAAACATAACCTTCAGAATTCATAGCATTTCTAAAATCTTTTCAAATCTATATAAACGAATCAGTAAAGCAACGCACTGCATAATGATATAAATTATTTATAATAATGATTTATATCACTTTTTTATTTGATAGAAATTACTTAACTTTAAGTGTCTTTAAATGCAATTATGGCTGAATTAGAAACCATATCGTTTGAAAAGACATTTGAAAAGTGCAAGTTGCCTCTTAATCAATTACTAACCAAAGAGCAACAAGCAATTATAATGGAAAATATCAATATTGTGAACTATAACCGTAAGGATACTATAGTTAAGCAGTATTCAGCCTCAAGTCATGTTTACTATATAATAAAAGGTACAATAAAAGTTAGCAGCGAACAAAGAAAGGGCAAGAATCTGGTTTTAAAGATTGATACCACGGGTAGTTTTGTTGGTTTGGTATCGCTTTTGGGAGGCGATTCCTATAATTTTACCCTTACTGCAATAGAGAACTGTACGCTAGCACAAATTCCTATTGCATCGTTAAAATCGGTAATGCTCATTAATAATCGCTTTGCAATTGAAATATGTCAATTGATAAGTAGGCATAGTCTATTCCTGATAAACAGATTATCCGGGTTACTTTACAAGCAGCTACCTGGCAGGGTTGCCGATTTGATTCTTTACTTTGCCGATGAAATCTATGGTAACAACGAGTTCGAATTTCCCGTAAACAGAACTGAACTGGCAGAGCTGTGCGGAACAACCAAGGAAAGCTTAATTAGAACGCTTTCAGAATTCAACCATGATAGAATAATAGAACTGGAACGTAACCGAATAAAAATTGTTAGCTACGATATCTTAAAAACCTTAAGCAGACTTGGATAACCTTAACATTTCAAAATATGCGTAAAATTTTAATTGTTGACGACATTTATGTAAACCGACTTCTGCTAAAAGAAGTGATGAAAAATTTAAATGTAACCTGCGTTGAAGCCCAAAACGGAAAAGAGGCAATTGATATAATTGTAAAAGAGAAAATTGACCTCGTTTTCATGGACATTGAGATGCCAGTAATGAATGGTTTGGAAACCACTAAGTATGTTCGCGAAAGACTCCCCTCCCCCAAGAAATACACACCCATTGTAGCATTAACCGCCCATAATCCGGCAAACTTTTTTGAGGATTTCAGGGATGCTGGTTTCGATTTTTTAATGACAAAACCCTATTCTATCGAAAAAATTAAGCAAGCCATCGAAAAAGTATTACCAGCCAATTAGAGTAATTACAACATTAAGGAATATAATATACCTTTGCTGGTAACGATTACCATGCAAAAACCTCTCGTTATGAACAGGTCAATTCTGGCGGAACTAATCCGTAGCAATAAACGACTCATAATACCTAATGTGGGTGCTTTCCTGCATAGGGAAACCGAGAGCAACACACAGCTTGGGATTACTTTTAGTCCCTTCCTTAAATACAACGATGGGCAGCTGGAAGAGTTACTCGTTAAAGGATATGGCCTATCCAAAATTGATGCCTTGGAGCAGGTAAAAAATCTTTCATCTGAAATTTTCAACGAAATCAAAGAAAAAGGAGTCTACGCAATCCCCGGCATTGGCTCCCTGGTTATTGATGCAAAAGGCGCCATATACTTAACTTCAACCGAGCAGCCATATACCCCCAATGAACCCGTTGTACAAAATGAGAAAGATTCAGAAAGTCAACATTTAATAACCAAATCAACTGAGGTTGATTTTGAACTTAAGGACAATAAACCCAATAAAGAGCCATCCATAAATCTGCACGAGGAAATAAAACAGGATAATTCTCCAAATAAGGAGCATTATACTGAAATTAGCCCGGGCGTAGAACGTGTTAATACAAATGCACTCAATAGCATAGTAATAGATAAATCACCCGCTATTGACAGTGAAAAAGAAGATAAACACAGTGATAAAGAAGAAATCGAAATGAGAGGCGAAAACCCAAAAAACTCATCTAAACCATCGTTAGTAAAAATAACAGTGTTTGTTGCTGTTTCGTTGGTTGTTATACTAACATTTGCTTTCATAGTTAGAGAACTTGCGTTTGCTCCAGACGAGACCAGCTGGGATAATAAAGGCAAGCCCGAGAAGGTTGAACCCATTAAGTTACCATCAGACGTTTCATCAGAAAACGATGAGATAGATAAAAAATACGAGACCACTAACCCAGACGAGGGAAAGGCTGATACAGAGCCTACTAACCAGCAGCAAACGGAAACCGCTGAGGAGGTTATTGAAAAAAATTTAACTCAAACCAGACCAGCAAACCCCACATCGCCCATTTTCAGCCTTGTTTTGGGTAGTTTTGCCGAGAAAGCAAATGCTCAAAAGTTTGTTAATGAACTCAATGCAAAAGGCTATAGTGCTGAAGTTTACAGCAAACCAAACGGGAAATACCTTGCAGTGGTTGGCCGATATGGAAGCAAAGAAGAGGCTAACTCTCAAAAAGAAAAATTGAAAAAGGAGTTTCAGGGAATTTGGATTATTAGCCGATAGCAATGAATAAAGTAAAGCAGTGTACCTATCCACAAATTGGAACAGTAACCTATACATATAGAATCGGAAGCAGAAGAATTACGCTTAGAGTAAAAAAGGATAACTCAATACATGTAACCATTCCTTATCTGGTAAAATTCTCGTTTGCTGAGGATTTCGTATTATCCAAAACCGATTGGATAGTTTCAAGATTGCATGAGAACCTCAAGCATAGCAAGCCTATTGTTGAGTTTACAACCAAATATCATATAGTTCATTTACAAGCCGATAATAATATTACAAAAAATAGGGTTATAAAAACAGGGAATGAAATCATAATTTTTCATCCCATATCGGTAGAATCTACAAGTAAGGGGTTGCAGGAGTATGCCAAAAAGGTAATTACCGAAGTACTGCGAGCTGAAGCTAAATACTATTTGCCCAACAGGGTAAAGGAATTAGCCGCTAAACATGGTTTCGGGTTCGGGAATGTAACCATCCGTAATTCTAAATCGCGCTGGGGAAGCTGCAGCGGTAAAAACAATATCAGTCTGAGCCTAAGACTAATGTGTTTACCCAATGATTTAATTGATTATGTAATACTTCACGAGCTCTGCCATACAAAGGAGAAAAATCATGGCTCAAGGTTTTGGCAACTACTAGATTCGGTTTGTGGAGGAAATTCTAAAAGCCTGTCGAAGCAACTCAAGAAACATCCTATCCCCCTATAATTTTTTGTCAAAGCATGTAAAAGGACGCTATTCTTCAAGGGAATTAATTCGTTCAGCCAACTCTACTACTTCATCGTAAAATTCATTTGCCAATTTCTGAAAATCGACCTTGTGTGGTTTACCTCTTGTATATGATTTTTTTGAGATTTTTGAAATAGTTTCCTGTTCTAAAATCATTATATCGGAAATGATATCGAGAATTCGTTCCTGTGATAAAGGCTCAGAGTAGGCTAACTGGGTATAGCACTCATCGAGTAAGTGCTTTACCATGTGTTTAATATCCTTTTTAAGGTCTTTAACGCTTGCCATAGTTAGAAAACGGTATCAATTTTCCACATATAAATATAAACTATTTCTGAAAAATCAAGCATGGAAAAAGATATTTTTTGATAAAAATTACAAGCCCTATACCCAGAAATCAATTAGTATCCGTAAGCCTTACCCTCAATTTTTTCAGGTTTTACCCGAAAAACCTTAACATTTTTAAGTGCTGGGAAGCTATATTCAAAATCATCGCGACCGGTATACTTTTTCATGATGATGTTCATACATTGCTTTTTCTCATCCAAATCGCATATCTCCTGAATTTCCCCATAAACAAGCACACTACGATACTTCATGGAATATGAGCAAGCAACATCTTGATGCTGGTAACGTAAATGGTAATCGGAACTAAATGCCAGGCAAACACTGGGATTCTTTTTCCAAATCTCAATTTTTTTCCCTTCAGGACCCGAATGGAGGTAAACTATACCATCGTGAAAACCAAAGTTAAAGGGTAGAACATAGGGTTTACCATCCAAATCAACCATGCTTACATGGCATACCTCTGTTGAATTGATAACCTGTTCAATTTCCGATTGCTGAGCAATAGTGCGTGACTTCATTCGAATAATTTGTTGATTAATCATTACAAATTAAATAAAATTAATGATGTTGAACCTCACAAAAACACCATTTTAGATTTTTAGGACTCTTTTTGCCATGTAACCATAAACCAGCACAGGCGAGGTTAGTATAATATGGATCAGCCAATCTGTTCCGCTTAAAGGAACCGTTCTGAATACCTCACCCCCAAATTGTACTATGGCAAATTGGCCTAACAAAATGGTTAAGGCTATGGTTACAAAAAGTTTATTGGACGAAAAACTGAATAAACCAACGCCACCAAATAACCTGCGCGCGTTGAAAAGATTCCAGAATTGGATTAATACAAAAACATTAAAGAAACAGGTTAATTCCTTACTGCTAAAGTGATTGTTGTACTTATAGAACATAAGTAAACCGACCAAAATAAGGTAGAAAAGGGCTGCAGTAACCATTAGATACCTTAAAATGCTTGCGCTCAAAATAAACTCATGTGGCGACCGAGGCTTTTGGGTCATTATCTGAGAATGCGGTGGTTCAGTAGCCAATGCCAGGGCTGCAAATGTGTCCATTATTAGGTTAACCCAAAGCATTTGTGTAACCGTTAAAGGTAAATCGATGCCTGTAAAAGGACCGGTTAACACAATTGCAACAGCAACAAGGTTGATGGTAAGCTGAAAGTATAAAAACTTCTGAATGTTTTGGTATAGAGCCCTACCCCAACGGGTTGCATTTACAATACTTGAGAACGAATCATCTAAAAGTATTATATCTGCTGAATCCCTGGCCACTTGAGTTCCTGAACCCATTGCCAATCCCACATCGGCCTGATTCAGGGCGGGTGCATCGTTTGTACCATCGCCGGTAACGGCAACCACGTTATGTAATTGTTGAAGTAGCGAAACCATCCGCAACTTATCGGAAGGGCGAGCCCTATACATCACCTTTAGATTGGGCAATACCTTTAATGCCTCTTCATCGGAAAGCTTTTCGAAATCGGGTCCTGAAATAGTTAAATCGTTGGAGTGCCCTGTCAGCAAGCCAGCATTTTTACCAATGGCAATGGCTGTATCCTGATTGTCGCCTGTTACCATTTTAACATCGATTCCCGCAGTATGGCATTCGTTTATTGCATGAGCAACATCGTCACGTAAAGGGTCGGCAATGCCAACAACTCCCAGAAAAGTTAATTCGTTAGGTATTTCGGAATCACTTAAACTCTCAGGAATACTCTCGGAATAAGCAAATGCAATAGTTCGTAAAGCTTTTACTTGATATTCCCTTAACTTTTCATGTATGTGGTTGCTAACCGTTTGGGGTTTGCACATGGTTAGAACCTTTTCGGGTGCGCCTTTAACCAATAATAGTCTTTCCCCTAAATCATCGGAATAGCCTACTGTTAGCATATACTTTTTTTCCGAGGAAAAAGGGTGCTGAACATCAACCTTAAAACTATTGCGAAGTAAGCGGTAATCCAAACCCAGCTCATTCAACCATAGCAAAAGTGCACCATCGGTAGGATTTCCAACCACAGTAGGTGGTTCTTTTGAATAATCGAGATGTGCGGTTGAGTTTACAGCCAGCGATAATTTTACAAGTGTCGAAAGATTTTTGGTATCACTCTCCTGTGGAAAGTCATAGTCAATTACCTTCATTCGATTTTGGGTAAGAGTGCCGGTTTTATCGGTGCAAATTACTGTGGTAGCACCCATGGTTTCAGTGGCCTGCAGCTTTCGAACCAAGTTATTTTCGGCAGTCATTTTACGCATGCTGTAAGCAAGACTAAGGGTAACACTCATGGAAAGACCCTCAGGAACAGCCACAACGATAAGGGTCATGGAAACCATGAAATAGCTAAGCAGGTGACTCAACAGATTGCTATCAAATAGGGCAATTGCAGCATGAATATCGATATTTAGGAAGGCAGCAATAGCAAATCCCAATAAAACGATTAGCAATGCCAATGCAATTAGCACAAATACCTGCCGCTTCGGATTATTTGGATATGGCAGAGGGATTTTGATTGGCACTCTTAACCAGCCAAGTATGGCGTTTATTGAAGGAATCCAGTATTTGGCCAAGATAATAACAATTGAAAGTACTGCAACGGCTAGTATATATTCCTGCTCAAAAGCGAAACTGTTTGCAGGGTTAAGCAAATCAAATATGGTGAGAATGACAAAAGCAAGAATGGCTATGAAATAGGCTGCAGAACTTATATACTCGCTTAGTGTTTGTAACTGCTTGGTTAACGGGGTTGGGTTATTCACCTCTACGGTAGCAGCTCGAGCCGTTTTACCAATTTCGGTACTGTCGCCAACTGCAGTGGTTTGGTAAATGGCATGACCATCGGTAACAGTTGTACCTTTGAGCACAAGGTTTGGGGAGTAGGTTGATTTAAAAGTTTCGGTTGGTATTGAGGTTTTATTTGTTGAAGGCTCACCGGTAAGCGATGATTCATTGACAATTAAAGAAACCGATTCTAAAAGAATACCATCGGAAGGGATTTCATCGCCCCTATCAACAATAACAATGTCGCCAACCACAACATCGCGCTTAGGAACCGAGGTAACACCACCGTTACGAATAACTTTAACAGGCAATTCATCGTTAACGCTGTTAAGCAACTCAAATTCCTTTGAGGCTTTGTACTCATTTATAAAAGCCATGACCGTGGCTAACAGGATTGCTACTATGATTCCAATACCCTCGAGGTAATGGCCATTGGTTAAGCCAACTGCAATAGCAATGATGGCTGCCACTATAAGAATCTTAATTATAGGGTCTTCAAACTTTTCCAGCAGTAATTTCCACCATGGAGTTTGAGGCGGTGGGGTAATTATGTTTTCACCGTAACGATTTCTGTTTTGTATAGCCTCACTATCGGTTAAACCCTTATATACGCTCATGATTCAGAAAAATAAGCTACACAAAGAAAACAAAAAGATTTAAGAATGGTTGGTCGAATAGCCAAAAAAATATACGTTTGCAGTTAAATTGAACTAACAACTTTTCACAAAATGGGAAGAGCATTTGAATACCGAAAAGCGCGAAAGCTAAAACGTTGGGGAAATATGGCAAGGGTATTTACCCGGCTGGGAAAAGAAATTACTATGGCTGCAAAAGCTGGTGGCCCTGACCCCGAAACTAATCCCAAACTGCGTCTTTTAATCCAAAATGCCAAGGCAGAAAACATGCCTAAAGAAAATGTTGAACGAGCAATAAAACGCGCAACCGATAAGGATACAAAGGATTACAAAGAAGTGGTTTACGAGGGCTACGGACCTCATGGCATAGCCATATTGGTTGAAACGGCCACCGATAACCCAACAAGAACTGTTGCCAATGTTCGCAGTTACTTCAACAAGTATGGAGGTTCGCTAGGAACTACAGGCATGCTCGATTTCATTTTCGAACGCAAATGTTCATTCAAGGTAGCCAAAAACCCTAACATCTCGATGGAAGACCTTGAACTTGAACTCATTGATTTTGGGGTTGAAGAAGTGTTTGCTGAGGATGAAACCATAATGCTATTTGCTGAGTTTACTCAGTTTGGCCCAATACAAAGGTTCCTGGAAGAAAAAGGATTAAACATCATCAGCTTCCAGTTTGAGCGAATTCCCAATGATACCAAAAAGTTAACACCGGAGCAACAGGCAGAAGTTGAAAAACTTATTGAAAAAATTGAGGAAGACGAGGATGTTACCAATGTTTTCCACAACATGGCTGTTGAGTAAATTCTCACTTATTTTATCGATAAAAACTAAAATGGTCACTCTGATGAGTGACCATTATTACTTTATGCGTGGAAAAGCAAAACTGGTACATCTGCCTGGTAGATCATCCGTTTAGCAAGCGAGGGGTTAAAAAGTTTATACAGCAAATTCCTTTTTACCGAGGTCAATGCAACTAGGTTTATATGATTCTTTGAAATGTAGTCAATCACGCTCCTCTCGTTTCCCTTTCCAACAATAACCTCACAAGTAATTGGAATTCCCGAGGTAACACTACTGATATAGTCTTTAGTTGTGTTCATCAAAGCCTTAACACCGGGAGTATCAGGTTTGTCGGTAATATGAATGCAATGCAGTTCCACTTGAAATGGTGAAACAATCCTAAGTAGTTTTCGAATGGATAGGTTATCGTTTTCATCAAAATTAGTTATGTATAAGACTTTTTTAACCTCATCCACTCCCTTAAGAACAGCCTTTTCGGGAATAACAAGTAGCGGGATATGGGTTTCGTCCGAAACCTCAGTGGCCACGCTACCCACAAGTTCAGTACTCCTATAGCCTTCACCTTTAGTTCCCATAATAATTATACCAGGCTTATAGCGTTTGCTTGCCTCTATAATGCCATAGGCAGCATAGCCTTCGCGGAGTGTGTACCCAATTTGAACATGGCCATAGCCCATCTGGTTGGCAAATGCTTTAAGATTTTCGTAAAACTTAATTAACCGTTCTTTGGCAGAACTATAAAGGACATGGTAGTTCATATCGAAATCGATCTGAACACTTGCCACATCGGTAAAGGGAATCATGTCAACCACGGGCGAGTTGAAAACATGAAGCAACTTAATTTGAGCATTATACTTGGAGGCAAGCATAACCGCATAGCGAGCAGCATTTTGCGATGGTTCTGAAAAATCAACTGGTACAAGGATTTTCCTGAGCTGTTGTTCAACTTTTTTTACATCCTCGGTATGACCCAGTGCCGAAAGCAGTTGCAATGCCTTTTCGGCATCGGTTTCGCGAATTAGAACCTTAACCCCTTCGGCAATGGCTCCCTGAAGAACGTTTACATTTTGTAAAAAACATTCTATGCCATTTGCCTCGAGGTATGATTTTAGCACTAAAGCTTTTGAATTACTTTCAGTTGCTACGACTATTAATTTATCTTCCATGGTATATTAGTTTTTCAATAAATTTAGGATACTGAAAAGCAAAAGTCAAGCATTTAAAAAAAAAGGCTGCCAAAAGGCAGCCTTTTTCAATTTGTAGTAATGGTCATTTAACATATAAATTGCTGAATAAATCATTAATAAAAGAGTTAAATCTTTCAGAAACTAAAGGCATAAGGGTTTCGGCCTTAACCTGTTCACCACTGTTGAATTTAAAGTATAGAACCCAATCTCCTTCTTCTTCTACAAACACGAAATCACCAACCTTGTCGCCACCGGTTGTATAAAGTGAAAGCGATACAAAGTCGTTAGGATTACCTGTTTCAAGTTGACTGGTATTTGTTTCAATCTTTAACCTGAATTCAAGATTACCAATCACCTGAGTAGCAGTAATCAAAACATTGGCAGATTGTTCGTTGATAAGGGTCATGGTTAAATTAGCAACCTCGCTATAGAAAAGCTTACCATCCTTCTTAAAGGTGAAGTTCTTGCTATATAGCACTTTATTGTTTACGGAAGCATCAAAGGATTCCTCGTTAGAAATGGCAAATGGGCCAAATGTAACATCTACCTTCTGCGAGTACTGCATCATGTTGGCAATGGTGGCGGAGTAAGCCAAAGTGAATACCTGAGTGTTATTGTACTCAATTTTTACCTTAATGCCAGTTGGGATGTTTTCACCGTAAACAAGGGTTGTAGTGAAATCGTAGTAGGTAATGGTTACGTTGTTGGTAGTATTATTAGCAGGATAGGGGAATTTTAGGATAACCTTATCGGTAGGAGTTGTTTCATGTGTCCAACCAGTAGATGTCCATGTCCATGTTCCCTTTACATCATCGAAAAATTCAATAATAAAATTATCAAAATAAAATTCAATTTCAGGGTTTTCCAGTAACATGTTTTGCCTGGTTAACTCATAGGCTTTCTGAAAACTGGAAGGTACAATACTTTTTGATACATTAGATTTTGAATAAAAAGGTGATGTGAGTTGGGTTGCAAAATATTCCTGAATCTTATACCCATCGGTTGCTACAATCTCGTTACTCTTGGTTTGCAGCTCTTGCTCAGCATTGGTTATCTGCTGTTGCGCTTCATCCTTGTTCAAATCCTTTGCATCATCCTTATCGCATGCAACAAAGGCAAACATACCTGCCATAAGCAGGGCAATCATTGAGATTCTTTTCATTTTCATAAGCTTTAAACATTAGGTTTAACTTCAAAATAACTTTCATGCAAGTTAAAACAAATGGCATGCCAAAGCAAATTAAAGCAATGCTTTATGTCAATGAAAATATGCATTTAGTCAATTATTTTATCACGATAGTCTATTTTACAAGAATGTAAGAAATTGACAAACATACCTTAAAATTATTTTTCTACTTTTGTTAGTTAATAAAGTCAATTTTTGGAAATGAGAAAACTAATTTCATTCATCATTACGATATGCATAGTTCAAGGGCACGAGAGCTACTCGTGTACCAACTACCTTATAACCAAGGGAGCCAGTGCCGATGGTTCTACCATGGTCAGCTATGCAGCCGATTCCCATATTAGGTATGGTGAACTCTACTTTAAACCTCGAGCTACATGGCCTGCAGGAACCATGGTAACACTCCACGACCGGGGAACCAACCAGCCCTTAGGCCAAATTCCACAGGTGCAGGAAACCTACCAGGTAATCGGTTTTATGAACGAGTACCAGGTTGCCATTGGCGAAACAACGTTTGGTGGTATTGAGGAGTTAATGGACTCAACTGCTATAATAGATTATGGCAGCCTTATGTTTCTTGCCCTACAACGGGCAAAAACTGCCCGTGAAGCCATTAAGGTTATGGTTGAGCTGGTTGAGCAGTTCGGCTATGCCAGCAGTGGTGAATCGTTTTCCATTGGCGACCCAAACGAGGTTTGGGTTCTGGAAATGATTGCCAAAAAAACCAACCTGAAGTTCGACAAGAAGAGTAAAAAAAATCACTATTGTCCGACTAAAATGCAAATATTGGGTCTTGCGCCAATAAATGCATGATAATCAGATATTAAAATTCATTACTAAAAAGAGACCTCCCCCCTCAAAACAATAGTTGAAGTTGTCCCTG
>JBFMGQ010000017.1:0-64706 GCA_040752515.1 Bacteroidota bacterium | reverse complement strand
ACTAATTTTATTTCCTTATTTTTGCTCATGTTGTGATTTTGTGTGCAAAACAAATCTACAACATCGGGCGAAACCTTTATGGGAGTAGCCCTCTTTTTATTCAAAAATTTAGTCGGACACTACTGATTGTTTTTAAAAAGCAAGGGCAAGTTAAGGCTATGAGAAACAAATGTCAACGGCTGTCGATAAACAACAGTTTTAAGCGTATAAAATGCAGGTAATGAAGTATATAATGCAGAATGAGTATTAGAGAATAGCAATGCTTATAATCATTTATATCGGCTATTTACAACTTGTAAACCAACCAATCGCCAGTATTTTAATCCTTGTGATCGGTAGTAAACATAGATATTATAGGTATTTTCGGTTTCGTTGAAGTTTGCTTCAATCCGATTAAAATCGGGCGAAGTTGATGTTTGGGCAACAAAAACATACTTGTAATTATAAAAGCCCTGTTTCAGCAGCAGTTTTAGTTCATAGTAACCACTTTGGGGGTTAAAGCTCAGCTTAAAGCTTGGGTTTAGCTCCCAACCGGTTAGCTCACCGTATAAGTAAATATCACCATCAAACTGAACATCGTTGTAAAGGGTAAAGTAAACCCATGAATAGTCGGCTTCAGTCCGGCTGTCGTTTACATCATCGCACTTCACAAGATACTTCCCATTTATATCCCTACTTTCAGTGTACCGATAGTTCTTAACTTCCCTCTCGGGGGTTAGTAAAGTATGGTAAACTCCATCGAATTGATTTATGGCTTTAACCTCAGGAGTTTGGTAGTGAAACGATTTAATATTTAGCTGTCTAAACTCATTTCCGCCTTCAAATAGAGGTGATGTTGAGGTATGGTAAATTAACCTGTTACCATCTAAGTAATGAGGATTTTTAAGAAGTAACTCATTGTAGGATTGGTTGTTCTGGTTAACAAGTATTGCAATATCGGTGCCGGGGTCAATTTTACCGAGCGGTGCAATGTTTACAGCCAATTCCATTTGCTGGTGTGTATGCTGCATGTAGGGCTCTATAGGCTGACGTATAAGGGCGTCAATTTTCACAACCGGTTCGTAAACTCTAAATTGTTGCTGAAGGATTACTTCATCCCTATTGCTTTGTTTAACAACTTGGAGAATGTAGTTGCCCGAGAGTTTTAACATTAAGTTGTTATTAGGAATTGTAAGGGTATAGTGTCTGTACTGCACCAAAGTGCCCGATGAATACTGGTAATCGTATAAAGGGTTAAATGCAAACCCATCGGCATATTCCATGAATGCCATATTTGAGGGTTGCCAGTTGTAGTCGCAGTGTATAATGGTATATTCAAATTGCTCGATAGTTTCTGAAAGGTCGTCGAATTCAAGGGTTATGGTTTCGTCTGTGCTTAACTCAACAATTGGTTGGTTAAGTTCAAATCCACTTTTATAAGCCTTGACCGATTTTATATGTGATTCCCAGTAATTCGATAATTTTTTTTGATTTTGGAGAACAATTCCATCTCCATTTCTGTTATTTGAGTAACAGAAATAACTAAGCATTAGACAAATAAAAAATATAGATATTTTAATATCTATATATCTGATATACTTGATATACATCAATAGATATTTTTGTCATTGTTTTACCAAAGATAGTACATTTGTGCCAGGGTTATTTAACCAAAAGTTCAAAATTGCATAATTTTGTTATAGCAAAACAATATCATAATGTCTAAACCAATTAAAATCAAACGTGGATTGAATATCCCGTTAAAGGGTTTGGCTGAGAAGGTGCTGGTGCGCCTCGATAAAGCTGAAACTTACGGGGTAAAGCCTACCGATTTTCCTGGGCTTGTGCCTAAGCTCAATGTTGCGGTTGGCGAAAAGGTTAAGGCTGGTTCGCCTTTATTTCACGACAAGTATCGACCAGAGGTTGTTTTTTCTTCGCCTGTCAGCGGAACGTTGGTTGACGTAAGGCGTGGTGATCGAAGGGTAATCCTCGAGGTGGTTGTAAAGACCGATGTTGGCGAGAATGTATACGAAGATTTTGGTTCAGCTTCGCCCGAAGCGCTTACCCGCGATGAGGTTATTGCAAGGCTGCTCAAAGCCGGCGCTTGGCCATACATTAAGCAGCGGCCATTTGGTATAGTTGCCAATCCGGCCGATACACCAAAATCGATCTTTATATCCTGTTTCGATACATCGCCCCTTGCACCCGATTTGGATTTTGCCGTTCAAGGCGAGGAACAAGCTTTTCAAGCTGGTATCGATGCCTTGCGTAAGTTAACGTCAGGCAAGGTTCATTTGGGGCTTAATGCCGATTTCCCCGCTGCAAAAGCTTTTTCAGATGCCAAGGGAGTTGAATTCCATTACTTTTCCGGCCCACATCCGGCAGGCAATGTTGGTGTTCATATTCATCACATCGACCCAATAAATAAGGGTGAAGTGGTTTGGGTTGTAAACCCATTGGATGTTATCATTATTGGACGTCTTTTCCTCAAAGGTATTTATGACGCAACCAAGGTAATAGCCCTTGCCGGTTCCGAGGTGCTTAAACCCAGATTCTACAAGTTGATCTCCGGTGCAAGTATTGAGAGTATAGTTAAGGATAATATCAATACACAAAACCAGGTTCGCATTATCAGTGGTAATGTACTAACCGGAACACGTGTCGATAGGCTGGGTTACATAGGGTTTTACGATAATATGGTAACTGTAATTCCCGAAGGGAATAAGCATGAGTTTTTTGGATGGATTGCTCCTGGGGTGGATAAGCATAGCGCATCGCGTGCTTTTCTTTCGAAGTTAATTCCCGGCAAGCGTTTTACCCTCGATACCAACATGCATGGAGGGCATCGGGCTATGGTGGTCACCGGACAGTACGAGAAGGTATTGCCCATGGATATTTATCCTATGCATCTAATCAAATCCATTCTGGCTAACGATATCGATAGGATGGAGCAACTTGGTATTTATGAGGTTGTTGAGGAAGATATGGCACTTTGTGAGTACGTTTGCCCCTCTAAAACTGAGGTGCAAGCTATACTTCGCAAGGGTATTGAAACCATGATTAAGGAGTTAAGTTAACAATAACATATTTGTAATGAAAGCGCTACGAAATTATCTGGATAAGATTAAACCGCACTTTCAGAAAGGTGGAAGGTTTGAGATGTTTCATTCAACCTTCGATGCGTTTGAAACTTTCCTGTTTGTGCCCGATACAGTTACTACCAAGGGTAGCCATATACGCGATTCCCTCGATTTGAAGCGAACCATGTCCATTGTGATTATCGCTTTAATACCCGCTATGCTCTTTGGTATGTGGAACGTTGGCTACCAGCATGCCCTGTCCATTGGTGCAAGCTGGAGTTTCTGGCAAACATTCTGGTATGGTTTTCTTAAGGTATTGCCCTTGATTGTTGTAAGTTACGGTGTTGGGCTTTCCATTGAGTTTGCTTTTGCTCAGTTCCGTGGGCATGAGGTTAATGAGGGGTTTCTGGTTAGTGGTTTGCTAATTCCGCTTATCATGCCGGTTGATGTTCCCCTTTGGATGCTTGCCATTGCAGTTGCCTTTGCTGTTGTAATAGGCAAGGAGGTATTTGGGGGAACTGGCTACAATGTATTCAACCCGGCTTTACTGGCAAGGGCATTTCTTTTCTTTGCCTATCCATCGCACATGTCGGGCGATAAGGTTTGGATTGCTGGTCTAACCAAGGGACAAGGAGTAATCGATGGTTTTTCGGGAGCAACTCCCCTTGCAAAAGCTGCTGCATACCAAATCGATCAATTGCCATCGGCTTACGACATGTTCATGGGGTTCATTCCCGGATCGGTTGGTGAAACATCAACGTTAGCCATACTTATTGGCGCAGCCATTCTGGTTATAACCGGTATTGGTAGCTGGAAAATCATGGTATCGGTGTTTGGGGGTGGACTTGCAGCTGGGCTTTTGTTTAACGCATTTGCCGTTAACCCCTACATGGAAATCCCAGCTTGGCAGCATCTGATAATGGGTGGTTTTGCTTTTGGGGCAGTGTTTATGGCTACCGATCCGGTAAGTGCTTCGCAAACCGAAAGAGGAAAATGGATTTACGGTTTTCTTGTAGGTTTCATGGCATTACTGGTAAGGGTGCTTAACCCAGCATACCCTGAGGGTATGATGCTTGCCATTCTTCTGATGAATGCTTTTGCGCCACTGATTGATTATTACGTGGTGGAAGCCAATATTCGCCGGAGAATCAAACGTGCCAAAAAGGTTGCTAACGTTTAAACATTGCTAAGCTATGAATTTACTGGATAAGATAAAAAGCATGGATCGTAACAGCAATACCTATACCATTATCTACTCATCAACAATGGTAATTATTGTTGCCATGCTGCTGGCTATAGCTTCAACTGCGCTAAAACCTGCACAAACCAAGAACATAGAAACCGAAAAGAAGATCGATATACTTCGTTCAATAGGTAAGGCCGATGGCGTTGAACAGGCCTCTAATAAACATGCCTTTGTTTCCGAAAACTTCAATAAGTATATCCCTGAGCAAATAGTTGTCAACTCAAAGGGCGACACCATTGCCGGGTTAGTTGCTTTCAACATCGATATGAAGGTTGAAATATCGAAACCCATTGAACAGCGAAACCTTCCGGTTTATAAAGCAACACTTGATGATGGCAGTGTAAAGTATATTATTCCGCTACGTGGTCGTGGGTTATGGGGGCCAATTTGGGGTTATATCGCATTGAACGATGATTTAAACACCATTTACGGTGCTACATTTGGTCATCAAGGCGAAACCCCTGGTTTAGGTGCTGAAATTTCAACCCCTGAGTTTCAGCAACAGTTTAAGGGGAAATCAATTTTCCAAGGCGATAGCATTTTAACTTTTACCTCGGTAAAAGTGGTAAAGGGCGGAGCTACACCAAACGATCCCCACGGTGTTGATGCCATATCGGGTGGTACAATTACCAGCAAAGGGCTCGAAAGCATGCTTTTCGATTGTCTATCTGCTTACCAAAATTATTTTGAAAAAGTAAAAAACAGCATAAGCCATGAGTGAGGTTAAGGAAAGAGAACCCTGGTTCTCGCCAAAGAACATAAAACTACTTACCGAGCCAATAGATTCTAAAAACCCGGTTACTGTACTAGTATTGGGTATTTGCTCGGCCTTAGCTGTTACCGTTAAGCTTAAACCTGCCATAGTAATGGCCATTTCAGTTACGGTAGTAACAGCTTTTTCAAACCTGATTATTTCGCTTATCCGAAATTCCATACCTAACCGTATTCGTATCATTGTTCAACTGGTTGTAATTGCTGCGCTGGTAATACTGGTCGATCAGATTCTGAAAGCCTATGTTTACGATGTAAGCAAGCAGCTTTCGGTATTTGTAGGGTTAATTATTACCAACTGTATCATCATGGGGCGCCTTGAGGCCTTTGCCCTGGGCAATAAGCCTTGGCCTTCGTTCCTCGATGGCATAGGTAACGGATTGGGCTACGGCTTAATTCTTGTTATTGTCGCTTTTTTCCGCGAACTGCTTGGCTCAGGCACTCTTTTCGGATACAGGGTTATACCTGTTGAATGGTACATTAAAAATGGTGGGTTTTACGAGAATAATGGTATGATGATTCTGCCCCCCATGGCGTTAATTACCGTTGGTATCATTATCTGGATACAACGAAGCCGAAATCGTAAGCTCATTGAGGAGTAACCCTTAAAGAATTCAGCTATGGAACATCTGATTAACATATTTGTCAAGTCGATTTTTATCGACAACATGGTATTTGCCTACTTTCTGGGAATGTGCTCGTATCTGGCAGTATCCAAAACCGTAAAGACATCGATGGGGCTTGGAATAGCTGTAGTGTTTGTTATGGCGATTACCGTGCCCGTAAACTTCTTAATGAATAAGTATCTTTTACTACCCGGTGCACTCAGCTGGCTCGATCCCAGTTTTTCCTCGCTCGACCTTAGTTTCTTGTCGTTTATCATGTTTATTGCAGTTATTGCATCGATGGTGCAACTGGTGGAAATGATTGTTGAAAAGTTTTCACCCGCCCTTTATAACTCGTTGGGTATATTTCTTCCCCTCATTGCAGTTAACTGTGCAATCCTTGGTGGTTCACTCTTCATGCAAGAACGTGAGTACGAAACCCTTGCCGAAGCCACTGTGTTTGGTGTTGGCTCGGGCATTGGCTGGGCATTAGCCATTGTAAGTATGGCTGCTATTCGTGAAAAGTTGAAGTATTCCGATATACCTAAACCCCTGCGTGGATTGGGTATTGCTTTCATTCTTACAGGTTTAATGGGTATTGCATTCATGACCTTTATGGGCATCAAATTGTAGAATTTGTAAATTACTTTAACCATGATACTACTTTCAGGAAACGGAACCATCATAATTACAGCAATAGCAGTCTTCCTGCTTATCATTTTATTGCTGGTTGCGGTTCTGCTTTATGCCAAAACTAAACTCACCCCTCAGGGAAAAGTAAAATTGGTGATTAACGATGAGCATACCCTTGAGGTTGATCCGGGGGGAACTATTCTTTCTACTTTATCCAATAATGGTGTTTTCCTGCCATCGGCTTGTGGTGGTGGAGGAACCTGTGGAATGTGTAGGTGCAGAGTATTGGAGGGAGGGGGGAGCATTTTACCAACCGAAGTTGGATTTTTTACCCGTAAACAGCAAAACGACCACTGGCGTTTGGGTTGTCAGGTAAAAATCAGGGAGGATTTAAAAATTGAGATACCCGAAGAGGTTTTGGGTATCAAGAAGTGGGAGTGCGAAGTGGTGTCGAACCGTAATGTGGCAACGTTTATCAAGGAATTTGTGGTTAAGCTGCCTGAGGGCGAAAAGCTGCACTTCCGCTCAGGTGGTTATATACAGATTGACGTGCCTAAGGTTGAGGTGGATTTTGCCAAGGATATCTTTGTTGAACCTGAGTATCGCGATGAGTGGGATAGATATAAGATGTGGGACTTGAAAATGAAGAATACCGAGGAGACCTTCCGCGCATATTCTATGGCGAACCACCCCGCCGAGGATAATATTATCATGCTAAATGTTCGTATTGCTACCCCACCATGGGATAGGGAGAAGAATGCTTTTATGAACGTTAATCCTGGTGTTTGCTCGAGCTTTATCTTCTCCCGTAAGCCCGGTGATAAGGTGATGATTTCTGGCCCTTACGGTGAGTTCTTCATCAAGGATACTAATAACGAGATGATGTTTATTGGCGGTGGAGCGGGTATGGCACCTATGCGTTCGCATATATTTGATCTATTCCTAACTAAGCGCACTAAGCGTAAAGCCACTTTCTGGTATGGAGCCCGATCGAAGCGTGAAATATTCTACGAGGAGCATTTCCGTAAGATTGAGCAGGAATTCCCTAACTTTAAGTTTACCATTGCGCTTTCGGAACCAAAACCCGAAGATAACTGGACTGGGTATGTTGGTTTTATCCATCAGGTTATTTACGATAATTATTTATCGAAACATGAAGCCCCCGAGGATATTGAATACTACCTTTGCGGGCCGCCTGCTATGAATGCTGCCGTTCAAAAGATGCTTTACGAGTTGGGCGTACCCGATGAGATGATTGCATTTGACGATTTTGGAGGATAAAACATTGTTTAACTTAACTTAATGTTCCTTTAACCCGCATTAGCTAATGCGGGTTTTATCTTTGCAGCGTAATCAGAAACAGAAAAAGTAAGTTTTCTCATAGGCTTTTGGTTTTTGAGTTAGGTTTAGGTTTGGTTTTAGGTTAAGGGTACAAAATGGGGCTGAAAGGCCCCTTTTGTTTTTATATTGATATTTAGTTTTTACTTATGGGCGGATAGGGAGGTGTGGATGCTAATTTTTCTTCCACAATATCTGATAGTAGAATACTCAGCTCATTAATAGCTTTTTTGTCATCAATTATCTCTATCACTTCTTCCTTTTTAAGAAAATTAAGAATAAAAAAGGGATCAGCGTCGATGTTTAATCTCAAATACTGATAGAATCTTTGGTTTTCAAGTTCAAAGCCCATTGATTTTCCACATTTCTTCAATCTTTTTTCCAATTCTTCTTTTGTAAGTTTAGCCATGCTTTTTTATATTTTAATACAGAATCTAATTTAATTGATAATTCTGATAATTGCAAACGTTATTATCATATACTCACTGCGTTCATATGAAAATAGATTGATTACAGTACATAATCCCTAAGCACTGATTCAAAAGCATGTTGGTTGTATATATGAAAAAAGCGCCTAAAGGCGCTGTTAAAATAAAAACCAAATAAAAATGATTATGGATTAGTATCACTAATTGCTACTCATCGTTGCTATTCAGCAAACCTATGTAGTAGAGTAGGGTGGCTAGCGAGCCAAGAGCTGCAACAACATAGGTAAGTGCTGCCCATTTTAGGGCGTCGCGGGCATATATGGCTCCCTCGCCATAGGTCAAGCCCGAGGAATTGAGCCAAGCAAGCGCTCTGCGCGAAGCATCCATTTCAACCGGTAGGGTAACTATGCTAAAAAGGGTTGTTAACCCAAGCATGATAACACCAATAAGCAAAATGCTTGGCATGGTCTGGAGAAGAATTACACCCGCAAGCAGAACCCACTGAACCCAGCGTGAGGCAACACTCACAACTGGAACGAGAGCCGAGCGCATCTGTAAAAACGCATAGCTTTGGGCATGCTGAATGGCATGTCCACATTCATGGGCTGCAACGGCTGCTGAGGCAATGCTTCGCCCGTGATAAACATCGGGGCTGAGGTTTACAGTTTTGTTTGCCGGGTTGTAGTGGTCAGTGAGTTCACCTTCAACCGATATCACCCTAACATCGTAAATGCCGTGGTTGTGGAGCATTAACTCAGCAACCTCCTTGCCGCTAAGCCCTCGGGGTAGTGTTATGCGTGAGTAGCGGGCAAACTTCGATCTAAGTTGCATGGAAACCATGAAACTTAGTACGAAAAAGATAATCATTATCAAGTAGATTCCCATATCGAGTAACTTAAATGGTTTAACTTTTCCTCCACCAATGGATAAATATTATTAGTTGCTGCAATATTAAAGGTTACGGTTTACATAGTATGCGTTTGCCTGTGCCACCGGGGTCACCTCTAAATCGTTTATGCATACATGCGGTGGACGAGAGAGAACAAAGTGAATTGCATCGGCAATATCTTCAGCAAAAAGAGGGGTAAGCCCCGCATAGGTGTTCTTGGCTTTCTCGCTATCGCCTTTAAAACGAACAATAGAAAACTCAGTTTCTAGCAAACCAGGACGAATTTCAGTAACCTTGATATTGTGCTTGAGCATATCCTGCCGCATTCCCTGCGATAGAGCGTGCATGGCATGCTTGGTGGCACAGTAAACATTCCCGTTTTCGTAAACCTGGGTTCCGGCAATGGAACCAATATTTACAATATGTCCTTTGCCTCGTTCAATCATCATGGGGGCAACCTTACGGGTGATGTAAAGAACGCCTTTAATATTGGTATCAATCATTCGCTCCCAGTCGTCAATCACTCCATCCTGAATATGGTTAAGGCCAACCGCAAGGCCGGCATTATTAACCAAAACATCAATCTTACGCCATCGCTCAGGTAGCGAATCGATTGCATTGTTTACCTCATCTAACTTCCGAATATCAAAGTTCAGGATATAAACGTCTTTTTTATACTTGACCTCAATCTCTTTTTTAAGTTCCTCGAGCCTTTCAAGCCTCCGGCCGGTAATAATTAGGTTAAACTCATCCATGGCAAGCCTTATGGCAGTGGCTCGTCCAATACCTGATGTTGCTCCAGTAATTAATGCAATTCTCATGGTATCAATATTATAAGTATTTGAATTAAAATCAATTTATTACCCAAAATTAGGGTTTATGTCTGGAATTGCACAATGGCTTAAGGTTTTTTAAAACATTTTTGGTAAAATATCGATATTGAATGTTCAACTACTATTTTTTCGGCTTTAACTGGTGTTACTTGAGTTAATGTTCGTATTTTTGGCAAGAAATTTTTTGTCCACAAAATTTAATAATAGTTATGCCAAACCGAACAGTTACCGTTGAAACCGCCCGCGAGTTAGGGCTACTTCCTGAAGAGTTTGAAATGATTAAAAACTTTTTAGGTCGCACACCAAACTACACCGAGTTAAGCATTTACTCGGTGATGTGGTCGGAACACGCATCGTACAAGAATTCCATAAAGTGGTTGAAAACGTTACCCCGAAAGGGTTCGGCAATCCTTGCAGAAGCCGGAACTGAGAATGCTGGTTTGGTTGATATTGGCAACGGTTTGGCTTGTGCCTTTAAGATAGAATCGCACAATCACCCATGCGCTGTTGAGCCATACCAAGGTGCGGCAACTGGCGTGGGGGGGATTAATCGCGACATTTTTACCATGGGCGCACGCCCTATCGCCCAGCTAAACTCCCTTCGGTTTGGCAACCTTAAACTCGATCGCACCCGTTGGTTGATTAAAGGTGTAGTGAAGGGTATTGGCGATTATGGCAATGCCTTTGGGATTCCGGTTTTAGCCGGCGAGGTTTTCTTTGACGATTCGTTCAACATGAACCCACTGGTAAATGCCATGTCGGTTGGGTTAGTTGAGAAAGATAAGGTTGTTTCGGCTACCTCAAAGGGAAAAGGAAATCCGGTTTACATTGTTGGCTCAGCCACCGGTAAGGATGGAATTCATGGGGCAACATTTGCCTCGGCCAATATAACCGAAGATTCAGCCGAGGATATTCCATCAATTCAGGTAGGTGACCCGTTTCAGGAGAAAATCCTGCTTGAGGCAACCCAAGAGGTAATTCGAACAGGGGCACTCGTTGGTATGCAGGATATGGGGGCTGCAGGTATTATTTGTTCAACATCGGAAATGTCCGAAAAGGGTAAACATGGCATGCGAATCGATTTGGATAAGGTGCCCCTTAGGCAGAAAAACATGGAGGCATGGGAAATCCTTTTGTCCGAATCGCAGGAGCGAATGCTCATGGTGGTTCAGAAGGGTCGCGAGGCCGATGTTGAGGCGGTCCTTAACAAGTGGGATATCAGTTACGCCATCATTGGTGAAGTTACCGAGGGCGATACTTTAGAGTTTTACTACCATGGCGAGCGGGTCGCTAAGGTTCCTGCATCATCGTTAGTGCTTGGTGGCGGTGCGCCCGTTTATGACCGTGAATACCGTGAGCCTGCCTACTACAAGGAGTATAAAAAGTTTGATATTAATAAAGTTCCCGAGCCTACCGATTTGATTGAAGTTGCCCTGTTTCTTGTTGCTCACCCCAACATCGCCTCAAAGCGATGGGTCTACGAGCAGTACGATACCATGATTGGCACCGGGAACATGACCACTAACTTCCCTTCCGATGCTGGGGTATACAATCTTAAGGGAACCAACAAGGCCCTTGTGATGACGGTTGATTGCAATTCTCGATACGTAAAGGCTGACCCAATGATTGGAGCAATGATTGCTGTATCTGAAGCAGCCCGAAATATCTCATGTACCGGGGCCAAACCCTTGGCTATTACTAACTGCTTGAACTTTGGAAACCCCTATAACCCTGAGGTTTACTGGCAATTTGTACAAGCCGTTAAGGGAATGGGTGCTGCCTGCGAAAAATTTGACACCCCTGTTACCGGAGGTAATGTTAGTTTTTACAATCAGGCATCGATTGGCGGCAAGGAAGAGGCCGTTTTCCCAACGCCAACCATAGGCATGATTGGCCTACTTGACAATAAGAATCACCATACAACCCTCGCTTTCAAGGAGAAAGGTCATATGATTTACCTGATTGGTAAATCGGTGAACGACATTGCTTCGTCCGAATACCTTTACAGCTACCATGGGATTAAGGCGTCGCCTGCACCATATTTTAACCTCGAAGAGGAGTTTGAGGTGCAGCGTGTTGTTCGGGAACTTATTGCGCGTAACCTGATTCAATCAGCACATGATGTTTCCGATGGCGGACTCTTCATTGCGCTGCTCGAAAGCGCCATGCCCCGCAATTTAGGCTTCGATATTACTACCGATGCCGAAATCCGAACCGATGCCTTCCTATTCGGTGAGGCACAAGGACGGATTGTTGTTTCAGTATCCCCATCGCGCGAAACGCAATTTATTGACTTTATGGTGGCCAGCAAGGTACCGTTCTCTACTTTAGGCCATGTTACTAAGTCGGAAATACGAATCGATGATGTTTCGTTTGGCTTTGTAACCGATTTGAAAAAAGTTTATGACACATCGCTTGAGCAGCTGATAAATGGGTAAATCGCAGAATCCAATTATCGATAAAAGCACTAGCAGCGTTGCGGCAATGTTCAATAGCATTGCCCCAAGTTACGATTTCCTGAACCATCTGCTAAGCCTTGGAATTGATAAGATATGGAGACGACGACTTGTAAAAAGGTTGCTGCGTGCTAACCCCCAAAACGTTTTGGATGTGGCAACAGGTACTGCCGATCTTGCCTTGGCATTGGCTAAACGTTCACCAGCTGTAAAGGTTGTAGGTATCGATATTTCGGAATCGATGCTTGCCATTGGCATGGTAAAGGTGAAGAAGCGTAAGCTTGCCGATCGCATTGCCTTAAAAAAGGCTTCGGCCTTGAGTATCCCATATGCCGATGATCATTTCAATGCAGCCATGGTTGCATTTGGGGTTCGTAATTTCGAGGATTTATCGCAGGGACTGAAAGAGATTTGTCGCGTACTTAAACCTGGTGGTGAATTGGCAGTGCTTGAGTTTTCTATGCCACGCCATTGGCCTTTTAATGCATTATACCGATTTTACTTTCTTAAATTTCTACCTTGGATAGGAGGAAAGGTTTCGGGCAATCGACTGGCATATACCTACCTTCCAGAGTCGGTGCTTACATTCCCTCAGGGTGAAACCTTTGCGCAAATCCTGAAATCTTGCGGATTTGATGGTGTGGAAATCAGGGTTCAAACCCTTGGAATAGCCACCCTGTACATTGCAAAAAAGATAAATCAATAATATTTATGACCGTTTACCGTTAAAACTATTTGTTACTAAAACTATTAAGTACGCCTTGAAACGTTTTTTTGCATTACTGTTGCTTTGCGTTATAGAAGTTGGTAGTTTGTTTGGCCAATACAAACGACCTACCCTGCTTAATGACCCTGATTACGACGTAGGGAAACCGCTTAGGTTTGGTTTCTCTATTGGCGTTAACGTTATGGATTTTGATGCAAAAAACCGAACCACTCAGTTCAATGCCGACGGGACAAAGTATTTTGCTGAGGTAACGCATATCACGGCTGGCCTTAACGTAAATGCCATTGGCGACCTTCGTGTAACCCGCGATGTGCACTTTCGTTTTCTGCCAGGCTATTCATTTGGTCAACGCGATGTTGATTTTTTCCGGGTTGAACCCGATAGCAGTATATCGTTGGCAACAACCATGAAGATGGAGTCGAACTTTATCGATTTACCGGTTGGTTTTAAATTTCTTTCGGAGCGTAATAGCAATATTCGGCCTTACCTTTACCTTGGTACAGATCTAAGAGTCGATTTGGCGGCCTACAAACGCCTAAAGGTGGAAAAAGGTGTACTGCTAAGGCTACAAAAGTTCGATTACTACTACGAGATTGGCTTTGGTGTCGATTTCTTCCTTCAGTACTTCAAGTTTTCGGCCGAAATTAAATGGTCGGCCGGATTACTCAATATGCTTTCCAGCGATTATGTTGATGAGGGGAAAATGTATCACGATGCTTTAAGCGGTTTAAGGTCCAAGTTTCTAATAGTTTCATTTCATTTCGAGTAGGTTTTTTAAACCTTTCACCATCATTTATGTTGATGCATTCATAATTTTTTTTGCAATGCCACAGGAAATTTCTATTGTTCTTAGGCCCGAAGAGGCAGCAAATGATTTAACAGTTCTTAGAGCTATAGCCCGTAAACTTGACATACCAACCGATGCCATAGGCCATTACTACATTACCCGAAAATCCATTGATGCCCGAAAGGGCAAGGTTTTGGTTAACCTTGGTGTAAAAGTGTTTATAGGAGGTGAAGAGGTTACTGAGGATCGGCCTGTTTTCAGCTATCGTGATGTTCGGAATGCAACACCAATTATAATAGTAGGGGCAGGGCCTGCCGGTTTGTTTGCTGCACTGAGGTTAATTGAACTTGGCTTTAAACCCATTGTAATTGAACGTGGTAAATCGGTAAGCGATCGTAAACGCGATATCGCCATGCTAAACCGGGAGCATCAGCTTAATCCCGATTCAAACTATGCCTTTGGCGAGGGTGGAGCAGGGACATTTTCCGATGGAAAACTATACACCCGTTCAAAAAAACGAGGCGATTTCAAGCGAATTCTTTATGCCCTGGTTGACCATGGTGCCGATCCGGCCATACTGTACGAGGCTCATCCCCACATAGGTACCAATAAGTTACCCGGAATCATTACCCGAATCAGGGAAACTATACTTCAGCATGGTGGGGAGGTCCTTTTTAACAGTAGGGTTTCGGGGTTAATAATAGAAGCTGGGCAAGCTGTTGGTGTTAAACTTGCCGATGGGCAAGAGTTACAGGGAAAGGCAGTAGTTCTTGCCACAGGGCATTCGGCCCGCGATATATATCACATGTTACACAACCAAGGCATTGCTCTGGAAGCCAAGCCTTTTGCCATGGGGGTAAGGGTAGAGCATCCGCAAGTGCTTATCGATTCTATTCAGTACCATGGAATTCCACGGAATGAATACTTACCTGCTGCAGCATACTCTTTGGTTCATCAGGAGGAGGGCAGGGGTGTTTACTCGTTCTGCATGTGTCCCGGAGGTTTTATTGTTCCTGCAGCTACCGGAACCGATGAGGTGGTTGTAAATGGCATGTCACCTTCAAATCGCAATTCCCGTTGGGCAAACTCCGGCATTGTGGTTGAAATTCGTTTGGAGGATTTGGGAAATTATTCAGAGCATGGAGTTTTTGCCGGGCTTGAATTTCAGGCTGAGTTAGAACACCTTGCTAAGCAGCACGGCAGTTATGGGGTACAGGCGCCAGCCCAGCGCCTTGTCGATTTTGTTGAGGGGCGCTTTTCCTCAAATCTACCGGCATGCTCGTACCATCCGGGCTTAAACTCTTCGGAGATGCATCTTTGGCTGCCCCATCACATTGGTATGCGCCTTAGGGAGGGCTTTAAGGCATTTGGGAGGAAAATGAAGGGCTTTCTAACTAACGAAGCGGTTATCCTTGGTGTGGAATCGCGCACATCATCGCCTATTCGCATACCCCGCGACCCCGATACCCTTCAGCATATTCAGCTAAAAGGGCTTTTCCCCTCGGGCGAGGGTGCTGGCTATGCCGGAGGCATAGTGTCATCGGCACTTGATGGGAGTATTGTTGCCGATGCAGTTGCCCGGTTTGTCAGGTAATGACTGAGCTTGAAGCTACTTTTAAATCAATATAGAATATTTTAAATTTTGTTCCATAAGGGTGATTAACTCTAAAAAATAAATCAAACGTTTTAAATCTATTTTATTTTAGCGTAACTTGTATCGGTTAAAAAAAATTGTTATGGAAACCGATGCGCTAATTGTCCTTATGACAATCTTACTGCCATTAAGTTTTATAGCCGAACGTATTACAAATCTCATTAAATTGTTTATACCCGATGGCTTTTTAGGTCTGGGCAATGTCCGGTATAAGGAGGATGATCCAATCATGGAGAAAAAGCGCGAACGGCGCATTTTTGCCATTAGCTTGATTTCTGGTGAGTTAGTAGCATTTGCACTTAAAGCCGATCTTTTTACAATTATTAATCAGGGCACTTTTGGATGGAGTTCACCTACAACGGGATATTCTTGGATTATAGGCTGTGTATTTACAGGTTTTTTCTTGAGCTGGGGCAGCAAGTTTTGGCACGATTTACTTGAGATATTGCTCGAAATGAAAAACATTCGTAGGGTTAATGTAAAAGCTAAAACACTTGAGGTAAAACAAAGGGAAGTTGAGGTTGCCGAGAAAGTTGCCGAACAGCCTGTTGCTAGCCTTCCGGTTGAGGCCAAACCTGAAGTTAACGAGGACAAATCGTCGCTTGAGCGGATTAAAAAGCTTCATCCTAAACTGCGGCAGGAGGTGGAACAAATTTACCGTGAGCTTTTAAAGCAACGTATACCTGTAAGGATTACCGATACCCTTCGTACTTTTCAAGAACAGGAGGCACTTTACGCCATAGGGCGTACAAAACCCGGCAATATTGTAACTAAGGCTAAACCCGGTCAGTCGTATCATAACTATGGGTTGGCTCTTGATTTTTGTCTATTAACAAATGATGGTCATCAGGCTTCGTGGAACCGCACTGCCGATTTTAATAGGAATCAGCGAGCCGATTGGGACGAGGTTGTCTCGTTATTTAAACATTATGGATGGGAGTGGGGTGGCGACTGGGCATCGTTTAAGGATTACCCTCACCTGCAAAAAACTTACGGCTATTCTACTGCTAAACTTCTTGAAATGCACAATAAGGCAAATGTTGATTCCGATGGTTATGTAAATATCTAATTTATAGGTTTATGCTAAAATCATATAAGTGGTTAACGGCTGTAGCAATTATTGTTTTGCTGCTGTTTATGTATCGTATAATTATTGAGTTTGACAAGCATTGTAGCAAAAAGCCAAACCCAGAGTTCAAAAAATACATTGAACTGCAACAACATCAGTTGGATAGCATGCTCAGTGGAATGAGCGACGAGGGTATAATTTCAGTAAGCAATATTCAGTTGCAGTCGCCCAGTAAATGTTTCACATCCAATTTCGAAGGGGCTGAGGTGCTTATAGCTGGGCTTCAGCATTACGATAGTATTTATGGTACTCAATCGCGAAAGCCATATTACACCTACGGGTGTAACTATGTTTTATTCGACCCCGATCATCCTATATATGGTTTACCCGATATTGAAATGAAAGTAGGCCCTGTAAGTTTTTATCAACCTGAACTAAATGGTTTGGATAAATTGGCAGGGTTGGGTGTAGGCACAAAACCTCGCCCATATAAGGTTTTCCGCAAACCGGTTTACGATAGTACGGGGAAAAAGCTAAGCGTTTTTGAAATGCAATTGTGGCTAACCCAGTTTAAAGTGGCATTAACAGTGGTAAGCGATAGGGACAAGCCCCAGGTAAGCCCTGATGATGCATCGATGAAGGCTAAAATATATCCAGGTAAATGGTATTCCGATAACCGGCCCAGGATATGTATTAATGATCTAAACGATAAGGAGGAGTATAAGAACCATCGTTATGGAGATATTACCTTTATTCTTGAAGTGAACCCCAATGCTTCGCCTTGGTACATAAAAGGGGACAACCAGCAAACCTTAAGGCCCGATATTGCAGTAGGTGCTGTTGTTTGCAACGAAATGATTAAACGCCCGGAAAATGAAAACCAAATTCATGTCAACATCCAAAAAGGCATGCTGGCACCCCTTTTCTTTGAGCCATTTGAGTCGAGTTTAAATCCTGTAGATTTAAATAGCCAGGCAATGCAACTTGCCGAAAAATTAAATGAGTATAAAAGGCTTAACATATGGAATAGAAAGTACTACTTCAGGGTTCACTCTAAAAACATTGGTGCAAGGCAAACTGGTATACTTTGGAATAGGAGAAACTTTGATGAGCAGATTGAGTTTACATTTCTTTTACCCTTACTTGTTGCCGGAAACTGGGATGTTCAACTTCCTTGGGAGGTTATTCCTGCCATGGAGGCACCCCAACCTTACTACAAGAGCTTTAGTATTAAAAACCTTTTACCCGATTGGGGAATGGGAGGTTTTGGGAAAGGATTAAGCGGGTTGATAATTGTTGGTATAGCTGTATTGGCATTTCTCTGGGTTTTGCCGTTGTTGAGAAGGTAGGTTTAAGGATTTGAATGTCCCTTAAATTCCGATAGTATAATTGCTGCTGCCATTGCTACATTTAGCGATTCGACTATTTGACGCCCTTTGGCAAATGCTGGGATATGAATGCGGTGAGTAATGAGTTTATCTACATCAGAACTAATACCATTTCCTTCGTTACCCATTACTATTATTCCGCTTTGACTTTTTTTGGAACTGTAGATGTTATCACCAGCCATACATGCTCCAATAATGGGGCATTTGTTTTGTTGTTTCAGCCAGGCAACTAAATCGGTATAGTGAATCTTTACATGGGCTATAGCGCCCATGGTTGACTGAATGGTTTTGGGAGCAAATGCATCGACGCAACCCCGGGAACAAACTATTTGATCGATTCCAAACCAATCGGCTAACCTGATTATTGTTCCCATGTTGCCTGGATCCTGAATTGTATCGAGAGCAAGAACCAACTCCTTGCAAGGGTCAAACGACAATGTATGCGAAGGGTACTTAACCACTGCAAGCACAGGACTTGGTGTAACAAGTCCGCTTATTCGCTCCATGTCCGATTGACTAATCAGGGTTACGGGACAATCAGCTTTAGGGATTATAAATTGTTCGGTATGGAAAATCTCTACCATTTCGAATTTACTATTGAGGAGTTCCCCAACCAGCTTTTGCCCTTCGGCTACAAAAAGCCCAAGCTCATTCCTAAACTTTTTCTGTTGAAGCGATTTAACCCTTTTGATGGTATTCTTTGTCAACATCTACCTTCAATTTTATTACAAAATAAAGCATTTTTGAATTATTATTGTGATTTAATTTAACCAATAGAATAGTAAGGCTGGTTAGCCTTAATTTTGATTAATTTGTTCATAATTCAAAAACTATTGCTGTAAAAATTGGTGAAAATCACTGATATCGTTACATTTGTATAATTCAAAACTTCAAACTGTATTATGCCTGAGGCTTTTGGTATTCGACATAGTATTTGGCCGATGAGGTTTATACTTTACTTATCTCTAATTCTTTTGGTCTCAGGCTGTTCCGTTACCAAGCATGTGCCCGATAATATGCACTTGCTTAATAAGGTAAAAGTGAAATCGAACTCAAAAGAGGTTAACCCCGACGATTTGCTTCCCTATGTAAAGCAAAAGCCAAATAAGGAAATTTTGGGATTTCGATTTCATCTCAGGGTTTACAGCTTATCAAATCCCCGAAAAACTGGCTGGATTAATAATGGTTTAAGAACCATAGGTGAAGACCCAGTGCTTTTTGACAGCACTGCTGTATCGGAAAGTGCTCGAAACATAAGGCTTTACTTACAGAGCAAGGGTTACTATAATGCCCTGGTAACCGATTCGGTTTGGTTGCATGGGAAGAAAGCCGATGTTTTTTACTCTATCGATCCCAAATCGCCATATAAAATCAGAAATATTGGATACTTCATTGAGGATACTTTAATCCGTAAATTTGTTTTGGCCGATACCCTAAACCGACTTTTCAACAGAAACGATTTATTCGATGTGGACCTGCTTCAGAGTGAAAGGGAGCGAATTGAAACCATGCTAAAACGCAATGGCTATTTCACCTTTAGCAAGAACTTCATAACCTTTACTGCCGATACTAACCTTAGGAACAATAGGGTTGACCTTAATCTTATCATTAAAAATCCACTCAGGGCCGATGAAAATGGCAAGTTAAAACCCGTTAGTTTTAAACGATACAAGTTTCGAAATATCTATATTTACCCGAGTTACGACCCGTTTAAGTTCAATACCTATCGCGATAATGGCGAACTCGATACAATAAACCATGGGAACGTCTTTTATGTATTTCATCAAAATCCGGGCGTGAAACTTGATGTTATTGAGTCGTTCAATCAAATTAAGCCAAACGAAATATACTCTATCGATCTAATCAACAGAACGCAGCAGAATTTAAGCCAAATCAGGCTTTTCAAGTTTGTCAATATCGATTTGGAAGAAGTTGCCGATGAGCGTCAGGTTGACAATGTTGTTTTCTCAGGTATTGAAACCGTTGCCATGTCGGAGGAGTTTGGCTATATTGATTGCTACATGCAGTTAGTTCCGCATACCTTGCAAAGCTACCAGGTTGAATTGGTAGGTACAAACACTACCGGTTCGCTTGGCGCCGAAGGGACACTGAACTATCAGCATAAAAACTTATTCAAAGGCGCCGAGGTCTTCGATGTTAAGTTCCGAGGGTTAATTGAAACTGCCCAGCAAAAAATCAACCTAAACAATACGCTTGAACTTGGTGGTTCATTGGGTTTATCAACCCCAAAGTACATTGGCCCTTATGCTTCCCGGGTTAAGGTTGATAAATATGCACCTAGCACCCAGTTAACCGCTTCGTATAGCTTTCAGCGTCGCCCAGAGTACACCCGCATGATAGCCGGATTGCAGTACGGGTATGTATGGAAGAGTTCCCGGTTTATGTCCCACACCCTTAATCCTGTTGAGTTAAACGCCATTTCAATTCAAAAGATTAGTCCTGAATTTCAGGCACAGATCGATACCACTTTCCTGAAGTACAGTTACATAAGCCAGATTGTAACGGTATCGAGCTATAACCTGGTTTACAGCAATCAGAATGTAAAAAAAACCAGTAATTATACGTACATCCGATTTAATTTTGAGCTCTCGGGGAATACCCTTGAAGCAATATCGAGGTTGAGTGGAAGTCCCAAAAACGCCAATGGGGCATATACATTCTTCGACACCGAATTTTCACAGTTTGTTCGTAGCGATATAAATCTTACATACCATCAGGTTGTTGATGAGAATAATTCATTTGCTTACCGGTTATACGTGGGGGTGGGTTATCCTTATGGCAATTCAAGAGCGTTACCATTTGAAAAGCGTTTCTTTACAGGAGGCGCTAATGGCATACGTGCATGGCAGGCTCGTTCATTGGGACCTGGCTCATACTACCAACCCGCTGAGCGGTTTCCTAACCGTACAGCAGATATAAAGGTAGAAGCAAACTTTGAGTACCGGTTCCGAATGGTTTGGAAACTCGAGGGGGCTATGTTTATCGATTGCGGCAATATATGGTCGATGCCTGGACTTGACGATAGACCTGGAGCCACCTTCCAATGGGATAAGTTTTACGAGCAAATTGCCATTGGCAGCGGTTTGGGTATTAGGATGAATTTGGGTTTCTTCATTTTACGAACCGATTTTGGTTATAAAATCTTCGATCCAGCTATAAATCCCAATGAGCCCTATAAACCATGGATTCCTTTAAGTCGGAAATTTAGTATTAGAGATATTACCTTTAACTTCGGTATAGGTTACCCCTTTTAGTTCTAAGCCACTTGACTTAAATCTATTTTTATCGTAGGTTTGTATAGAACCGTTAAAATATTGTGCCTATGAACTACGATAAAATAGTTGAATTGTTAGGTGAAAATGCAAGCTATTTGCTAGAGCATAAGTGTAATACGGTACCAAAGGAGATGCTTCATCTTCCTGGCCCCGATTTTATGGAGCGTGTGGTTTACCATAGCAATAGGTCGCCACAGGTAATGCGTAGCCTACAGGCCATGTTTAACCATGGAAGGCTCGCCGGTACTGGCTATCTATCAATTCTTCCTGTCGATCAGGGGATTGAACATAGTGCAGGATCATCGTTTGCTCCAAATCCCATTTATTTTGACCCTGAAAATATAGTTAAATTAGCCATTGAGGGCGGAGCCAATGCCGTTGCATCAACCTTTGGAGTCCTGGCTTCGGTAGCCCGTAAGTATGCTCACCGCATTCCTTTTATAGTAAAAATTAACCACAACGAGCTTTTAACCTATCCCAATAAGTATGACCAAATAATGTTTGGCTCTGTTGATGAGGCATGGAATTTAGGAGCAGTAGCCGTTGGGGCTACCATTTACTTTGGCTCCGAGGAGAGCAATCGGCAAATCATTGAGGTAGCACAGGCTTTTGAACGTGCCCACGAACTTGGGATGGCTACGGTTTTGTGGTGTTACCTGCGTAATAATGGTTTTAAAAAGGATGGGGTTGATTACCATGTGGCTGCCGATTTAACCAATCAGGCAAACCATTTGGGGGTTACCATTCAGGCCGATATTATTAAACAGAAAGCCCCTGAGAATAATGGTGGCTTTAAGGCCATTAACTTTGGCAAAACTCACGACAAGGTGTATTCCCAACTTACTACCGATCATCCTATCGATTTAACCCGCTATCAGGTAGTAGGCTGCTACAATGGTCGGGCTGGCTTGATTAATTCAGGTGGAGCATCATCGGGCGCTAGCGATTTGGCTGAAGTTGTTTATACGGCTGTGGTTAACAAGCGCGCCGGCGGAATGGGACTTATTAGTGGCCGTAAGGCTTTTCAACGTCCTATGGACGAGGGTGTAAAAATCCTGAATGCCATTCAGGACGTATACCTTGAAAGCAGAATCGAAATAGCTTAATCTAAATCAGTTCACTCAAAAGCCCATTTAATCAGTGAATGGGCTTTTTTTATGCTATCACTTGCATGAATTTCCAAATTTTCCCAAATTGGTGCACCAAAAATATAACCTAAACCTAAATCGTAAACCTATGTCAACTTCAAATAAACGCGATAGCTTTGGCAGTAAATTTGGTATTTTGGCTGCTGCTGCTGGTTCGGCAGTAGGACTAGGAAACATCTGGAAATTCCCATACATTACGGGACAAAATGGGGGTGGCGCTTTTCTGCTCATCTACCTTCTTTGTGTATTCCTTTTGGGCATACCTGTTATGATTTCCGAATTCTCAATTGGTAGGCGTGGCCAGCGTAACGTTTTTGGTTCATTTAAAGCAATAGCTCCAGGTACACCCTGGTACTTTGTCGGCATAATGGGTGTGGTGGCAGCATTTGTTATACTCTCTTTTTATAGTGCTGTTGCTGGTTGGACCTTGGAGTACATTGTAAAATCAGTAACCGTTGGATTTGGCAACCAATCAACACAGCAGCTAGGCGATGCTTTTCAGAGTTTTCTGGCTCATCCCCTACGTCCCATTATTTGGCAGTTGATATTTATGGCGCTTACTGCCTATATTGTAGTAGGAGGTATTAAAAATGGCATTGAAAAATACAATAAGTTTCTAATGCCCTTGCTTGTGGTTGCTCTTTTAATACTATGCGTAAGGGCCATAACACTTCCAAACGCCTCAAAGGGATTGGCTTTTCTTTTTAAACCTGACTTTTCCAAGATAACCATTAAAACTGTTCTTTTTGCCATGGGGCAAGCTTTTTTCTCGCTCAGCCTTGGAATGGGTGCCCTTATAACTTACGCTTCGTACTTCCGAAAAACCGATAACTTAGGTAGAACGGCCCTGAACGTGTCATTGGCCGATACATTAATTGCAATACTGGCTGGAGTAGTTATTTTCCCCGCGGTATTCTCATTTAACATTGAGCCCACGGCAGGGCCTAGCCTTGTTTTCATAACTTTACCCGAAATTTTTAGCCATATACCCTTGGGTAACCTATTCGGACTGATTTTCTTCATTCTCCTGGCTGTGGCAGCATTAACTTCAACCGTATCGGTGCTTGAAGTGGTTGTTGCATACTTTTCTGAGGAACTGAATATCTCTCGCCTTAAAGCTACACTCCTGGCTTCAGTGTCTATTTCGATTCTTGGTATTTTTGCTTCATTGTCGTTTGGCCCCTTAAGCAACTTTACCCTATTAGGCAAAACCATCTTCGATATACTCGATTTTTTGGCTTCGAACATTTTGCTACCACTTGGGGGCATGTTAATAGTAATTTTTGTAGGATGGTACCTTAATAAATCAACCTTGCTTGATGAAATATCGAATGGGGGGGAACTCAAGGCACGTTATTTCCCAGTTTACCGTTTTATAGTTCGTTTTATTGCGCCAATGGCTATTGCTGCTATTTTTATATACTCATTATTTTACGGTTCGCTTGGTTAGGATAGCAGTATGGATGAACTGATAAATTCCTTATTTGAGCCACTGGTCAGAGTTCTATCGGCTTTTTTGTTTTGGGACCCATTTGAAACGTTTGGAATAGAAATAGGGTTTCGTTTTCCTTTTGTGGTAATGTGGCTTATGGTTTGGGGAGTGTATTTCACTTTCCGAATGGGATTTATCAACATCCGGGCTTTCTGGCATTCAATTCTAATAACCTCCGGACGGCTCGATAAGGATAGTAAAAAGGGTGAGGTATCCCATTTCCAGGCCTTATCAACGGCTCTTTCGGCAACAGTTGGGCTAGGAAATATTGCAGGAGTTGCCGTTGCCATTAGTGTTGGTGGTCCTGGTGCAACTTTTTGGATGATAATGGCCGGACTGCTGGGTATGTCGCTTAAGTTTACTGAGTGCACGCTTGGGCAAAAGTATAGGGTAATTGATTCTATGGGTAGGGTGTCGGGCGGTCCTATGTATTACTTGAGCCAAGGGCTTGCAAAGTACAATCTAAGTACTTTAGGTAAAGTTTTAGCCGTAATATTTTCGATACTGGTAGTTGGCGCATCGTTTGGTGGAGGAAATATGTTTCAAGCCAATCAGGCTTTTTCGCAAATGGCCTATATTATCCCATGGCTGAACGGCAAGGGTACCTATTTTGGAATTGCTCTGGCTTTTCTGGTAGGTTTGGTTGTTTTTGGGGGTATAAAGAGTATCGCTGGAGTGGCATCGCGTATAGTTCCTTTCATGGTGGTTCTGTACATCTCAACATCTCTTGTTATTATTTTTCTCAACATTTCGAGGGTAGGAGAGGTTTTTCGGTTAATATTTGAGCAAGCCTTTGGGTTGAAATCCATTGCAGGAGGTTTTTTTGGCGCATTTATTATAGGGTTTCAGCGAGGGGCCTTTTCCAATGAGGCTGGTATTGGCTCCGCTTCCATTGCGCATTCAACTGCCCGTACCGATGAACCCGTAAGCGAAGGAATTGTGGCTCTACTTGAGCCTTTTATCGATACGGTAGTTGTTTGTACCATGACCGCTTTGGTCATCAATTTTACCGGTTTGGCTCAAAGCAGTTCAGGCTTGCAGGGCTCTCAACTAACATCGGCTGCATTTGCAACTGTTTTGCCGTGGTTCCCTTATCTGCTTGCCATTGCCATATTGCTATTCGCATTTTCCACCATGATTAGCTGGTCCTACTATGGTCTTAAAGGGTTCAATTACCTATTTGAGAAAAGGTTGAATAGGTTAATCCCAATCCCGGAGGCTTCCACCAAGCTTTACTATATCTTCTTTCTCATGTTTATTGTTATAGGTAGCGCATCGAACCTATGGGCTGTTATGGACTTTTCCGATATGATGATTTTGGGTATGGCTTTCCCAAACATATTTGGAATGCTTTTCTTGGCCAAGGAGGTTCGTTCCGATTTAGATAGTTACTGGAACAGGTGGAAATCAGGAAAGCTGTATAGGTAAAATTTGGCTTATTGCTTCGTTCATCTTTTTTCACGATATTTGGTATTAGCACTTATTGCTAACCATGAATCGGGTTTGGAGTAATATCAAGAGTTACTTATATTTTTCGAGGGGCGAGCGCAATGGAACAATTGTACTGGTTCTTTTGCTTTTGCTCATTATTGCTATACCATACCTTTACAGGGTAATTTTCAACACTTCAGTTCCACCCGATCCAATGCTTGCTCAAAAAGCCGATAGTTTCTTTCTATCCTTACAGTACCATGAACCTGAAAAAGGTATTGAACCCCCTGCGGACATGGAAGCCGAAATGGAAATGCCTCGAACCTTTAAATCGTTTGAGTTTGATCCAAACACCATTAGTGTTGATAGCTTAATAGACTTAGGTCTAAGCAGAAAACAGGCAGAGGTTTTTATTAAATATCGTTCCAGGGGTGGCCGTTTCGTTAAACCCGACGACATCGATAAAATCTTTGTAATCGATTCGGCCACAAAAGCGCGGCTTAAGCCGCTAGTACGTATTGCTCAGGTAACCGATACCATCAGCAATGCAAGGGTAACCGAGGGTAAACCCTTGGTTGTTGAACTCAATAGTGCCGATACGCTATCGTTGACCAAGCTTAAAGGCATTGGCAGTACTTATGCCAAGCGAATTGTAGGCTATAGAAATTTGTTGGGAGGATTTTACAGGGTGGAGCAACTTACTGAGGTGTACGGTATTACCCCACAATTGCTCGATCAATTAAAGCCAAATATCTATATCGATTCAACACATATCAAAAAAATCAACATCAACCTTGTAAGGTACGACGACCTTAGAGTTCATCCGTATGTGAACGATTACCAAGCCAAAGCCATTATTTACTACCGCTCCAAGAAAGGTAGCATCAGATCATTAGACGAGCTGTGGCAGAACAAATTAATCCCACCCGATAGATTTGAAAAGTTAAAACACTACCTTGATTTATAGCAAAATAGACTTTTCTATACCTTTTGGAATAATTTACACAAAAAAAGGCTAAAATATTTTGCATTAAAATCAAAACATTATAATTTTGCAACTCATAAAATTCGACAGACATGATTATAGTACCAGTTAAAGAAGGCGAAAATATTGAAAGAGCTCTTAAAAAATTCAAGCGTAAGTTTGAAAAAACCGGTATTATGAGGGAGTTACGTGCCCGTCAGGCTTACGTAAAGCCTTCGGTTGCTCGTAGGGAGCAAATCAAAAGAGCCATTTACATTCAGAAGTTACAGCAGCAGGAAGAGTAGAAGCTGATGTTCAGTTGAATGCATAATCAGGCTATTTTTGCCTGATTTTTTTTGCGTTTTAGCTTGAAAAAAACTATATTGCATTCAATGGATATGCTGGCTTCGTTTCTTAAATACCTTGATATAGAGAAGGGTTACTCATCGCACACCATACGTTCGTATGGCGATGATTTGCATGCTTTCTTCAGTTTTGTAGGTTTAGATCCTGCAAATAATGAAAGCTATGCAAACATCAGCCATAGGGCTATCAGAGCTTGGATGTCGAGTTTAATAAGCCAAGGAGTTTCTACTCGCTCAGTTAACCGCAAGCTATCGTCGCTTCGTACTTTCTTTAAGTACCTATTACGCCAAGGCATAATTGCCAATAACCCCATGAAACGGGTGGTTTCGCCCAAAACCAGTAAACGCCTACCGGAGTTTGTCCCTGAAACCGATATGGCTAAGCTGAATACCGACGACCTGTTTGGCGACGATTTTGAAGGCCTACGCAATCGGTTGATTATCTCGATGTTCTATTTCACCGGCATGCGTCTGTCCGAACTTGTTGGGCTTACCCTTCAATCGGTTGATGTGCAAGCGATGACCATTAAGGTACTAGGAAAGGGTAGCAAGGAACGTATCATTCCCATTCATCCGGAGCTAAAGGAATTGATAATGGAGTACCTTAATGAACGAACCGAAAAATTTTCTAATTCTGTTAGCTTTTTTGTTACCTCAAAAGGTAAACCGGTTTACCCAAAACTCGTATACAGAGTAGTAAACTACTATTTAACCTTGATTACGCCTTTACAAAAACGGAGCCCCCATGTGCTACGGCATAGCTTTGCCACCCATTTACTCAATAAGGGAGCCGATTTGAATGCCATTAAGGAACTGTTAGGCCATTCAAGCTTACTGGCTACCCAGGTGTACACCCACAGCACATTCGAAAAACTTAAAAACAACTATAACCAGGCTCATCCACGAGCCTAAAACCAAAAGGAGGGTTTAATATGAACGTTAAAATTCAATCCATCAAGTTTGATGCAGACAGGAAACTTCTCGATTACGTGGAGAAGAAAGCTGCAAAACTTGAGCGCTATTTCGACAACATTGTGGAAACAGAGGTTTTCCTAAAGTTGGAAAATAGCCAGGACATGGAAAATAAGGTTGTGGAATTTCGTCTTAAAGTACCTGGCAATGATTTGTTTGCCCAGCGAAAAGGGAAAACGTTTGAGGAGGCTACCGACTTATGTATCGATGTACTTAAAGGTCAGGTTAAAAAGTTTAAGGAAAAACTACGCGGGGTATAGTAAACCTAATAAAATAGAGCAAAACATAGTAAAGGAAGCCCTGTATGGCTTCCTTTTATTGTTGAAACAGCCTATGATGGGTGCATGGGTTATGAAAATTGTGCTAAAAAAGGTTACATAAAAAGATAAAAATTTTTGCAGATAATTAAAATTGTTATACATTTGCAATCCGATTTCGGGAGGTAAGCGTTCCTTAAAATAGTGCAAAACACTTTGATTGCCGATGTAGCTCAGTTGGCCAGAGCAGCTGATTTGTAATCAGCTGGTCGGGGGTTCGAATCCCTCCATCGGCTCAAAGCAAAACGGGTTGGGGAGATACCAAAGTGGCCAACTGGGGCAGACTGTAAATCTGCTGGCTTATGCCTTCGTAGGTTCGAATCCTGCTCTCCCCACTAAACAGGGTTGACACCAGTCCTACCGGGTTGGTGACATGCGGGAGTAGCTCAGTCGGTAGAGCATCAGCCTTCCAAGCTGAGGGTCGCGGGTTCGAGTCTCGTCTCCCGCTCTACCTGTAAGCCGATGTAGCTCAGGGGTAGAGCACTTCCTTGGTAAGGAAGGGGTCACGAGTTCAATTCTCGTCATCGGCTCAAATTTTTATGTTTGAATAAGACAATCAAGTTTTTAATACTAATTTAAATTAATACCAGAAAACTATGGCTAAAGAAAAATTTGATAGGTCGAAACCGCACGTGAACATCGGTACCATTGGCCACGTTGACCATGGTAAGACTACCCTTACCGCTGCTATTACCAAGGTATTAGCTGAAAAGGGTCTTTCCGAATTCCGTTCATTCGATTCTATCGACAACGCTCCAGAAGAAAAAGAGAGAGGTATTACCATTAACACCGCTCACGTTGAGTACCAAACCGAAAATCGTCACTACGCTCACGTTGACTGTCCTGGTCACGCCGACTATGTAAAGAACATGGTTACTGGTGCTGCTCAGATGGACGGTGCTATCCTCGTTGTAGCCGCTACTGACGGTCCTATGCCTCAAACCCGTGAGCACATCCTTCTCGCTCGTCAGGTAAACGTTCCTAAGATCGTTGTGTTCCTGAACAAGTGCGACATGGTTGACGATCCCGAAATGCTCGACCTCGTTGAAATGGAAGTACGTGAACTCCTGAGCTTCTACCAGTTCGATGGCGATAACGTACCCGTTATCCGCGGTTCTGCTCTGGGTGCTTTGAATGGTGAAGCCAAGTGGGTTGAGAAGGTAATGGAACTCATGAAAGCTGTTGATGAGTACATTCCTATTCCTCCACGTGACAACGAAAAGCCTTTCCTAATGCCTGTTGAGGACGTATTCTCAATTACTGGTCGTGGTACTGTTGCTACCGGTAGAATTGAAACCGGTGTTATCCACACTGGCGACGAAGTTGAAATCGTAGGTTTAACCAACGACAAACCCATGAAGTCGGTAGTAACCGGTGTTGAAATGTTCCGTAAAATCCTCGATCAGGGTGAAGCTGGCGACAACGTAGGTCTTCTACTTCGTGGTATCGACAAGAAGGATATTAAGCGTGGTATGGTTATTGCTAAGCCAGGCTCAATTACTCCTCATACTAAGTTCAAAGCTGAGGTTTACGTGTTGAAGAAAGAAGAAGGTGGTCGTCACACTCCTTTCCACAATCACTACCGTCCTCAGTTCTACCTACGTACCCTTGACGTAACCGGTGAAATTATGCTTCCCGAAGGCGTTGAAATGGTAATGCCCGGCGATAACGTAACCATCACCGTAGAACTTATCTACCCTGTAGCTATCAACAAGAACCTCCGTTTCGCTATCCGCGAAGGTGGTAGGACAGTTGGCGCAGGTCAGGTAATTGACATTATTGAGTAATACAATAATACCCCAACGGTTCATTTGAACCGTGGGGTTCTTATACGGGTGTAGCTCAATTGGTAGAGTAGTGGTCTCCAAAACCATTGGCTGGGAGTTCGAGTCTCTCCACCCGTGCTAAACACAAGTTGTTGACATGAAAATTACACAGTACCTGCACGACGTTTACACCGAGATGGTGCAAAAAGTTTCGTGGCCAACATGGAAAGAGCTTCAGTCCAGTGCATTAATTGTTATGATTGCTTCCCTTTTAATCGCACTGGTTGTCTTCGTTATGGACTTCTCATTCGAAAGATTGATGGAGTTTATTTACCGTGTACTTAGCTAACAACAGAACGGCCTAAGAAGGAGCTGTAATGGAAGAGACTGTTAAAAAATGGTATGTTCTTAGGGCCATTGGTGGTAAGGAGAAGAAGGTAAAGGAGTTGGTGGAGAACGAAATTAAGCGTTTGAAGCTCGACGACTTTATCTCTCAGGTTCTTATTCCTACTGAGAAGGTTTACCAAATCCGAAATGGCAAAAAAATCAGCAAGGAAAGAATCTACTACCCAGGCTATGTTCTGATTGAAGCGGCACTGGTAGGTGAAATTCCTCACATCTTACGAAACATTCCCAATGTCCTTGGTTTTTTAGGTGACCCAAAAACCGGAGAACCAATTCCACTTCGTCAAGCCGAAGTCAACAGAATACTTGGCAAGGTAGATGAATTGGTGGACAGCGAGGAAGAGTTGAATGTTCCCTTCTACGTAGGTGAAACAGTTAAAGTAATTGATGGACCATTCAATTCTTTTTCAGGAGTAATCGAAGAGATTAACGAAGAGAAGAAGAAGCTGAAGGTTATGGTGAAAATCTTCGGCCGAAAAACTCCACTGGAGTTAAGTTTTATGCAAGTTGAAAAGGAGTAATAATTAAAGAGCAAAAGCACTATGGCTAAAGAAGTAGCTGGATTTATTAAACTCCAGATTAAGGGTGGTGCTGCAAACCCTTCACCACCAATTGGTCCTGCTCTTGGCTCCAAGGGGGTAAATATTATGGAGTTCTGCAAGCAGTTCAACGCCAGAACTCAAGCACAGGCAGGCAAAGTCCTACCTGTGGTTATAACATACTATACCGACAAATCGTTTGATTTTGTCGTAAAGACCCCACCCGTATCCGTAACCTTGCTTGAAATAACCAAGCAACAAAAAGGGTCGGCTGAGCCCAACAGGAAAAAGGTTGCCTCTGTAACCTGGGAGCAAGTACGACAAATAGCCCAGGAAAAGATGCAGGATCTGAACTGCTTCACCATTGAATCAGCAATGAAGATGGTGGCAGGTACAGCCCGCAGCATGGGTATCACTGTTACCGGAGAATTCCCGGGTAATTAACATTTAACCTCATTTGCGCAATGACTAAACTGACAAAAAACAGGAAGCTTGCTCTGTCGAAAATCGAGCCCGGTAAGACTTACAAGTTATCGGAAGCAGCCGCACTGTTGAAGGATATTACATACACCAAGTTCGACGCATCGGTTGATATCGACATTCGCTTAGGGGTTGATCCCCGTAAAGCCAACCAGATGGTGCGTGGTGTTGTAACCCTTCCTCACGGTACCGGTAAGAACGTTCGCGTTCTGGTACTTTGCACTCCAGATAAGGAGGAGGCTGCTCGCCAGGCTGGTGCCGACTACGTAGGCCTTGACGATTACATCGAGAAGATCAAGGGCGGATGGACCGATGTGGATGTGATTATTACCATGCCTTCGGTTATGGCTAAACTAGGTCCTTTAGGACGTATCCTTGGCCCCCGCGGTTTGATGCCTAACCCCAAGAGTGGTACGGTTACCATGGAAGTTGAAAAGGCTGTTAAGGAGGTAAAGCAGGGTAAGATTGACTTTAAGGTTGACAAGTTTGGTATAGTCCACTCATCAATCGGAAAAATTTCATTCGAGCCTGAAAAGATTGTTGATAATGCGCTTGAGTTCATCAATACCATTATTAAACTCAAACCTACGTCGGCTAAAGGTACTTACATTAAGAGTGTTTACCTTTCCACTACCATGAGCCCCGGTATTGCTATTGACACCAAGTCGCTCACGGCTTCGAATTAATAACGTTTACACAGACCCAATTTATTATGAGAAGGGAAGATAAAAACGCACTGATTGATAAGCTGACCGAGCAAATTAACCAGTACCCCCATTTTTACCTTACCGATACCTCGGAACTCAATGCAGAAGTAACTCACAAGTTACGTAAAACTTGCTTTGAGAAACAGGTAAAGTTGGTGGTTGTTAAGAATACATTACTGAAGAAAGCCTTAGAGAGAAGCGGCAAATCAACCGATTTCTCTCCAATTTTCGAGACCTTGAAAGGGTCAACTTCAGTGATGTTTACCGAAACAGGTAATGTACCGGCAAAGCTTATTAAGGATTTTCGCAAGGCTCATCCAAAGCCTTTATTCAAGGCTGCCTATGTGGAAGAATCGATATATGTTGGTGAAAGCCAACTCGAAGTGCTGGCTACCCTGAAGAGCAAAAACGAGCTTATTGCCGATGTTATTGCTCTACTCCAGTCGCCCGCAAAGAACGTTATCGGTTCACTCCAATCTGGCGGTCAAAAACTATCGGGTGTTATTAAAACACTCTCTGAAAGGGAACAGTAAAATTATTTTGAGAACAAATTAAACACTTACTAAAATGGCAGATCTTAAGAAATTTGCAGAAGATTTGGTTAACCTCTCAGTTAAAGAAGTTAACGAATTGGCTAAAATACTCAAGGAAGAGTATGGCATTGAACCTGCTGCTGCAGCTGTAGCTGTTGCTGCTGCTCCCGCTGCTGGTGGCGAAGGCGCTGCTGCCGCTGAAAAAACCCAGTTCGACGTTATTCTAAAGTCAGCTGGTGGTGCTAAATTGCAGGTAGTTAAACTTGTAAAGGAACTTACCGGTCTTGGTCTAAAGGAAGCTAAAGATTTAGTTGATGCAGCTCCTAAGGCCGTTAAAGAAGGTGTTTCCAAGGAAGAGGCAGAATCATTAAAAGCACAACTTGAAGAGGCAGGAGCAGAAGTTGAACTTAAATAGCCCTAACCTATAATGGTTCTAAGGTTTAGAATCTATCCCCATAGATTCTAAGCCTTTTTCTTGTTATGTTTGTTTTATAGTTCAACCAATTCGTTCGCAATGTCTCAAAATAAAACTAACAACACACGTATCAATTTCTCCAAAACTAAAAGCCTGTATGAGTATCCTGACTTTCTGGATATTCAGCTAAAGTCGTTTATGGAGTTCTTCAAGCTGGGTTCAACACCCGAAGAACGCAAGAACGAAGGCTTGTTTAAGGTGTTTCAGGAGAATTTTCCTATTACTGATACCAGGAACAATTTTGTACTCGAATTTCTAGATTACTACGTTGATCCTCCCCGCTATACCATTGAGGAATGCTTGGATAGAGGGTTAACCTATAGCGTTCCACTAAAAGCAAAGTTAAAACTCTACTGTACCGATCCCGAGCATGAGGATTTTGATACAGTAGTTCAGGATGTATACCTGGGAACCATTCCCTATATGACACCCCGGGGTAGTTTTGTAATCAATGGAGCTGAACGAGTTGTTGTTTCGCAGCTGCATCGTTCGCCCGGCGTGTTCTTTGGCCAAAGCGTACATCCTAATGGTACAAAGCTCTACTCTGCACGTATTATCCCTTTCAAGGGTTCGTGGATTGAGTTTGCTACCGACATCAACAACGTGATGTATGCCTACATCGACCGTAAAAAGAAACTACCTGTTACCACACTTCTACGTGCTATTGGTTTTGAAACCGATAAGGATATCTTGCAGATATTCGATTTAGCTGAAGAGGTGAAGGTTTCCAAGGTTAATCTTACCAAGGTTGTTGGGCAGCGTTTGGCCGCCCGTGTCCTCAAAAGCTGGATCGAGGACTTTGTCGACGAAGATACCGGCGAAGTGGTTTCAATTGAACGTAACGAGGTCATTTTAGATCGTGAAACCGTTATTGAAAAAGAACACATCGATTTAATTATCGATGCCGGTGTAAAGTCAATTCTTGTTCACAAAGAATCGCAGAGCATTTCCGATTATGCCATAATCTATAACACGCTGCAAAAGGACCCCAGTAACTCCGAAAAAGAGGCTGTGGTACATATTTACAGGCAGCTCCGTAACTCCGAACCACCCGACGAGGCTACTGCCCGTGACGTTATCGATAAGCTTTTCTTCTCCGATAAGCGTTACGATTTGGGTGATGTAGGACGTTACCGTATTAACAAAAAACTCAACCTGAACATCTCGCCCGATGTTAAAGTGTTAACCAAGGAGGATATTATTGAGATCATTAAGTATCTCATTGAACTGGTTAACTCAAAGGCCGAGGTTGATGATATTGACCACCTTAGCAACCGTAGGGTTCGTACCGTAGGAGAGCAGATGGCTGCTCAGTTTGGTGTAGGTTTAGCCCGTATGGCACGCACCATTCGTGAACGTATGAACGTTCGCGATAACGAGGTGTTTACGCCTATCGATCTGATTAACTCAAAAACACTCTCATCGGTTATAAACTCCTTCTTTGGAACGAATCAGCTGTCGCAGTTCATGGACCAAACCAACCCATTGGCCGAAATGACTCACAAGCGTCGTTTGTCGGCTTTAGGTCCCGGTGGTCTTACCCGTGAACGTGCCGGTTTTGAAGTTCGCGACGTTCACTACACACACTATGGCCGTCTTTGCCCCATTGAAACCCCTGAAGGCCCAAACATTGGACTCATCTCTTCGCTTTGCGTTTACGCAAAGATCAACGACTTAGGTTTCATTGAAACCCCATACCGTAAGGTTGAAAACGGCAAGGTGGGCTTAACAGGCACCGACATTGTCTACCTGAGCGCTGAGGAGGAAGAAGCCAAGATTATTGCGCAGGCAAATGCCCCACTAACCCAGGATGGTGCCTTTGTAAACAGTAAGGTTAAGGCTCGCTACGAGGGCGACTTCCCATTAGCGGAAAGCGAATCGGTTGACCTCATGGACGTTGCACCCAACCAGATTGCATCTATTGCAGCTTCACTAATCCCATTCCTTGAACACGATGATGCTAACCGTGCGCTCATGGGTTCGAACATGATGCGTCAGGCAGTTCCTTTACTTCAACCCGAAAATCCAATTGTGGGAACTGGCCTCGAAGCCCAAGTTGTTAAGGATAGCCGTACACAAGTTGTGGCCGAAGAGAATGGGGTGGTTGAATACGTCGATGCCGACGAAATTGTTGTTCGTTACGATAAAACCGAGGAGGAACTTTTTGTTAGCTTCGATCCAGAAATTAAACGCTATAAACTGCCTAAGTTCAAAAAGACCAACCAGAGCACTTCAATTACCCTTAAACCTATTGTTACTAAGGGTGAGCGTATTGTAAAGGGGCAGATTCTAACCGAGGGTTATGCTACCCGAAGTGGGGAGTTGGCTTTAGGTAGAAACCTTAAAGTTGCTTTCATGCCTTGGAAAGGCTACAACTTTGAGGATGCTATTGTAATTAGCGAGCGTTTACTCCGCGACGACGTGTTTACCTCAATTCATGTTGATGAGTATATCCTTGAGGTACGCGACACCAAACGTGGAATGGAAGAACTTACCGCCGACATACCTAACGTTTCCGAAGAGGCTACCAAAAACCTCGATGAAAACGGTATGATTAGGATTGGTGCTAATGTTGTTCCGGGTGATATCCTTATTGGTAAGATCACTCCTAAAGGTGAGTCGGATCCTACACCAGAGGAAAAGCTTTTAAGAGCTATCTTTGGCGATAAGGCCGGTGATGTAAAGGATGCCTCATTAAAGGCTTCACCTTCGCTTTACGGTGTGGTTATCGATAAGATGCTTTTTTCACGCTCTATTAAGGACGCTAAGGAAGCCAAAAAGGCTAAAACCAACGAAAAAGCATTGCTTGAAAAGCTCGATAATGAGTTTAACAAGCAGGTTGCCGATTTAAAAAATCGTTTGGTTGACAAGCTGTTCTCTTTGGTGAATGGTAAAACCAGCCAAGGCGTTTACGACAACTTCGATACCGAAATCGTACCCCGTGGGGTTAAGTTTACACAGAAAATCCTTTCGGATATCGATTACATGAACGTAAACCCCAACAAGTGGACAACCGATAAGGCTAAGAACGATCTAATTAAAGCTGTTATTCAGAACTATATCCTTAAGTGGAAGGAGATTGATGCTGAGTTCAAGCGCAAGAAGTTCAACGTAACCATTGGCGACGAACTACCTGCCGGTATTATGCAATTGGCTAAGGTTTACATTGCCAAGAAACGCAAAATCACTGTGGGTGATAAAATGGCAGGCCGTCACGGTAACAAGGGTATTGTAGCAAAAATTGTTCGCGATGAGGATATGCCATTCCTTGAGGATGGAACTCCCGTGGACATTGTACTCAACCCACTTGGTGTACCTTCGCGTATGAACCTTGGGCAGATTTACGAAACAGTTCTCGGATGGGCTGGTCAAAAATTAGGTGTGAAGTTTAGTACGCCCATTTTTGATGGTGCCACCCTTGAGGATATTACCAAATACACCGATATGGCAGGCTTACCCCGATTTGGTAGAACTTACCTATACGATGGTGGTACTGGCGAAAGGTTCGACCAGCCGGCTACTGTAGGGGTAATCTATATGCTGAAACTTGGTCATATGGTTGACGATAAGATGCATGCCCGCTCAATTGGCCCGTACTCCCTCATTACCCAACAACCTCTTGGTGGTAAGGCTCAGTTTGGAGGACAGCGCTTTGGTGAAATGGAGGTATGGGCACTTGAAGGTTTTGGAGCTTCGCATATCTTACAGGAAATCCTTACCATTAAGTCCGATGATGTTGTGGGTAGAGCTAAAGCATACGAAGCGATTGTTAAGGGTGAACCAATGCCCGAACCGGGTATCCCCGAATCGCTTAATGTGTTGCTACACGAACTTCGTGGCTTAGGATTGAGCGTAAATCTGGATTAATTCATATGCCATGGTAAGGGTTAAAGCCCTTGCCATGCTTGCATAACAAACTATTAACACGAATAATATGTCGTTCAGAAGGGAAAATAAGGTTAAAAGCAACTTTTCAAAAATCACCATTAGCTTGGCATCGCCCGAGGAAATCTTGGAGCGTTCAAGTGGTGAAGTGCTTAAGCCTGAAACCATTAACTATAGAACATACAAACCCGAACGCGATGGTTTGTTCTGCGAACGCATTTTTGGTCCTGTAAAGGACTATGAGTGCCATTGCGGTAAGTATAAGCGTATCAGGTATAAAGGGATTGTGTGCGACCGATGCGGTGTTGAAGTTACCGAAAAAAAGGTTCGCCGTGAACGCATGGGACATATCAACCTTGTTGTTCCTGTTGCTCATATCTGGTATTTTCGTTCTCAACCCAATAAAATTGGCTACCTATTAGGCCTGCCAGCCAAAAAACTTGACCAAATTATCTATTACGAGCGTTACGTAGTAGTTAATCCGGGTATTAAGGCTGCTGATGGTATTAACCAGCTCGATTTTCTTACCGAAGAGGAGTACCTCGATATACTCGATACCCTTCCGAAGGAAAATCAGTACCTCGACGATAGCGATCCCAATAAGTTCATAGCAGCTATGGGGGCCGAGGCCCTTTACATGCTCTTGCAGCGTATCAACCTCGATGAGCTTTCATACGATCTCCGTCACAAAGCAGGCACAGAATCGTCGCAGCAGCGTAAGAGCGAAGCTCTAAAAAGGTTGCAAGTGGTTGAGGCATTCCGTGAGTCGGCTCACATTAACAAGCCAGAGTGGATGATTCTTAAAGTAATTCCTGTTATTCCTCCCGAACTTCGCCCTTTGGTACCTCTCGATGGTGGACGCTTTGCCACCTCAGACTTGAATGACCTTTACCGGAGGGTTATTATCCGAAACAACCGACTTAAGAGGTTAATTGAAATAAAAGCTCCCGAAGTGATTTTACGCAACGAAAAGCGTATGCTTCAGGAGGCTGTAGATTCACTCTTCGATAACTCCCGCAAATCGAACGCTGTTAAAACTGAAGCTAACCGTCCCTTAAAGTCCTTGAGCGATAGCCTCAAGGGTAAGCAAGGGCGTTTCCGTCAGAACCTATTGGGTAAACGTGTCGACTACTCGGCTCGTTCAGTTATTGTTGTAGGTCCTGAACTAAAAATGCACGAGTGCGGTTTACCAAAGGATATGGCAGCAGAGCTATATAAGCCATTCATTATACGTAAGCTCATTGAACGGGGCATCGTAAAAACCGTAAAATCGGCAAAGAAGATAGTTGACAGGCGCGATCCTGTTGTATGGGATATTTTGGAAAATGTGATGAAGGGCCATCCGGTATTGCTAAACCGTGCTCCAACCCTTCACAGGCTAGGTATTCAGGCTTTCCAACCCCGTTTGATTGAGGGTAAAGCCATTCAGCTTCACCCGCTTTCATGTACTGCATTTAACGCCGACTTCGACGGTGACCAGATGGCTGTTCACCTTCCTCTTGGAAACGAGGCCATTCTGGAGGCCCAAATTCTAATGCTGGGCTCTCATAACATTTTGAACCCTGCCAATGGGGCTCCTATTACTGTGCCATCGCAGGACATGGTTCTTGGCCTTTACTATATAACAAAGCCCAAGAAGGGTGCCAAGGGCGAAGGAACAATCTTTTATTCACCCGAAGAGGTAATTATTGCCTACAACGAAAAGGCGGTTGACCTTCATGCAATCATTAAGGTTCGTATCAATACTGTTGATGAGAATGGTCTTCCCAAACATCAAATAATAGAAACCACGGTAGGTCGTGTTATTTTCAACCAGTACGTTCCTGCTGAAATGGGCTACATTAATGAACTGCTAACCAAAAAATCGCTTCGCGAAATTATTGGTAAGGTTCTTAAGAAAACTAGCACTTCAAAAACCGCTCAATTCCTCGACGATATCAAGGACTTGGGTTACTACATGGCATTCAGGGGTGGTCTTTCGTTCAACATCGACGATGTTATCATTCCTGATGAAAAGGCCGAACTGGTTGAGGAGGGATACGCTCAGGTTGATGAGGTTATGTCGAACTACAACATGGGTCTTATCACCAATAACGAGCGTTATAACCAGATCATCGATATTTGGACACATACCAATGCCAAGTTGACCTTGATGTTGATGAAGAAGCTTTCCGAGGACAAGCAAGGATTCAACTCGATCTACATGATGCTTGATTCCGGTGCCCGTGGTTCCAAGGAGCAGATTCGTCAGCTTTGCGGTATGCGTGGTCTGATGGCAAAGCCACAAAAATCAGGTGCTACAACAAACGAAATCATCGAAAACCCAATTCTTTCGAACTTTAAGGAGGGGCTTTCGGTACTCGAGTACTTCATTTCAACTCACGGTGCCCGTAAGGGGCTTGCCGATACGGCACTTAAAACTGCTGACGCAGGTTACCTTACCCGTCGTTTGGTTGATGTTTCGCAAGATGTTATCATTACTGAGAACGACTGTGGTACACTCCGTGGGCTATTGGCAACCGCCATCAAGAAGAACGAAGAGGTGGTTGAATCCCTTTATGAACGTATCTTGGGTAGAACCACCGTTCACGATGTTTACCATCCGCTAACAGGCAAACTTATTGTTGCTGCTGGCGAAGAGATAACCGAGGAAATTGCTCAGATTATTGAGGAATCGCCTATTGAACAGGTTGAAATTCGTTCGGTGCTTACCTGTGAGTCGCGTAAGGGTGTATGTGCCAAGTGTTATGGACGTAACCTGGCAACCGGTCGTATGGTTCAGAAAGGCGAAGCAGTGGGTGTAATTGCTGCTCAAAGTATCGGTGAGCCCGGTACTCAGCTTACACTTCGAACCTTCCACGTAGGGGGTACTGCTGGTAGCATCATTTCTGATTCCAAGATCGTTGCCCGTTTCGATGGCCGTGCCGAGATAGAGGAACTAAAAACCGTTAGTCGTCAGGATGAGAGTGGCAATACATACCACATAGTTATTGGTCGTTTGGCCGAGATGCGAATTGTTGATTCCAACACTGGAATTACTCTTTCCACAAACAACGTGCCTTACGGATCAAAACTTTACATCAATAATGGCGATAAGGTAAAGAAAGGACAGCTTATCTGCGAATGGGATCCCTGGAACGCCGTTATCATTTCTGAGGTTTCGGGTAAGGTTGGATTCGACGCTCTCATCAAGGAAGTTACCTACCGCGAGGAAAGCGACGAGCAAACCGGTTACCGTGAAAAGGTTATCATTGAAACTCGCGATAAGAGCAAGAACCCTGCTGTAAAGATCCTTTCCGATAACGATGAAGTGATTAAGCTTTACAACTTACCAGTTAGCGCGCACTTAACCGTTGAGGATGGTGCAACGATACAAGCAGGTGATATTCTTGCTAAGATACCCCGTGCTGTTGGTAAAGCAGGTGATATCACCGGTGGTTTGCCTCGCGTAGTAGAACTATTCGAAGCTCGTAACCCATCGAACCCTGCTATTGTATCGGAAATTGATGGTGAAGTTTCGTTCGGTAAGGTTAAACGTGGTAACCGAGAGATTAAGGTAACCTCAAAAACCGGTGAGGTTAAGAACTACCTCGTTCCTCTGTCGAAACAGATACTTGTTCAGGAAAACGATTACGTGAAGGCTGGAACACCTCTTTCGGATGGTGCAATAACCCCTACCGATATTCTTGCTATCAAGGGTCCTACTGAGGTGCAGGAGTACATTGTTAACGAGGTACAGGAAGTTTACCGTATGCAGGGCGTGAAGATCAACGATAAGCATTTTGAGGTTATCGTTCGCCAGATGATGCGTAAGGTTGAAATACTCGATCCGGGCGATACACGCTTCCTGGAAGGCCAATTGGTTGACAAGTGGGAGTTCATTGAGGAGAATGATAATATCTTCGAAAAGAAGGTTGTTGTTGATTCGGGTGATGCCACCCATCTTCGTCCGGGTATGATTATTACAGCCCGTCAGCTACGCGACGAAAACTCGAAGCTAAAGCGTAAGGACCTGAAGTTGGTTGAAGCCCGCGATGCTGTTCCTGCAACATCGAATCAGGTTCTACAGGGTATTACTCGTGCTGCGTTGCAAACCAACAGTTTTATGTCGGCTGCATCGTTCCAGGAAACCACAAAGGTGCTCAACGAAGCTGCCATCTATGGTAAGGTTGACACCCTCGAGGGGCTAAAAGAGAACGTTATCTGCGGTCACCTGATACCTGCTGGTACTGGCCTCAGAGAGTTCGATAAACTTGTGGTTTACTCCAAGGAGGAGCACCAGGTTATCGAAAAATCCAAGAGTTCAACTGCCAGTGTAAAATAAAATACATAAATAGTGAAGAAGAGCCGGTTTTTGCCGGCTCTTTTTTTACATTCAATCGTAATTTTGCGAACAAATTCATAACTTAGCCGTGTAATCATAAAACATATAGCTATGAATGACAAAGTAAATCCCATCAATATTGAGTTAAGCGACGATGTTGCGCAGGGTATATACAGTAACCTCGCCATCATCACCCATTCCTCGTCGGAATTCATCATCGATTTTGTACGCATTATGCCCGGAATGCCCAAGGCCCAAGTTAAAACCCGTGTTATTTTAACTCCTGACCATGCCAAAAGGCTTTTATTAGCCCTGCAGGATAATATGGCCAAGTTTGAAGCCCATATGGGCACAATAAAACTTCCCGAAGGCAACGAGGGCATGCCACCATTTCCCATGAATTTCGGAGGAAAGGGAGGCGAAGCATAAAATTTCTTGCTATGAGTAGAGTATGTGCATTAATTACTGCTGTTGTTGCATTTGCATCGTGTAGCAATAGCGATTATTTGGTTGTTCAATCTCCTTCTGGAAAAATAATAACCACTTTTCAGCTATCACGAAACGGCCAGCCAGCATACAGTGTTAACTATAATCAGAAAACAATCATTAAACCCTCAACTTTAGGGTTTGAGTTTAGGGATATGCCCCCTTTATCGGAAAATATCAAGATTGATAGTTTTAAAACCCAGTCGTTTAGCGAGAAGTGGGAAATGCCTTGGGGCGATCAACGCTGGGTCGATAATACTTACAATGAGCTCAAGGTTTTCCTATCGGAAAGGAAATCGCCAAACCGACATTTTGCAATAACCTTTAGGGTTTTTAACGATGGTGTGGGCTTTCGTTACGAATTTCCTGAGCAAGCGGGTATGGATAGTGTAGTCATACTTGCCGAAAACACTAAGTTTAACCTAACCGGCAACCATACATGCTGGTGGCAACCCGGCGATTGGGATATCTACGAGCATCTTTACCATACTACGCCTGTAAGCAAGATTGATGCAGTAAATAGCAAAAGCAAGAATCCCTTAGCGCAAACCCATATCCCTGAGAATGCGGTGAACACCCCTGTTACCATGAGAACCGCCGATGGAGTTTACCTCTGCTTTCACGAGGCCGACGTGACCAACTATGCAGGTGCCACCCTTAGGGTCGATACTGTTAACCTATCGCTTGAGACGGCATTGGTTGGGAACGATTCAGGGATTAAGGTTAAAACCAAAGTCCCCTTTAACTCACCATGGCGAACCATAATAATCACCGATAAACCGGGAGATATTGTAACCTCAAAGCTAATTCTTAACCTGAACGAACCCAACAAAATTGGCGATGTGTCGTGGTTTAGCCCCATGAAGTATGTGGGCATATGGTGGGAAATGCACCTTGGCAAATCGACTTGGGATATGGCTAGCGGTAAGCATGGAGCCACAACGGCAAACGCAAAACGCTATATCGATTTTGCAGCACGCAATGGCATAAAGGGATTACTGGTTGAGGGTTGGAATACTGGTTGGGAGCACTGGATTGGCTTTGAGGAGCGCGAGGGTATTTTCGATTTTGTTACTCCATACCCCGACTATAATTTGAAAGAGGTGGTGCGTTATGCCCAGAGTAAAGGGGTAAGCCTTATTATGCACCACGAAACATCCGCTGCACCACGAACCTATGAACAACAACTCGATTCAGCCTATAAGTTGATGCAGAGCCTAGGTGTACATTCAGTAAAAACTGGATATGTAGGCAAAATCATTCCTAAAGGCGAATACCATCAGGGACAATGGATGGTTAATCATTACCGCAAGGTGATTGAAACGGCTGCCAAATACCGCATTGCTGTTGATGCCCATGAACCCTTCAAGGGAACAGGCGAGTGGCGCACTTATCCTAACGTTATTGCCCGTGAAAACTTCAGGGGACAGGAGTTTAATGCCTGGTCGGTTGATGGTGGAAATCCTCCTGAGCATCTTACCATTCTTCCCTTTACTGCACAGCTTGCCGGGCCTATGGATTACACTCCCGGAATCTTTAACATTAAGTTAAAACCCTATAAATCCGATAATCAGGTAAATTCAACTCTGGCCTACCAGTTAGCACTTTACGTGGTGATTTATAGCCCCATCCAAATGGCTGCCGATTTGCCTGAAAACTATGAAGGACATCCAGCCTTTCAGTTTATACGCGATGTTGGTGTCGACTGGGAGCAAACTGTAGTTCTAGATGCAGCCATAGGCGATTACATAGCCATCGCCCGCGAAGAACGTAATACTGGACGTTGGTTTGTGGGTGCCATTACCGATGAGAATCCTCGCGACATTAGCATTAAACTTAATTTTCTGAATCCAAACATTAAGTACAGGGCTACTCTTTACCTCGATGGCCCCGATGCTCACTGGGATAAAAATCCAACATCGTACCGCATTGAAACCCGTGAGGTAGATAGTAATACTGTAATTGATTTGAAATTGGCCCCAGGGGGTGGTGCAGCCATCTCACTTTTCCCAATGTAGAATATTAAGGTTGCCAAAAGGCAACCTTACTTTTTTATAATTAACCTCTTTTTATACACAAATCTAGTACATCATTTCACTGCACATGCTGCAAGAGAAATACAAAAGGATATTATGTCATTTTATGATTCTTGAAATAAATTGAAGAGTTTTTACAACCAGTTTTGGAACATTAAACAATTTCTCTAATGGTATAAAATATTGATAAAGAATTTATTACAAAGAATTACAATATGTTAACAATGAGTTAGCTGATTTATTTAGAGAAATTGGTAGAATTGAAAAAAATTAGCCATTAGTTCATTTTAATGCTGTAATTATAAAGTAATTGACTTGTATAACCAACTCAACCAATATTGCAAATTCTATCTATTCTGCCTTTGATCGGAGATATTGAAGGTTATTCTTTCACTTTTAATGCGATGGAATTATTTCGGGCATGGGTTTTTAGCAACATAAATAAGTTTGAGCTAATATTTATTTTTTGGTTATTAGTTAGTATTGATTGTTAAATAGGGTTCAAGATAACCTTTGGTAATACTGTTTTTATGGCACTAACTTTAAAAAAACTGCATATGTTTAAGAAAATCATATCCATTATTTTGCTGATATTTTTTTATCAACCTTCCGCTAGCGCTCAAAATGTAAAGAATGTAATACTATTGATTCCTGATGGAGCTAGTACCGATTTATTAGCTTTATCGCGGTGGTATAGTGGTACAAATAAGTTGGCTATTGATGAGTTAATATGTGGAATGGTAAAGACCCATTCGGCCGATAGCACCATTGCCGATTCGGCTCCAACAGGAACAGCAATGGCTACAGGTCATAAATCGATTACCAAGTACATAGGAGTTGATGCTAATAGAACCCCAAGAATCTCGATACTTGAGCAGGCAAAACTTAGAGGAATGGCAACCGGTGTTGTAGTAACCTGTCAGTTTCCCCATGCCACTCCTGCCGCTTTTGTTTGCCATCATGTCAATCGCGACGATTATCCCATACTAAGCAAGCAATTCATTAGTAACTCACCAACCTTGGTATTTGGAGGAGGGAAAAAGTATATAGATGAAAATAATCTAGAACCCTTCCTGAATAATGAGGGCATAACAATAATTTCGAATCTTAACGATTTCAGAGCTTTACAGGAGATCAGAAACAATCAACCTGTATGGGCTTTATTTAGCGATTGGAACTCAAAAAGCAAATACCTTTCGTACAGTTGCGATAGAAACGAAAACCATGAGCCTAGTTTGGCCGAAATGACTCATAAAGCCATACAAATACTAAGTAAAAGTGGGAATGGATTTTTTTTGATGGTTGAGGGAAGTCAAATTGACTGGGCTGCTCATGTTAATGACCCTAAGGCTATTGTAACCGAATTCCTTGCTTTTAACGAAAGTGTTGCTGTTGCCTTAGAGTTTGCAAAACAAAACGGCGAAACAGCTGTAATTGTTTGTCCTGATCATGGAAATGGAGGAATTTCCATAGGAAACATGGAGAGCGGAGACCAATCGTCGAACCCGAATAAGTACGATAAAGTGAACGTGCATAAACGTGTTGTTGAGCCCTTACTAAGGGTAACCCGATCGAGCCGATGGGTTGTAGAAACTATTCTTAATGAGTTGGAATCAAATAAATTAACTTTAAATCCTAACAAAGTAGATACTCTAATTGCTAATAATTATTCTGTAAATCTAAGTGATAATGAACTTCATAGTTTAATGAACTCATTGGAATGGTACAGAACTAATGTAAAAACTAATTCAAAGGCTGCAAGTGATACTCTAAGTAAAGCACAGGTTCTACTGGGCAGGAAACTAAGTCAACAGCTATTCATCGGATGGACTACCACCGGCCACACCTCCGAAGATGTTTTCTTGGGTGTATATCATCCCCAAAACGATAGACCATTTGGAGTTGTTGATAATACCGAAATAGCTATTTATATTCAAAGAATACTTGGTTTAAATGTTGGAGCTAATAACATCAAGGAACAATTTTATTGTCTTTTACCCACCGATTCATTTCCAGGTTGGGATAGGGTAAACAGCAATCCTTTGGTTTTTAAAACAAGAGGTGCATCACTTGAAATACCCTACAACACAAACTACTATTTTTTGAATGGCAAAAAGTGCTACCAGTCAGTACTTACAATTGCAATCGATGATAAGGTTTATGTTAGCTCGGAGGTTTATAAACTGCTTCAAAACCAAAGGTAATGGCTTTAAATAGGGCGTATTTTAAAAACGAAAGAGCGTATCTGCTTGCTATAATTGCAATTAATTTTTTGCTTAAGTCGATACCCGCTTTCTTTTTGGAATTGGGTAATGACGAGGTTTACTACTGGACTTATGCCATGTATCCCGATTGGAGTCATTTCGATCATCCCCCAATGGTTGGCTGGGTTATCCAGTTTTTCACCCTTAATAATAGTTTAAAAGGAGAATTGTTTTTCCGACTAGGTTCACTTGTGCTCTCATCTATAAACATTTGGTTGCTATTTAACCTTGTAAAACGATTATACGGTTCAGTAGCAGGTTTCATTTCCGTTAGCCTTTTTATTGCCTCTGGCTATTTTAATGTAATAGCTGGGCTCATGGTGCATCCCGATACACCACAAGTTTTTTTTATAATACTAACCTATAAGTTCTTGTTTGAGGCTTTTAGCGATGAGGTAACAAAAACGAAACAGGATACATCATTTCTTTTAGCCTCAGCCTTTATTGGTTTAGCATTTTTAAGTAAATACCATTCTTTATACATATGGCTAGGAATTGGATTTCTAATTTTATTCAATGCCCGTTACTGGTTTAAGAGATGGGCTCTTTATGTGGGTTTTTTAATTACTCTTTTGTGTGCTTTACCAGTTTTTATCTGGAACTACCAAAACCATTTCATCAGTTTTGCATTTCATAGTGCTAGGGTAGGTGTGCCCAGTAATACCTTTAATTGGATCTCTTTTATTCAGTTTAATGCAGGGCAAATTGTCTATCAAAACCCAATTGTATTTGTCATTATAGCCCTTTCGTTGGTTGGTTTACTAATTAACTGGTCTAAATATGTTGGGAAAACAGAGCTATTGCTACTGTATTTATCCTTACCGGTAATTATTGTATTTTCATTTGTTTCGCTCTTTAAACAATCGCTACCCCATTGGAGTGGCCCGGGTTTTTTGGGGTTAATTATTCTTACCAGTAAATGGTTGGCAGCTGTGTATAATTCTCACAGGTTAAAAATTAGATACACACTTCTAGCTGCTAATCTCCTGCTTTTCATAGGAGTGTATGTTGCCATGTTTCAAATAAATACAGGCTATTTCAAAACTTCATCAAAACAAGAGGAAGAGGATATTTCTTTGGTTGGCAAAGGCGATTTTACCCTCGATATGTATGGTTGGAGGCTGGCAAGGGTTGGAATTGAAAGAATATTAAGCGAAAAAAACATTGACTTCCGAAATATCGTTTTTGTTACGAATAAATGGTTTCCTGCAGCCCATATCGATTATTACATTGCAAACCCATTAGCTTCGAAACTCATAGCGCTTGGGCGGTTAACCGATATACACAAATACTACTGGATTAACCCTAATAGAAAATTTTCAGAGAGCAATCAGTTAATCTACATAACTAACAGCCAATACTATAAATCGCCAAGCTACTTAGCCGACTACTTTGATGTTATAGAGCCCATTGATACCCTTTGCATTACAAGAAATGGTGAGCCGGCCAAATATTTCTTCTTGTTTAAGCTAGATAACTATAAAGGAAACCTACCCCAGTTTAATTTGCCTGAGGTTGCCGATTCTCCGGAATAGTTGCGATTTAAAATTGGGATTTACAAGTAATAATAGGATAAATAGGATTGAGTTTACCATAAGAACCATAAACCTGAAAAGAATGGTTTGAACAACATTTACTGGAGGGAAAGTGCTTTGGTATGGTAATTTTTCACCATCATACCTAACAATAGGATTAAGACAAATTATCTCATTCTCTGAGTTTGCCTCAATTCGAACGTAACGGTCTGAGGGTTTAATGGTGTATGTCGCACTATTAGTTTGATATTCAGTTTTTTGGATGCTTCCACCATTTGATATGAATACAATGCTTTGAGCTATATTTTTAAAATATACGGTAAGGGTATTTCCTTTTAGTTTACAGGAGTCGAGCTGGTTGTATTCCTTGTTTTTAATATTCTTAACCCCATAGTGACAACCCTTTGCAAGCGCATTTATTACACTTTTTTTACTTAAGTCGGTTGCACCTATTCGAGTCCAGCTAACAAAAGTATGATCATGTCGGTTTATATTGTGAGAGTCATCGTTAGCAATCAGCCAAACCAAATATCCGTTTTCAAGGGCTTTATCCCATGTTTTAATGTAGCTTTTTCTATTATTGAATATTTCTATTAAATTATACCCTTTCAGGTAACTGAAATCGTTAAAATCGTAGCCATTTAAAAGTAAGGGGTGAGCAATGGCTATAAGCGATTCCTCATGTTGTAGTTTTTTTAGAACTTGCTGTTTATGATGGTATGTTTGAAACAATGGGAAATCAAAGTATGAAACTTTTTGGGCATTAATAACCAGCTGATGGCATTTGCGAATACTATACCCATGCTCATAAACCGGAATATAATTAGAATTACCTGTATCGTTAGTTATTTTTTGATAGTTTGAAAGACTTATAATATCGTATCCATTTTTGTGGTAGTGAGAATAAACTTCATGGGGTTCCTGTGAGCCGTTTGTCAAACCCAAAAAAGCAGTGGAATGGGTATGAAAATTTGCCTTAATGGGGTTGGGTTTATAATCTTCATAGGGGTTATATAGATAGTCTCCGCTGAAAGGTTTGGGTTTCTGCTTGTAATAGATTTCAGTATTATAGTACTGAATGCTTAAACTTAATGCTACCACAATAACTATGCTCAGAGTTACTCTGAAATAGTAGTCTAATCGTCTAATCGTAATCAACATACCAATCTTGCTTTTGCAACGCAAGATGGCAAATCAAAGCTAACTGGTAATAAAGATAAATAGTAGTTATGGTTACTAATTCATTAAGAACATTAAGCGAACGTAAAATGCATATTCATGAAAAAATTCCATAGCATTACAATTAATGTTGCAATTAGCTTGGCAAAGTAAAAATTGTTAATCCGAAGTTTTCCATTTAGTATATATATTACTATATTATTTATTGCCAGTCCAACAAGGGAAATTAAAAGGAACATTATATACTGCTTTGTAATTTCCTGATTAGTACTCTCAAAAGTCCAAATGCGGTTAAGTACATAGTTTGAGCTGGCAGCCAGAGTGAACCCTATGCTATTAGCCAAAAACTTATTGATTTTAATAATTTCTTTGAAGAAGTATGTTATTCCAAAATCGACAAAAACACCTGAAAACCCAACTACTCCAAATTTAATGAATTTAACAATGAAATTTGTGCTAATCATTTACTCCACCTGTTGTTTGCTTGTAATTACTAGTTTGTTTTAGGAATTGGCTGTAATGTTTTGTCTTTATGGGATTGGCTATCCCTATTCATCAAAAGTCGTTCAATTATATCGACTAATTTTTCGAGCGAGATTGGTTTCGAAAGGTAATCGATACAACCTGCTTCAAGGCATTTTTCTCTCTCAAGAGGAAGGGCATATGCTGTTTGCGCCACCACTGGGATATTTGGATACTTTTCTTTTATTCGGCGTGTGGCCTCATAACCATTCATTTTAGGCATATGAATATCCATAAAAACTAAATCGATAGAATTAGAGGAACAAATGTTTACTGCCTCAAATCCATTTTTAGCTCTTATAATGCGAAGCCCTTTTAAAGTGAGAAAATCACGGAGGTATATGAAATTTGAATCTTCATCCTCTGCAATAAGAATGGTGTAATTCTTATCATTTTTAATCCAAATTTTATTGTTGAAGCTATCCGTTTCGGGCGCCCTTACTATATCACTAACCGGATTGTACGGGATAGTAAAAAAGAAACACGACCCCTTTCCTCGTGTCGACTCCACCCATATACTTCCACCTAAGTGTTCAACAAGTTTTTTGGATATGGCCAAACCCAAGCCATTACCTCCGTAGGTTGGGGATACATCGTCGTCAGCTTGCTTAAATGGCTCAAAAATTTTTTTATGGTTTTGAGGGTCGATTCCAATGCCAGTATCGGTAACTTTAAATTCTACAAAACTTAACTCTTTAAGGTTGATCGTTAATTCTACATGTCCTTTTTCGGTAAATTTTATGGCATTTCCAATAAGGTTAACCAACACCTGCCTCAAACGGAGTGAGTCGGAATGAATTAGTATGTCATGTGGCAGGTTAGCATTATAGCGAATTTCTAGATTTTTATTTTTGTCGGTGTGTAATTTTGCTGCAAACATGTCATATACTTCCTTCCCAATTAAATATGGGTTGCAGGCCGATGGCTTAATTTGTAATACACCCGATTCAATACTGGCAATATCAATTATATCGTCAATCAATTGGAGCAGGTGCTCTCCGCTTTTCTTAATGATAGATATGTATTCCGATAATTGGTCGGGCAAGGTATCGGTATGCTGCTCAAGTAGATTTGAAAAGCCAATAATGGCATTCATTGGGGTGCGTATTTCGTGGCTCATGTTAGCCAAAAAAGCAGTTTTAAGCTTATCGCTCTGTTGAGCTTTAAGTTTCTCCTGTTTTAAAGCATCAATTATTTTTCTTCGCTCAGTATTATCAATTATTATTCCTCTAATCCCTCTTCTTTCCGAGTTCTGTTTTACTTCATTGGTTATTAACACAGCGTTAAAGGTCGACCCGTCCTTTCGAATAACATTGCACTCCACCTGATTTGTTTTGTATCCCTTAAAAAGTTTCTCAAAATCTTGGTTTAGAATTATTTGAGAGAAGTTAATTCTTTTATTAATGTCTTTTTTTGAATACCCAACCGATTTAACCCAGGCCCTATTAACAAATATAAAATTGCCAAAGGAATCCGTTTCAAAGATTCCAACGGGCAACAGTTCGGCCAGTTCCCTGTATCGCAGCTCATTATGAATAATTGTGGCTTCAGCTTTTAAACGGGCTTCTTCCCGGTTTTGGAGCTGCTCAACCATGTTATTGAAACTTTTGTAAAGTGCCATTATTTCTGATGGAATTCCTTTTCTATTTATCTTATTTAGTTTTGTAAAGTTTGATTCAACATAGTTATTAATATGATCCACAAAAACTGCAAGCGGTTTGATTGTGCTATGAGCTATTAATAATCCAATAAAAATACTAGAAGCTAATAGAATAAAGAAAAAAGTAATATATTCCCAGTGTAATTTCTTATACTCTGAATCACGAGCAACCTCAGCGTAGTTAACTAATTTATTAAACTGTATGTCAATTTGATTGGTAATGTTGTCTAGTTTTGCCTTTAAGCCAAAATTTTTATCTACACCTATTTGGTTGTCAAGGTTTACTAAATAGTTAAAATTACTTGTGTAATCATCTAATAATACTAATGCTGAATCGCGCAGGTCAGGTTTTGAAACACGATTTAGGATATTGTTGCGGATATTTTGTGATAGAGTATTGAGTTTATCAACATAAATAGATTCATGCCTAATTATGTAATCCTTTTCATGCCTTCGAAGGCTTAAAATATCAACCTTGTTGATTTCTCTGAATAATTCTAGCTTATGGATGCTTTGCCTCATTCTACCTTCAACGCCATAGTCTTTATAGCCGCGCTCTTTAATTAAAAGCAATATTTGATTGACAATTTTTCTATACTCTAAAAGCGAGGTGTAAAGGGTATCGAGTTGAAGGCTCAAACCTATTCTATCAGTATAGCTATCAAAGTTTTGGTTTTTATTTATTAGGAGGATTGAGTTTATAAATCTATTGTGTTCTTGAACAAGAACAGTACTATCGTTTACAAAGAAATCAACGTTAACCTTTTCATTTCTTAATATTTCCGACACAGTTTTTGTATCCTTCAGGAATAGATTTTGCATTTGTTTAATTTCATTTGAAACTGTACTGGCAATCTCACGCTTCTGCAGGAAATGCCAGCTTAAAAACAAAACGGCAAGCATTGAACCCAATAAAACGATGAAGAGTCCAAGCATTATTTTGCCTTTAATTGTTTTCATAGATTTTTGATGTATGTTATAGTTAACTCTTTGATTTGCAAAAATACCTAAGCATAGTTGTGTATACTTCTCGATTCTGTTAAGTAATGGTTAACTTTTTGATTTTAACTTAAATGGTTAATTTATTTATTGGTTTTATGAAATAATCTTAAATTGCAGCCAGTTAATTAATTGTAACTTAACATTACATTAATAAATGTTTTACTTAAATTGTGAATATTTAACTACAAATTATAAAAATTAACTACCATGAGAAGAGTTAAAAGAATTATCAACACTGTTTACTATTTGTTTTATTTAATGTTTATGGTTGTAGCTTTTGCTGCTTGTGTAAACCAAAGTAATAAAGCGCAGGATACAGTTGAAAGTTCAAGTGTTGAGAAAGAACAGGTTTTTGAGACAGAACAAGAAGAAGCCGAGCGATTACTAAAGGAAAGAGCAGCAGAAGAAGAAAAAGTATATAGTGAGCTTGGCATTTATAACGGGGTATATACAATTATTACAGAAAGTGAGGGTGTTACTTCCAGTTTGGAACTTAAGTACAATAACGATAAAACCTTTGATTTTAAGTGGTTTTTACTTGCTGGTGATTTTTGTGAGGCTAAATATGAAGGAAAAATACTAATGGATCAAACCCAGCATGGTTTCTTTGCTGGCGATGGCTGTACCATTCATTTTAACTTTATGGGTAATTGGGGTGAAGGTGAAATAATTGAGATTGATCATGAGGGCAATTGCAAAGATATGAAGGGAGACTGCAATTTTGCTGGTAAGTATATCAAAAGTAACTAGGTATGGAGGTCAGCAAATCCGCTAATTTAGTTCTAGTCGTATTATTTTTGTTATTGTTAATACTGCATTTCTTAATAGTTTTTAAAGCGGTTCCATACAGTTTAATTTGGGGAGGAAGATTAAAAACCGTCAAAGAAATGTATTGGTTCGAAATCTTTTCAATTCTTTTAAATTTTATTTTTCTATTTTTTACCCTAGAATGGGCGGGGCTAACTAATTTAGCAATGCCATTAAAAATACAAAAACTATCTCAATGGTTAATTCTGGTGTTTTTTCTATTTAGTTCAGTCGGAAATATTTTTTCAAAAAACCGTATTGAAAAATTAGTTTTTGCTCCGCTTGCTATTTTTATCACAATTCTTCTGGTAATTATTGTTACCAATAGCTAAAATAAACCGAAATAAACTGAAGTACCATGAATTTCCAGATTCATGATACTTGGGATAAAATAATTAAGTGTTGGGCCATAAAAAGGTATAGGAGTTACAGTAAAGTATCTCCTATTTTCTAATGTGTTTAGCAAATAGGTATAAGCAAACCGTTGGAGCAATAACTCCTACCGCATAGCCAATCCAATGGGAAAGATGGAAACCTTCCGGAGCTATAATAATGTAGTTACTAATCACGGCAGTCATGAATAAAGCAGGGATAAGCGTAATAATGTATGACTTCTTTTGTTGTACAAGGTAAACAGTGATTGCCCATAGAACTACTGTGGCAAGAACCTGATTGCTCCAGAACATGTATCGCCAAATAATATCGAATTTAACCTGAGTAAGGGTAAAACCGATAATAAAAAGTGGTAAGCTAACAAGTATGCGGTTCGATAGGCTTTTTTGGGAGAATCTCAGAAAATCGGCAACAATTAATCGAGCGCTCCTAAATGCTGTATCGCCAGTTGTGATGGGAGCAGCAACAACCCCAAGTATGGCAAGTATTCCGCCAATTGTGCCAAGTGTTGTATTAGAAATTTCACGGACAATAATGGTAGCCTCACCTTTATAGTCTGCAATGGCCGAGTTTAAGCCTTGAACTCCACCATAAAAGCTCATTCCAATGGCAGCCCAAATCAGTGCAATAACCCCTTCGGTTACCATGGCGCCATAAAAAACCTTTCTCCCTTCCTTCTCGTTTTTTAGACAGCGGGCCATCATTGGGCTTTGGGTGGAATGGAAGCCACTTATTGCCCCACAGGAGATGGTAACGAACAGCATTGGGAATAAGGGGAACTTATCGGCATTAGCTTTCATGTTGTGCATGTTGTTCCATATTTCGGGGATGTCATAAAGATAACCGCCAGTAAAAATGGCGAAGGTAATACCAACGGCCATGATAATTAGGGCTAACCCAAAAATGGGATAAATGCGGCCGATGATCTTATCGATAGGTAAAAGTGTTGCCAGTATATAGTAGGTGAGAATGATGAAAACCCAAACATTTTTGGTAAGATAGTCGGGGGTTAACGATGCCATTAAGGCTGCTGGGCCAGAAATGAATGCTGCTCCAACAAGAATCATTAGAATTAAGGTAAACCCTCGCATGAACTGCTTAACGCTTATGCCTAAATATTTTCCAATGATTTCAGGGATGCTTAGTCCACCCATACGGATGGAGATCATACCCGAGAAGTAATCGTGAACCGCGCCGGCGAGAATATTACCAAGCACAATCCATAAAAATGCCACAGGGCCATAGGCTGCACCAAGTACAGCCCCCACAATAGGGCCAAGGCCAGCAATGTTAAGGAACTGAATCAGGAACGCTTTCCACCAGGGCATGGGAATATAGTCAACCCCATCCTGCATGGTGTAGGCGGGTGTTTGGTTTTGGCTGTTTGCCCCAAAAACACGCTCAACAAATCTACCATAAAGTATGTAACCTACTATTAATCCTAAAACTGCCAGAATGAATGAGAGCATAATTTCATTTATAAGTCTTCCAAAAATATCAATTTTATAAGTGAATTCGAAAAGGAATAACAACCCAATTTGAGCATTTAATACAAATTGATTGTTAAATAATTGTATGTCAATTACATGGTAAAAATTACAACAAAAAACAACACGGATTAAAAGCCCGAGTATATCATCTAACCTGATAAATATTGTCACCGCATAACTTTTGCAACATACATATTGGTTGTTGAAAAATATAAGATTTTTGTTGAAAAATATACTTTAAAAATCAAACAAAACATAAGATAGCTTCTACTTTTGTAGATGACAAGCAGGTCCCTTTGGGACAATAGGGAACCCGGTGAGAATCCGGGGCTATCCCCGTAGCTGTGAGCTCATTAAAATTGTACCTTAATTTTTTTAACCACTGTATCGCCTTGCGGTATGGGAAGGTTTTAAGGTATTGAGCAAGCCAGAAGACCTGCCTGCTTGGAAATTTTCTTGCAGCCTTCGGGTGAAAGGCGAAAGAATATGGGGTATCCCTACTATTCTTCGGTTTTCTATTCGAGGCTACCATTTACTAACATTTAAAATTTATTACAATGCATGGTAGTCAATTCCCTTCAGAAATCGTAAAACGCGATGGTTCAGTTGTTCCATTTGAACCGGTTAAAATTACTTTTGCCATATACCGCGCACTCAAAGCGGTTGGTAAAGGTTCATGGTCTTATGCCGAAGAATTAGCAGGCGAGGTTATAGATGAACTGCAATTGCAGACTAAAATCCCAAGCGTTGAGCAGGTTCAGGATATGGTGGAGAACCTGTTAATGCGTATTCACCTGAATGATGTAGCTAAGGCCTATATTTTATACCGAAAACAGCATGAACAGTTAAGAAATGAGAGTTTACTTTTGGCTAACTCAAAGCTGATAGACGATTACCTTGAAGTTGCCGATTGGAGGGATAAGGAAAGCGCTAACTCATCCTATTCTTTACAGGGACTAAATCAGCATATTGCCACTACCATATGCTCCAACTACTGGCTCGATAGAGTTTACCCCACCGAGGTTTCACGGGCTTATAGGGATGGCGATATCCACATTCACGATTTGGGCTTTTTGAGTGTTTACTGTGTTGGTTGGGACTTGCAGGATTTACTTCTTTCGGGATTTAGGGGTGTTTCGGGGAAGGTGGAGAGTAAACCAGCTCGTCATTTTCGAACGGCTTTAGGACAAATCACAAACTTTTTCTATACTCTGCAGGGCGAAGCGGCGGGTGCGCAGGCTTTTGCCAATTTCGATACATATTTAGCACCCTTTATCTATTATGATAAGCTAACCTATGTTGAGGTTAAGCAAGCATTACAGGAGTTCCTCTTTAACCTAAATGTACCAACACGTGTGGGTTTTCAAACCCCCTTTACAAATATTACCCTTGATCTTAAAGTGCCAGATTTCATGAAAAATCAGCCAGTAATTTATGCCGGGCAGTATCAAAATAAACTATACGGGGAATTTCAGGCGGAGATGGATATGCTCAACAGAGCATTTGCCGAAGTGATGCTCGAGGGTGATGCAGCAGGCCGGTTGTTCTCCTTCCCAATACCAACCTATAATATTACGACTGATTTTGATTGGGATAACCCCCTTTACGATGGAATTTGGGAAATGACAGCTAAGTATGGAGTACCTTATTTCAGCAATTTCATTAACTCTGACCTTCATCCCGATGATGTGAGGAGTATGTGTTGTAGATTGCGTATCGATAAGCGAGAACTTTCGCGACGTGGGGGAGGCCTTTTCGCCTCGAATCCTTTGACCGGTAGCGTTGGCGTTGTAACCCTAAACCTCCCCCGCATTGGATATCAATCTAAAAACGAAGAAGAGTTTTTTACAAAGCTGTCGCAACTAATCGATATCGCCTCCACAAGCCTAGAGGTAAAGCGTAAGGTAATTGAAAATCTTACCGAGAGGGGATTATATCCTTATTCAAAATTCTATCTACGCGATATAAAGAAGCGGTATGGGAAATATTGGGCAAATCATTTCTCTACCATTGGTATTGTAGGAATGAATGAATGTTGCCTAAACTTTTTAGGGGTAGATATTTCACAAACCAGCGGGTATGAATTTAGTATTAAGGTTATGGATTTTATACGTGAAAAATTAGCTATTATCCAGGAGGAGACCGGAAATATTTATAATCTTGAAGCTACACCTGCTGAAAGCACATCATATAGACTGGCTAGAATGGATAAGCGAAACTATCCTGACCTCAAGGTGGCCAATACCGAAAAAGTATTAAAGGGCGCTAAGCCATACTATACCAATTCAACTCAACTTCCAGTATCATATACTAACGACCTTTATATGGCTCTAAAACATCAGGAAAATCTTCAAGAAAAATACACGGGAGGTACAGTTTTTCACATATTTTTGGGAGAAAAGCAACCCGACCCTCAAATGGTAAAGCTTTTAATTAAAAAAGTTCTTAGCTCATTTAGGCTGCCATACATTACCCTTTCACCTACCTTTAGCATTTGTCCAACGCATGGGTATCTTTATGGGGAACATAAAACTTGTCCAAAGTGTAGTGAGGTTGGGCAGATTAGCGAATGTGAAGTGTTTTCCCGTATTGTTGGCTATATCAGGCCAGTTCAGCAGTGGAACGAAGGGAAACAGTCGGAATTTGATGATAGGAAGCTATTTGACCATGCCTTGAAAAATAATTAAACTCATGCAGATTGCAGCTATTCAACATCAGACTATAATTGATTTCCCAGGCAAACTTGCCTGTGTCCTGTTTACCTTTGGCTGTAACTTTCGATGTTGGTATTGTCACAACCATTGGCTTGTCAAACCCCATAATGGTATTTCGTGCCTGCATAATGATACCATTATGAATTTTCTTAAAGAACGAAGACAATGGCTCGATGGGGTTGTAATTTCAGGAGGAGAACCCACAATTCATAATAATCTACCAGATTTTTTAAGGGAGGTAAAATCGATGGGGTATAGTATTAAACTCGATACCAATGGTTCGAACCCGCAAATGGTTAAGTATATCGTAACCAACAACTTGGTCGATTATATAGCTATGGACATTAAAACTCTTCCGGTTGCAGGAGAATACTCTAAGGTAATAGGGGTTCCTGATGAAACAATTGTTTCCAATATAAATGAATCGATTAGTATTATAAAGGAATCTGGAGTCAACTATCAATTTCGAACCACATGGCTACCTGGAATTCACAATCTTAATACAATTGAATCAATTCGAATGAATTATTTAGGAGGAATTACCCTATCGATCAATACTTTTACATTTGAAAATGGTATACTTGCTGAACAATTTAATGAATACTAAACCATGATAGCGTTTTTTGAAAGTTTACTTTTTGGGAATAGTGTAATAAGTACACTGATTGCTATTGCATTGGCAGCAGCTATTGGGGTATTACTTGGTAAGGTGGATGTTAAGGGGGTAAAACTTGGAAGTTCTGGTGCTTTATTTGCAGGTTTATTGATTTCCCATTTTGGTTTACTGGGTAATCATGAGATGTTACACTTTGTAAAAGAGTTTGGGTTAATTCTTTTTGTTTACGCCTTGGGTATTGATATTGGCCCACGCTTTATAACCACATTTCGGAGCAATGGCTTAAAATTAAACTCTTTGGCAATAGCTATTGTTTTTACTGGTTTTACCATAGCATTGTTAATCAAGTATTTTGGTGGAGTAAACACTCAGCAGATAGTAGGGGTAATGAGTGGTGCTGTTACCAATACTCCTGGCCTTGGAGCCGCTCAGCAGATGCTTAATGAGTTAGGAATACCAAATGGCTCAAGTGAAGCAGGTATGGCATATGCTTTAGCTTATCCGTTTGGTGTTATTGGTCTAATTCTTGGAATTGTAATCTTGAGGTTATTCTTCAAGATAAATCTTAATACTGAAAATGAGTTGTATGCTGCAAAGCACAATATCAGTTCTAAAAGAATTGAGAGTATAAAGGTTGATGTAACCAATGAAAATATTGTTGGGAAAACAATTGGCTTTGTTAAGCACAAGTTGCAAGGCGAGATGGTTATTTCGCGTATTGGTCGTAACTCTGAAATGCTTATTGCAACAGATAACCTTACTATTGAAAAAGGCGACACAATTTATGGTGCCGCATCTGAAGTACATTTCGCCGATATTGAACTTAAGGTAGGACGTATATCCTTACAGGATAAACGAAGTTTACCCGGAAATCTGGCGATGTTCCATGTGTTATTTACCAATCGCAAATTGGCAGGAAAAACTATTGAACAAATTGGGATTTATCGTCGTTACGAGGCAAATATTACGCGCATTATTAGAGCAGGTATTGAAATCCTGCCAACTCCTGATACCTTAGTTGAGATGGGCGATATGCTTCGAATTGTTGGTAAGCGCGATTTGCTTGATGAAATTCGCAATGAGCTTGGAAACTCAGTTCGTGAACTTACCACACCTAATACTTTTCCCATTTTTATTGGTATATTTTTGGGTGTTTTAGTTGGCAGTATACCCATTTTTATACCAGGCTTACCTGCACCAGCAAAGTTTGGGCTTGCCGGAGGCCCACTGCTGGTAGCAATATTTTTTGGTCATAAAGGCCGAATTTGGAGATTAAATACCTATATAAGTCCTGGTGCTAATGCTTTCCTAAGAGAATTTGGCATCTTGCTTTTCCTTACTTGTGTTGGTATTGGTTCAGGTGAAGGCTTTGTTGATGCTTTTCTAAATGGGGGTATAAGGTTAATGGGATATGGGGTTCTTATTACTACTATTCCGGTATTGCTAATTGGTATCCTTGCCAAGTTATTGGGCTTTAATTTTTTAGAGATAATGGGAACCTTAGCAGGCTCAATGACTGACCCTCCTGCTTTAGAGTTTGCCAATGGAATGTATCCTTCCAATGTACAATCGGCGGCATACGCTACAGTTTATCCTCTTACCATGATTTTACGAATAGTATTAGCGCAGGTTCTAATTTTCGCATAATATGAAAAAAGCAGCCCTTGGGCTGCTTTTTCTAAATTAATTCACAACAGGATTATTTTAAACCTCTATTCATGAGGAGCGGTTCAATGCTGGGTTCTTTTCCGCGGAAATCTTTATAGAGTTCCATGGCATCCTTTGAGCCACCTTTTTCAAGTACGCAAGTACGGAACTTACTGGCGATTTCTTTATTGAAAATATCACCGCTTTCCACAAAGGCCTCAAAAGCATCGCTATCGAGCACTTCGGCCCAGATGTATGAGTAGTAGCCGCTGGAGTAGCCCATTACATCGCTAAAAATATGGGCAAAGTAAGTGCTACGATAACGTGGCCAAATTTCTGGGATAAGGCCAATCTTGTCCATCGAGGCCTTTTCAAAGGCAACAACATCATCAATCTTAGCCTTTTCAGCTGTTAGGGTGTGGAAATCCATGTCGAGGATTGATGCCGCTATGTATTCGGTAGTGGCAAAACCTTGATTGAAATGGCCGCTTGCCTCAATCTTATTGATAAGCTCATCGGGCATAGGCTCGCCGGTTTGGTAGTGACGGGCATACTCTTTTAAGTATTGCTTATGACCAGCCCAATGCTCCATGATTTGGCTTGGGAGTTCAACAAAATCGCGGGGAACATCTCTTAACCCAGCATACTGAACATTGCTGAGTAGCGCATGCAACGCGTGGCCAAACTCATGGAAGAATGTTTCGGTCTCATCGTAGCTTAACAGAGCTGGTTTATCGGCTGTTGGTTTTGAGAAGTTGCAAACAATTGATACAACAGGAGTTACAAAAGTACCATCGGGTTTGACCCTTTGGCTACGGTAAGTTGTGCACCAAGCTCCAACCGATTTGCTTGGGCGAGGGAAGAAATCGAGGTAAAGTATGCCAACGTGCTTACCATCGGCTTCTTTTACTTCATAAACCTCACATTCAGGATGATAAACAGGAAGATCGGTGCGTTTCTCGTATTTCAAACCATAGAGTTTCTCGGTTAGATTGAAAACACCCGAGCGAACGGCATCGAGTGATAGGTAAGGACGAAGCATCTCCTCGCCCAAATCATACTTTGCCTTGCGAACCTTTTCAGCGTAATACCACCAGTCTGCAGGGCCAATTTTGATATTAGCACCTTCAGCGTTTGCCAGTTTTTGCATTTCATCGCGCTCGGCTTTGGCTCTTGCAATCGCAGGTTTCCAAAGTTTATTCAGTAGATCATAAACATTTTCAGGCACCTTTGCCATGTTTACATCTAAAACATAGTGAGCATGGGTAGGAAATCCTAATAGTTCAGCCTTTTGTTGACGAAGGTCAACAATCTTTTTGATAATTTCCTTGTTATCGTGTGCATTATTATTATTTCCGCGCATGTAGTAGCCATAGTAGAGTTTCTCGCGCAGCTCACGGTTTTGGGAGTAGGTAAGGAAAGGCAGCATACTTGGCTTATAGATGGTATAAACCCATTTGCCTTCCAATCCTTGTGCCTTTGCTTCCTCTGCTCCCATCGCTTTAACCGATTCGGGCAATCCTATAAGGTCTTCCTCTTTATCGATTACAATGCGGTAGTCGTTGTTCTCTGCCAAAAGATTCTCATTGAATTGCAAAGCAAGCATCGCAAGTTGCTGGTTTATTTCCCTGAGCTTGGTTTGCTTTTCGGCATCGAGATTGGCACCTCCACGAACAAAACCCTTGTAAATCCTTTCAATTAGCAGTTTCTGTTCTGGAGTGTATTCCCTATTGCCAATAGTTTCGTAAACTGCTTTTACGCGTTCAAAAAGTTTTGGGTTCATGCTGATATCGTCGCGATGCTTCGATAGCATGGGCGAAATCTTTTTGAGTGCTTCTTGTAGCGAATCGCTGGTATTGGCAGAATTGATGTTTTCCATGGTGAGAACCACGTTTTCCAGCAGTTCGCCGCTATTGTCTAAGGCTAAAATAGTGTTTTCGAAAGTAGGTTCCTCGGTGTTTGAGGTAATGGCTTCAATCTCTGCCAGCTGTTGTTTAATAGCTTCGGAAATTGCCGGTTCAAAGTGTTCTACCTTAATCTTATCGAAGGGAGGTACACCAAATGGGGTTTTATACTCCTCAAGTAAAGGATTTTCAACTCCTTTTTTACTGGTACATGAAATCATTGCTCCCATTATACCAATGGATAGAATTAACAAACTTTTTCTTTTCATTTTTAAAATGTTTATGTGTTGATAGTTAGATATTTAGATTTGGTTCAAATTCCCTTAAAAATAGTGATAAAAGTTTATTTATTGCTACCAATGTCTATTTCGATTTATCTCACCCCAAAAAGTTTACTAAATGTCAGTGTTATTTATTGATTGGAAGATTTGAAATGATGCGATGCTGCAATATTGAACTAATTTAGAATATTATTTTACTTTTGCAGTTCGATAATAGATGTTTAACAGGTAAAATTGATTTGTTATGGGAGCATTTCATGCCTACGATATCAGAGGCATTTACAACAAGGATTTTAATAAGGAAGATGCCTATAAAGTTGGATTCTTTTTGGTAGAATTGCTAAAAACCGACCGTGTGCTGGTTGGTCGCGATGCACGCGAATCGTCGGACGAAATATACGAAAATCTAACCCGCGGTATCACCGATGCCGGTGCCGATGTGTATAACCTCGGATTGGCTACTACTCCTATGGTTTACTATGCCACGGCAAAGGGAAGTTTTAAAGCATCGGTTCAAATTACCGCTTCTCATAATCCCCGTGAGTATAATGGAATGAAGGTTTCGCGGGAGAATGCTGAACCTGTTGGCTACGATACAGGGCTTAAGGTGATTGAAGATAAAATCAAAAACCATGAGCCTATTGTTCCGGTAGCTAATAAGGGAAAGATTGTTGAGCACGACATCAGGGCCGAATACATTAAATTCCTCAATGGCTTTAAGCGCGATTATTCTAATCTGAAGATTGGAATTGATTGCTCCAACGGAATGGCTGCCCTAATAATTAAGGACATACTTGGCACAAACCCCATTTACCTGTACGATGAACTCGATGGCACTTTCCCAAACCATGAGGCAAATCCGCTAATACCTGAAAATGTAGTTGCCCTTCAGAACTTGGTTAAGACGAATGGTTGCGATTTAGGTATAATATTCGATGGTGATGCCGACCGCGTTATGTTTGTCGATGAGAACGGGCGTTTTATCTCACCCGACCTTATGATTGGCGTTTTGGGGCATTACTTCCTCGAGGAAAAAGGATTAAAAGGTAATGTTTTGCAGGATATCAGAACCTCAAAGGCTGTGGGTGAATATCTAACCCCTATGGGAGCGACCATGCACACTTGGCGCGTTGGACGCGCTTTTGCCGCAAAAAAACTACGTGAGATTGATGGTATTTATGGTGGTGAACTTGCTGGTCACTACTACTTTCGCGATTTCTTTTACTCCGATTCAGGAATGTTAGCTTGTATTCTTATCCTTAATGTGGTAAGCAAGATGAAAGCAAAAGGTTTATCGCTTTCTCAGCTAATCTCAAGAATTGAAACCTACGCTAATTCTGGTGAAATAAACTTCAAGCTTGAGCGTAAACGTGAGGCCATGGATGCTGTTCGCGATTTCTTTATATCAATCGAGAAACCTACTGCATCGTATGACTTTGACGGTTATCGCGTTGAGTTTCCCGACTGGTGGTTTAATATTCGTCCCTCAAATACTGAACCCTACCTACGTTTTATTGCTGAGGCAAAGACACGCGAAATGCTTGAATCAAAAATTGCCAAAGCACGTGAAATCATAGCAAAGTTTAGCTAATAAAAACCTTTCAGTATGGTCTTGCAGAATCGGTTGGAAATAAAAGGGAAGTCCGAAACGTACCTTATTATTCCTACCGATTCGGCGTCTGTTTTAAAACCAAATGGCGAAATCTGCTCAACCTATTTAGGTTTATCCAAGGAGTTGGGCCGAAAGGTTGTTGTAAAGCGATACCATCCATGGGTAAACTCATCACCAGCATACTTTTGGCGTATTCATCGTGAAGCCGAGACTACTGCAACTTGCTCAGGTTTGAATTCGGAATTGTTATTCTTTGATGGTGTTTATTACCTTGTAACGGATTATGTAGATGGAGTTAGTTTTAAAGATCTAACCCGTTGGCGATATCACCGCCAGCTCAATTATTCCGATTTAATTACACTTTCTGTCAAAGCACTTTTAGCGTTAGACCGTGTTCATAGGGCTGGCTTCGTCCATTGCGATATTAAACCGTCCAATATAATAGTTACTTCCAGTAATCCTAAGTCTATAGTTGATGGTGATGTTAAAATAATCGATTTCGGCATGGCTCGTAAACCTGCTGAAGCTCTCCATCAAGGCGAGCGGGAACTTCCATTTGCTTTAATCTATTCGGCACCTGAACAAGTCCTTAACCTTTGGGAGTTAATAGGTTTTCAAACCGATATTTATTCATTGGGTGTAACACTTTGGCAACTCTTTGCACGGGTTGAACCTTGGCAAACCAGCAATCCGCTTAAAACCATTCATGTTCAACTAACACAAAACTTACCCAAAAGTAATAAAGTTCCTGATGATTTAATGGCGATATTAAACAAAGCAACATCAAAGATTCAACTTCCCAAGCCACCACATTTTTACACTCATTCACAGTTAGTAGAATTGGAACGGCATGCCATTGGTAAAAGGTATAATAGCATTAGCCAGATGGTGATAGATTTTGAAAGTTTGAAAGCGGGTTAGGTCAAATGTTAAAAAATTTGGGGTGGTGTATTGTAATTTAAAAAAATCAGTATCTTTGCACCGCAAAACAAAGGCGGGGTGTGGCGCAGTTGGCTAGCGCACTTGCATGGGGTGCAAGTGGTCGTCCGTTCGAGTCGGATCACCCCGACCAGTGAGATAGGGGAGGCAATTCCAGCCTCCTTTTTTTATTCCATGCAGCTTGGCTAGCGCATCCCGACAGGGGTCGGGATGGTCGTCCGTTCGAGTCGGATCACCCCGACCAGTTAGATAGGGGAGGCAATTCCAGCCTCCTTTTTTCATTCCATGCAGCTTGGCTAGCGCATCCCGACGGGAGTCGGGATGGTCGTGTTGTTCGAGTCGGATCACCCCGACCAGTTAGATAGGGGAGGCAATTCCAGCCTCCTTTTTTTATTCCATGCAGCTTGGCTAGCGCATCCCGACAGGGGTCGGGATGGTCGTCCGTTCGAGTCGGATCACCCCGACCAGGTAACAGTAAAGGAGGCTAATACGGCCTCCTTTTTTCTTTTGCGCAGTTGGCTAGCGCATCCCGACAGGGGTCGGGATGGTCGTGGGGTTCGAGTCGGATCACCCCGACCAGGTAACAGTAAAGGAGGCTAATACGGCCTCCTTTTTTCTTTTACGCAGTTGGCTAGCG
>JBFMGQ010000016.1:0-65714 GCA_040752515.1 Bacteroidota bacterium | reverse complement strand
AGTATAAAAAGAAAGAAAGTTTGAATTGTAATTATTGTTATATTAAAGATAGAAAACAATAAAATTATATACTTATCACTATTTAATGATAATTTTATGTTAAATAAAATAAAATAAATAATACAGGAAAAAATTACTTCAATTAAAACTAAAGACCAAAATTGCATTCTAACAATATTTTTTTTTATCATATTATAATCAGAACCTCCATATTTTAGATAAATTCCATCTATTAAGCCTAAATGAAAAAAACCAGCAAATCCAATATAAAATAAATATAGTTGCCAAAAACCATATGATTGTATGTCCAAAAATTTTGGCACAACTATTACATTAAAAATAGAAATTCCTAAATAAATTATTTGAACAAGTATAGAATATGATATATTTTTTATAAAATACTTATTCATATTAATCATCAAATATCTAGTGAATTACAATAAATATTTTTTAAATTCAATAGAGCTTTTAGAATCTCTTTATATTGAAATTTCCATTTATCAATAATAAATCTTGATATTTTTCGAGTAGAATTACTGTGATTATGATAGACTGTTATATTAAAATCATATTCAAAAATTAAATTATATTTTATTTTTCTATAAAATAAAAAATTTTCTTCTCCATACATAAATGTAATTTCAGGAAATGTTTTTTCAAATAACTCAAAATATTTTTTTGAAAATATAATTGCAGCACCATATAATCCATCACTAAAAAGTTTTGTTTTCTTTTGAAAGAAATTGCTGTACATATAAAAGAGTAAAGGTAAATTAAATTTTAGTAAATACAATTTTTTTTCAACTTCATTAATAATATTATCTATTTCATCAATATTCGAAATAACCTTATATGGATTTTGATTATAGAAACGTCTAGTATTCCATATTTTAGGACCTAATGCATGAAATTTTGTTTTGATATATGACTGTTTTATTTTATTAATAAAATTATTATCATTAATATAGGTATCATTGTTAAATACACAAATGAATTCTGGATTAAATCTTGTTTTTAAATAGGTGCAACCAATATTATTTCCTCTTGAAAATCCATAGTTTTCTGAATTAAGTATTACTGATATTCTATTATTATTTAAGTACTTATTTAATAATTCAATTCCAGAACCATCTGGGGAAGCATTATCAACTATTACAACATGAACTAATTCATTCAAGGTATTACTAATAATTGAATCGACACATTTTATTGTAGAGTTAATATTATTAAAATGTAGAACAACAAAACCAACCATATTTTTAAAATAATTTTTAAACAAAAGGAGTCATTCTGTCAACCTTCCGTATCAATTGATATAAGAATATCATACAGATAATAAAAATAGGTAACTTTAAGAAATCATAATAATATCGGTAAATCATTACAAACAGAAATATAATAATGTTTATAATTAACAATGATAAATCTAATTGAGAATGAGTATGATTAGCCTGTATATAACGCTGATAGGCATGTTTACGATGAGGTTGACTTAACTGTTCACCATTACGCCAACGGCGATAAAGAGTAAGTGTTGCATCGAACCAGAATGGAGCAGTTATCATTAACCAGTTAAAAATTGAAAAATCAAGGGTATTATGGTAATGAATTCCGAGAATTACTAGAATAAACCCTAATTGAGTGCTACCAACATCACCCATAAAAATTTTGGCCTTTGGCCAATTCCAGTAAAGAAAACCAATAACCACTGCTACCAATAACAGCAGCTCATAGCTGCCAGTAAAAATGTAAAGAACTATACCCACTGAAATTGCTTCAAGAGAAGCAAAACCATCGGCGCCATCCATAAAATTGTAAAGGTTGATGAACCAAACCATTCCAATAATGGACAATGGATATGTAATGTAGGGCACACTCAATACGTCGATCCCAAAAGTAATAGGTTTACGTAGCCCCCCAAGAAAATAAAAGGCTGCTATTGCAACACCAAAATGGACTAAAAGCCTTATTGCCGGTTTGATATCAAAAATATCGTCGAGCAAACTAATGAGGCCTAAAGCAAGCCCACAAAACAGGGCTAAAAATAATTGCTTGTCAACAATGCCCATTCGGTACATTATAAAAATTCCAATATACCAAACTAAAGTAAATCCCAATCCCCCACCACGCGGTGTTACCGATGAGTGGAGTCCCCTGTTTGTCGGTTCATTAACCACGTTTAGCCTTATAGCCCATTTTTTTATTACCCCCGTCAGGAATAGAGCGGCTAATCCAGCAAGCATTAACAGTAAAGCAAGAGCTATTCCATTATTTTCCATGTAAACTTCTATAATAAGTAGCCATTATTTCAATACCATCTTTGGTGGTGAAAGGTAAGGTTAAACCGAGTTTACTTAGTGTTGCACTATTATCAATTACTGAACTTCCGAATAGTCTTGCATATATTGTTGGGGCAACTGTTTTTATTAGGTATAATGCCAATTTACCAGGGTTAAAAAGGAAAATCTTACGCTTTAAACCGGCAGCAATTAAAAGAACTAATTCCTCTACCGAAACAGGTTCCTTATCCTGCGCCAGAAAAATACCCATTGCACGAATCTCAATTATTCTATCGATATATGCGGTAAGGTTTCCTATAAATGTGATGCTCCTTTTAGCATTAATACCTTTAAAGGGGAGGATAGGAACCTTATTGACTAACTTCATTAGGCTTAGCATATTGGCTTTAACTCCTTCGCCATAAATCAGCGGGGTACGCACAATGCTTACAGTAAAACTGGACGCAGATAAGGCCAAGAGCTGCTCCTCTGCCTTAAACTTGCTTAGACCATAAGCATCAGTTGGGCTACACGGTGTTACCTCATTGCAAACTTCTTTTGATAGTGTATTCTCGCCATAAACCTTTGTAGTACTAATAAATACAAATTGCCTTACACCTGCCTCTTTAGCTTTTATGGCTACCTGAACCGGCAGTTCAGTATTTATCTTTATATATTCATCCAAACTTACACTTCGGTTTTGATGAACTATGGCTGCTAAATGAATTACTGTGTCAACCCCATCAAAATCTATAGCATCTACATTAATACTTTCAATATCAACCTCTTCAATATTGTCATATCGACTATATTTCCTATAACCTCTGCCAACAAAACTGTTTTTCCCAATTATCAGAATTTTCTTTCCCATTACTATGGCAAATTAATTTTAACCAATTTACTGGTTAGCGATCCAGACTTTTTACTATCAATCTGAAGAAAGTAAAGACCTTTTGGAAACATTGATGTATTTAGAGTTATTTCAACTTCACCTGTCACATTGTTTTGAATGTTTTGGGTTAAGACCGCTCCATTGGTCGCAATAAGCTTAACGCTGATATCATCAAGATCAGGAAGATAAACAGCTATACTAATTATATCGGTAAAAGGATTTTCACTGTTAAAAACACACTTTATATTTTGATGTTTTATTGATTGTTTGAAGGCATTGGGTTTTAAGGTAAAAGGCTTTGCATTAGGTAAAACATTAATCCGTGCCAAATTATTTCCACCACTGAATTTAAAATCCACTAACTCTGCACCACTTACATTAACTTGTTGCCAATTCTCAGGAATACGGAGTTCTATGGAAAGTTCTTGATCATAAATTGAATCTTCTAAACCATCATCAACAACTAACTGATATAAAGAATCGGAACAGCTAATACAAGAAACATTGATTCTTTTAGCCTCATTTACGTATTTTATTACATCCGAAACGGATGCTACCCACAAATCGCTTGTCTTAGCATTAATATACTCCAAATGTGATACAAATTCAGTTGAATCGAGAGGCTTGTAGCCAACGCCTTGAATGCCATGAATCATTTCTATAAGCCAACACCTATAGTTAATGGCAAAATCAACCCATGACTCAGCAGTCCGATTGTTTATTCCCTGATTAAAAGCCTGCACCTTGAGCCCATAAAAATCAAGGTTATCGAGCCAATTGTAACCAAGATTGGCCGAACGAGCCGCCATATAAAAATTTTCTACAGTATTTTTAACTTTCGGGTTGTAATCTCCCCACGGGTAGGCAAAGGTCAAAACCCTACGGTCAAATAGATGTTCAAGTTGATACTTTGATCCCGATACTTCATCAAGTAAATCGTTATTATCAATTGCAGTTAAGTGTGTGTGATGAGAAGTATGCGAACCAATCTCATATTCTACTGGTAAATCTCTTTTTAGCTCCAGAGCTTTTGCATTATCAATAAAACTGGAAACAACATAAAAGGTTGCTGGAAAATGGAAACGCTTGAGCGTTCGGAGCCCTATACCAAACTGTGAAGCATAACCATCGTCGAAGGTTAAACTTACTATACCCTTTTTAAAACCATATACGGGTGCAACCCTGTAGAGCGGTTTAATTTGTTCAATATTAATTGTTTGCGAATATGAAAATTCTATAACAAGAAACTGAATCAAAATAATCAACCACCCAATTAGCTGATTATTTAAAAGACATAATTTTCTATATATTGAGATACGATTACCTTGCATTGATGTAATCATGATAAACCCTTCTAACTCCTTGAGTAAGTTCAATTGAATGGTTCCAACCTAGTGAGTGCAACTTGCTTACGTCGAGCAATTTCCTATACGTTCCGTCAGGTTTAGTTTTATCCCACAAAATTCCACCACTAAAACCTACCACCTCCTTTACCAATTGAGTCAAGTCGGCTATGGAAATATCCTGTCCTGTACCGATATTAATGTGCGTATTTCGCACTTCGATCATACCACTCGATAAATCAGAAAAATTTACTTTTTCCATAATAAAAACACAGGCATCGGCCATATCGCTGGAGTGTAAAAACTCCCTTAAGGGTTTGCCTGAGCCCCAGAGAGTAACAGTTACTTTTACATCACCTTTGGCTGATTTTTGTATTCCATATTTTGCCAGCACTGCAATAATATCATCAACTGAGGCAACTCCATTAACCCCATCAATTGGTAATCTATTTAAATCGTTACGAATTGCAGTCCAATCGTTGCATTCAAGGCATTTGGCCAAATGCATTTTACGTATAATTGCAGGAAGAACATGGCTCTTGGCCAAATCGTAGTTATCGTTTGGCCCGTAAAGGTTAGTTGGCATAACCGAAATAAAGTTTGTGCCATACTGAAGGTTATACGACTCGCACATTTTTATACCTGCTATTTTTGCTATAGCATAGGGTTCATTGGTATACTCCAAAGGCGAAGTTAAGAGATACTCTTCCTTGATAGGCTGAGGAGCTTCGCGTGGGTAAATACATGAACTACCTAAAAATAGAAGTTTCTTAACTTGACTTAGGTACGATGCATGGATTACATTACTCTGTATTTGAAGATTCTCATAAATAAACTGGGCTCGATAAGTATTGTTAGCCAATATTCCACCAACCCGGGCTGCAGCAAGAAAAACATAATCGGGCCTTTCAGTAGTAAAAAAATCAATTACCTCATTGTAATTGAGTAATTCAAGTTCGGAATGGGTTCGTGTAACAATATTTGAGTAACCCTTTTCCTGTAATTTACGAACAATGGCGGTGCCAACCAAACCGGAATGACCCGCCACATAAATTTTTGAGTTTTTTTCCACTTTATGTTTAACTACTAATTCTTGTGAAATTAAATGACTCCTTTAACCCTTTCCCAATCAGCCTTAACCATAATTTGCACTAACTCTTCAATACCAACTTTGGGCTCCCAACCCAATAATTTCTTAGCTTTCGACGAATCTCCAACCAGCAAATCAACCTCGGTTGGGCGGAAATAGTTAGGATCGATCTCAACCAAAACTTTTCCTGTAGCCCTATCGATGCCTTTCTCATCAACACCTTTACCTTGCCACTCAAGGTCAATACCTAACTCCTTAAATGTAAGGGTGGCAAATTCACGAACAGTATATGTTTTACCTGTGGCAAGTACAAAATCTTCAGGAGTTGAATGCTGAAGCATTCGCCACATCCCCTCAACATACTCAGGGGCATAGCCCCAGTCGCGGCGTGCATCGAGGTTCCCAAGGAATAGTTTATCCTGCAAGCCGGCTTTAATTCTGGCAACAGCCATTGTTATTTTACGGGTAACAAAGGTTTCACCACGCCGTGGTGATTCATGATTGAAAAGTATCCCATTACAAGCAAATAATCCGTATGCTTCACGGTAGTTAACGGTTATCCAGTATGCATAAAGTTTAGCCACACCATAAGGACTTCGGGGATAGAATGGGGTTTTTTCGGTTTGGGGCACTTCCTGTACTAATCCATAAAGTTCGCTGGTTGAGGCCTGGTAAAATTTTGTTTTTAAACCTGTATCCTTAATAGCATCGAGAAATCGAAGGGTCCCAATGGCATCAACTTCAGCGGTATATTCCGGAACCTCAAACGAAACCTTAACATGGCTTTGGGCAGCAAGGTTGTATATCTCATCGGGTTCAATCTTTTCCAATAACCTGTTTAGATTGCTGGAATCTGTCATATCGCCATAATGCAGAAACATTCTAACATCCTTATTATGGCGATCCTTATATAAATGGTCTATTCTATGGGTATTAAAGGTTGATGCTCGTCTAATAATACCATGAACCTCATACCCTTTTTCGAGTAAAAGTTCAGCAAGGTATGAGCCATCCTGACCAGTGATTCCGGTGATTAGTGCTTTTTTGGGCATAGGATTTAGAGGTTAAAGGTTAAAATGCCTGTTCCGCTATGCGGAGTTTAAGGTTCAAAGTTTAAGGTTTAAGGTTCTAATACTATCAACTTCCAACTAAAATAGTATCGCAGTGTTTCACTGTGTAAATCATTCTAATCTGCGTAATCAGCATACCATTCCAATTCACGAACAACTATCAACGAACAACAAAATCATCTGCGTCATCTGCGTTCCATTTTAATTCATGAGCAAAGAACCTATTTGACCTCCTCCCTATATTTTTTAGTATAATGAATTAAATAAGGAAGAAAAGCCATAACACCAAAGAAAGCGGGCTCAAATGGTGAATTTGAACTAAAAAATGAATAGAAAAAGGTGGCCATAAATATCAACCCAAACAACCAGTATTCCTTTCGGTATTTGTAGTATAAGTAAAGGGAAAAACCTAAGAACCAAAGGTAAACAATCAAACCAATTACTCCTGAATAAAGAAGAACTGAAAGAAATGGATTGTGAGGATAATCAAAATTTCTAAGAGGGTATTCAGGATCAAATTTTTTTGAAAACTTTAAAGTATAACTAAAGTTTGCCCCAAATATTTTATGAATTAAAGAATATTCATTAAAATACAAAAATAGAGCATAACGCCACCGGTCTATTCTAGGGCCTGCAAATCGATCGCCTTCCATTGAAAACTTAAAATCATCGGCTATTGAATCGGACAAACTGACATTTTCGGGTAAAAAAGGCCAAGATGCAAATTTCAGTGAGGCTGAATTAGTTTTTACTATCGATAAGCCCTTAGCCGGCTTAACCACAAGTTGTGGATAGGCAAAAGTAACATGGCCTGTAAGTGTACTAAAATCGGGTACCCCTTTCTGACTAAAAAAGTAGGCTCCATATACCCAGCCCTTTTCGGTTACAATACCCTTTGCTTGCAACAATACCCATTCACCTTTGGCATTAAAGTTATACTTACCAGTAGTAGCCCCTGAAACTTTTCCCCTTATCTCTAACCTTGCTTCCTGTCCATTAAAATCGGGTGATACATAGCAGTAAACCGAAGCGAATACCGAATCGCCGGCTTCAGCCTGTAATCCCCAAAACAATGTGGTGGAATGGTAAAAGTCCCTCCACTGTTTTCCCTCAGTTGTTTTATCGTACTTAGCACCTGCAACTCCTTCAGGGACAATGTTTGAATTTGACCCTTCCAGTGGATATTCCTTTTTAAAAGTACTTGAAGTATAACTTTCAGGATTTTTGGGGTCAAAACTTAGCACTTTGAATTCGGGGTAAGCAAAAATTACATAACCTTTTAAATCATTAAAATTTTTTGTTTTGGGAAGTTCAAAGTATGTTGTTGAGTAGTATTCCTCACCGGATTCACCCCAGTTATTTATGGTTAATTTTTGCCAAATACCCTTTTGGGCTAAGTCATAGTAAGAGGCATTATATCCACCAAGTTTCTTTGAACTACCGCCTAACCGAACTTTTTCGCCATTAAAATCCTCCGAAACATAAGCATAAATTGATGTTTTAACCCGTTGCTGATTGGTTTTAAATTTTACTTTCCCTATAGGATTTGCATTATAAACCAAATCTTTACTTTCCCTGGGCTGCGTTTCCTTGTCAACTCTTAATCCTATACTATTCCTTGGCACAATTTCAACGTTTTTCCTTGTTAATGGATAAACCTGCTTGAAGTTTGATCCTGTCCAAGTCATCGGATTACTGGGATCGAACCTTAAAAAACGTTCTTCGGGGTAGGCAAAAAGAACATACCCCTTAATGGAATCGTTGGGTGATTTAACCTTCTTACGGAAGCCATAATCAACCCAACTTTTACCCTCGAAAATAGTGTATGATAAAAATAATTTTTGCCAGGTTCCTTTCCTATCTAAATCGTATTGATGTTTTGTAAACCCATAGATTTTACCACCCGCATAAAGTGCAACCTCATCGCCATTAAAATCATCGGAAACATAAACAAAAATTGAGGGATTTATTCGAACACCTTCGTGCGATTCATACCGGAATAAGCCTGCGCCAAAAACCCATAAACTATCTTTTTCTCTATAACTAAAAGCCTGTTTAAGTGGCTTCATGGCTGTTGAGCTATCAGGTAGAATATTCCAGTTCTTTCCGGGTAGATTTTGAACCGGTTCAAACTGAATGTTAGCCCATGTTAATGGATTTGCAGGATTTGGAGTAATTTCTTTTAGCTCGGGATAGGCATAAATAACATGGCCATTTAGATTTGCTAAGGTTGAATCGTTCTCCTTGCAAAGGTAAATGTATGCCTTAAAATCACCGCTATCGGCATAAAAGGTGGTTTGCAATTTCTGCCAGGTTCCCTTTTGATTGGTATTGTAATACCAATCTCTTATGCCTTTCAAATTTCCACTAGTACTCATGCGAACCCATGAACCATTGAAATCGGGTGACACGTAGCAGTAAACCGATGCCACGTAATGCTTACCGGGATCGACCTTACCCTCAAATAGCTTTGAGTAATAGTAAGCATTACCACTCCAGGTACTAGGTTGAACCCAATTCCCAACCTTAGCACCCTGAGCATCGGCAGGAACGCCTGTTAACCCTAATTCATTGAGGTTATTAACCAACTGGTAGTTACCATTAGCCCAACCGGTATAGGGATATCGTGGATCGAAACGGGTACTCCAGTTCTCCTTTTGAACATCATCAAATGTAACCTGTCCCCGAAAGATCGATTCGCCAGCCATGGTAAGCCAGTTCATGTAAACTACAGTCTCATTCTTATCAAAATTTGAACTAGCCAGCCACTCATTACGCTTAAGAGTGTTTATTCCAAATATTGCGTAGGCAAGTAATGAGGTGGATAAAGTAAAAGTCAACAAGAAAATAGTGGAATTTCTTCGGAAAAATTTTACTAGAGTCCAACTACTGAACCACGATCCAAACCATAATAACACGTAAATTGCAATATAAGCAGATGCAATTATTAACCCCCTACGCGAGGTTGCTAGCATTATATTTACTATAAGAACCCAAAGGGCAAGTTGAAGTAGGACGCTTTGCCATCGCTTTAATTCCTTAAAAAGGTAAGTGGTGGCGATAAGAATCCCAACAACACAAACCAGTGTAAAAAAGTTGTCGTCAACACTCAGCGAGGTGCCCTGAGGAAAACCTAACCCCTGAACCGATAAGAACTCCCATTTATGCCCCCTGAGCATATAATATAGCTTTACAATACCAATAAGGGCAAAAAGGAAACTAAAAACAACTGCAAGGAGTTTAAACCGTTTGAGGGAATGGTTTAATTCATCGGCTTTAAAATCAAATAGTAGGGCCGAAAAGATGAAAGCGGTTAACACCAGAAGATTAAAGGTGTCCTTTAATAGAGTTTCGGGACGGTATGGGGTTAAGGCAACTGCTACAAAGTAGGCAAGTACTGATAGAGCCAATGGTATAAATACACTGTAACTCTTTAATGTGATTTTTTGCCATCGCTTCGACACGATAAATTCGGTAATGACAAGAATACCAAGGAGGGCAACGGAGGGAAATAGCAGGTATTTTAAGTATTGTGGTAAAGCTAACCTAATCAGGAATAGCAGGAGTGTAATGGTAAATACATTTATGATTGTTTTGCGAAGCATGGTTTATGGGAGTTATTGTTACCTGCCCTTTCAGGGCGCGTTTAATATTTTTTTAGCATTCATTACCCAACGCGGTGCGTTGGGTTAGATTGACTTGCCCTTTCAGGGCGATTTGTGTTTCTGTTATTCGATACTCAAGGCGTTGCGTTGGGTTCAATTGACCTGCCCTTTCAGGGCGTGCTAATATTTTATTATTGTGCATTACCCAACGCGGTGCGTTGGGTTAGATTTACTTGCCCTTTCAGGGCGATTTGTGTTTCTGTTATTCTATACCCAATGCGATGCGTTGGGTTCAATTGACCTGCCCTTTCAGGGCGCGTTTAATATTTTTTTGTGCATTACCCAACGCTGTGCGTTGGGTTAGATTTACTTGCCCTTTCAGGGCGATTTGTGTTTCTGTTATTCGATACTCAAGGCGTTGCTTTGGATTCAATCAACCTGCCCTTTCAGGGCGTACTATTTTTTGTTGTTTTAATTCCCAACGCGGTGCGTTGTGTTAGATTGACCTGCCCCTACGGGGCGAAATATTTAATTGGTTGTTAACTTCGGTTACAGCTTCTCGGGCTGTAAGCCCAACTCTCGCTAACATTGGGCAACGCCCAATGGAAAGAGAAACCTTCAAATCATCGCCCTGTAAGGGCAGGTTAATCGGAAAAGAAATAATCCTCGTTATATTCCATTCCATACTCTTTCAGGAAAAGCATTACCTCTTCCTTATAGCTTCGTTTCCTGTGATGTTCTTCCTGATTTTTAATGTAATTAATTGTTTTTTCAAGTACCGATTGACTTACCGAGAATGCTGCATACCCACCTTGCCATGCAAACTTCGAATATTTACCATCTAATGTTTTTATCCATCGACTACTATGACGTTTAATATCTTCTACCAACTTTGACAGGGCAATATTTTTTGAAAGTAAGCAAAGGATGTGAATGTGGTCCGCGGTTCCGTTTATTTCAATGGGAATTGAATCGCGGTCGGATATTACGGTTCGGATATAGGAATATAGAAGGTGTTTATGGGTGGGATTTATAGTGAGCGATTGAGATTTTACATGAAAAACGATGTGTACATAAATTTTTGTCAGGGATTGGGACATTGTATCCTAGTTTATACCTGCCCTTTCAGGGCGCGTTAATATTTTTTTGTGCATTACCCAACGCGGTGCGTTGGGTTAGATTAACCTGCCCCTTCGGGGCGATTTGTGTTTCTGTTATTCGATATTCAAAGCATTGCGGTGAATTCAATCGACCTGCCCTTTCAGGGCGCGTTTAATATTTTTTTAGCATTCATTACCCAACGCGGTGCGTTGGGTTAGATTTACTTGCCCTTTCAGGGCGATTTGTGTTTCTGTTATTCTATACCCAATGCGATGCGTTGGGTTCAATTGACCTGCCCTTTCAGGGCGCGTTAATATTTTTTTGTGCATTACCCAACGCGGTGCGTTGGGTTAGATTTACTTGCCCTTTCAGGGCGATTTGTGTTTCTTTTATTCTATACCCAACGCGGTGCGTTGGGTTAGATTAACCTGCCCCTTCGGGGCGTTTACTTTTTTCTGTTATTCGATACTCAACGCGTTGACTTGGGTTCAATTGACCTGCCCTTTCAGGGCGCGTTTAATATTTTTTTGTGCATTACCCAACGCGGTGCGTTGGGTTAGATTAACCTGCCCCTTCGGGGCGTTTACTTTTTTCTGTTATTCGATACTCAACGCGTTGACTTGGATTCAATTGACCTGCCCTTTCAGGGCGCGTTTAATATTTTTTTAGCATTCATTACCCAACGCGGTGCGTTGGGTTAGATTAACCTGCCCCTTCGGGGCGATTTTTGTTTCTGTTATTCGATATTCAAAGCATTGCGGTGAATTCAATCGACCTGCCCCTACAGGGCGCGTTAATATTTTATTATTGTGCATTACCCAACGCGGTGCGTTGGGTTAGATTTACTTGCCCTTTCAGGGCGATTTGTGTTTCTTTTATTCTATACCCAATGCGGTGCGTTGGGTTAAATTGACCTGCCCCATCAGGGCGTGTTAATATTTTGTTACTGTGCGTTACCCAATGCAATGCGTTGGGTTAGATTAACCTGCCCCTTCGGGGCGTTTACTTTTTTCTGTTATTCGATACTCAACGCGTTGACTTGGATTCAATTGACCTGCCCTTTCAGGGCGTGCTATTTTTTGTTGTTTTAATTCCCAACGCGGTGCGTTGGGTTAGATTTACTTGCCCTTTCAGGGCGATTTGTGTTTCTTTTATTCTATACCCAATGCGGTGCGTTGGGTTAAATTGACCTGCCCTTTCAGGGCGTGCTAATATTTTATTATTGTGCATCACCCAACGCGGTGCGTTGGGTTAGATTAACCTGCCCCTTCGGGGCGTTTACTTTTTTCTATTATTCGATACTCAACGCGTTGACTTGGATTCAATTGACCTGCCCTTTCAGGGCGCGTTTAATATTTTTTTAGCATTCATTACCCAACGCGGTGCGTTGGGTTAGATTGACCTGCCCCTACGGGGCGGAATATTTAATTGGTTGTTAACTTCGGTTAGGGCTTCTCGGGCTGTAAGCCCAACTCTCGCTAACATTGGGCAACGCCCAATGGAAAGAGAAACCTTCAAATCATCGCCCTGTAAGGGCAGGTAAATTTATCGAAAAAAGACAGATTTTATTGTTTTGAATATTATTAGAAAATAAGTTTTTATATTATAATTCTTTATATAAATTAAATTTAACCTGATTTTTTGGGGTATTAAATATTTTATATAATACTCTTCGGGATTTTTCTTGCTTTCTAAAATTTCATTTTCATTTTTAAAATAAATAGAGGCAAAATCGGTGATACCCGGCTTAATTGACAACACCTTACGTTGATAATCGTTATACAATTCAACATATTTACTAACCTCAGGCCTTGGTCCAACCAAACTCATAGAACCATTCAAAACATTTATGAGTTGCGGTAACTCATCAATTTTATATTTTCTGATAAAACGACCTATACTGGTTATGCGACTATCATTATTCCCTATTGTTATCAATCCTTTTTTATCGGATTCAGTAAACATCGATCGAAACTTCAATAGTGAAAATTTTACTCCATTTTTTCCTATCCTTTGTTGTCGATAAAAAATTGGACCCTTTGAATCGATTTTTATAGCAATTGCAACAATAACAAAAATAGGTGAAAGTAAGATTAATCCGATTAGAGAAAACAATATATCAAAAAAACGAATCATAAAACTACCTTATTATATGCATTTACAAGAGTATCTACAACAAGTTGTACCTGGCTATCGTCTAATTGAGGATAAATGGGTAACGAAATTTCACAACAATAATTTTTATAGGCATTGGGGTAATCATTAATACAATATCCCATCTGCTTAAAAAATGTAAGCATAGGCAAAGGAATAAAATGAACATTTACCGCAACTTTATGATGTGATATTTCATTAATAATCATATCACGTTGTGCTTCGGTTATGTTTTTTATCCTTAATGGGTAAATATGGTAAGAGGTTTCAGTGCTATCATTCTCAAGGCAAGGCAGTAGAGCCCAGTTGTAAGGTTTTAAGAGCCTTTCATAGGTTTTTGCAACACGTTTACGTTCAGGTAATAAAAAATTATTATATTTTCGAATTTGTGCTAGGCCAATTGCTGCAAGCACATCGGGCATATTAACCTTTAGGCCACCAAGCACTATATCGTATTTCCATCCTCCAGCTTTTGTTTTTGTATAGGCGTCTTTTGTTTGTCCGTTAAGTGTCATTAAGCGCATTTCTTTATACTCTTTCTCCTGATCGATACTTTTGGGGAGATTTAATGCAATAGCACCACCCTCGGCAGTAGTAATGTTTTTAACAGCATGAAACGAAAACACAGTTATATCGGCTGCATGCCCCATAGGCAATCCCTTATACTTTGCCCCCAGGGAATGCGCGGCATCGGACAACAGTAGAATACGACCCAGTTTTTCTTGTTTTTTGCTATTTGGTGTAAATTGCCTTAAAGCCTCTGGACTTGATATTACAGCCCTTATCGAATCGTAATCGGCCGGATAACCGGCAATATCAACTGGTATAACAGCCTTAGTTTTTGATGTAATGGCCTTGGCTATAGCGTCAGGATCAATAGTAAAATCATCTTTAACATCTACTATGACAGGTTTTGCACCGATATGATATACAGCAAGGGCGGTTGCAGCATAGGTATATGCAGGTACAATTACCTCATCACCGGCACCAACGCCAAACCACTTAAGCGCAAGCATTAACCCAGATGTTGCTGAATTAACACATAGTACCCCTTTTAAATCCGTTAACTCTTCAACAGCCGATTCAAGTTGCTGCACCTTTGGGCCAGTAGTAATCCAACCTGAAAGAAGTGAATCGTTTACTTCTTTAATAACATCATTGTCAATGAAAGGGGGAGAGAATGGAATTTTCATATTTATCTGCTTAGTTCAACTTCTACTTTATTTCTGGTATGCACTTTTCGTACTGGGAAATCTATAAAACCCTTAATATACCCTAATCCATAACTTACATGCGAAACAAAGTAAGCCCACATTACATATGGAATAAGAAAAATTTCTTTCCTTTTGATGCATTCATAGGTGGCGAATGAAGCTGAGGCAACAAAATAAAGTGATAATATGAATACCCATAAAAATAAAAAGGGGTAAAACAAGGGCGTTAGCAATAAGGGGAAAACAAGCGATAATACAAATACTGTGGGTACATAGCGGCGTAACTGAGTGGGTTTTTTGAACTTTATGTCAACCAGAGGGCCAAAGTAACCATACTGGAAAAACATTTTATAAAGCTTTTTATAGTTTTCGCGTGCGTAGTACTTAATTTTTAGCGATGGTATTAAATAAATTTTACCACCAGCTTTCCTTAGCCGCTCATTGAAATCATTATCCTGGTTTCGGGTTAGTTGCTCATCGAAAAGTCCAATTCTATCAAACACATCTCTTCGGTAACAACCAAAAGGAACAGTGTCAACTTCAATGAACTCCTTCTCGGTTGAATTTTCTAACCTAAAAGTAGCATTGCCAACACCAAATATTGAAGACATTGATATAGCTATTGCCCTAGAAACGGGCTTATTATTAGCAGGTACTGTAACAGCTGAAGCGCCAACATTATCGGCATTAAGTTTTCCTAAATAGTAAACTAATGTTGAAATATAGTTAGAAGGATACTCAGCATGGGCATCTAAACGGATAATGATGTCACCTTTTGCATTTTTAATGCCAATGTTTAAAGCGTAAGGGACTGTTTTATTTGGATTATCAACAAGATAAACATTAGAAAACTCTTTTTTAAAATCATTAATATATTTTCTTGTTAAATCATTACTCATTCCATCTATAAAAATAATTTCGAGATCAGATTTTGGGTAGTTTTGATTTTTTATTGAAAAAATTAAATTTTCAATATATTTCATTTCATTATAAACTGGTATTATAATACTTATTAAATTCATGATACTTACAAATTTAATTCTTTTACCAACTTAGCAGGAACTCCGGCATATAACGATTTATTTTTAAATTCTTTTATGGAAATAAATACACTGTTAGCCGCTAAAATACTTTCGGAAGGAAAAATACATTCGCCTACAATAGTACAATTAGCAGCAATCCAAGAGCCATGCATAATTGTAACATCAAGAGGTATACTCTTAGAAAATCTAAAAGAACCGTTTTCATAAACATGATTACCTGCAGAAATTATAACACCCGGACCTATTATTACGTTATTTTCAATTACGATCGTCCCATTTCCAAGTAAATTACAAAAATTAGCGATGTACACATTATCTCCAATCATAAAACATTCTAAAGAATTGAGAATGGAAGAATGAGCGACTTGAAAATTTTTACCACATTGTTTCATACCTAAACCATATAATGATCCCCGTATTCTCATAAAAAAAGGGATATCTGGTAAAAAAAAAAGAATTGTTCTAATAATCCAACTATAAATTAATAATAATTTATGCTTCATTTACTTGAAAATTTGAGTTAAAAATTTATCCATAGTATAATTATTTTTGACTTTTAAAAATGCATTCAATTTTATTTTTTCGATTTCATTTGGGTGATCTAAAGCCCAAATAATCTTATTATAAAACGATAAAGGATTATCAAATTCAGCAAATAGAATTTCGTTATTATCTTGAAAAATATAAGGAAGTGAACCTACAGGAGTAGATATTACAGGTAACATTCTTGACATTGCCTCTAAAATTACTCTAGGTGAACCTTCTGATTTTGAAGGGAAGATGAAAAAATCAGACATATCAAAAATCTCATTTATTTTACATCTATCATTTATATGACCTAATAACTTTACTTTTGAACTCAAATTGTTTTTATTTATAAAACTTTCAATGTCATTTCTCATTTGACCATCTCCTATTATAGTAAATTTGAAGTTAATTTTATTTTCTTCTAAAAGAATAATTAAATTTAAAATAGTTTGAATTCCTTTGGGGTATCTTAAATAGCCTAAATAAATTAAATTAATAATTTGAGATTGTTTTTTTTTTGTATAACTAAAATCATTTTTAGTTAGAGTAGATGATATTAACGAATTTGCTTTTATGCCAAACCTTGATAAACGTTTGGACAAATGATATCCGTTTGTATAAACCTTAGACCTTCGACATGCTAATATAATTAAAATAAAATCAGGAATATATAATAGAATTAAAATTGTTTTCTCAAATATGTTTTTACTTGTATCTTTTAATATACTGTCAATAGGATCACCTACAAAATGAAGTATACACTTTTTATTAAAAAATAAAGAAGGTAACCAAGAAAAAGGATCAGGAACTCTACAATAAAATTTTTGATACTTTTTTAAAGATTTAATAACTGAATAAAAAGAAAAAAAATATCTAATCGACTCAATGTATGATTTAAAATAAGGTAATTCTATTACTTTTAAATTTTGAAAATCAAGATAAGTTTTGTTTCCATCATTTAAGTATGTAATTCGGGTAGGAGAAATTAGAACAACTTCAGTATATATTCTACAAATATATGTTAAGTATATATAATGTGTATGGGGTATAAAATATTTATTATTAACTTTATCAATAGACCATGAGGCGAGTATAACAATGTTATTAGAATCTGTTATCATAGGATAATTTATAATTATTTAAAATAAATAGTAGCGCCCAAAAAATATAAATTAATATTAAGTTATATGCATTAATAAAAGTAAAATAAAAAATAGGAACTAAAGAACTTATTAATAATGATTTTTCATATTTATTTGATTTATTGAACAAATTTTTTATTGTTAATAATACTACTAATAAAATTAGTAAAAAAATTGTTAGTCCAAAAATTCCTTGTTCACATAAGATTTGTAAAAATGAGTTATGAGTGAGATAACCAACTTGAGATAAAAATTGGTTAGTTCCAATTCCAAAAAATGGTGCAGAAACAAAAAAATAAATTGATTTAGCAGCTAATATTTCTCTCATTTGATCTGATCTATATAAATGAATATCTGTAATTGCATTGTATGTGTTAAATTTTTCTATAATAAAAGAATAATTATTTAAAAAATAAATTGTTACGTATATAAAAAACAAAAAAATAGAAAAAATTGATATTATTTGAATAAAGTAACGTTTACTTAAAAAAACAAAGACGAAATAATAACTTAAAAATAATGAAATTAATACACCTCGAGAATCAACATATATAATGGCAAAAATATGTACAAACAAACATATTAAAGAGAAAAGATTTTTCTTTTCTCTATACGTACTAAGTACTATAGGAAAAACAATTCCTAAATATAGTGCTAATTGATTTTTACCGGCTTCAGTTCTATATTCTAATATTATTCCAAGGTATTTTGAATTGAAATGAAAATAATAACGTATTATTAAAATAATTAATATAATTGTAGAAATAATGAGCAATATGTTAAATAATTTGAAAAGTTGTTTAGGTTCTTTGTAAATAGTATTTTTCAAAAAATAAAAAATAAAAATAAAAACAATAAGAGATGAGAATGTTTTTACAACTTCATCAATAGAGTTAATAAATGAAAATGTAGTAATATTTTTAAAACTATTTAAAAATTGATAAATTAAAAACAACAACAGTAAAGCTATAAAAACTAAAGTATTTCTATCAACTCTTAGTTCTTTTGAGTAGTTGTTAGCAAAAAAATACATAGCTATTCCTGTAATCACGAATATAAAAAAAATTGGGATAGAAAAACTTGATAAATTAATTCTTAAAAATTTAACACTGAGTAATGGAATAGTTGAAAATAAAAATAATTGTAAATAAAATAATAATTTAAACTTTTTAATATCCATTTATTTTTTAAATTATATAATTATATTTTAATTATTTTTTCTTTTAATGCTAAGGTGATGTAATAATAGCGTTCTAAGTTCTTGGAAGCTAAATAAAGATAATAAATTAAATCTTGACAGATAAACAATGAATAATCCGCAAAACCAATATGAAACGAACGATGAAAAGGCCGCTCCTTCTATACCCCACTTAGGTATTAAAGCAAAATTAAGCGAAACATTCAATAAAATAGAAAGGGATAGAGAATAATATAATAAGTTAAAAGAATTTTTTGATGCTAAATATCGACTATATAATTTGTATATTACCATGCCATGACTACCTAAAAGAAGTATTATAGTTGATAAGTACGCCTTTTGGTAATCTGATTTATATAATAAAGAAAGGAAATCTTTACCAAAAAAAACGAAAAGTAATGTTAATAAAATAGTAATTAAAAAAGATATTTGATTTGTGATATTAATTATTTTAATTGATTCTTCATTATTGTTGTTATTATAATTTAAAATAAATTTTGGAAAAAATACAGTTCCAGAATTATCAATAAAAAACCAAGTAATTTTTACTATACTTCCAGCAATTACATAATAGGCGATTGAAATTGAATCAAGAAAATAACTTACGATAAAAACATCAATAGAATATACTGATAAACCTAAAAAATTTAAAAAAATACTTTTAAAGCCATATTTAAAGTATTCAACTAATAATTTAAGGTTTGAGTTAATTTGAAATATCTCTTTATATCTTAAAAAAAATATACTCCAAATAATACATAATATTGTTAATAAAATTAATGACAAAGTATCAAACTGCATTACATTTAAAGCATTTGGAATAACAATTCTAAAGAACACCACAGATAAGAATATTATTGAAAATAACCTTCTTAATAAATTAAAAATATTATAAATAAAAAAGTTTTCAAAAATCATGGGTATAGAAACAAATGTCGTAAACAACAAACTAAATAATGTAAATAAAATAAAGAAATTCTTTTCAACTAATCCGAAATCAAAGACAAATAATACCAAAACAAGGATACAAGATAATATAATGTAAGTTAATGCATTAACAATTATAGAATTCCATATATTTATCCTTTTTGAAGTTGAAAAATAAAGTAGTGAATTATTTAAACCCATAGATAATATTAATATAGCATAGTTTGCCGATATAAGCCATTTGGAGTATATGCCAAACTCGGATGTCTCTAAATTTTTTGTTAGTAAAATCTGAATTATATAAAAAATTACTAATTCAAGCCCCTTGCCTACTAATGTAAAGATAAGATTATTAAAAAGGGTTTTATTCATTAAAAATCCTCTTGCTATTTAAAATATCTGTTTTAACAATTCTGCCGGGGTTTCCAGCAACAATTGAATTACTTGGTACATCTTTGGTTACTACGGTAGCCGCAGCTACAATAGAATTATTTCCAATATGAACACCCTTAAGAATAAAAGAATTTTGGCCAATCCAAACATTATCACCAATATTTACGGGAGCATTTTCCGAAAACTTTAAACTCCATAATTCTGTTGACCATCCAGAATTAATCATATGTATTCTATCATCGGGGTGAACTGGATGATTATTATTATCAGAAACGACTATATTAAAACTAAATATAACGTTATCACCAATAATTATTTCATTCACACATCGAATAGAGACAAAGTCTCTTATACTAGTATTTCTTCCTATTATTATTTTTCCATTGTTTTCAGAAATTAAAACACCAAGAATAAAGCAATTATCACCAATTATGATATTATCTTTATTATTGCTATATATTTTAACCCTTCTTCCTAAAAACACATTTTTACCAAAAGTAGCTCTTTCCCTATATTTCAGTTTAAGGTATTCTGAAATTATATATTTAATAATTTTCTTAACTATTCTCATCATATGAATATTAATTAATTTAACAATAAAATGAATAACAAGACTAAAAAAAACTACATAAATTTCTTCGTTTATTTTATTTATTAATTTCGCTAAGTTAAAAGATTATTTGTCAAACTGAACATATAGAAATATCTCATGAATCCTAAAAGAGATATACTTCGATTTTCTTGGGTGTTAATTAGTGCTAATTCTCCCTTTACTAAACAACATTGAATTATTAATTATAACTTAAAGTATCTTATATACCACTCCACAAACTTTCTCACTCCAACCTTAATATCGGTATTTGGCCTGTAGCCCAAATCAGCTTCTAAATCGGAAACGTCGGCCCAGGTGGCGGGGACATCGCCGGGCTGGAGGGGCAGGAAGTTCTTGATGGCCGTGCGGCCAAGGGCCTCCTCAATGGCCTCTATAAAATCGAGAAGCCTTACGGGGCTGCTGTTGCCAATGTTGTAAACCCTATAGGGTGCAACTGAGGTTCCGGGATCGGGACTTGCGCCTGTCCAGCTTGGATTGCCCTTGGGGGGATTATCGAGAACCCTCACTATACCCTCAACTATATCATCAACATAGGTAAAGTCGCGCTGCATGTTACCGTTGTTGTACACGTCAATGGGTTTGCCTTCCAGAATGGCCTTGGTAAAGAGGAATAGCGCCATATCGGGGCGCCCCCAGGGGCCATAAACGGTAAAGAAACGTAATCCGGTAGTGGGTATGCCATACAGGTAGCTATAGGTGTGTGCCATGAGCTCGTTGCTCTTTTTGCTGGCGGCATATAGGCTTATGGGGTGGTCAACGTTGTGGTGAACGGAAAAGGGCATGGTATCGTTTAGGCCATATACGCTGGAGCTGCTGGCGTAGGCCAAATGCTTAACACCATTATGCCGGCAGCCCTCCAGGATGTTCAGAAAGCCGTTGATATTACTATCGATATAGGTATATGGATTCTGGAGGCTGTACCGCACACCGGCTTGAGCCGCCAGGTTGCATACCTTATCGAATTTTTCCTGAGCAAAAAGATTAAGTACGGCTTCCCTATCCTCCAGTTTTAGCTGGATAAACCTGTAATTTGGGTATTTTGTGCTTTGCACAAATTTACCATACTCAATTTTATCACGGTCGATACCGGTAATTTCCAGCCTGGAGTATTTCAGGTTTACATCGTAATAATCGTTAATGCAGTCGAGGCCTATCACCTCATCGCCACGATCAAGTAAGCGTTTTGCCAGGTGAAAGCCAATAAAACCTGCGGTGCCGGTGAGGAGGAACTTCATAGATTCAAGGTTTAAGGTTCAAGGTTAAAAGTTAAAGGTTAAAGGTTAAAGGTTAAAGGATAAAGGTTAAAAGATATAAGTTAAATGCTTGATGTTTATAGTTTTATCGGGTATAATTTTATGATTAAACTAAAAAAATCAGAAATTTCGAGGTTTGGATGTTTTGGAATAGATTGAACCCAATATTTTCATCAATTCTACAGATTCGTCATTAATCTTATTCCAGTGATTGTTTTTATCATCAATACTAATGATTAACCGAATCCAGTAATTTGTTTCTCGTATCTCCTTCAATGCTATAGCTATTTTGTTTGAAAAATCGCTTCTTGAAACGCCTGCTTGCGCTTCCTCATAATTTGCTGCTGTTGATGTTGCAGACTTTATTAGTTGACTTACAATGATTCTATACTCACGTGACTCAGGCAACTTTCTGCTTTCCTTGATTACATATACAGAAAAGTCAAAAAGTCGTTTTTGTAAATTACCGTAAACCTCATTTCCATCCTCAACAAAATCCATATCCAATAGGCAAAAGAATTATTGCTAAATTATATTATTATCTTCTTTTAACCTTTAACCTTTATCCTTTAACCTTTATCCTTTAACCTTTATCCTTTATCCTTTAACCTTTATCCTTTAACCTTTATCCTTTTTAATAACTCTTCCCAATTGCCTTAACCTTAAATCCAATCTCCATAAGTTTTTTATGATCGAGGATATTGCGGCCATCGAAGATAAAGGCGGGTTTCATCATGTTATCGTAGATGCGTTGCCAGTCGTAGGTTTTGAATTCGTCCCATTCGGTTATAACGGCAATGGCATGGGCATTCTTGCAGGCTTCGTAGGGGTCGCTAACTACCGTTAGGTGCTTGCGGTTCTCCTCCGGTGAACGGGTTCCCAGGTAATCCAGATCGGTGTACATGCTTTTAGCCGGTACCTTGGGGTCGTACACCCAGATGTTGGCCATATCGTTGAGCAGGTGATCGGCAACATAAATGGCTGCGCTCTCGCGGGTATCGTTGGTATCCTTTTTAAAGGCCCAGCCTAACATGGCAATCTTTTTGCCACTAACCGTATTAAACAGGGTGTGAATGATATTCTGAGCAAACCGACGCTTCTGATAATCGTTAAGGGCTATTACCTGCTCCCAGTAACGGGCCACTTCAGGCAAGCCAAAGTACTCACAAAGGTAAACCAGGTTAAGGATATCCTTTTGGAAACAGGACCCACCAAAGCCAACCGAGGCTTTCAGGAACTTAGGTCCAATGCGCGAATCGGTACCAATGGCATAGGCCACCTCGTCCACATCGGCGCCAGTTGCCTCGCAAAGAGCTGAAATGCTGTTGATTGACGAAATACGCTGCGCAAGGAAAGCATTGGCTGTGAGCTTTGAAAGTTCCGACGACCAAAGGCGGGTTTGTATGATACGCTCACGAGGCACCCAACCAGCATAAACCTGAGTTAGAGCCTCAATGGCAGCAAGGCCCTCAGGGGTTTGATCGCCACCAATCAGAACCCTATCGGGTTCAAGCAAATCCTTAATGGCAGTTCCCTCGGCAAGAAATTCGGGGTTTGAAAGTACCTGAAAACGTGCCTTATTCCCAGTTTCGGAAAGAATAGTTTTAATAGCCTGGGCTGTACGTACTGGTAGTGTTGACTTTTCAACCACAATCTTATCGGTTGTAGCCACCTCGGCAATTTGTCGGGCACAAAGCTCAACATACCGCAAATCGGCGGCTCTGCCCTTGCCTAACCCATAGGTTTTGGTAGGAGTGTTTACGCTAATGAATATCATATCGGCCTCACGGATTCCTTTTTCGATGTCGGTGTCGAAGAAAAGGTTACGACCGCGTGCCTGTTTAACCACCTCGAGTAATCCGGGTTCATAGACGGGTAAATCGTCGGTATTCCATGCCGCAATGCGCTCAGCATTGATATCGACAACGTTTACCCTAATATGCGGATTTTTTAGGGCAATTACCGCCATTGTGGGTCCACCCACATAACCAGCGCCGATACAGCAGATGTTCTTTATCATAAAGTTCAAGGTTTAAAGTTCAAGGTTCAGGGTTCAAGGTTTAAGGTTCAAGGCTAACGTTTAACATCTTTACAGCTTCGCCCTGTCAGTCACACCGGATTGGTATGACCTACCAAGGTTTATGGTACGAAAATAATACAAATTGGGCAAATAGCCCGAAAAATTTTGTCACTAAATATAAACAAAGCCCCACGAGGGGGCTTAATATTTTGAAAATCAATTTGATGTTTTACAAGCTCCAGTAAGTTAAATCATGTATTTTCCCTCGGTAGATACCCTTAACATCTACAAAAACGCAACCGGTATTGGCAAGGTTATTAAACCAATCGTCATTAAGGTTGATGTACTGGTGATGGCTTACGGCAACTATTATGGCATCGTACTTGCCTTTAGGATCTGAGACCATATCGAAACCATACTCTTCCTTAACCTCATGGCTATCGGCGTAAGGGTCAATAACATCGATATTCTGCACGCCGAACGATTTTAACTCGTTGTAAATATCTGCCACTTTAGAGTTACGAATATCGCTTACATTCTCCTTGAAAGTAACCCCCATGATGAGAACGCGTGAATCCTTTGGGTTTTTATCGGCAGCAATAATTTTCTTAACGGTTTGCTTAGCCACATAACCTCCCATGGAGTCGTTGATAAAACGACCAGCAGTAATGATTTGTGGGTGATAGCCTAGTTCTTTAGCCTTGTAAACCAGGTAGTAAGGATCAACCCCAATACAATGACCACCCACAAGGCCGGGATAAAATTTTAAAAAGTTCCACTTGGTTCCAGCTGCCTCAAGCACCTCGTAAGTGTTAATACCCATGCGGTTAAAAATGATGGAGAGTTCATTCATAAAGGCGATATTGATATCGCGTTGGGTATTTTCAATAATCTTTGCAGCCTCAGCAACCTTAATGGAACTGGCACGGTGAATGCCTGCCTTAATAATAAGCTCGTAGGTTTTAGCAATCTCCTCAGCCGATTGGGCATCGCAACCGGAAGTAATTTTTTTGATTGTGGTTAAGGTATGCTCCTTGTCGCCAGGGTTAATGCGTTCGGGCGAAAAGCCTACCTTAAAATCCTGAATGTACTTTAAACCCGAAAGTTCCTCGAGCAAGGGTACACAATCCTCCTCGGTACAGCCAGGGTAAACGGTCGACTCGTAAACTACGTAATCGCCCTTTTTTAGAACTTGGCCAACTGTGCGGGTTGCTGAAAGCAATGGCTTTAAGTCGGGCAGGTTGTGCTCATCGATAGGTGTTGGCACAGCCACCACGTAGAACTTGGCCTTACGTAAATCATCGATGTTGGATGTAAACTCAATATCACAACCCCTAAAGGCCTCGGGTTCCAGCTCACGGCTGGGGTCAATACCCTTTTTCATCAGTTCTACCCTGTCGGGTTTAATATCGAAACCGATAACTGAGAGTTTACGGGCAAATTCTAGGGCAATGGGCAAACCAACGTACCCTAAACCAATAACTGCTAGCTTTTCCTTTTTAGAAACAAGTTCGTTATACATAGCCTAAAGATTAATAGTTTTACAAAACGGGTGAAAATCGCCGGTTAAACCAACCGGTGCCATATTTCGAATGGTATAAACGGTTTCAATTGAAGTACGGGCATCGCTTAACCCAAAACCATTACCTGCAAGAATCTCACGGTAACTTGAAGTATGCAAATCGGTAAAGCCCTCGCTAAACTCCAGTTCCTTATCGGCTATACGAATTGAACGGTATGTCCGCTGCCCCTTCTCCTTGATGGCATTGGGGATATCATTATAATCGACACTTAAGAACCAGCGAACTCGAGCCTTTTCCAGTTCAAGGTAACCAGCAGCCTTGTCGGGACGTGAAACATGCACAATGCTCGATTTGACATTACCAAAAATCCACGATAGCATATCAAAGAAATGCACACCAATATTGGTGGCAACCCCCCCCGACTTCTGAACATCACCTTTCCATGAAATAAAGTACCAACGGCCACGGCTGGTAATGTAGGTTAAATCGATATCAAAAACCTTATCCTTAGGAGCGCTGTCGATTTGCTTTTTCAGCTCAATGATAGTAGGATGCAATCTGAGTTGAAGTATAGTGCTGATACGTTTGCCGGTTTCCTTTTCGATCTCAGCCAAAGCATCAATATTCCAGGGATTGAGAACAATTGGTTTTTCGCAAATGGCATTTGCCCCATGCCGAAGAGCAAAACGGATGTGCGAATCGTGAAGGTAGTTTGGTGTGCAAATGCTAACGTAATCAACCTTTATACCCTGACGTTTTAGCTTATCGATATGCCTATCGAACCTTTCGTACTCCACAAAAAAATCGGCTTCGGGAAAATAGCTATCCATTATTCCCACACAGTCGTGCTTGTCGAGGGCGGCTAAAAGATTATTGCCGGTTTCCTTAATTGCCTTGAGGTGTCGGGGAGCTATAAAACCGGCCGCTCCAATAAGTGCAAAATTCTTCATTAGCTATTCAATTCTGATAACCTGATTATTTTCAAGTTTATACTTTTGTCCACTTTCGGGGCATACAGCAATACCCTCGGTATTAAAAACCAAACGATGCCCATACTCACTCATCCATCCTATTTGTCGGGCCGGATTGCCCACCACAAGGGCATAGGGCTTTACGTCCTTAGTTACCACTGCACCAGCACCAACAAACGAGAATTCCCCCAAGGTTACTCCACATACTATGGTTGCATTAGCACCAATGGTAGCACTTCGTTTAACCAGAGTGGTCATATACTCACTCTTCCGATTAATAGCGCTACGTGGATTTATCACATTGGTGAAAACCATCGAAGGGCCAAGGAAAACATCGTCCTCGCATATAACGCCAGTGTATATAGAAACGTTATTCTGAACCTTTACGTTTCTACCCAACTTAACGCCAGGGGAAACCACTACATTTTGCCCAATATTACAGTTTTCGCCAATTTCACACCCGGTCATAATATGGCTGAAATGCCAAATTTTAGTACCTGCACCTATAACACAACCCGGATCGATAACTGCAGTTTCGTGGGCAAAGTAGTTCTTTTCCATAACCAAAATTTAATTCAAAGTTACTCTTTTAGCGCTTCCACTATACTATCAGCGATATATTTTATAATATCATCTGTTAATTCGGTATGCATTGGAAGTGAGATAACCGAGCTCGAAAGAGTGTCGGAAACCTGAAACGACCGACCTAGGTTAAACTCGCGAAATGGCTCAAAAGCTTTTTGCTTGTGAAGGGGTATTGGATAGTAAACCATGGTAGGAATGCCTTTAGCCGCTAATTCCTTTTGCAATTTATCGCGATCGACTCCGGTAAGTTTCAGGGTGTACTGATGAAAAATATGGTTGCTCCATTTAGCGCGGGCGGGGGTAATAACCCTACTGCAAGGTTTCAACCTTGCATCGTAAGCATTTGCAGCCTCAATGCGAGCTTTATTGAACAAATCAAGGTATTTTAACTTAACCCTAAGAATGGAAGCCTGAATGGTATCGAGACGAGAGTTCACCCCTATTCGATCGTGATGGTAACGCACCTTCATGCCATGGTTTGCAATTGAACGGATTTCGGCAGCAAGGGTATCATCGTTGGTAAAAAGGGCACCGCCATCACCATAGCATCCCAGATTTTTTGAAGGGAAGAACGATGTTGTGCCAATAGTGCCAATGGTGCCTGCCTTTGCAATCCTACCATCGGAATGGTAGTAGTCGGCTCCCAACGCTTGGGCTGTATCTTCAATAACGTAAAGATTATGCTTTTGGGCCACACGCATCAGTTCATCCATGTTGGCACACTGTCCAAATAGATGAACGGGAATTATTGCCTTAGTTTTTGGGGTTATGGCCTCCTCTAACTTTTGAATATCAATGGTAAAGGTATTTGGATCAACATCAACCAGTATAGGAGTTAACCCTAAAAGGGCCACAACCTCAACGGTAGCAATAAAAGTAAAATCGGGTGTTATTACCTCATCGCCTGGCTTCAGATTGAGTGCCATTAGCGCAACCTGCAAGGCATCGGTTCCATTGGCGCAGCCAATTACATGCTTAACACCAAGGTACGAAGCCAACTCATCCTGAAACAAACCCACCTCTTTCCCTTTAATAAAAGCGGTACTGTCAATAACTTCCTGAATGGCAGCATCAATCTCATCTTTTATCCTAAGATACTGACCCTTTAGGTCGCACATTTGGAGGTTCATAGACTAAAAGGTTAAAGGTTCAAAGTTCAAGGTTAAAGAGCCTGCTCCGCTATGCGGAGTTAATGGTTAAAAGTTAAAGGTTCATACTAAACACTGTACACTGTACACTGTACACTAAACACTACTTAGCGTAGCTAATAGCTCGTGTTTCACGGATTACGGTGATCTTAACCTGACCTGGGTAAGTCATCTCGTCCTGTATCTTTTTGGCAATCTCAAACGAGAGTTTGTTGGCTTCCTCGTCCGAAACCTTTTCACTACCAACAATCACACGTAACTCTCTACCAGCTTGAATAGCGTATGTTTTAAGTACACCGGGATACGAAAGAGCAAGGTCTTCCATCTCCTTGAGTCGTTTGATATACGATTCTACAACCTCGCGGCGTGCGCCGGGACGTGCACCTGAAATGGCATCGCAAACCTGAACGATAGGTGCAATAAGAGTGGTCATCTCTACCTCATCGTGGTGTGAGCCAATGGCATTGCAAACCTCAGGCTTTTCCTTATACTTCTCTGCTAACTTCATACCCAGGATAGCATGTGGTAGTTCCGGTTCATCATCGGGCACCTTACCTATATCGTGCAGTAATCCGGCGCGTTTGGCAACCTTGGGATTAAGACCTAACTCCGAAGCCATTATGGCACAAAGGTTAGCCACCTCACGCGAGTGCTGTAAAAGGTTCTGTCCGTAGGATGAGCGATACTTCATTTTACCTACCAAACGGATAAGTTCAGGGTGTAAGCCATGAATACCCAAATCGATAGCGGTGCGCTTACCAACCTCAATAATTTCCTCCTCAACCTGCTTTTGAACCTTTTGAACCACCTCCTCAATACGGGCGGGGTGAATACGCCCATCGGTTACGAGCTGATGAAGCGCAAGACGGGCAATTTCACGACGTACGGGATCGAAAGCCGAAAGGATAATAGCTTCAGGGGTATCGTCAACAATAATTTCTACACCTGTAGCAGCCTCTAAGGCTCTGATATTGCGACCCTCACGGCCAATGATACGTCCTTTAATTTCGTCGGAATCGATATTGAAAACCGTTACCGAGTTTTCGATGGCTGTTTCGGTAGCAACACGTTGTATGCTTTGAACCACAATCCGCTTAGCCTCTTTGGTGGCTGTCATTTTAGCCTCATCAACAATCTCGTTGATATACGACATGGCCTGAGTACGCGCCTCAGCTTTGAGCGACTCAATGAGTTGAGCCTTAGCCTCCTCGGCCGAAAGACCGGAGATGGCTTCAAGTCGTTCGATTTGATCCTTGTGCATGCGCTCGAGTTCCTCGCTCCGTTTTTCAACCAATTCCATTTGGCTGGAAAGGTTCTCGCGAATCACATCAACTTCCTTCTGTTTACGCTGAAGCTCCTCGAACTTTTGAGAAAGCTGAAGTTCGCGCTGTTTGATTTTGGTTTCGGCCTGAGCAATCCGATTATTTTTCTCGGAAATAACCTTATCGTGTTCTGTTTTAAGTTGAAGGAATTTTTCCTTGGCTTGTAAAATCTTTTCCTTACGGATAACTTCGGCCTCGGCTTCGGCCTCCTGAATAATCTTATTACGCTTAGTGGCTAAAAGTTTATTCCACATGAAGTACGACAGTAATCCCCCCAGGGAAAAAGCCGAAACTGCGATTATTATTGTTAACACCATACTTAATGAATTTTTTAGATTTATATATATAAAAAACCCGCATTATGCCTTAATTTTATGTAGAAACCCCAGTCAAACATGGGTGGAGAGGCCATCCGATTCAGACTACCAGCGTCTCCCTGAGGAGATCCCGAACAAGCGGTAAACAGGCCTGTCTTGTGCGGAGCAAGTCCTACTCCAATTTTTGTAGTGTTGAGTTTCGCAAAAACGTTAAGGCGATAATGCGGGCAATGCTATTTGAAAGAACTCATGTTTTGCTTACCAATGAATGAACCCAGCCAATCATCCAAATCCTTCAAATCGCTAATAAACTCCGAGGTATCGGTTTTATCCTCGCACTCTATCAGCTTTATGACGAACTGTAGTGCTGCCATTGCCAAATAATCCTGAACATCCTTATCGCTATACCTTTGCTTGTAGAGTATAACCTTATCGTTTATCAATTTAGCAGCCCTACGGATCTTCTCCTCATCATCTCTATCGATTTTGAGAGGATATAACCTTTCGGCTACGTTTACATTAATTGATAACTTTTCGTCCATTCGGCAGCGCTAGGTTCTATTTATTAAGTAAAGCAATACACCTGTCAATTTCCCGCACAATCCGGTTCACCTTAATTTTTGCCTCGTGCACATCGGCATCACTTGCTTTCAGTGCCTTAGCAATCTTTAACCGGGAATACCGCTCTTCAAGCTCTGCACAGGCCTCTTCTTTGGCTTTTAATTTAGCTTCAAGCTGAGCAACTTGTGCTTTCAAACGGTCGTTCTCCTGTTTTTCTCTTTCATACATAAAAACAAGAGTTTGAACCTTTTGTTTAATGTTGTCGATTATATGGCTTGAAGAATCGTTCATATCCCAGATAAAGTTCTACAAAGTTAAACAAACCAACTACAAAAAACAAATCTTTAAACAATTTTTAAAATCGCGAACCTGGCACAATTAATCATCTTAGTAATGAACTGTTTACGCCTAACGGTTCAATAATTTTACTTTACTCAAACCATTTTAACCATCACCAAAGGGTAGCTTTTATATATTTGGGAGATAAAAATTTGATCAATGAGGTTTTACAGGGTTTCTATTCTGCTACTGCTTTCAACTGCCAGTGTTGCTCAAACACAATCATTTAAATCGCCACTAGATATATCACCAGCCTTTTCCGGCACTTTTGGAGAAATACGCTCAGACCATTTCCACTCTGGGGTTGACCTTCGCACCATGGGACAGGTAGGTTTTAATGTTTTTGCCATTGAAAAGGGTTATGTTTCGAGAATCAAAGTCAGTCCAATAGGGTTTGGAAAAGTAATATACATCGATCATCCTAATGGTAAAACGTCGGTGTATGCCCATCTAAATGAGTTCACGGGGAAAATTGCTGAGTATGTTGAGAATGCCCAATACCAAAAGCAATCGTTCGAGGTTGAACTTTTCCCAAATCCCGGAGAACTTGCTGTAAATAAAGGCGATACTATTGCCACGTCAGGCAATAGTGGTAGTTCTGGTGGGCCACACCTTCACTTTGAGATTCGCGAAACCGCCTCGCAGCGAATTATTGATCCATTTGACTTTTTTGACGAGTGGAAGCAAACCGATAGTAATCCCCCAAACATTAACCGTTTGCTGATTTTCGAAATCGATAGCCTAAGTTACCTGCAAACTAATTTAACCTATATACCCTATGAAACACTCCGAAAGGGTAATGCTTTCTCATTTCCATCGCCCATTTTTGCAGGTGGTAAAGTTGGTTTTGCTCTCGATTACTACGATTCTGTGAACCCTAACAGCTTAAGAGCTGGTATCAAGAAGGTTGAAGTAAAAGTAAATGGTGTCAAAACTTTTACCTTTCAGGTTGATAAGTTTTCGTTTGTGGAAACCCGCTATGCCAATGGCTTTAATGGCATAACCGATAATGGATGGAATGGCTATAAAGCAATTCGGCTATGGCTCGATCCAAACAATAGATTTTCGGGCATAAAGAACACCTTTAACCGTGGAATTATAGATATAGAAAGAGATAGCACATACATTGTGGATATTACCGTTTGGGATCACTCGGAAAACAGGAGTAGTTTGACGTTTAAAATAATCGGAACCGATAAAAAAATTAATGTATCCCAGTTCCCCGATTTGCCACTTTTTAAATGGAATGTTGAGAACTGCTATAAAACCAGTAGTTATTATGTTACTATACCCGAAAATGCTTTATTCCACGATATACTCTTTCAGATGGAAGAAACCACAACACCTAACCTCCCCTTCCCAATAGTAAACGTTCATAATCCCAAAACCAAGCTGTTCAAAAAATTCATATTAGAATACAACATCACTAATGTTCCACATAATATATTGGGGAAACTCTACATTGCAAAAGTAAATGGTAGGGGTTACATGTATGTGGGCAGCGAGCATACCCAAAACAGCATTCGGACAATGTGCAATAGCTTTGGCAAATACACCGTTCTGGTTGATACTATACCCCCATCGATAATTGCCCAAAACCTTTCGCCTAACGCAAAAATAAACGGCCAAGGCAGCATCAGCTTTAAATTAATTGATAGCACAGACATTCAAACCTACAATGGATATATTGATGATAGCTGGGCTTTATTTGAATGGGACCCCAAAACGGGAATTCTATCGCATAATCTCAAACACACTAGAATAAAAAAAGGGCAATGGCATGACTTGAGAATTGTTGCAACCGACATGTTAAACAATCGTTCAGAATTTTGTGCTAAGTTTTTCTGGTAATTGCTAATTTTGACATACTAAATCGATTTGAACTTTGATAACCGTTTTTTACTTCATACTATTTATTATTTCGATTGTGATTGTCGCAATACTTCCATGGTGGCTTATTTACGGATACAGCAACCTAATGGCAAGACTACTGCACGATGTTTTGAGATACCGCGTGAAGGTTACCCGAAGCAACCTACGATTGGCTTTCCCTGAAAAAAGCGAAGAAGAACTAGCAACTATTGAAAAAAAATCGTACCAAAACCTTGCCGATATCTCGGTTGAAGCCCTTAAAGGCTTTACCATGCGTAACTCTGCGATAAGGGAACGCCATAAAATTCTTAATCCGGAACTGCTTGATTACTACTTTGAGCGGAAACAGAGCATAATTGGCGTTGCTGGACACATAAGCAATTGGGAATGGGGTGCTCTTTCGGCCGGAATACAACTCAAACATCATCCTGTTGCCATATACAAACCGCTTAGCAATAAACTTATCGATTGGTTCATTAAGTGGAACAGGTCAATCAGGGGAACGGAGCTAGTGCCTACAAATCAAACATATGAAACCTTCCGGAAATACAAAAATAAGGCCTGCATCTACATCCTGGTTGCCGACCAAAGCCCATCGAATGTATCGAAAGCTTACTGGATAAACTTTTTCAATCAGGAAACTGCTTGCATTCATGGACCAGAGAAGTATGCTAAAATGTACAACTATCCGGTTGTTTATATCGATATAAAAAGAGTTCAAAGGGGATACTATACCGTAGAATTGAGCGTTTTATGCGATAAACCAAACGAAATGAAGGATGGAGAGTTAACGGCGGCTTACATGCATAAACTGGAAGAGAGCATCAGAAGATGCCCCGAAAATTGGCTCTGGACCCATAGGCGTTGGAAAAGAAAAAGAACCTATACATAGCAAATCCGAATTGGTTCACTTTTTGCTAAGTTTTATGTATATTTGAAAAAAAGACAACCATGAAAAGATACATTTCAGTTTTGTTGGCAACAGTGTTTTTAACCTTTAATACACAAGTATTTGCCCAAAAATATAGAAACAAAGAGGTTGCACTCATCTCCTTTAAGGTAAACATTGATCCTGGATACCACGCCAAATTTGGTGAGTATGCTCACCTTTTCCGTGAACCGGTTAAACCGCAACAGGACAGGATTATAGGTCATTTAACTGCTGATATTTGGGATATTGTAAAGCAAAGATTGACCGAAGATGTTGGAATGAATATATTACCCATTGATGCATATGGCGATAAATTCACATACGACCATTATGGATTTCCTAATACTAGCATTAATAGGGCGCTACAAAAAGGCAATTCAAAGTTTTATATCAGCATTGATGTGGATATAAGCCCAGAATTCTCATCGAAATACATTACCAAAACTTCAGCCGACACCTCACCCCAGGTTATTCAACTGGCTACCAATGAGATTAAACCACGGATTATCATTAAAATGAATATATACAACGATAAAGGGATTATACCGGTAGCCAATGCAAAGGGTGAGGCCATGGAAACCAAAGTGATAGCCCTAAGCGAAAAGTATTTTGATGGATTTGTTAACCCCAACTTTAATGCTCCGCACGAAACTCTTTACAAATTAATTAACCAGGCAGTTAAGGAACTGGTGTTAAGCGTGTATTCCAAAAAGTAATGCATTCCCAGAACAAGGCTTCGCTTTATAGAATGATAGGTGTTATGTCGGGCACATCGCTCGATGGTCTTGATATTTGTTACTGCACCTTTCAAAACATTGGTGGTAAATGGAAGTATTCCATTATCGCGGCCGAAACCCTTAAGTACCCTCCACAAATTACCAACCAACTAAAGGAAGCCCACAAATACAGTGCTGACCAGATAACAGCCCTTGATTTTAGCTATGGAAAATTCATAGGCCAACAGGTAAAGCATTTTTTAATCAAGCATAAAGCAGAAGCCGACTATATAGCATCGCATGGGCATACCATATTTCATAACCCCGAGGCTGGATATACCCTTCAAATTGGTAAAGGATCCACAATTGCGGCGCATGCAGGGTTACCTTGTATTTCCGACTTTCGTTCGGGTGATGTTTCACGGGGAGGGCAAGGTGCGCCACTGGTGCCCATTGGCGATAAATTACTTTTCCACGAGTTTGATATCTGCCTTAACTTGGGTGGCATAGCCAACATTAGCTACGATGACACCAGGGGAAACCGTTTGGCATACGACATCAGTGTATGCAACATGCTGCTTAATCACCTGTCAGGCTTAGCTGGAAAAGAATGTGATTTTAACGGAGAAATTGGGAAGGGCGGTCAGCTCATTCCCCAAATGCTACAGGAACTGGAAAACCTTTTGTACTATAGGTTACCTTCGCCTAAGTCATTGGGCCGAGAGTGGTTCGAGAGCCATGTTACACCTATTCTCAGCAGGTATAAATCATATCCACTCGCAAACCTAATGCGAACGGCATACGAACATATTTCCAGTAGAATAGCTTACGATTGCAACACATTGGAAAAGAAAAGCATACTGGCCACCGGCGGAGGCGCAAAGAATGATTTCTTAATGGCGTTGATCCAAGAAAAAACCAAAGCATCAATAACCATCCCCGATAGCAATACAATCGATTTTAAGGAAGCTCTGATTTTTGCTTTTCTGGGTGTGCTCTACTTACAAAATGAACCTGGCGCATTAGCCTCCGTAACAGGAGCAAACAACAACTCCATTGCCGGGTGCTTGTACTATTAAACCAAGTGCCATGAATTATCAAATTCATCCATGCTAATAAAAATGGGGTTGAATTAATATTTTTAGAGGAATGATTCGGAATGATTCGGAATGATAGAATGGGAAGAAATTGTAGTGCATTAAACCGAAATGGTGATGGAGTAACATTTTTAGATGAAATTATGCATTCTTAAGTGCGCAATCGATTTATCCGTATAAATCATACAGTTAGCCACAAGTTAACACAAAATGTCAGTTTAGGCTTAAAGGCTATTAAACCAATCCCCCCAATTGTTATCAAAAAAATATTAGGTTTGTAAACATAAATTAAACTCAAAACGATTATGAGAAAACTCACAATCCAGATTTTAGCTGTTATTGCATTACTCATTAATGCTAATACCGCCGATGCTTGCACCAATTACCTTGTAACCAAGGGTGCCTCAGTTGACGGCTCAACCATGATAACTTATGCCGCTGACTCACATTACCTGTTTGGCGAGCTTTATTTTAAACCTGCTGCTGTTTACCCAGCCGGTACCATGATGCAAATTTACGAATGGGACACCGGAAAATTCTTGGGTGAAATACCCCAGGCGTTGCAAACATATAGTGTTGTTGGCAACATGAATGAGAACCAGGTGGCTATTGGGGAAACCACTTACGGTGGGCGCGAGGAATTGCAAGATAGCACTGGCTTAATTGATTATGGCTCATTAATGTATATAGCCTTACAGCGCTCAAAAAGTGCCCGTGAGGCAATTAAAGTTATGGCCGAACTGGTTGAAAAGTATGGATACTATAGTTCGGGGGAATCGTTCTCAGTTGCCGACAAAAACGAGGTATGGATTTTTGAAATGATTGGCAAGGGAACCGACATGAAGGTTGACAAGAAAACCAAAAAGGTTTACAATGCCAATCGCGGCGCCGTATGGGTAGCCATTCGCATTCCCGATGGTTATGTATCGGGTCATGCCAATCATGCTCGAATTACCACTTTCCCGTTGGAAAATATGAAAACCTCAATCAGCTCAAAAAATCTCGACAAGATTTTTGACCCCGATGTTGAGGTTGTTTACGCTCATGATGTTATTAGCTTTGCCCGCCAAAAGGGTTACTTCACCGGGAAAGATGAGGAGTTCAGCTTTTCCGATGTGTATGCTCCAATCGACTTTGGCGGAGCACGATTCTGCGAAATTAGGGTATGGACATTCTTTAAGGATGTTAACAAGGACTTGTGGAGCTACTTTGACTACGCTAAGGGTCACGACCTGAAAAATCGCATGCCCTTATACATCAAGCCTGAGCGTAAACTTTCGGTGAGGGACATGATGAACTTCATGCGCGATCACCTTGAGGGAACTGAACTTGACATGAGTAAGGATCCCGGTGCTGGCCCTCATGGACTACCCTACCGCTGGCGCCCTCTTACATGGAAATACGAAGGTAAATCATACTTCAACGAACGCGCCACCGCTACTCAGCAAACCGGATTCTCATTTGTTGCACAAATGCGCAGCTGGTTACCCGATGCTGTTGGTGGAATTTTCTGGTTCAGCGTTGATGATGCTGCTTCAACCGTTTACTTCCCCGTTTACTGTAGCGTTAATGCAGTACCCGAAGCCTATGCTGAGGGTAGAGGTGATATGCTTACCTACTGCGACGATTGCGCATTCTGGGTGTTCAACAAGGTATCGAACTTTGCCTACCTACGCTACGATCTTATGATCCAGGACATCAAAAAGGTTCAAGACGAATTGGAAAATCGCTTCATTTCACAAACCGAAGTAGTTGACCAAACCGCCCTCAAACTCTTAGAAACCAACAAGGATGAAGCCTTAAAATTTCTTACCGATTACACCGTTAACACAGGTAACTATGTTGTAGCCCGCTGGGAAAAATTGTTCCAGTTCCTCTTAATGAAGTTCATGGATGGAAATGTTAAGCAGGAAGACGGCAAGGGTGGGCTAAAGTACAACGAGCATAATTACTGTCCTGCCCCTGTTAAGAACCCCCAATATCCCGACTGGTGGAAGAAAAATTTGATTGATGCTACCGGCAATAAGTTGGCGGTTCCCGAGAGCGCTGCAAGCCACTAATCCCTTATTATTTAATACAAAATGAAGAGTAACCGGCTAACGGTTGCTCTTTTTTTTAACCAAGAATAGTCAATAGAAACACAAAAAAACATTTAAAAACCTTGTTCCTATTGACTTATCGAGTAAATCCCAACTTATTAAAATCTAATTCCGATGTTAACAAAATCTTAATTAAATAGTTTATCCATCAATTAAGTGAAAGCGATGCAGCGATTTAATCAATTTTATCGTATTTTTAGAATGTCAATCAAAACTTCAACTCAAATGGATAAAATGGAAAACCATCCTAAAACCGATTACTCAAGACTGGTGATGGGATCATTGTTAATTGTGTTAGCAGGCTTGCTGCTTATCGACAACTTTGATTTGTATCCGGTGGACTGGGGCAAATACATTTTTACTTGGCAAACGCTCCTTATTGTAATAGGGTTAATCCTACTACCAAACCGTGGAAACAGGACAACTGGTGTAGTACTAATTGCCATAGGAACATTTTTCCTTGCAGCAAAGTTTTATGAATTACCCGTTTCAATAAGTAAACTTTTCTGGCCTGCAGTAATTCTGTTTATTGGCCTCTCATTACTATTTGGTAGCCGCAAGCGTAAATGGCACCCCTACAAAACAGGAGAAGTAAATGACGATCTCATTGATGATGTATCTTTTTTTGGTGGCTCTGACCAAAAGTTTACCTCACAGCAATTCAAGGGTGGTAAAATCACCAATATTTTCGGTGGTTCAACCATCGATTTAAGCAATGCCAGGCTTGAACCAGGCTTGAACGTTGTTGATTTGCTTTGCATTTTTGGTGGTTCAAAACTCATTATTCCATCGGATTGGCGAGTAAAAGCTGAGGTAACCTCAATTTTTGGTGGCGTATCCGATAAACGGAAACTACCTCAAGTTCTTCCCGACAATGCCCCTGAACTAGTGCTAAAAGGATTGGTGCTCTTTGGAGGTATTGAAATCAAAAGTTATTAAGACAAATGGTTAATATTAGCAAGGGGCTGACTATGATGTCAGCCTTTTTCCTTTATTCAAAAAAGTAGCTTTCAAACACATTGCTTAGGCTTGCTACTTTTATTTTATTCCGCTACGTTTGTGATTAATGCAAAATGTTAAACCATAAACGTATTAAAATGATTACCAGCGAGTTGATAAATCCCAAAGGCATAGTAGTCGTTGGTGGTTCCGACGACGTTCAGAAACCTGGCGGTAAAGTCCTAAAAAATTTAATCGACAATCATTTTAAAGGGAACCTCTATGTAGTAAATCCCAAAGCCGATGAGGTTCAGGGAGTAAAATCGTTCCGCGATGTTGCCGATTTACCTCAAGTTGATTTGGCCATATTGGCCATAGCGGCTAAGTTTTGCCCTCAAACGGTGGAGGTGCTTGCTACACAAAAAGGAACCAAAGCTTTCATTATTCTCTCAGCCGGATTTCACGAGGAGAGCGAGGAAGGAGCAAAACTTGAGCAACAAATAGTTGATACCATAAACCGCACCGGCGGTTGCCTTATAGGCCCCAACTGTATTGGTGTAATGAACACCAATTATGCCGGTGTTTTTACAACGCCTATTCCAAAATTCGACCCCAAGGGTGTAGATTTTATATCGGGTTCCGGAGCCACTGCGGTGTTTATTATGGAATCGAGTATTCCGCGTGGCTTAACCTTTAACAGCGTTTACTCTGTGGGCAACAGTGCCCAAATTGGCGTTGAGGAAGTACTTGAATATCTTGACAATACCTTTGAGCCCGAAAAAAGTTCACGGGTAAAACTACTTTACGTTGAAAGTATTAACAATCCACAAAAACTTCTTAAGCATGCCCAATCGCTCATAAAAAAGGGATGCAGGATTGCGGCTATAAAAGCCGGTAGCTCATCGGCAGGAAGTCGTGCAGCATCGAGCCATACCGGTGCACTTGCCAGTAGCGATGTGGCGGTTGATGCACTTTTCCGCAAGGCTGGCATTGTTCGGTGCTATGGCCGCGATGAGCTGGCCACTGTGGCTTCAATTTTCATGCACCCCGAACTACAAGGAAAGAATATTGCCGTTATTACCCATGCTGGCGGACCTGCCGTTATGCTTACCGACTCACTATCGAACAATGGACTTGAGGTACCACCAATCGAAGGACCGAAGGCAAAAGAACTGCTAACCAAATTATTCCCAGGGTCATCAGTGGCTAACCCTATCGATTTTCTTGCCACTGGTACCGCCGAGCAGTTAGGCTTTATTATTGATGCCTGCGAAAAGGATTTCGATAATATCGATGCCATGATTGTTATTTTCGGTAGTCCCGGACTATTCCCCGTTTACGACGTTTACGACCTGCTCGACAGAAAGATGAAAGAATGCCGCAAACCCATATTCCCAGTGCTGCCCTCGGTTATGAACGTGAAAGACGAAATTGAGCATTTCATAGCCAAAGGACGCATATTCTTCCCCGATGAGGTGGCGCTTGGTAATGCACTGGCAAAAATCTACCACACACCAAAACCAGCACCTGAAAAACTTGCTTTACCTAAGGTTGATGAAAAAGCCATACGCAAGGTTATTGATAAAAGCAAAAATGGATACCTAACACCCGATGCCGTTCAGCAGCTGCTGGATGCTGCCGGCATACCCCGTGCAGGCGAGGCAGTTGTTACCACAGCCGATGATGCTGCTAAAGCAGCCGAGGAATTAGGCTTCCCCGTGGTAATGAAGGTTGTGGGCCCTGTGCACAAGTCGGATGTTGGAGGAGTAGTGCTTAACGTAAAGGATACCGAAACTGCACGAAAAGAGTTTGACCGTATGATTAAAATCAAGGATACTACAGCTATCCTCATTCAGCCAATGCTTAGGGGAGTTGAACTTTTTGTAGGTGCAAAACGTGAGGACAAGTTCGGGCACATGGTACTTTGCGGACTCGGAGGTATTTTCATCGAGGTACTTAAAGATGTTAAAGCAGCCCTTGCACCATTTGATACCAACGAGGCGCACAGCATGATTCAAGGGCTTAAGGGTTACGGCATAGTGAAAGGCGTTAGGGGACAAGAGCCTGTAAATGAAGCGATATTTGCCGAAATAGTTAGCCGTGTATCGGCATTAGTTACTGTTGCTCCCGAGATTTTTGAGATGGATCTTAACCCTTTGCTGGGTTCAAAAGATAAGGTGATTGCGGTGGATGCCCGCATTAGGATTGAAAAGCAGTAAACCATGAGCCTTAAGGAAAAATGGAACAGCCTTTCGGCTAATGAAAAAATGATGATTGTACTTACCATTATCCTTATCATACTTATTGCTACACGCTTTGAGTATATATGGGAACAGGTAAAGGCAGGCTTTAGCCGATATTTTAACCTCTAAAACTGAACAAGGTGAAACGATTAGATTTATACGTATTTGCAGGAACCCTATTGTTCCTGCTTCCCTTTTTTGTGTCGGAAACGATTTACAATTTTTATGTTGATTTTAATGCTAACCATGGAATGGTAACCAGCTTCATAAAGTTTGCCCTACTGGCAACCTTTGGTGAAGCTATCGGGTTAAGGATTAGAACCGGTAACTATAATCAACCCGGTTTTGGGCTATTGCCTAGAGCAGTTATATGGGGCTTCCTGGGGCTTACCATAAAGTTAGCCTTTGTGCTTTTTGCAACGGGGGTTCCGGCATTCCTAACCTACATGGGTATGGAAAATGCCCCGCAAGCTATTAAGGGCAATTTTACGGTAGCCAAGGTTTTGGTTGCTTTCAGCATCAGCCTTTTTATGAATATTATCTATGCCCCGGTAATGATGACACTTCATAAGGTTACCGATACGCATATTATGAACAACGGCGGAACCCTTTCGTGCCTGTTAAAACCCATACATTTTGGTGAAATTCTTGCCTCAATAAACTGGAAAGTTCAATGGAGTTTTGTTTTCGCCAAAACAATACCCTATTTCTGGATACCGGCTCATACCATCACATTCCTTTTACCTGCCGATTTTCAGGTTCTTTTTGCAGCCGTTTTAAGTGTAGCATTAGGAATTTTCCTTGCCGTGGCAAGCCTTAAAGGCAGTGGTAAATAGATATCTGGTAAAAAAATACTATCTTTACATCAACTGAAATAATTTGAGACATGAAAAAACGAATTGGAATATTTTACGGTCCAACAGGCGGTTCAACCGAGAAGGTAGCTAAGCTAATTGCAAATGAATTTGGCAATATTGCCGATTTGCACCCAGTAAAAGAGGCTACACCTTCGATGGTAAATAATTACGATATCATCATTTTGGGATGCTCAACCATAGGCAGTGAGACATGGAATGGGGAGTCCTCAGGTTCAGATTGGGATAATTTTAGGCCTGAACTAAAAAAAATACAGGTTCAAGGTAAACTCTTTGCCTTTTTTGGAACGGGCAATTCCGTTGCCTACCCCCGAAACTTTGTGGACGCAATGGGCATTCTTGCAAAAGATTTAATTGCTCAAGGGGCAAAAGTGATAGGCCAATGGCCTACCGATGGCTATACCTTTACTGACTCCGAAGCAGTGATTGATGACAAGTTTATCGGCTTACCAGTAGATGAGGATTACGAAGCCGACAAGACCAATGCTCGAGTGAAAGGATGGGTCGAATTGGTTAAAAAGTCTATCTAAATCCAGATACTACAAAAAATGAAGAGCCACTTTCAGTGGCTCTTCATTTTTTTCAACCTTTATGGTAATGAATTCTTAAAGCTCTGATAACGGTCAGCATAAGTATTACCAACCTTGCTGCCCAGGCTCTTCCAAACATCATCAATATTTTTGAGTCGGTTCTCATCCGATGGGTGGGTGCTTAGGAATTCAGGAATTTTTTGGGTAGAGCCCAACATTTTTTCGAAAAAGCCAGCCAATTCGTGTGGATGGTAATCGGTATCACAAAGGTAGGTTACAGCGTATTTATCGGCCTCATACTCGTTATCGCGGCTATACTTAAGCATGGTTCCCCCAAGGGCTAATTGCGATAGTATTTGCTCAAGCTGCGATGGATTATCGCCCATAATAATGGATAGCAACATGCTAAAGCCATACTGGCGGGTAAGCATTTGTGTGCTATGTCGCCTGTCGGCATGGGCTATTTCGTGCGCCATAACGCCGGCCAATTGAGCCTCATTGTCCAAAAACTTTATCAATCCGGTGTAGAAATACAGGTACCCCCCAGGCGCAGCAAAAGCATTTATCACATCATCATTATGAATAATTTTCACCTGCCAGGGAAATGTTTTTGAATACCTCAAATCATCGGAATTTAGAATGGCATTCATTACCCTTTCGATATGGGTATAAGCCTCGGCATACTGTGCCCTATCAAGAATTGGGTATTCAGTAGGGTTGGCTAGTATTGCCGAGTCGAGCTGGGCTCCAAACTGAATATCCTGTTCAAGGGTAAAAAAATTGATGCCATCGTCGGAACAGCTACTAAGCATCACCAAACTGGTTAAAGCCAGAATTATTCTCTTCATAATTCGAAATTTTAGTTTAATGTAACCGACACATTATAAGCATGATAAAAAACTTCTAACATCGACTTTATTTTGTCGAGGCAAATTTAATATATTAGCAAACAATATCGATAAGGTAAAATAAACCATTTGCCATTTTGAATTGATTTTATATATATTGATGCTGTTCATTTTGACAAGTGCTATTGATTAACAACTTTTAATGGTAACCTAAAATTACGGCAATTGAAATCGGAATGGGTTAATAGTTCTCGATTAAGCCTAAAAAAGGTACTCTTGAGAATTTGTCTGTTCTCAGTAGTGCTGTTTTTTACTATCAGCATAGGCATTTCCTTACTATTTACCTGGGTAAATCCACACTATACCTGGTTAATGGTTATAAAGAGGCACACACCAGAAGTCAAAGGGGGGACGAGCCGTTTCCGACAGCAATGGGTAAACATCGACGAAATTTCACCCGAGATGGTGCTTGCCGTAATTGCAGCTGAGGATAATAAATTCATGGAACACAATGGTTTCGATTGGGAATCGATAAAAAAGGCCAGAAAATATAACCAACGGGGTAAAAAGTTACGTGGGGCAAGCACAATATCGCAGCAAACTGCTAAAAATGTGTTTCTATGGCCCAAACGCTCGTGGGTTCGAAAAGGGTTGGAAGCCTACTTCACCCTACTCATTGAGACTTTCTGGACAAAGGAGCGAATCATGGAGGTTTACCTGAACATAGCCGAAATGGGTAAAGGGATATACGGCGCAGAGGCTGCGGCAAGAGAATACTATGGGAAACCCGCATCGCGCCTCACTCGTCACGAGGCAGCCATGATTGCCACTACCCTTCCAGCACCATCAAAACGAAATCCTGCCAGACCAAGCAGCTACATGGTAAGCTACCAACGAAAAATCCTTTGGAATATGTATAACATTGGAAAAATCGACCTAAACGAGACCAAACAAAAACCAATTCGCTAAAATATTTTCCATGCTCAAGTATATTCGATACCATGTGTTGCCGGCTGCCATTCTTTTTACTTTTCTATTTATCAATCACACAAATGCTCAGTTCAACAAGGCATACTTCTTTTACAAGGGCGAAGAGTTAATTTCAAAAGGAAACTATGCCGAAGCCATACCAATCCTAAACACCCTTTTAAATGTTGATTCAACCATTCACGAGGCCTGGTTCCTGCGTGGTGTTGCACGTTACTATCAAAACGATTTAATTGGAGCACAAAAGGATTTTGATAAATGTTTGAGCATTAATCCATTGTTCTCACAGGCATACCAGTATAATGCCATGGTTTTTGAGCAAATGGGCAAGAACATCGAAGCTATAGAGAGCATAAAGAAAGCCATTGAACTACGTCCCAATTCGGCCCAATACCTTTTCACCTATGGAGTAATACTTTTTCAGCAGGAAAAATATACCGATGCCTTAGTGGCCTTTAACCATGTAATTAGGGTTGATGAACGTATACCCGATGCATGGTTAAACCGTGGAACAACCCGGTTGATGCTCTCCGACAGCACGGGTGCCTTAAACGACTACACTACCGCCATAAATCTTAACCCATTCAATACAAACGCTTACGTTCGTAGGGGAGCCTTATACGCCCAACAGAAAAACTATCCGATGGCCATAGACGATTTAAATCAGGCCATTGCAATTGATAGCATGCTGGCTCAGGCCTACTTCTCCCGAGCGCTGGTATACTACTACCAAAAACAGCTAAACCAAGCACTAACGGATTTAAACAAGGTGTTGCTGCTTGAAAGCCGCAACACGCTTGCCCTATTTAATAGGGCAATCATAAACTATGAGATTGGCAACGCCGAAGCAGCCATCGACGATTTGACCCGATTATCATCAATTATCCCTACAAATGTGCTAGTTCATTACTACCTGGCATCAATCCGCTATGAACGGGGATACCTGCCTACCGCCCTTGAAAGTATCAACAAAGCCATTGACATTTTTCCACAATTTGCCAATGCTTACCTACTTAGAGCGGAGATTAAGACCAAAAAGGGTGATTTAAAGGGAGCTGAAACCGACTTTGCCCAAGGCAATAGGTTGGCGCAGGAATACCGAAGCAAGGCTGGCAACGATATAAATTCGATTATGGATTCTACCGGTAAGCTAAAACGCTTACTCTCGCTCGATGAGGAACTCGATATAACCTCATCCATTAGCATGGAACAGCTCAGAAGCCGAATACTTACAATTATTTACCCGATAATTACCCTAAAAATTGATGCTGCACAGCATGTAAACCCCAAAAACTGGCAAAGTTCAAACCTCAGGCAAATGCTAGCCTCAGCAGGCTGCAATGGCTACACTCTTTACTTTGATTACGACAGCATTAACCAGCAACCCAAACCCGAAACCATTAATGCCGATTCCCTGGCAGGAATTTGCATAGCCTTACTGAATCTGCAACGGAACCACTATACCTTGGCTATGGTTAGGCTTGCAGAAATGGTTAACGCCGATAGCACTAACACCCTGTTTAGATTTGCCGAGATTTTGGCACGAATCAAAATGACCCATTTTGTTGAAAACGTAAGGAATAAAACCCTACAAAGCGAAAGCAAAAATCGCACTTACGAACAAAACGTTAACGAATCACTTACCCTTGCTGCCAGCGACCTGAAAAAGATAGCTTCAAAGAACAACTTTGAAGGTATTGTAACCTACAACATTGGTGTTATGTGCATGCAAACCGAAAGTAATGACCAAGCCATTGAATGGTTTAGCCGTGCCATCGACCAAAATCAACTATTGCATGGAGCTTGGTATAATCGCGGACTACTCTACTTAATAAATAATGAAACCACAAAGGGTTGCGCAGATCTCAGGAAAGCCGTTGATCTTGGCAATAATCAGGCCTCGGAATTGGTGTCAAGGTTCTGTAAAAAGTAAAGCCCTGCAGAGGTATTGCAGGGCTTACAAATAATTCGATACTTCTGTTTTTAAAAGTATAAATCGCGTTCTCCAGCTTTAATCCGATCGATTCGGCGGCGAATTTCATGGGTATTCTGATGACCCTCGAGTTCAGCAAGAGTTTTCTCAATCAGCTTATAGCCTTTCTGCTGAACCTCGGGAGTGGCATAATCAACAAGGTACTCGGTAAGGGTAAGCAAGGCGTTGGGTGTGCAGTATCGCTTAATAAAACCTGGAACCGAAAATTCCATGAAATGCTCACCGGTTCGCCCTAGACGGTAGCAAGCCGTGCAGAACGAAGGGATGTAGTTGTGATCGATTAGCTCATCGATTATCTCACCTAGCGAACGGTTATCGTTAATCTCAAATTGTTCCTTATTAAGGTCTTGATGCTCATTCTTTGAGGCGTGATAGGAACCCAACTCCAACTTGGTACCCCCATCAATTTGCGATACGCCAAACTGGATTACCTGCCTACGAACATCAGCCGGTTCGCGGGCAGTAAGAATCATTCCTGTATATGGCACAGCCAAACGAAGAATGGCAACCAGCTTTACAAAATCGTTATCGGATACAAAATACTTGTTGGTGATATTAAGGCCAGATGCCGACTTGATACGAGGGAACGAAATGGTATGTGGCCCAACATTGTAGCACGCCTCAAGGTGATTGGTATGACGAACCAAGCCTAAAACCTCGAAACGCCAGTCGTAGAGGCCAAATAGGGCTCCAATGCCAACATCGTCCAATCCTGCTTCCTGTGCGCGATCGAGCGAGGTTAAACGCCACTCAAAATCTTTCTTTTTACCCGAAGGGTGATACCAGGTATAGGCCTCAGGGTGGTAAGTTTCCTGGAAGATTTGGTAGGTGCCAATTCCAGCCTCTTTCACTTTACGGAACCCTTCGATATCGAGCGGAGCGGCATTGATGTTAACCCTACGGATTTCACCATTTTTCTTCTTTATGCCATAAACCAACCTAACGGTATGGGCAATGTACTCAGCTGAGTATTCAGGATGTTCGCCGTAAACCAGAATTAAGCGCTTTTGCCCGTTGTCCTCAAGAGCCTCAACCTCCTGCACTATCTCCTCATCGGAAAGTGTCATGCGCAGGGCATTCTTATTCGATGCCCTAAAACCACAGTACTGGCAATTGTTGGTACACTTGTTCCCAATGTAAAGTGGTGCAAACAACACAATTCTATTCCCATAGATACGCTCCTTGAGCGTACGAGCGCCTTGCAGTATCTCCTCAACCAATTCGGGATCGGTGGTGTTCACAAGCGTAGCAACCTCTTCGAGGTTTAGCCTTTGCTTGTCGAGCGACTTGGCAATGATTTCACGAACCCGCTCCTTGGTGGGTTTTGCATTGTTTATGTATTCCCAAATTTCATCGGCATCGATGAAAGGCTTCATGCGCTCATCGGGAATGCGGTACTTTTCCGGGTTAAATTTCATGGCTCTTTATCAGTTTTATAAAATTTATACTACCAAACTTACCCGAGCCTGATACCGGTAGAGTAGAAAAGAGTTTATTGTAAACTACACGCCTTTTAGCATGAGGGTTTTAACCTGAACGCCGTTAAGCTTTCCGATTGGGCCGGTAAGAGCGCCAATTTCATCGGATGTTCCCTCGAGCACAAGCGATATTACATGAATGCCTCGTTGGTGAAGCGGTATGCCCTGACGGGCAATAATAATATCGGCATGGGCCGAAAGAATTTGATTCAGCCTTGAAGCGTTCTCGCGATTCTCAACAAGAATAAGTGCAGCTCCGATTCTCTTTTCCATCAGACTATCTCCTTTGGATCAGACTCATTTTTCTGAATCCTTGGCGGCAAATGTTTGCCAACCTCAGATACAGGAATTGTATTTCAAAAAACCTAAATACTTATACGATTACTTATGCCACAAAGATACGGTAAAAAACAACGAGTTGACAATGATAAATATCATTATTGTTAATAAATTAACTCATCAACCTGCTTGGCAGCATGTGTAAGCTGTTGGAATAACAAACGGCTATCGGAAATGTCAATTTTATCGGCAACCTGCTTATGGAAATAGATATAGGCATCGCTACTGTGAAGCACCCCATCGAAATTGAGGATGTGGAGTTCCACATTTCTTGTCAATAGAGGGTTTAACCCTGAATTATCGCCATTAGCCCAAATAATCACCATAGCACGGTATGAGGATTTGTTCCATTCCAGCGATACGGCATAAATGCCCTCTGGGGGAATGAGCTTACCCGCCTCCTCAATTTGAACCGTTAGGGTTGGAAAGCCAACATCTCCGAAGAAGTGAGAACCTTTGCCTAGCGCCCCAATAATCATGTAGTAATGATCGAGGTAAGCATTTGCCCGCTGAATTTTTCCCTCCAGTAATGCCTTTCGGATAGTGGTTGAGCTTACCGTTTCCTGCTGAATATCCTGTTCGGGTATCTCCTCTACATTGAAATTATACTCTGAGCTCAACTTTTTGAGTTCCTCGTAGTCGCCTTCGCGGTTGTGCCCGAAGTGATGATTAAAGCCTACAACAATGTAACGCGCATGAAGCTTGCTTATCAGGTAATCCCTAATAAACTGAACCGACGAAATTTTTGAAAACTCAAGGGTGAATTTTACGATGATAAGATGGTCGAGACCGGTTTTGCTAAGCAATTCAATTTTTTCGCGTTGCGAGAGGATAAACATCAGGTTTTTCCCGGCGGTTTCAGGGTAAAGCACCTTGCGGGGGTGCGGGTAAAAGGTAATAAGAACCGATTCGCCTCCAATGCTCCGGGCAATCTCATTGATCCGGTTAATAATAACCTTATGGCCTAAATGAACTCCATCGAAGGAGCCAGTGGTAACCACCGGGTTAGTAATTGCTCCTATAGCATCGAAACCATAATGGACTTTCATTGCTGCCTTTTACCGGGCATAGCCCTGTTTAACAAAGTAAGCAACCTTTTCCATTGAGGTAATCATGTCATACTCCTCCAGGTAAACATTCTCGGGAACCACAAGGGGAATAGTGGTGAAATTAAGAATGCCTTTTATACCTGCAGCTACAAGCTGTTCAGCAACCTGACCTGCAGTATCGGGTGGCGATGAGATAATGGCAATGGAAATATCGTTACGCTTAATAACCTCGGGAAGTTCCTTCATGTGGTAACAGTTAACGCCGGAAATGACGCGGTTAACCTTGTTGGGGTCAACATCAAAAGCGGCGACAATATTTAGCTTTGGGCGTTTGCCATTAAAGTAAGTGGTTATAGCGCGTCCCAAATTACCCATACCAACTACCGCAACACTCAGTCCAACTGGGTGATCAATGATTTCGCCAATAACCTTAATAAGTTCCTGAGCATCGTAGCCTTTCTTTTTCATGCTCGAGTAACCGATAAGCATCAGGTCACGCCTTACCTGAACTGCTGTTATATTGTGCAAACCGGCAAGTTCATGTGAGTAGATGTGAGTTTTACCTTTTGCCAGGCAGTTGAGCAACGTTCGGCGGTACTCACTTAGTCGTTCAATGGTTTTCTCAGGTAGATTTGCCTTATCCATAGTCCATTTGTTTCAATTCAACACAAAACTATTTAACTTTTCCCACTTTACAAACGGCTGTTTAAAATTTTAAATGCCGTCATTTAGTGTTTCGGAACCGGGTAAAGGAAATACGATGGTAAGGGTTGATCCCACACCGGGTTCGCTTTGAACATCAATTTTAGCGCCATATAAATCGGCCACACGCTTAACAATGGAAAGCCCTAAACCGCTACCGGTTACGTTTTTGCTCTGCGGATTTTTGATGCGGGTAAACTCCTGAAAGAGTTTAGGGATATCCTCAGCCTCGATGCCAATTCCGGAATCGGAAACCATGAGCTTAACCTCCAATGCAGTTTTAGTAATACTACATTTAACCCATCCGCCTGGTTTATTGTATTTTACTGCATTGGATATAAGATTATTCAATAAGATTTCCATGTCATCGGAATCGGCAAGCATGATAACGGGGTCGGTTGTTTGCAAGGTAAGAGTAACATCGCACTGAATGGCAAGAGGTGTCATGGTTTCGATGGCCGAGCGAGCTACAAGGGTTAAATCGATTTCGCGGAGGGTTCGTTGCCTTTTCCCGGACTCAATATGAGTAAGATCGAGCAAATCCATAATTAGGCTCCGCATGGACTGGATACGTGCAAGCGATCGGTCGATGAAGTCCATGTAACTATCTATGTTATTGCCGGCCTGTTTTTCCTGCATCATCTTCAAATAGCCCTCGATGGCATTGAGTGGGGCCTTAAGCTCGTGCGATAGTACGGTGAGGAACTGAAATCGTACCTGCTTGCCCTCGCGGTGCAACTTACGGGTCATGCGTCGCAAGAAGTAATGCTTGGTAATATTCTCAACGGACGATTTAAGTTCCTGAGGGGTAAACGGCTTGGGAACAAAATCGTAGGCACCAATGTTTGTAGCGCGAACAGCCAGTTCCAGCGAGGCATAAGAGGTAATCATCATTACCAAAATATCGGGGTGGTTCTCGTTGATGAACTGCAAAACCTCAACTCCTTGAATACCGGGCAGTTTGTTATCGAGCAGCACTATGGCAGGGCTGGAACGTTTGATGATATCTATGGCCTCCTCGCCTGTGGCTGCTTCAATCACATTAAAACCTATATCGTCCTCAAGGAACGGATAGCTAACCGAGAAATTCCGAAGAATACGGGTTACGCCGGAACGTATTCCTGGCTCATCGTCAACAACCAGAATATCTATTACTTCCATTTTATACCTTAAGCAATTTCAGTATTTCGCGATGCAATTGATCGGGCCGAATCCCTTTTTCCATGTATAAATCGGCTTTAATCCATTGGCGCTCCTGCTCGCTTGAAATACCAAAAGACATGCCGGTCTCAGCCGATACTGCTGTGGCAATAATTACCGGAACGTCGGGGTACATTCTCTTCAACTTGTAGCTAAGAATAAAACCGCTATCCTCGTTTTCCATCATTAGGTCGAGTATGGCCAAATCGGGTTTCATATTCTTTAAAATATTCTCAGCTTCACGCTGGCTTTCGGCAGTAACAACATCAAAACCCATTTTCTCAACATGAAACTTGAGCTGAAAAAGATAGTCGGTATCGTCGTCAACTATTAAAATAGTTTTTCGTGAGTTAGCCATGGCTTTTGAATTTTATTAACTATTATCCTCATTGCCTAAATCATTATCGGTATTGCGAGGCAAGGTAATCCTAAATGTTGTTCCGGTAGGTCCTTTTTGGGGATCGGTGTTCGACTCGACTTCAATTTTACCCTTATGCATTTTAACAATACCATAGGTAGTGGCCAGCCCTAATCCGGTTCCCTTGCCAATTCCTTTAGTTGTAAAGAATGGAGTAAACAGTTTATCCATATTCTCCTCAGGTATTCCTTCGCCTGTATCGACCACGCTGATTGAAACTTGATGGTCATCGCCATCAATGACAATTGTAAGTTCACCACCATTGGGCATAGCCTCTATGGCATTTTTATTAAGGTTGGTGAGTACTTGCATCATTTGCTCGAAATCGAGGCTTGCCATGAGGTTCGAAGTTCGGCAAACCACATTAGTATTAATATTTTTGGGAATAATAACCCCGGCAATGCTATCCTCAGCCAATTTCTTAACATTAACCTTTTCGACCTTAACCTGATTCTTACGGGCAAAGTTTAACAGACCACTTACAATTTTTTTGCACCGCTCTGCCTGTGAGGATATCAACTCCAAATCCTTACGAAGGGGATCGTCGGGTTTACACTCATCGAGCAGGATATTGCTATACATCAATACTACTCCTAAGGGGTTATTAAGTTCGTGGGCAATACCAGCCGATAGCTGTCCCATATGGGCAAGTTTTTCGGAATGTTTAAGTGCCTGTTGCATTTTGGCCAATTTCTCATTGGAAATGGCAAGGTCGTTAATGGAATCGTGCAGTTCCTCAATGGCGTATGGCAAACACATTTCCACCTCGGCAAGCCCTTCAACAATGGCAATGGCGTGCTCGGTGCAGGTATCGTAACCGCATGCCCCACAATTCAGGTGGTCGCGGGGGGTAAACTTGCCCATCTTAGCCAATACCTTATTGATTTCGTCGTCGGTTGGTTTTGAAATGCGCTTATCGTCGGGTGTAAAACCGCGCGATAAATCGAGGTTTGAAAACTGAGAAATGGCAACCTCCCATTCTTTCAGTTGGTTGGGGGTTACCTTATTGCGGGCGTAGGAACTGATGTAGGTTTTACGCTCAAAGCGTTTACCCCCAGGCGACATGCCTGGCCCCATGATACAACCCTCGCAGCAAAGCAATTCAAGGTTTTGCCCCTTTAAGTTGCCCGATTCCCATTCCTTAATGGCTTCCTGAAAACCTATACGACCTTCGGCAACAGTGATATTTCCTTCTATTAAATCGTCAAATATGTTCACGGTTTGCATCAATCCTCGGCTAACAGGGAATATTGCACCACGACCGGCATGTGGTGGGTCAAAATCCGAAGGCTCAACACTATCGGGGGTTAAATTGGCCTGCTCAAAAAGTGCCCGTAATTCCCTAAATGTAAGGGCCTCGTCAATCTCATCGGATTCGTCCTTTTTGGCAATACATGGGCCAATAAAAACCTGTTTGAGATTACTATCGATACGCTTAACCACCCTGCTGATAGCAATCATAGGCGATACAACTGGGGCTAAATTTTCAACAAGTTCGGGATGATAGTATCGGATATACGTAACAATTGCCGGGCAATCGCTGGATATATAGCCTTTGCCTGATCTATCCTCAAGCAACGATTTATAGCGGTTAGCCACCAGATCGGCACCAAAAGCAACCTCAAAAACGTGGCTGAACCCCAAAGCCCTAAGCATGCCAACAAATCGGCGGTAATCGTCAATCTCTATAAACTCTGCCGGGAAACTGGGCGCCACCAGGGCAGCAACCTGCTCACCGCTTTGTAACATGTTCTTTACCTCGTTTCGGGTAAGCAGAAACACCTTTGCATCCTGGCTGCAAACCTTAACGCAATTACCGCAACCTATACACCTTTCGGAAATGACATCGGCCTGACCATTGACAATTTTAATTGCCTTAGCCGGGCACTCCCTAACACAGGTATAGCAAACCCTGCAAAGCTCTTTTATGGTATAAACCAATTTCCGTTTTTCCCGATTTTCCGCCATGCTTCGGTTGAATTATTTCAACATTAAAGTAAAACCTCCCTCTTTGAATATCGGGTGTATAAAAACCTTTTCGATTTTTCGCCCCCAGCTTCACCTAAAAACTCGTCGTAAATGGCTTGAACCACTGGGTTGCGGGCAGCACACTTAATACCCTCTGCCTCATCAATTTCTGCAATAGTTTTAGCCCTCATCTTAACAAATTTTTCGTCTTCAACATAGGGCTGACCTCCGCCGTTTACGCAACCCCCAGGGCATGCCATAACCTCAATGTAATCCAATCTCACATCACCGTTAACCAAAACAGGTAGGATTGAGTGAATATTTTTTAGTCCATTTACAACAGCAAAAGTGAAAGTTTTTCCGGCAGCATTAAATGAATAGGCTTTAACTCCTGCAACGATTTTAATTTCGTTTATTTTAGTATCGTTAATTTCCTTTGAAGTTAATTTAAAGTAAACCATACGTGCCAGAGCCTCGGCCGAACCACCCGATACCCCAAAAAGTTTACCAGCAGAACTCCGAATACTGAAAGGCTTATCGGCATGTTGCGGTTCAACACCCTGAATATCGATACCGTAAAGCTTTATCAATCTTACCAGTTCACGGGTTGAGATAACTGTATCGACATCGGAAAGGCCACGAGTGGTCATCTCCTCACGTTGAGCCTCAAACTTTTTGGCTAAACATGGCATTACAGAAACGGAAAATATTTTAGACGGGTTAATACCATTAGCCGAAGCAAAGTAGTTTCTGATTAGCGATCCCATTACTTGCTGGGGCGATTTAACGGCACTAAGTGCCGGAATGTAATCGGGATACCATTGCTCAACAAACTTGACCCAAGCAGGGCAACACGACGAGAACATGGGTAAACTGCTACCACTTTCCTTGCGGGCAATTAACTCCGATGCCATCTCACTTGTAGCAATGTCGGCAGCTACAGCGGTATCAAATACGTACTTAAACCCAATTTTCCGCAGAGCGGTGTAGAGGAGGCCATTAAGATCCTTACTGGGTTTAAGCCCAAACTCCGTTGCCACTGAAACAGATATGGACGGAGCAATTTGCACAATAGGAATTATATCTGGATTGCTGAGGGCATCCATAACCTCGGCAACATTCTGCCGCTCGTGCAAAGCACCTGTGGGACAAACCAACACACACTGTCCACAACCAATACAGTTGGAGAAGTTCAAATCGCGCGACATGGTGGTTCCCACATACATGTTGCAACCTCGGTTAACAAACTCAAAGGTCGATACTGATTGAACCTCGTCACATATTCTAATGCATCTCCCACAAAGAATACACTTTGCAGGATCACGAACTATGCTTGGACTCGATAGGTCGAGCTTTTGAGTAAACGACTTACGCAAAACTTTCCGTTCGCGGATATGCAATTCGGCAGCCAAATCCTGCAGCTCGCATGAACCATTCCGTTCGCAGTAAAGGCAATCATCAGGGTGGTTTGCAAGCAAAAGTTCAACTAAAGTTTTGCGCGCCCTCACTACCCTTGGCGAGTGTGTATTTATTCGCATGCCCTCCTCCACGATATGTGAGCATGAAGTAACAAGGTTATCGCGGCCATCAACCTCAACAACACAAAGCCTACAAGCTCCGGTTGGTGTCAAATCGGCCATATTGCATAATGTTGGCACTCTGATACCGTTACGGTTAAGGGCTTCAAGAATGGTCTCACCTTTGTGTGCCTGTATTGTTCTATTATTTACTTCGATGTTAACGTTCATAGCAGCTTAACTTTACTTGAAGAAAACAGCTCCAAACTTGCAGGTTTCCTGACAAATTCCACAACCAATACAACGCTCCTCCACGATAAAGTAAGGCGATCGGGGCGTTCCATAAATGGCCTGTGTTGGGCATTTCTTGGCACAAGCCGTGCAACCTGTGCATTTATCAATATCGATGTAAAAAGTCCGTAAATCGCGGCAAACGCTGGCCCTACACTTACGATCGAAGATGTGCTCTTCAAATTCCTCCCGAAACGATTTCAAGGCTTTAAGTATTGGCTTGGGGGCAGTTTGGCCTAAGCCGCAAAGCGATGTATCGCGCATTACCTCAGCTAGCGTCTCGAGCTGAATAACACCCTTAAACCGCTCCAGTGTATTATGGCCTTCGGTGCTAACAGGACGTTTCGAGATATTATCGAGGATTTGATACATTCGGTTTGAGCCTTCACGGCAGGGAATGCACTTACCGCAACTCTCGTTGCGAATGAAATGCATGAAATACTTTACCAAGTCGACCATACAGACTGTATCGTCGAGTACCTGAACGCCACCAGAACCAACTATTATACCCCTTTTTGGAAGTTCATCAAAATCGATAGGAGCATCAAGTTCATCGGCAGTAACACTTACACCCGAGGGGCCTCCCAAATGCAAAGCTTTGAAAGTCCTTCCATCCTTTACTCCACCAGCTAGCTCGAGGAGTAAGGCAAGGGTATTCCCAAAGCTTACCTCCACCAAACAGGTTTGAGCAGCCTGGCCGTTAATTGAGAAAATCTTTGTACCTTTTGAGCTCTCGGTTCCTAATGAAGCAAACCACTGTGAACCATTATTAATAATTTCAGGGATATTGGCTAATGTCTCAACATTATTAATGATTGTGGGCTTGCCACTTAGTCCAATTTCAGATGGGTAGGGCGGTTTGATGCTTGGCATACCCCGTTTCCCCTCAAGGCTTTTAATCAGAGCTGTTTCCTCGCCACAAACATACGCTCCTGGCCCTTTCCGAACCTCTATGTCGAGTGAATAACCACTCCCCAGTATATCGTAACCCAACAAGCCAATCTCATATGCCTGGTCAATTGCATTTTGAATGCGTTTAATGGCTATCCTATACCTATCGCGGATATAAACAATGGCCTTATTGGCCGAAATGGCATAGGAGCTTAAAATAATGCCCTCGATAATTCTATGGGGATCGCTCTCAATGAGCAACCTATCCATGAAACCACCCGGGTCGCTCTCATCGGCATTGCAAATCAGGTAGCGTTCGTTGGTGGCTACCTGTAAAGCTTTGCGCCATTTAATACCCGTAGGGTATGCCCCACCTCCCCTACCGCGCAAGCCACTTTCCTCAACAATACGGCAAATATCGTCGCAGGTGAACTTTCGAAACGATTTGGCTAATGCCCTATAGCCGCCATGGGCAATATACTCGGCAATGCTGTCGGGGCAAATGATGCCCGCATTTTTTAGCAAAACTCTGTTTTGTTTTTTGAAGAATGGCAGCTCATGCCTAAAAGGTATGCCATGCCAGGGTTCATGAATATCGGAATGGTACTGGAAGAGGGCATTCTCGGGCTGAATAAAACCGTTTAGCGCTCCGTCGAGTATTGAATTTATCTTATCGTCGGTTACATTAGTAAAGGCAACTCGAGCTCTACCGGGTAATTGAATTTCGACAATTGGTTCTCGGGAACATAAGCCATGGCTTCCAACGCATATCAAATCGGCATCAATGGCATAATCATCTAAATATTGTTCTATTGCAGCTTTGGTCTTTAAAGCCCCTGCAACAACCGACGAGGTTGTAATGCCAATAAATATCACTGGCTGTCTGACCCGTTCGTGCCTAATGGCACTAAGTTTTGCATTTACCTCGGCAGTCCACAATTCATCGTGAAGATGTGGGATTACTTCTTCTTTTAGAAAGTTCAATTCTGCTTTTGAGTCGCACCGAGCCATGGTTACTCCTGGGTTAAGTCGTTAAGAATTGTTTTGAGTCTTTCCGGATCAACTTCCCGGTAATATTCTTCGTTAATGGAAATAACCGGGCCATGATCACAAGCACCCATGCAGGTAACCACTTCAAGGCTAAACTGTCCGTTACGGGTGGTTTGTCCGTTTTTCAGTTTCAGGTTTTCCTCCAGGTAAACCATGTTCCATTTTGCACCCTTTAACCTGCAGGATGTTCCATTGCAAAGGCATATATGATTTTTTCCTTTGCTCTCAAACTTAAATTGATTGTAGAATGTGGCTAAACCATAAATTTTTGAAGTAGGCATGTTTAGTTTACGTCCAACTAATACAATAGCCTCCTCGTTAAGGGAACCCAGTTCGTTTTGAATATCCTGAAGAATTGGGATAAGGCTATCGGGACCCGAATAGCTGTAACGATCTAAAATCTCCTCAATTTTTTCAGCGTTCGACATATCTATTTAAAATACTTAAACCATCGTGGATGACTCGCAAAGAATATAGTGTTAAATAACTAACAAATATATAACTACAAATCATTCAATACATTACAAAGATTTTAGCTTTGTTAATCACGGAACAATTTAATAAAACATTATAAAATTTGTTCGCTTAGTATCAATATTTTAATTATTTAAAACGATTACAGATAAGCGATTTGATTTAAAAAATGATTAAATTTCAGGCATTATTTGTAAACCAACCCCTATATTAGCTTTTTGAAAACAGTGTTATATTGATAACATTACAATGAATAAAAGGGCTGAGGTGATTATATGTTTAGGTAGTTCTTGCTTTGCAAGAGGTAACAAGGCTACGCTTAAAGCATTAATGAAGTTTTTGGATGATCACGACTTGAAAGACAAAGTAAATTTCCATGGCGGGCATTGTTTTGGCAACTGTTCTGAGGGACCTAACATTTCCGTTAACGGTAAGCTATTCACCGGCGTAGATGAGAATAACATCATTGATATACTGACAAACGAATTACTGTAGGAAATAGATTGCATAATGTCGAAACTATTTAGCATAGACGAGCGAACCTGCATAAATTGCTATGCATGTGTTAGGGTATGCCCTGTAAAAGCTATTGAGGTAAAGGCTGGCCAAAACTATGCTCGAATCATCGATAGTCGTTGCGTGGGATGTGGCAGCTGTTTGAATATTTGTCCGGTTAATGCCGTTAGCTATAAGTCGTCGAAAAAAGAAGTTTTGGAACTTCTTAAAGGTAATGAACCCGTAGCAGCCATTTGCTCGCCAAGTATATCGGGTGAATTTGCCGACATTACCGATTACCGGAAATTTGTACAAATGATAAAGCAACTTGGTTTTACCTACGTATGCGAGGTAACCTTTGGCGTTGACCTAGTTGCCCGGGAGTATAAAAAACTTTTTGATGACTTTAAGGGCAAATACTTTATTACCAGCATGTGCCCGGTAGTGGTATCGATGGTTGAGAAATACCACCCCGAAATTGCTCAAAACCTTGCCCCTATTATATCACCAGTGGTGGCAACCGCCATGGCAGTTAGAAAGGAATACGGATCCAACATTAAGGTTGTTCTCATAGGCCCTTGCATTCAAAGCAAGGAAGAAATCAAACTATACGACGACGAACGCAGGATTGATGAGAACCTGACGTTTGTTGAGTTAAGGGAACTGTTTGATGAGTTCAATATCAAGGAGAGCAACATGGAATACTCCGAATTTGATGAACCCATTGGATACAAAGGTTCGCTATTCCCTATAGGGCGTGGAATACTGCAGGCGGTTGATATAAGCGAGGATCTGCTAACCGGAACGGTAATCAGCACCAATGGCCCCAACAACACCCTTCAGGCGCTTGAGCAGTTCGAAACCAGTATCGATTTAATAAACCGACACTTCAACCTGTTTTACTGTGAGGGTTGCCTTATGGGGCCGGGAACCTCACGCGGCGGTAAAAAGTTTATTAGACGAACCATGGTGGTAAACTACGCCAACAAGCGTTTAAAAACGTTCGACCGCGAGAAATGGGAAAAGAATATTGCCAAAAACAGCCTTGGCAATTTTTCGAGGAGCTTCACAATCGACGACCAACGCTTACCCACACCAAATGAGCACAAACTTGAAGAGGTGCTTAAGGTGATTGACAAAGAGTTTGTGGGGCGGGATTCAGGCTGTGAGGCTTGCGGCTATTCATCGTGTTACGATTTTGCCTCGGCAGTTGCCTCGGGGCTTGCCCATACCGACATGTGCCTAAACTTCACCCTAAAGAAACGACAGGAATACATTAAAACCCTTCAGGCAACCAACGAAAAACTCGCCAAGACCCAGGAAGCTCTCAGGGAATCGGAAAAGAAAGCACGAACGGAGCAGGAGGCAGCCAGGGAAGCTACAGAAACCATAACCGCCATGCTAAAGAAGTTGCCTTCGGCGGTGGTGCTTATCGACAAAAAAATGAAAGTTCTGCAGAGCAACCAAAGCTTCATCGATTTGCTAGGCGACGATGCTTTGGAAATCAACGAAATAATCCCCGGACTTATTGGCGCCGACCTTAAAACCCTGCTCCCCTACAACATCCACAACCTTTTTACCAGTGTGCTCCAAAATAACACCGATATACTGAACCGCGATGTGATGTATAAGGATAAACTGCTAAACCTTTCAGTATTTACCATAAAACCCAATAGCATTGTGGGGGCCGTTATACGCGATATGTATGCGCCCGAGGTTCAGAAAGAGGAGGTTATTAAGCGTATAACCGAAGTTATTGACAAGAACCTGGCTATGGTTCAAAATATTGGCTTTCTATTGGGCGAAGGGGCATCGGAAACCGAAAAAATGCTTAACTCAATCATCAAAACATACCGCGAGGGGAAAAACAGCAACGATAAAGCATAGCAACCGGAAACCATGTCGAGCAAGTTTTTTATAGAGGTAAACTGCCAGCAAAAGAATCACGATGAGGAGCGTATTTGCGGGGATGTTTTTTACTCGCGAAGGCTCCAGGATGAGGAACGCACCATCATTGTCTTGTCCGATGGCATGGGACATGGCGTTAAGGCTAATATTCTGGCTACCCTTACATCGACCATGGCTCTTAATTTTACCATTGAACATAAAGAGATTAACACCATTGCTGAAATTATCATGAACACCCTTCCGGTTTGCTCTGTCCGGAAAATGAGTTACTCAACCTTTTCCATAGTTGACATTGACCACAACGGCGAAACCCGCATACTGGAATACGACAACCCTCAATGCCTTATCATGCGCGGAACGGAAGAACTTGAACCCGAATGGCAATGTATCATCCTGAATAGTGAAAAGAATGCCGGAAAGGAGTTAAAGTTTTGCTCGTTTATCCCCCAAAAGGAGGACAGAATAATACTTTGGTCCGATGGTATAACCCAATCGGGGCTGGGCTCAGCCGATTATCCCTTTGGCTGGGGCGATGAGGCGCGCGAGTTCGTAAAACGAATGGTAAAAAATGAACCCGATATTTCGGCTCGTAAGCTTAGCACCAAGGTGGTGAACATGGCTTGCTTAAACGATGGCTACCACCCCAAAGATGATGCATCATGCGTAACCATATATTTCCGAAACCCCCGAAAACTCTTAATATGCACCGGCCCTCCCTACGAAAAAGAGAACGATACTAAACTTGCCAAGATATTTGACACCTTTGAAGGGAAAAGGGCTATTTGCGGCGCAACAACAGTCGATATTATTGCACGCGAGCTAAAACGTAACGTGGAGGACAGCTTAGAATTTACCGACCCCGATTTACCACCAATTAGCCACATGGAAGGTGCCGATTTGGTTACCGAAGGAATTCTTACCCTAAGTAAGGTTAACACCATTCTGGAAACATACAATGAGAACACTAATCTTGGCAAGGGCCCTGCCGACGAACTGGTAAAACTCATTCTGGAAAGCGATAGCATTGAATTTGTTATTGGAACCTGCATAAACGTTGCGCACCAAGACCCTAACCTGCCAGTTGAACTGGAGATTCGCAGAACTGTTGTGAAACGAATTGCTAACATTTTACAGGATAAATTTTTAAAGGAAGTAAAACTACAGTTCCTTTAGGATTTATCGAATATCTATACTTTTAAATAAGAGACTTAAGTAAAGGCTATGCCTAAATAATTAGCTCAAGTGTTGACTTTTACCAACATTTTTGCAATATTTACGTTAAAATCATTGTTAATGCTTAAAACTATGCGCAGCTTTAGGTTTTCCTTGTTATACATAATCGTTTTAGTTTGCTGTTCAGTTGAAGGATTCGGCCAGGATTGGAATGCAATTTTTACACTTGAAACCGATGCTGAATACTTCATGGCTGAAGGCAATTTCTCAAAAGCAGCCGACACCTATGCAAAAGCTCTTAAAAAATTTCCTGAAAGTGCTAATTTGAAATTTAAGATTGCATACTGCTTGCTCAAAACCCCCGACAGAAAGTCGGAAGCCATCAGCTATTTGGAAGAGGCTACAACGAAAGTTTCGGAAAAATACGATGCTAAATCGCTTAAAGAACCCAACGCTCCGCCTGAAGCCTATTATCACCTTGGAATGGCCTATTTGTATCAAAACGATTTTGACAATGCCCTAAAATCATTCCAGGAATACAAGAAATACATTAAACCTAAAGATGAGCAAGCCCAACGAATGGCAGAACACGCCATTGCCAGCTGCGAAAACGCAAAAAAACTTCAGAATACCCCTATTGGTTTCAAGTTTAATCGGTTGGGTCCCGATTTTAACAATGAAAACGATAACTTCAACCCAGTAGTATCGGGCGATGGGAACACACTTGCCTATACAACCCGAACCTCTAACGGGAATAAAATATTCGTTGCAAAAAAAGGCGAGGATGGCCTTTGGGCAAAACCGGTTGATATCACCCGAAATTTAGGTAGTAAAACCTTAACCACCTCATACCTATCATGGGAAGGGACTGAACTATATCTGATTGAAAACGACCCCAAAAACTCCGATATTGTTGTAAGTTTTTTACAAAAGCGTAAATGGTCATCGCCGGTAAAGGCAGCCAAACCAATAAACTCTAAGTTCAACGAAACCCATGTTTGTGTTACCCGCGATGGTAACACGGTTTACTTTACCAGCGACCGCAAGGGCGGGCAAGGTGGCTTTGACATTTGGGTCTCAACCGTTAACAATGGCAAATGGAGCGATCCCATAAATCTTGGACCTAACGTTAACACCCCTTTCGACGAGGCAACGCCTTTCCTTACTCCCGATGAGAAATACCTCTTTTTCAGCTCTCAGGGACATAACAACATGGGCGGGTATGATGTGTTCTTCACAAACCTTCAGGGAAGTCCTAATGTTAAAAACGTTGGTTATCCATTGAATACTACCGACGATGAGGTTTTCTTTTTCCCAACCGGTTTATCGTCGGGCTATTTATCTAAATACACTCCCGATGGTTTCGGCAAACTCGACATTGCCGAAGTTGAAATACTGCCTCTGGTCGATGTAAAGCTAAACCTCATGCTGGCCGACAATGCACCACTGGATAAATTCTATAACATAAACATTATCAATAATTCCAATGGCGAAATAGTAGAAAAGCAAACCGTTAAAGGAAAATCGCAGTATAACTTTAAAATTAAACCCGGCGACTACACAGTGCTAGCCCAGGGCGAAGGTTTTGAGGAAACAAAAACAGCCTTGAAAATACCAGCCAAACCCAATAAGTCAGAATATCAGGCAAGCCTAATGCTAAATCCAAAACTTGTTGAGCAACCTGTTGCCCAGCTCGAAATGCCTAAGGAAGAACCTAAACCCGAAGTAAAACCAGAACCTAAGCCTGAAGCAAAACCAGCCGAGAAACCAAGCGTTGTAGAACCTCAACCCAAAAAGGAGGAGGTTAAACAGCCTATAAAGAAAGAACCCAAACGCGAAGTTGAAAAGCCAAAGCCAGAAACTAAGCCCGCTAAAGCATTACCACCCACTCCTCCCCCAACAGCAGCCCCTACACCTCGCATGGACTTTAGCAAAACCTCAAGCACTGCAATGCTTGCCAAGGCTACCTATTCAGTACAGCTAATGGCATCGCTCCACCCTGTTGATTACAATTATTTTAAAATTGACAGCGTTAGTGTAACCATATCGCCTAACGGATACTACAGATATAGTGTGGGAAATACCGAAAATGTTCAAGAAATTGAGGAATTGCTCCAAAAAGTTCGAAGTCATGGGTATAACAATGTTTGGGTAAGAATTAACCGCGAACATCCAGGATACACCATTCAATTCCTTGCACTCCAAAAGCCTAAAAGCATAAAGCAGTTTACAGAACTTTCCGATGTAATGGTTTACCGCGGATACGATGGAATATATCGATACTGTATTGGCAAATACTCCACACCCGAAGAGGCTACTGCCGATTTGGCTAAAATTATAGGATTAGGCTATTCCGGAGCATTTGTCCGTGAACTTGGAAAGTAACCAGTCAAAAAAACAGAAAAAAAGGCTGCCCAAATTGGGCAGCCTTTTTTGTCTAACGTATTGAAGCTTGAAACGGGATTTTCAATGTCAAAGAGATATTTCGTCCTGGGTTATAAAAATCAACCTCCTTTAATGTTGACAGGTGGTCAACATACTTTTTGTCGAGTAGGTTTTGAATCGACATGTTTAATTCAAAAGGTTGATTGCCTAAACTAAAACTAGCACCCAACGATAGGTTTACCAAAAAATATCCTGGTGTAGTAGTTTCATCGTAAGCTATATTGTTTTGGGGAAATGCGGAATTGATTTTTACCAGAAAGTATGGATTACTGAAAAAGCCTATTTTATTTCCCATAAAACCGGTTTCAAATGCCAGTTTACTTGCTGGAATAAAGGGCAGATAGTCCCCATCACGATTTTTCCCTAGTACATAGGAATAGTTTGTCCCAAAATGAATCCACTGAACCGATTTGGGATGAAAATGCAATGCAAATTCTCCACCATATAAGTAAGCATCATTCTGATTATATCGGTATTCAGGCAAACCTCTATTAAACAATCCGGTTGGTGCAATGTAAATGTAATTGGTAATGGAATTGAAAAAAACTGCAACATCAACAAGTAGGTTATCGATATGGTAATGGGCACTAATATCGTACTCAAACGATTTTTCTGGTTTAAGTGCAACATCGCCAATCTCATAGCGTGCTTCATGAGGACCATTTGATGTTAACTCAGCAAGGTTAGGATTTCGGTATGCAGCCGCACCATTTAGCCTAAATATGAGGTTCTCGTTACCCCTATATGTTGCTCCAACCGAACCCGTTATATTATCAAACATCCTGTTTACGCTTGGCCTATAATTAGTTTGATTTGCAATGCCCACCTCATCGGACTCCAGTTTCCTTGCATCGAACCTCAGCCCGGTTTGAAAGCGAAATTTTCCAACGGTTTGCTGCGCTAATCCAAAAAGCGAGTAACCTAGGGTTAGAGCATTAGGCAAAAGAATAGTTTCACGATTGTTAATATTGGTATTCCATTGATTGATTCCCTGAGCACCAAAAATATAGTCGTTTCCTGGACTTGATGGAAGCAAGACCTTAGCCTCATAGATTAACGTTGTTAGCCGCATTTGCAACTCATACTCATTAGGTTCTCCAAAGTGGGTAAGTTCGGTTGATTGCAACGAAGCATTTACATCAACTTTTGTTTTACCTAAAAATATCTTTGACTGTGATGAAACCAAATGGGTGCCAAGCTGCTGGTAAAAAATTGAAGGTTTTCGACCCCTACCAGCTATTTCATTAATTGCTTCCTCTTCCACAAGACCTAAGTTTTGTAGGTTGAAGTCGTAGAAAAAATTGGTTGTCATCAACTTACCATTAAATCCACCATTCAACTTTACAGAGTGCTCGTTAAATCTGGAATTAGGGACAAAAGTACCTCCTCCTTGAAGGTAATCAGCATGAGTTTTTTGACCTACCCTTGCACCACCATGGAATTTACCACCCGAAGCCTTAATGCCTATATTATTGACCATACCGAGTGAATTTGAAAATAGCTGAAGATTATAGTCACCCTCCATCTTTTCTTCAGCTGCAGGTCGTTCCTTAATGAAGTTAATCACTCCACCAATGGCATCGGAGCCATAAAGTAGCGAGGCTGGCCCCTTGATGACCTCAACCGATTCAATCCCAAACTCATCGATTCCTAAAGGGTGATGACTGGAATACTGGTAGTTCTCGAAGCGGACGCCATTGCTGAGCACCAGCACATCATTCATGGAAAGGCCTCTGATAACGGGTTTAGTAACGCCATTCCCCTTGCTAATCATGTCAACTCCAGGCACAGATGTCAGCATTTCCATAAAGTTTGGTGAAGGTATTCGGTGACGTTCATTCAACCTCATTATATCAATCTTTACAGCATTCTGATGCTGGGTTGTATTGTAACCAGCCGGAACTACAACCGCTTCGGCTTCAATACTCGCATGGGCGAGTTTTACAATTAAATTCACCTCTTCCCCAGCCAGATTTACTGATACTATTTGATTGGCATATCCAATATACGAAACCTGCAAATCGAACCTTCCTTTGGGTAAATTATTAAACTCAAACTCCCCCCTTGAACTTGTTGTGGTGCCTTTTACCAACATCGGAATAAAAACATTGGCACCTTCAACAGGAACATTATTCTCATTTAAAACAGTCCCTTTTATGACGTTTTGAGCAAATAGTTTGGTTGCAACTAGCGTTGCTATAATTAAAAATATTGTTTGTAATCGCATACTAAACAAATTATTAGGTTTAAAACAAAAAAATAGAATTACACAAAAGTAAATGTGCAATAGAATAACCCCGAAAACCATATTCTCAGTGGAAAACCCACTGAATGATCAGGGCTAATCAAAATAATACCTTCAAGCAATTATAGCAACCTCCATTACTGGTTTGGTATTTAAACTTTGAAAGTCAAAATAAGTATAAAAAGTCACTACTGTCCGACAAAAAAAAGTAGAATAAGGGGGTTTCACCCGAAGGATTCGCCCCCGATGTTGTAGATTTGTTTTGCACACAAAATCACAACATGAGCAAAAATAAGGAAATAAAATTAGT
>JBFMGQ010000015.1:0-68526 GCA_040752515.1 Bacteroidota bacterium | reverse complement strand
CCGACTAATTTTATTTCCTTATTTTTGCTCATGTTGTGATTTTGTATGCAAAACAAATCTACAACATCGGGGGCGAATCCTTCGGGTGAAACCCCCTTATTCTACTTTTTTTTGTCGGACAGTAGTGGTTTTTTTTATGTGTTTTTTACTTGCAAATGTGAAGTTACAACTTGGTTTTGCCTTGGGGCTTTTTGCGGTATTTGGTATAATCCGATACCGAACAAATCCTATTCCAATCAAGGAGATGACCTATCTTTTCTTCATAATTGCCATATCGCTAATAAATGCCATTTCGTCGAAAAAGGTTAGCTATGCTGAGCTGTTATTCTCAAATTTTGCCCTTTTAGGCGTGGCACTAATCCTTGAAAAAGGTCTCTTTATTAAACACCTATCACAGAAAGTGATAGTTTACGAGAAAATTGAACTTATTACCCCCGATAAGAGAACAGAACTTATCGAAGATCTGAAAAAACGCACAGGCCTTGACATTATTAGCGTGGAGGTTGGTAAAGTTGATTTTGTCCGTGACATTGCATGGTTAGTCATCCACTTCCCTACAGAAAACTTCAGTGAATTGAACAACCCTCAATTAGAAACTAAAGAAATGGCAGATGATGATGACTAAATTATTTCAACCATCTTAAATGGTGCTTTTACAAGTGCCTGAAAATCGCGTCCTAAATTCTTTATGGTATCATCATCCTCCTCGTAGTACCAGTTTATAACTACGTTGTGACCCTGAGAGTATGCCTCATCGAGCATCCTCATTATAGAAAATATAAACCGATTTGAGCCGCTATTGATATACTCCATTTTCAGGTTAAGCCTGGTTAAAGGCTCAGGCTTTTTTAGGTAATCTTCAATCCATTTAATTACGGGTTGGTAAAAAGCAACAGCATCCTCAGCAATTGAACGCCCTGATATTTGAAGAATACCAGGTTTAAAATCGATTTCCGGAGTTTTAGAAGTTCCCTTGATGTAAAGATTTGTCATAGCCTAAGTCTTTATCAGCATGTAAATTTATAAATATTATATCATACAAATAAAAAATCCGCCCAAAATAGTTAAACGAATGGGCGGATAAAAAGTTTGGGTATGTGTTAATATCCAAGTCTTTTTAATATATCCACAGGGATAGCCTTTTTATGCACCATGATATTAGTTGATTTGTAAAGGACGAATGCCCTGGAGGCATAAAAGTAACCTTTATATTTTCCATCGGCTCCCCAGCTGTTCTTAACTTTATAGTATATGTTCCCAAGCTGATCCGTCGCCTTACCAACCAGAACCATTCCATGGTCATCGGTAGTTTGGTAGTTATCAAAAGCAAGTTGCCTAATTTCCTGTGTGATATTCATCTCTTTAACCGGTTTCTCGAACGAGTATAAAGTTTTTTCTTTTTCGCGGTTCGAGAGTTGAGTCCAACGTTCCTTATCGGATCCGGCATTTTCTTTGTCTTCAAAATCGGGAACAATGGCTACACCTTTACCCCAGTTAAACCCTTTATCGCTAACATCGCTAGCCCAGGCTACAGGGTAGCCATTATCAATGGCATACTCAATAATCCTATCAAAATCAGTTAAGGGTACGTTATAAGCCTCGCCATGTATCCAGTTATCGGGTAATTCCAAAACAAATTTTTGATAGAAAGGATGATGGCTGAACGAGGTAATTACTATGTAATCATCGGGATTTATTCCCAACTCTTTTGCAAACGATTCAGGGGTATAGGATTTCCCGTTATAGGTGAAATTTTGTGGGATAGTTCCAAAGTAGGCATCGAGAATACCATCGAAAGCCATTTTCCATGCGGTTGATAGCTTTCGGTTGGGATTCTTGACTATGGCATCGACAAAGGCTTTGGTAACGGCATCAACCTCGCCATGCACATGTGAGTCCTCACCATAGTTTAAACCCTGATAAACATCCATAGGAACAATTCCAAAGCGTTTGATAGCCTCCAGCACATCGAAGAATGAACCTCCAGGAGCAAAGTTGTTGGCGCCATTGAATCTTACATATCTGTCGGCTTTCATGGCATACATGTTACGAACAACAAACATTGGCGAAAGGTCAACAGCTGGTTTTCCCATTCGGAGCAATTCCGATTCCAAAAAAGCCACCCCCGAAAAACTCCAGCAGGTACTTGACCTGTTCTGATTCTTAACCGATGTGGTAGGAATAACCTTAACATCGGTAAAGGTATAGGGTTCGCTTGTATCATCCTTTTTTTCCTGTGCATATACAATACCTATTGCCAGGGAAAGGAATAGCATGGTTGTAAAAATGGATTTAATCCGCTTCATAGCCATTTGATTTAGTTTTATCCGTTTGATTTCACCTTTCCTCTATGGTTTAATGGATCGATAAAAACCGATAGCAAAATTAAAGAATATCAACAGGAAATTTAAGTGTAAATGTAGTTCCAATGCCTTGCTTGCTATATACCGAAATGGTTCCTCCCATCTTTTCCACAAACTCCTTACATAGAAGCAATCCCAATCCTGAACCCTTTTCGTTTTGTGTTCCAGGGGTTACAACGCTTTTATCAATTCTAAAAAGCTTATCTATATTTTGTTCGGGAATGCCTATGCCATTATCTTTCACTTGAATGATACAATCCGAATCGGCAATTGAAGCGCTAATCGAGATGTTGCCATTGGTTTTTGTAAACTTAACCGCATTACTAATCAGGTTACGCAGAACGGTATTCAGCATGTTCTCATCAACATATAGCTCAATGGTATTGGGCACATCAACCGACAGGCTGATATTTTTCTCTGTTAAACGGTTTTGAACTAGCTCGATATTTTGATTTACAACAAGGGAAAGGGAAACCCTTTTGGGCTTATTCTGAATGTCACCCATTTCGTTCGACGACCAGTCCAGAAGGTTCTCGAGCAAGCCGTATGTGGTTAAAGCTAATCTATTCAGCTCTCCCATAAACCGCTTTGTCTTTTCAGAGCTTAGCGTATCGATATCGGTTAAAAGAAATGCTGTTGAGTTTACAAGTGTACTTATAGGATTTCGAAGGTCGTGAGCTATAATTCTGAAGAACTTATTTTTCGTGGCGTTTATCTCTTCAAGTTTTTGCTTTTGCTCCTCAATTTCGCTCTTTTGTTTTTCGAGCATGGCATTTTTTTCCGATATCCACTCATAGGTTTCTCTTAGATGCTCAGCTTGTACCTGGAGTTCCTCCTTTTGCAATAGGATTTCCTGGGTTCGTTCCTTTACCAAACGTTCAAGCTTATCGCGTTCACGAATAAGTTTGTAATGCCATATAATAACAATGAGGTATATTAGCAAAATTCCTAATATTGCATATCCAATGTAGGCATAAACTGTTCTATACCAAGGCGATTTTACTTCAAAGTAAAACTCTGCAATGGGGCTCTCTATTCCAAAAGTACTCCGTGCTTTTACCTTAAAAGCGTAATTCCCTTCGGGAAGATTAGTATATTCCTTTCTAAAATCGGTTGACCATTCCGACCATCCCTCATCGTTACCAACAAGTTGGTAACTGAACTGGCAAGGCTCATCCGATTCAAAGTATGGCCATGAATAGTAAAAAACTATCGAGTTTCGGTTGTATGGCAATACTATTCCTAAATCGATTTTAGGCTCCGATAGATTTTTTGGGAAAGGTATCCCAAAAATGGTATCACAATCAAATCGGTTATAATTAGTTCCATTGAATAGTATTGAATCGCGATTGACAACCCTGCGAATAATAGGTGCGGGTAAGCTGAAGTAGCTATAACCTTTAGCAGGTCGAACCTGAAAAATGCCCTTATCGGTCGATACCCACGAAATGGAATCGTGGAGGTGCGTTACGTACTGATCAGTTAAAAGACGGTTGCTAATCCTACGCCACATCAAGGTGTCGTTTCTACTGGCAAACCATTCCTCAATCTTTATTGTTTTTATGTCGAATGGCTCAAATCTATTGGTTTTACTATTAAAAGAAAAAAAATCAGAGCCCACTATAAACAGAATAGGATCGTATATGTCAAAAACTCTAACATAGGACATATCTGGTAATCCTTGCGAAGTATCAAACTTAGTAATTTCAAAAGTTCCTTTCTCCGACTGAGCATTGATAATGCGTCCAACGCCTCCCATGTTTTCGGAGAACCAGATATTTCCTTCTTTGTCCTCGCCTATACTAACTATCTTATGGTGAGTCTTGCAAAGTAACACCTCATCGCCCCATTTCCCTGAGACATACCTCATTCGCGATATGCCATTTTCGTGCCCAACAAATAGATAAGAACGGTTAAATCGGCACTGATGCAAAACGTAGGGCAATTCCACCTTGCTAATTCTATGGGCAGTACTTTTATTAATTTCAAATACGCCAATTCTGGTGGCTACCAGTAAATGTGTGTTTTTGTTACTGCCGTACCATAGCGGATTAAGGAGAGCCGTATCGGTAGGTTCCTGAAAGTAAAGGAACTGCCAAGCCTGTTCGTAGTTACCCTCAAGACGTTTAAATCTATCGGGTTTGAAAGTTTCGTCGGTTTGCCGTTCAATGTAAAATAAGCCACTACCGGTTGCCACGTACAAATAGTTGCCTTTGCTTGCCACATCGGAAAGAACACCATCAACGCCAACCGACTCGTTCCAGTACCTAAAGGGCGACATAAGCTCAACGCTGGCAATTCCGTTGTTTAGGGCAAGCCATAGCGTTCCTGACTGTTGGTAGTACAAAAAGTTGGTATTGCTTCGAACGCCAATTGTGCTCTGGTCGATTACGTCAATAACTTTGAACCCTCGGTCAACAACAATCACATCGCCTAAAATTGATGATAGTACAAGCAACGAATCGTTAACTGCTATACCATGGTAAAACAAATTTCGCTTAAAGTAGGCATCAATCTTACTTGCATTTAATGATAAATTGGAAAAGGATGTGAAATTTTTAAATACCCCTCCTGCGTAATCAACGGTGAATAAACCGCTGTCCCTGGTGCAAATGATGTACTTGTTGTTGAATGGAATTATCGAATGGATTTTTAGTGACGAAAACTGATGGCTCCCCTTTACCAACTTTAAGTTCCCCTTCTCAATAAAATATAACCCCTCACCCATAATATGGAGAGTATAATGAGAGTTAATGATGTGTGAAAGGTAATAAATTCTCTTATCATCAAGGGGAAAATATGATAGGCTCCCTTTAGCATAACGGAAAACACACCTGTCAGTTAAAAAGTAAACCGTATCGGCAATAGCACGGGTATCCCAAACCTCATTGAAGTATCTGTAGGCCGAATCGGCATGCGATGATAGAGAAATATACTTTAGTAAACCGGTTCTATCGGGACTTAAAAAACCAAATTCGCCATACCCCCCAATGTAAACCCTATCATGGTTATCAATAGCAATACTTCGAACTGAAGATCCTTTGCCAACCTCAATTAGGTCCCAGTCTCTTCCGTCGAATTGAAGAACCCCGGCATTATTGGCAAAATACAATACCCCCCTTTTATCCTGAACCACACCCCAGTTCTGAGTTGAAGCCCAATAGGTATTTGCGGAATAGTAATGTGAAAGCAATAGCCCTCGTTCCTGAGCTTTTGCATAGGTTAACTGAAAGGTGATTAAAAGTATTAAAATTTTAGGTGCACGTAACACATTAAGTTACTTTTTGGTTTCCAGAATTTTAATTACTTCATCCCTATATAATCGTCCTATTGGTATTTCAATATTCCCGATTTCAAGTGATGTTGACGAGAAAGTATCGACATGGTCTAATGCTACTATGAATGACCGGTGGACGCGGATGAACTTATCCTTATCGAGCATTTCTTCAACGCTGCCTATGCTTTGTTTGGTTATTACTGTTCGGTTATTAGTAACAACTTTAATGTAATCCTTCATGCTTTCAATATAAAGGATATCGTCTTGTTTAACCCTTACATTCTTTTTACTCTCTTTAAAAATGAGGTATTCCGACTCCTTTAAATCATCATGACCTCGTTTTGAAAGTAACTCTTTGGCCTTTGAAAAGGCCTTAAGCAACCGCTCAAAAGTAACTGGTTTCAGGATGTAATCGGCAACATTCAACTCAAATCCTTCAATTGCATAGTCCTTGTTTGCTGATGTTATAATAACTACTGGAGGATTATGCAAACAACGAACCAGTTCTATTCCCGTAAGCTTTGGCATCTCAACATCCAAAAACATAACGTCCACCGGATTTTCCTGAAGAAACTCAAATGCCGGAAGTCCATCGTTAAATGTAGCCACTATATCTACTCCTGGTATTCGCGATAAGTAACCTTCGATTACCGCAATAGCCAAGGGCTCATCATCGACAATTATGGCTTTTAAATCCATTGTTGATTACCATTTAGCCTCGCAATTTAATACTTTTTGGCATTTAACGCTTTTGTGTCTTTGCTTAAAATCTCACTAAATATTTATTTATTTGATTAACAGCTATTTATCTTTATGTACTTAGAAAATTGCATTTTATATGTTAAAAACTGTTTTATGTCGATAAGTAAGATTTTAGGGAAAAACCTCTATTGACTATTAAACCCTAATGATATACCTTGCGGGCATCCAACTAAACACCAACCTAAACAAAAAACGCTATGAGAAAAAATCTACTTGGTTTAGTAAGCATTTGTCTTGTGACATGCATGCTATGGGTAAGCCAAACCCTAGCAATACCGGCTTATCCGGGGCTAATTCAGTACAAACAGGCGAACGGCAAAACCCTGGCTATCTTCCTAAAGGGCGACGAGAAAGTAAAATGGGCAACCACAGAAGATGGTTATACCATTATGATGAACAGCAAGGGTGTTTATGAGTATGCCGTTCAGGACATGAAGGGCGATTTGCAACTTTCAGGAGTTGAAGTGAACAACATTAAGGAAAGAACAGCTGCCGAGAAGGAGCTGCTATCGAAGGTTAGCAAGGGTTTATACTACAGCCCAAGCCAACTTTCCATGATGAAGAGCATTTGGGAAATTAAGTCGGCCGAAGCCCAAAAGGCATTCCCCACTACAGGCAATCGAAAACTGATTTGTATCCTTATGGCATACAAGGATAAACCCTTTACCAAAACCCAAAGCGATTTCAACAACCTATTCAATCAGGTTGGCTACAATACAGGTGGTGCAACCGGTAGTGTAAAGGATTACTACCTCGAAAACTCATGGAGCCAATTCAACCTAACCGTTGATGTATTTGGACCCTATACCGCCAGCCAGAACATGTCATACTACGGTGCTAACGATGCCTATGGCAATGATCAAAATCCAAGAGCACTGGTTACCGAAGCTGTTAATGCAGCCGATGCAGCTGCCAACTATGCTAACTACGACAACGACGGCGACGGCACAGTTGATGGAGTATATGTAATTTATGCCGGTTACGGCGAGGAAGCAGGTGCTAGCGCCGATGCCATTTGGGCTCATGCATGGAATATTACTTCCGTAACAAAGGATGGCAAAACCATTAGCAAGTACTCCTGCTCAGCCGAACTAAGAGGAAACTCGGGAACAACCATTACTTCAATTGGCGTAATTTGCCATGAATTTGGCCATGTGCTGGGCGCACCTGATTATTATGATACCGACTACAGCACCGGTGGACAGTTTGAAGGCACAGGCAAATGGGATATGATGGCCAGTGGTTCGTGGAACAACAATGGCGTTACTCCTGCACATCATAATGCTTACACCAAGGTTAAGGTATATGGATGGGCAACCGCAACCGTGCTATCATCGGCTACAGACGTTACTGTTAAACCGGTTAAGGACAACAAGAGTTTTTACCAGATAAATTCAACCACCAGCGGCGAATACTGGATTATGGAAAATCGCCAGCAGGTTGGTTTTGATACATACGTTCCCGGTCACGGTTTGGTGATTTACCATGTACACAAGGATGTTGCCACTGCAAGCAGTAGCAACAACATTAATGCTACATACCCACAAAAGATGTATCCGGTTTGTGCCAGTGCAACTACAAATCCTGGTACTACATCAAGTACATACGGGAGCATCAACAGTACAGGTTGCCCCTTCCCCGGAAGTAGCAACAAAACATCATTTACCGATGCCACTACACCCAATATGAAATCGTGGGCAGGTGCAAATACTGGCAAACCAATGACCAATATTGCCGAAAATGCTACAACAAAGGATATCACCTTTGCATTTATGGGTGGCTCAGGTGGAGGTACCGCCCCAACAGCAACAACTGTAGCTGCATCATCAATAACTACCAATAGTGCTACCTTAAATGGAACTGTTAATGCCAATAATGCAACTACCACAGTAACCTTTGAATGGGGAACAACAACAAGCTTAGGTAATAGTATTAACGCCACTCCAAACTCAGTTACCGGAACAACCAATACCAGTGTAACGGCTGGCCTTACCGGACTAAGTGCAAACACTACTTACTACTATAGAGTTAAAGCCGTAAGTGCCAATGGTACAACCTATGGTAGCACCTTGAATTTCACTACTGCCGCAAATCCAACCTCTGTTAGCCTACCATACTCACAAACATTTAGCAGTTCATCGATGCCAAGTGGCTGGACAACCCAGAATACAGGCACCAGTATTACTGAGCGTTGGAGCGTATCAAATACTGCCAACGCAGGAGGATCGGCCTACGAAATGAAATGCACATACCAGAACGTTAATCCGGGAACTACACGTCTTATTACTCCAGCTATCAACACTTCGGGAGTTAGCCAAGTTACACTTAGTTTCCGTCACATGCTTGATGCATATAGTACTGGGGTAACCTTAAGGGTTCAAACCTCAAACGACAAAACCAACTGGACTAACACTTCGTGGTCAGTAGCCACATCGAGCACTAATATTAGCGCAACAACGGTAAACGTTAACATTACCACAAACCTTAACTCGGCAACCACTTATATTGCTTTTGTTGCCGATGGCAACCTCTATAACATTGACTACTGGTATATTGATAATGTATCGATTACAGCAGGTAGCGGTGCTACCACACCTACAGTCACAACAGGAAGCGTTAGCAATATTACTGCCAGCACCGCAACCGTAGCTGGTAATGTAACTGCCGACGGTGGCGCTACAGTTACCGAACGTGGTATTTGCTACAGTACCTCACAGAATCCAACTACTGCAAATAGCAAGGTTGCAAGTGGTTCAGGAACTGGTTCATTTAGTGCTAACCTCTCAGGATTGGCAGCTAACACAACCTACTATGCCCGTGCCTATGCAATTAACGCCCAGGGTACATCGTATGGCAGCCAGGTAAGTTTCACCACAACAGCCAGCACTGTAACCTATTGCGCTTCAAAAGGAAGCAACTCCAGCTACGAATGGATTGACCTTGTTCAATTCGCAGGTATCAACCGTACTTCAGGCAACGATGGTGGATATAAGGATATGACCAGCCTGCAGGCTACTGTTGCTCGAGGAACTGCATATACCATTTACTTCAGTGCAGGGTTTGCCAGCACTGCCTATACCGAGTACTGGGCAGTTTGGATTGATTACAATAAGAATGGTACATTCGAAGACACCGAAAAGGTTGCCAGTGGTTCATCGTCGAGCAGCGGAACCCTTTCGGCAAGCATAACCATTCCTACCACTGCTACCCTTGGTGTTACCCGTATGCGAGTTAGCATGAAGTACAATGCTGCACCTACTGCATGCGAAACATTTAGCTATGGAGAGGTTGAGGACTACAGCGTAAATATTACCAGCGGTACATCGGCTCCTTCAACCGACAATCCATTTGCTGAACAGCTGGGTAATGAGAAAAGCGATATTTTCGCCCTCTATCCTAATCCTGCTACCGATAAGATCAATGTGGTTCTTAACGGCATCGAAGGAGAAGTATCGGCCCGCATTTACGACATGCGTGGTGCTGTTGTTAAGTTCCAAATGCTAACCAATAGGAATAATACAATTGAGGTTAATGATTTGGCTCCTGGCGTTTACATGATCTCAATTGACGATGAAAAACAACCTATAACAAAACAATTCATTAAAAAGTAATAGCTGCTAATGTGTTTTATTTGAAGGGGGGTGTCGATTTTCGACGCCCCTTTTCTTATCTATTAACCCAAAATGGCAATTAAATTGAAAATCCTATCACTCGGTAAGAACTTCCACTTAGCAATGAACCTGCAATTAACATTATTTAGAAATATTCCAAATAAATTATATCGTATTTAAACATTTAGATATTTTGTTGCGTTGTATATTTGCGACACAAAACAATAAATAAAACATATGGAATTCGAAGTTACATTTCAAGGCAAAAAGCAAGTTGTTGCTCACATTGGAGAGCATGATATTTTAACCGATCAACCGGTTTACGCAGGGGGTGACAATGAAGGGCCTGCTCCTTTCACATTGTTCTTAGCATCGATTGGTACCTGTGCTGGCATTTACGTAAAATCGTTCTGTGACCAGCGGGGCATACCAACCGACAATATTAAAATTGTGCAAAAGCATCAGTTTAACCCCTTGACACACATGATTGAGAAATTAGAACTCGAAATCAACCTTCCTGCCGATTTCCCTGAGAAATACAAGGAAGCCGTTATCAAGGCAGCTGACCAGTGTGCAGTTAAAAAACACCTTCACAACCCGCCTCAAATGAGCGTAACCACTAAGAGCATATAATAAAAACTCCCGCTTTATGCGGGAGTTTTTATTTGATTGATATGGATTTTTTTAGAGTAATGTTAACTCATTCATGATATGCTTTGATTCACCGAACTTATCGATAACAAACAATACATACCTAATATCAACCACAATGGTTCGTTGGGTTTGGGGTTCATACATAAAGTCGCAGGACATAGCCTCGGAATTCCCATCAAAAGCAATTCCTATAAGATTACCATTAGCGTCGAGGACTCCGCTACCAGAATTACCTCCGGTAATATCATTATCGGTAAGGAAACAAACAGGCATTACGCCATCCTTACCATATGGACCATAATCCTTTCGTTCCCATAGCTTTCTGAGTTTTGAAGGCACTTTAAACACGTCAGAGTTAGGATCATCCTTTTCCATCACACCATCAAGGGTTGTAAATGGTTTATAAACCATGCCATCAGTAGGTCGATAGCCTCGAACTCGGCCATAGGTTAATCGTGGGGTAGAATTGGCATCGGGGTACAAAAGTTTTCCCTTGTTCATTTCCATGATTCCCCTGGTAAAGAGCTGCATTGCCCTGTTATAGTTTTGCTGGGCTTCGTACATGGAGTTGTATATGGAATCCCAAAGCATATCGTAGTTATGGTAAAGAATGAAGAGCGGATCCTTTACCAATGAATCCAGGTAGGGTCTTTTAATCAGTTTCTTAAGGTTTTCGGGCGAGGTGAAGTACGATTTCTCATAGAATGCCCTAATGTAGTAAGGATAAGAGGTGCTAATATCTTCGACTTTTTTTATGGCATTGAGCATCCCCAAATTATTGAACTCGCCGCTATTGTTCAGTAGTGCGCCAAAGGCAATTGAGTATAGTTGAAAATCGGGGTAAATATGGTATTTTTCAAAAATTTGAGGTATACGCTTTTCAAGTAGTTTAGCCTCCTGACGAATGTAATCCCTTTTAAAACTAAGTCGGCTGTAAGGTTTGCCCTGCATGATGATTGCTGAAACGAAATCGTTGCATGCGGTAACATTTTTATAAACATCCACAGGGTAAAACGATAGAGCGGAAATGGCTCCCTCAAGCTCCTCCCAGTGATTCTGGGTTACAGTTTGGTAGTAATTTTCCAATACTGGGATACTGGAAATATAACGGCTGTAAAGGAAAGGATTGGTGTTAGCCCATGCCTTCAGGCTATCTTCACGAGCTGCGAGACGTTCAACAACGTTATACTTATACATTGACTCAGCCTGCCAGACATCTTTCTGGTAAAAGTTTACAAGGTAATCGTGTTTATCGGTGTAGTTTACCTTAATGGCAGGGTCGGTTTGCTGAGCCTTTTTAATGGTGTTGATCATCTCGCCCCATACTGTTCTTTTGAAATTGGCAACCACCTCACGGTTAAATAAAGCCTCGAACGACGATGCGTAACGGTATGTTCGGCCAGGGAAACCAATTATCATGGAAAAATCGCCTTCATTGACACCCTGTAGGTTAATTTTTAGGTAATTCTTCGATTTTAGAGGTACGTTTTTAGGGCTATATTCGGCAGGTTTTCCATCGGGCGAGGTGTAAATGCGGAATACACAAAAGTCGCCGGTATGCCGAGGCCAATGCCAGTTATCCACATCGCCACCAAAATTGCCTATCGATGTAGGAGGAACACCAACTAATCGAACATCACGGTAACGCTCATAACGGAACATGTAAAACTCGTTGTAGTTGAAGAACGGCCTTACCACCACATGATACCCGCTTTTAGTTTCGATAGAATCCTGAATATACTGCATCTTCTGATTAATTGCCTCAAAGTACTCCCTGTTCGATAATGATGGGCTAATGCCCGATAGAACATCAGATGTAATATCGGTAATGTCAACCAAAATAAGTGCCGTCTTACCCTGTGCGGGTAATTCCTCCGCCAACGAATTTGCCCAGTATCCATTCTCCAGCAAGTTGTTGCTTACTGTGCTTAAATTTTGAACCGCATCAACACCGCAATGATGATTAGTAAAGAAAAGCCCGTTTGGGGAAACCAATTCAGCACTACAGCCACCATCATCGAATTGAACAATAGCGTCTTTCAGGCTCGATTTGTTGACACTATATATTTCTTCAACTGTCAATTTTAAACCCATTGCTTGCATTGCCGAAATATTCTTACCTAAAAGGTTTAGCATCCACATACCCTCATCGGCAAAAGCATTGGGTAGAGAAACTAAAACTAAAAGCCAAGTAATAAATTTTTTTAGTGCTTTCATGTTATGAAAATTGATTTATTTAACTCGGTTAAACAACAACAGAATTATTATTAAAGATAACGATAATAATGCTACAATAGCATACTCCAATTTAATTTGTATCGATTTTAATATAAATGATAAAGGATTCTCACTGCTAAACAGATTGTCGGGAATGTCCCGCCAATGCCATTTGCCAACAATTGTACCATCGTAAAGGTAAAGCACACCTGGATATGAACGCACTATGGTTTTGAGCATAACCTCATCGGCTTGAAGCCATGTAAAAAATAAACCATGTTTGTTTTCCAAATTGGCCAAATCGGTTCCAGCAGCCGAGGTTAATCCGTATATTTTGACACCTTTGTTACGTGCTTGTTTCTGTAAATCTTGAAATTTGGCTATAGCGGGTACAGAAAGGTATTTAATGTTTGGAATAACAATAAGAATCAAATTACCTTTAGAATATAGAACGCTATCGGTATAATTTTGGCCCCCTTCGGTATATAGTGTAAAATTGGTAATGGGGGGTGTGTAACCTTTTTTCACTAAATACGATTTGGAATCGACAAAAGTCCAAGAAGAATCGTTCCAAGGGTAACTGTTTTCATCAAAATCCTTAACCACACCATCTTTTTTATAGTATAGTACCGTTTTATAAACATCGTGTGGCGCATCGTCAGGAATGGAAGTGGATTGCAGCAGGTTTGCGCCAATATGGAAAGGTCGAAAATCGATTATAGGTTGATGGCGAATGCCATGAATTGATGGCACAAATGCTAATGCCAAAAGCAAGAATGGAGCAACATTCTCTTTAACAAAGCCATACTTTGAATTTAACTCCTTACGATTAGCAAAAAGGTATAAAGCGGCGGTAAAAAAAACTATATTTTTAAAAAATGTTCCCCAGTTCGATAGCTTAATGGCATCGCCAAAGCAACCGCAATCCGAAATGGGATTGGCGATGGCCAGAATTAAAGTCAAAGGAGTGAATACTGCCATAAAAAGGAATGCTCCCCATGCAGCAGCTCTTGGTTTAGCGTCAAAAAGCAAAAGTAACCCTATGTAAAATTCAGCAGCACAAAGAATAACAGCAAATGGGAGTGCCAAATCGTTTAGGAATTCGAGATGAAACGCAGTGAAGTAATCGGATAACTTATATGCTGTACCCCAGGGGTCAATTCCCTTAACAAACCCTGAGAAAATGAAAACAACTGCCAGTAAATACTTTGCAATAAGCAGAAAAGTTCTCCTCATATAAAAATCCTCTTAGATGTTTATAAGATTTCTACTAATTATCTCTTTAATGATCATTTCCGATATCACGTTGGGCTTGAGCATTTGCCCATTTGAATCGGTACAATTAAGAACAACAAAATTTTTGTCGAACTGTTGTTGTTCAAGATAGATGTTCCTTACCTTTTCCTGAAACGAAAGGTCTTTTTCATGAATATCATCCTTACCCTGAAGGTATTGTCGCGAATCGCCGGTTCGATGTTCGGTTAAACGCTGACGAGTAAAGTCAAAGGGCACATTTAAAAAGATGTTTAAGTCGGGTTTAGGAATTGCGTAATAATCGAACTCCAGCTGCAGTATCCAATCCCGCAAGCGGTTTACCTCATCGGTATTGTTAAGTTTAGCGCACTGAAAGGCAACATTGGAATAGACGTACCTATCAAGCAGAACCACATGGTTACCGGCAAGCCACTGGCGAAGCAAAGGAGCAGCATCCATTCTATCGGAAGCATAAAGTAAAGCAACCACATAGGGGTCAACCTTATCGATTGATCCCAAATCGCCACGAAGAAACCTTGCAATGAGCTCACCAAAGAATGGGGCATCCACTCGAGGGAAATGAAGGAAATGGCAAGGAATGGATTTTCTTTTAAGGTGATTTGTAAGAAGATCTATTTGAGTTGATTTGCCTGCACCATCGAGCCCTTCAACAACTATTAAAGCCATGCATTAAAAAATTTAAAAATCAACATCAATAAACTTAACGCAATGTTTCGTAATTTTAGCCTTTGAAACATTTTGCAAGATAGAAAAAAATGGAACAAATACGTTCAGTTTTCGCGCCAAGAAAAACGTTGCAGTGCAACGGAAAACTTATAACCATTGAAAAGCCAATGGTTATGGGTATAATAAATGTAACCAACGACTCTTTTTTCAGTGGTAGCCGATTTCGATTTTCGAACAGCATAGCCCGTAGGGCGAAGCAAATCATTGACGAAGGTGGGCAAATAATCGATGTAGGTGCTTGCTCTACTCGCCCGGGGGCAAAACCTGTGAGTGAGCAGGAAGAACTTAAACGCCTCGATAAAGCCTTGGCTGCCATTCGCAAGCGATACCCCGAAACCATTGTTTCAGTTGATACATTCAGGGCAACGGTAGCAAAATGGGCTGTTAAGGAATACCGTGTGGATATTATTAACGACATATCGGCCGGACAAATGGATAGTAAAATGTTTGAAACCATAGCCGAATTAAATGTCCCATACATACTCATGCACATGCAAGGAACTCCTGAAAACATGCAGCATAACCCCACATACGAAAATGTAATTAGGGAACTTGTGCTATTCTTTAACGATAAAATCGAAAAGCTAAAGCAGCTAAATGTTAAGGATATTATTATTGATCCCGGATTTGGCTTTGGCAAAACATTAGAGCACAACTACACCATACTAAAAAATCTAGAGACTTTTAAGCTACTTGAGCTTCCAATACTGGCAGGTGTATCAAGAAAGTCAATGATATACAAACCCTTAAGCACAAAACCAGAACATGCATTAAATGGTACTACCGTCCTTAACACGTATGCTGTAATTAAAGGCGCCAGCATTTTAAGGGTTCACGATGTAAAAGAAGCGGTGGAAACCATAAAGTTAGTAGAACTCATAAATGCCCAACCCGAATTTCAATTCATATAATCCATGGAATTATTACCCGTAACACTATTTATTCATGTAAGAATACTCGACGTTGTCGATATAGTTATAGTAGCTTTTATCCTATATCAAATTTATCTTTTAATTAGGGGTACCGCTGCTATGAATATTTTTTCGGGGATTGTGCTACTTTACTTTATATGGTTGGTTGTGAGAGCCCTGAATATGGAGCTGCTTGGCAATCTGCTTGGACAGGTTATTGGGGTTGGCGTAATTGCACTAATTATAGTTTTCCAGCAGGAAATCAGAAAGTTTTTATTACTGCTGGGTTCGCGTTACACATCCAAAGGGAAAAGCGCACTTGGCTCACTCCTACTGGGCACGGACCAAAACGATATGAGCAATACTAATATTGATGTCATAATAAAAGCCTGCAAGAACCTCTCCGATACCAAAACCGGCGCCTTAATTGTTATAACCCGGAACTCTGAACTAGATGTTTATTCCGATACGGGCGATGTAATTAATGCTGAGCTGTCCAGCAGACTGTTGGAAAACATTTTTTTCAAGAATAGCCCGTTACACGATGGTGCAGTGATAATTAAAGGAAATAAAATTCATGCAGCGCGCTGTGTATTGCCCATATCCGAAAACCTTAACTTACCCCCACACTTTGGCATGAGGCACAAATCGGCTTTAGGTTTGACAGAGGTTACCGATGCTTTAGTTATTGTTGTATCGGAAGAAACAGGCAAGATCAGTTTGGCCGACAATGGGAATATCGATTACGGCATCAGCCCTATCGAGCTCAAACAAAAACTTGAACAAAAGTTGCAAATCAAGTGATATAGTTTTAAAGTTACTTACTTTTGTTTAATTCCTATAAACTAAAATGAAATGATAAAGTATCAAATCACCAAATCGGAAACAAAGATTAATGGTGAGGTTACCATTCCCCCCACCCGCCCAATGTCACATAAGTTTTTAGTTATTAGGGCATATAAAGATGCCAACTTGCCCCATCAGGGTGAAGTTAAAGGCGATGAAAAGATTATCGACCAAAGTATATTCAAGAAAGGGCTTAAGAGCAAAAGCGGGCGAACAGCCAGAGCCTTAAGGCATATAAGGGCGTTTATCAAATACTTTGGCGGCGAGTGGATACTATCATCTTCGAACATTTTAAAGGTTAGCACCACCGAAAAGATAGTTACGCTCCTCCAAAAATACGGCTTAAACGTTCAATTTGAAGAACGAATTGGCAATCCGCCATTCAGACTGATAGGGAAAAACCTAAAAGGGAAAATTTTAAGAGTTGAGGGATCAATTAATAGTAAAATGATTGAAGCCCGCCTACTCATCGATCCAATCCTAAATACCGAAGAAATTGTTGAACTTAAAAACCTGATCATTTCCGAAGGTTATCCTACCATGACACTGCGTGCACTTCAGTTCATGGGTGTTAACATCGACTGGCATGAGAATGAGGTGCTTATTGAGCATCAGATTTTCGACGGAAGTGAACTCTCCATTGAAGCCGATTGGTCACTTGCATCATACTGGTACGAGGCTGTAGCACTTGCCGACAAAGGCGAAGTGACCATTAAAGGGTTAAAGCCAGAAAGTTTCCAGTGCAACACTGCCGTGAAAGACTTATTCACAAAACTTGGCGTAAGCACACTGGTAGCCGAGGATGAAATTATTTTAAAGCGCAAAGGGAGAACTACAAAACAGTTTATGCACAATTTTAAGCAACATCCCGATTTGGCTCCAGCCGTAATGTTTACCTGTTTAGCCTTAGGCATACCTTTCAGCATAAGTGGAATTGAATACTTTCACTCCAAAGACCCCGATAGACTGGAGGTTATCAAAACCGAATTTCAAAAACTTGGCGCAACCATTGATGTTCGAATGGAAAATGAGGTGGAAGTTTTAATTTTTGATGGCAAATCGAAATTAAAAAGCCTGAAAACCATTGAGTGCGACTCCCAAAATGACCATCGCGTGGCAATGTCACTTGCCCCTTACGCTATTTTAGGGAAAAAGGTAATTATGGATAATGCGCGGATAACCAGTAAGTCGTACCCCACATTTTGGGATGAAATAAAAAAACTAGGATTTGAGGTAGCAATCTTGCAGTAATGAGAGTATCTTCTATAAACAAATAAGGGTGGCATGGCCGTCACCCTTATTTGTTTTGTCCTAAGCCCAAACTACTTTTTCCACACTAAAGTTCCAGCAAGCATATCGTGTAATGCTTGTTTCTTTTGGGTAAAACCGGCCAAGATGTATCCAATCATAAAAATCAAGCTTGAAAGGATTTTGCCAAAATATCGTCCTGTAGCACGGGCAAAGGATATACGATTCCCTTCCAAGTCGGTAACAATAATGCCCAAAGCAATTTTGCCAACCGTTCCCTGATGCTTTGATGACTCCATTAAGGCAAAGTACAGCCAAGTAATTACAATTAACAGCAGATAGGTTACCATTGCTGTACCAATAAATGCACCAGCCATACCTATTGCCTCAGTTTCATTAAAACCATTTGAAGCCGCAGAAACTGCTGAAAATCCAATTAATGCAAGAAATGGCACAACAACAATCCATTGAAATGCTCCAATTATAATAGCATCAATGAGGTAGGCTAAAAAGCGCCACCAAAAACCGGCATACTTTAAGTTTTCCATAACAAGTTAGGTTTAAATTTAGTTAAAGGTTAATTAATCAATAGCAATTTAATAAATTATTTTCATTGTCAAAAAATTACTGAAATTTTAGTAGTTGCATTAACCCCGCGATTCTACCAAAAACTTTGACATCGATTTTTGAAAGCACTAGCACACTAATTCAATACGCTAAATTCCAATATATTATTTTCCATCTAAGTAATCCATCACCATGCTTTTGCGCGATATTCATGCTCGATGAAAAAACTTGAACAGGGTTACTTCAACTATTTTCTTTTTATATCGAACAAGTACTCAATAGCCTCTGGAAATTCTCTACTCCAGAACCATTCTGCATGGCGGCCATCGGGAGAAATTTTTAGTTTGAGGTAATCCTCATCGGAATATCCAGCTTTGAAAAGTTGATACTCCAAGGTCTTAATATCGTTAACCATAGTTTCACTTTCCCTCTCACCGGCTAGTAAGTAAACCTTCTGTTCTCCTTTGCGCTTATGCTTTGAAACATAGTCAAAAACTTCAGGGGTGAACCAAAGCGATGGCGAAAAAACACCAATCCTTCCAAACGCTTCAGGATACTTAAGCCCAGTATAGAGTGATACTAAACCGCCCATTGAACTACCAATAATGGCGTTGTATTTGGGATCGGGATTAGTCCTGTAATTCTTATCGATAAAAGGTTTGAGTTCCTTGGCAACAAAGTAAGCATACTCATCGCCATTGCCGCCTAAACCAAGTGAATCGTTCCGCCAAGGGGAATACTCGTTCAAGCGCTCCTTACTGTCGTTGTAGATGGCTACAACAATGGCTGCAAAGCCTTGGCTGGAATACAAGCTATCCATGATCTCGTCAACGCGCCACTCCCCAGCAAAAGAGGTAGCCTCATCGAAAACGTTTTGTCCATCGTGCATGTATATTACCGGGAATTGCAACCTCTGGTTATAGTTTGGTGGCAAGTAAAGGCGAATAGCCCTTCGGCGGTTAAGTTTTTTTATTTCTAATGTTGAAGGCAAGAACCTCACGTTAGGCGATGCTGTTGATTTTCGCTGTGAGGTTTCAGACATGTCGCGCCAGTCCTTCACTCTTATTCTAACTGTATCGATGCCCGGATAGAAAACCCTATTCCTCACATCTTTTCCATCGAAACCAACCTCTACCTTTTGCCAACTGCCCCGCGAAAGTTTATACTCAAAGGTATCCTTTACTTGAGGTAATTCTAGAACAAATTGTTTTCCCTGACGTGTAAATGCCATCCTGGCATCGCGTGGGTTCCAGCTATTAAGCTCTGATGCCATAAAAATTGTGTCATCCGTTCGGGTTTTGGCAGGAAATGAATCGACAATAAACACAACCTGTGCATTTAACAGGCTCACCAGTTGAACCAAGCCCATTAGCAAAAGAAACTTTACCTTCATCTGTAAGAGAGTTTTCATTAAAAACAAAGGTAACATAAATAGTAGTTGTAAAAATAGCCAAACAGTTATATCTTTGCAGAAATAAATGGCCCCGTAGTTCAGCTGAATAGAACGTCAGATTCCGGTTCTGAAAGTCGGGGGTTTGAATCCCTCCGGGGTCACTTGAAAAAGCCAGCCAAAACCGACTGGCTTTCTTTATTGGAAAAGGCTACACTAACCCATAAACCCGGAGGGATCATGAAGCGCAGCGGAACTAATCCCTCCGGGGTCACTTGAAAAAAGCCAGCCGAAACCGACTGGCTTTCTTTATTGGGAAAGGCTACACTAACCCATAAACCCGGAGGGATCATGAAGCGCAGCGGAACTAACCTCAATATAAATTAAATGTTAAGGCTGATTTGAATTACCTTACAGGTAATAAAATAACTACCTTTACGTTTATTATTAAATTTCGTTGTATGAATAACCTGCTTAAAAAAAATCTCGATAATCCTGAAATATTAGAGCAACTTTTCAGGAAAAACAAGAAGGATTTTGAAAAATCATTTTTCGAAATTTATCCCGAAATCTCAGATAATACAGTAGCAAAATACTGGTATTTCAGGCTAAAGGCCGAAAAAAAATCACTATTTGATATTAGCATAAACGAAATTGCCCAAGTTGTAATTTCCTGTTTGATAGTTAGCATTATAATGCTGATTCCAAAAGTGTTTGGATTTAACCCCAATGAAAATATGTTTTATGAAAGGAACTTAGCATTAACGGCCATTTTTGGCGTTACCCTATACACATTAATCAACAAAAAACATAATTTGAAAAGTGTTTTATTCACCATTATTCTATTTATTGTTTTTGCAATATATGTAAATATTATTTTGGTCAATACTGGAAATTCCAGCATTCTGGTATATTTACATTTACCAATACTTGCATGGTTTGTGTATGGTATTGTTTTTATCGAATTCAAATTAAGCAATTACGAAAAACAAATTGAATTTATAAAGTATAATGGCGACTTGGCTGTTTTGTATGGCATATTTGCCATAGCAGGAATAATTCTAACAGCTTTTACTATTGGACTATTCAGTGCCGTTGGCATAAATATAGAAAAATTATATATCGAACTAATTGTAATTCCTGGGGTTGTTTCTGTTCCAATAATATGTTCATTCCTTATTCAAAAATTCGAATACCTATCAAATAGAATTTCACCAATTATTGCCAACATATTCAGCCCTTTGATACTAATCACGCTCGTAATTTACCTTATCACCATATTGGTAAAAGGGAGTAATCCCTTTATTGATAGAAATTTTCTAATTGTTTTTAACGCAATGCTTCTGGGGGTTATGGCATTAATCATTTTTTCACTTTCGGAGCGTCCTGAAAAATCTACCAGTAAGTATTATTCACTAATTTTCTTTTCCCTCTCTGCTATTGCGTTAGTAATAAATATAATAGCCCTATCGGCTATACTTTTTAGAATCACAGAGTACGGTATAACTCCAAACCGGATAGCAGTGCTGGGTTCAAATCTTCTTTTTTTTACACATCTCATTCTCATAGGGTTTAATTTAGTAAAAGTTTTACAAAAAAGACAAGACTTAAATGCCATTGAGCAAGTAACTGCAAAATTTTTACCTTACTATAGTATCTGGTTGGTATTTGTGGTTTTCATCTTACCAATTATTTTCAACTTCAGATGACAGATTTTGAATAGGAAAGAAAATAACAATATTTAACTAGTCCGTTAATTCAAAAACAAATAATTTAGCATGAATTTTAAAATTAAAAACATGAAACGGATAGTTACTACTTTAATCATGCTATTTGCTGCAGCAGGTTTATATGCGCAAATTTTTGTTGGTGGTAATATTGGTTTTAGCACTACCGGTGGGAAAATTGAAAACGGCAATACTTCCGTTGATAAGGTTACTCAAACCAACTTTTCATTAGCCCCCAAGGCAGGCATTTTTCTGTCGGAGAAATTTGCTGTTGGAGCCATGCTAGGCTTTAACCTACAAAATGAAAAAACTCCCGGCAACCCCGATGTGATTGATCGTACCACCACAATCGGATTAACACCATTTGCCCGCTACTACGCCATCACTTTCAATAAATTATCGGTTTTTGCACAGGGCAACGTGGGCTTTTCGTATGGTGTTGAAAAGCACAAGGAGGGCTCAACCACCACAACCGGCCCCAAAACTACAACCATAGGATTAGCGGCCTTCCCAGGCATTTCCTATAAATTAACCGACAAAGTTGACCTTGAAGCAGTAATTGGTGGTTTTAACTTCAACTTTAACCGCGTTTCGGTTAAAAACAACAATACAACAAACATTACCAATACCTTTGGCATTGGTGCTAACCTCGATGCCATTGCAACTACTGGATTTATTACAATCGGTGCTATTGTAAAACTTTAATGTTGAAACAGAAAATATATGAAGGGACGTTACCGCGTCCCTTTTTCTTTTTCTGTCTTTTTACTATTTTTCCTATACTCCTTGCAAACCGTGGTTAAGCCACATTCGGAGCATTTTGGTTTCCGAGCTGTGCAAACATAACGTCCGTGTAGAATTAACCAGTGATGGGCCTTGGGGATTAACTCCTGGGGAAAATTGTCCATTAACTGCAACTCAACCGCCAATGGCGTTTTGGCATTGCTTACCAAACCTATTCTGTTTGCAACCCGGAACACATGCGTATCAACTGCCATGGCTGGTTTATCGAACACTACCGATGCAATAACATTGGCCGTTTTTCGGCCTACACCCGGAAGGCGTTGTAAAAGATTGATATCCGAAGGAACTTCACCATTAAATTCCATTACTAACGTCTTAGCCATTCCCAGGAGATTTTTGGCTTTGTTGTTGGGATATGAACAAGATTTTATCAAATCGTAAATATCTTCAACAGTGGCATTCGCCAAACTTTTAGCGTCGGGAAAACGTTTGAAAAAATGAGGAGTTATTAGGTTTACACGCTTATCGGTGCATTGCGCACTAAGTATTACGGCTACAAGCAACTCGTATGCATTAGAGTAATGTAATTCGGTTTCGGCAATGGGTCGGGTTTTCTCAAAATATTCGATTACAAAACGGTATAGTTCCTTTTTTGAATTCATCTTATTTCTCTTTAGCCCCAAAGTTAGATTAAATTGATTAAACCTATTTTGTTTCTACTGGCTAATCTCCTCTTAAAATATTTCTGCATCCCCATTTTTTCAGCCAGTTTGAATTTGTCAATTCATGGTACGTCGGTTTAACAGTTCACTTTCCGCTATTCCTCTAACTCCCTCTAACTTCATCATATTCTGTCTATTCCGACTCATTCCGACTCATTCCGATTCATTCCTCTAAAAATCTTACTACCTGCCCTTTTCTATCAGCCCGGTTGAATTTATTAACTCATCGTACTTGGGTTTAAGCAAATGTTGCACAAATTGCTAACTTTGCAGGTCTTAAAATCTAAAAGTATTGGCATTAATTTACCTACAAGCCGAAAGTATTTATAAATCGTTTGGCGATTTGGAAGTTCTGAGCGATATCTCGCTAAGCTTATTCCAAAACCAACGCACAGCCTTAGTTGCTCGAAATGGCACGGGCAAAAGTACATTGCTTAATATTCTTGCCGGTTACGACACCCCCGACTCAGGCAAAATTACGCTACGTAACGACATTAGCGTTGGCTATCTACCCCAGGAACCCAAACTCGATTTAACAAAATCGGTTTTAGAAAATGTTTTCAATGCCGATGATGCCATTTCGATTGCTATTCGCAATTACGAAGTTGCCATACAATCGACCGATAAAAAGGCTCTGCAACATGCCATTGATGAAATGGACAGGCTAAATATATGGGATAGGGAGCAAAAGGCAAAGCAAATCCTATCGGTACTGCAATTGTCGGAATTTAACCAACCGATTGCCTATTTATCGGGAGGGCAACGCAAGCGTGTTGCGCTTGCAGCAGTACTGATAAGCAATCCCGACCTTTTGATTCTCGATGAACCCACTAACCACCTTGACCTCGAGATGGTGGAATGGCTTGAGGATTACCTCACCCGCTCGCAAAAAACTTTGCTAATGGTGACCCACGACAGGTATTTTCTCGACCGCGTTTGCACCGATATTATTGAGATTGACCAAAAGCAGGTTTATACATACAATGGGAACTACTCCTATTTCATTGAAAAGCGCGATGAGCGCATTCGAGCAAAACTGACCGAAATAGATAGAGCCAACAACCTGCTCCGTCGCGAAACGGAATGGATGCGTCGAATGCCACAGGCCCGCGGAACTAAAGCCAAGTATCGTATCGATGCCTTTTACAAACTTCGTGAAACCGCTCATCAAAATATCCATTCCAATGATGTTGAAATAGGTGTAAGTGCATCACGGCTGGGCAAAAAGATTATGGAAATCAGAGGTCTTTCCAAAAGTTTTGACAGCAAGGTAATCCTTAAGGATTTCAATTATACCTTTAACCGCTTTGAACGACTTGGGATTGTGGGAGCCAATGGCACAGGCAAAACCACATTCCTTAACCTGATTACGGGAACTTTACCCCCCGATTCCGGTATAATTGATCCCGGAGCAACCCTAAAAATTGCATACTACCAGCAAGGGGGAATGGATATCTCGGATGATGCCAAAGTTATTGATGTGGTGAGGGAGATTGCCGATGTAATTACACTTGCCAACGGCAAAACCATTACTGCATCGCAATTTCTGAACAATTTCCTTTTTACACCCGATAAGCAGCACACCTTGGTACGCAAACTCAGTGGTGGCGAAAAGCGTAGGCTTTACTTGCTTACAGTTCTCATGCAAAACCCTAACTTTTTAATACTCGACGAGCCAACCAACGATCTCGATATCTTTACACTTAATGTTCTCGAGGATTACCTGATCAGTTTTCCGGGCGTGGTAGTTGTGGTGTCGCACGACCGCTATTTCATGGATAAATTGGTTGATGGCCTGCTGATTTTTGAAGGGGATGGCGAAGTGAGCGGTTTCCCTGGAAACTATACCGAATATCGCCAATGGTTGAAAGAGCAAGAGAAAAAAAAACAAAACGAAATACCGCAAAGGGTTAGAGCTGAAAGTAAACCATCACCACCTGAAAGGAAAAGGAATAAATTAACCTACTCCCAAAAGAAAGAGCTGGAACAACTCACCACTGAGATAGCGCAGCTCGAAAAGGAAAAGAAAGAGATTGAAGACTTGCTTAGCAGCGGACAATTGAACGCTAAAGAACTGACGGAAAAGTCGACTCGTTTCAGCGAAATAGAAAAGTTGCTCGAGGATAAGGAAATGCGTTGGCTGGAATTAAGCGAGATTGGTGAATAGCAAACTCAATCCTCTAATTCGAATCGTAAAACCTTTTGGGTTTCATCATCAACCCTAAACCTATTGTCGATTCGGTGACCAATTACCCAAACAATTTCGTTGGCCGAGGTTAAAACAAAAACCTTTCCCTTATCGGCAAGGGGCAACTTGATATCAACCAAAAAATCGCTAATTTTTTTAAACCCAGTCATTCCGAAAGGAATAAACCGGTCGCCTGGTTGCCATGGCCTTATGGAAAGCGGAAACTCAATTTTTGCAAAATCGATGTTTGCCACTTTTGGATCTTTTTCCAAAGGAAATCCCTTGAAATAATCATTTAGTGTGATATTTAGCCTTATGGGATAATCGATATATCCTGTACTGGAGTCAAGCTGAACCACAGGGTTCTGTGATGATAGTTTTGGCTGAAGAATAAGTTGATCCCTATCACGGTAAACAACGTGAGTATTGGACTCCACCTTGCTCCCGGTTGAGGACTCCAAAAGGCCATAAACCTCACCTGCCATGGCAGGTGTATAATTGAAATCCGAGAGTATATCGACTAAAAATAGATTTGCTGCGGGTTCACCTTTAAGTTTTTGAATATCAAAATAAAGTCTACCATTTCCTTCGTGAACAATTTGCTTACGGATTTGCGAAAGTTGCCTTTCAACAAGTAGCTGAGCCTCGTATAGATGTTGGGTAGTTTGATAAATCGAAATATCAGCCGAAGGATTTACCTCCCGTAGCAAAGGCATTACCTTATGCCTTATATAGTTGCGCTTGTACTTTAAGGTGACATTACTCGAATCCTCACGGTACAAAATTTTATGCAACTTGGCATACTCTTCAATTTGGCTTCGAGTAGCAAAAAGCAGGGGACGAATAATATTTCCATTAATTGGCTTAATTCCGCTAAGCCCTTTCAATCCGGTTCCACGGGTAAGGTTTATTAGAACAGTTTCAACCGAATCGTTTAGGTTATGGGCAATGGCAATTCGGGTGTATTTATGCTCCTTACAAATTTCGTTAAAGTATGTGTAACGCAGCTCACGCGCAGCAACCTGAATGGAAAGACCATTTTCACTGGCAAATTCAGTGGTATTGAATTTAATGGAATGAACCGGAATGCCATTCATAAGGCAGTGATAACGGACAAACTGCTCATCGGCATCCGATTCCTCGCCTCGCAGGCTAAAGTTGCAGTGCGCAACACCAACACTGAATCCAGCATGCGTTAGTAGGTGCAAAAGCACCATTGAGTCTATACCCCCGCTAACGCCAACCAGAATTTTGTCCTGATCGGTTGCCATTTGGTGCTTGCGAATAAAATTAACAAACTTACTCTGCAACATCAATTTTTGCGTTTAGGGTTTCCAAAATTGCTTTTGCTTTCACCAAGCACTCTCTGTATTCGGCTTCGGGTTGCGACTTAAAGGTAATTGCCCCCCCAACGGTAAACGATAAATAACCATTGTGGCTATTGTAAAGCAAGCTACGAATAACCACGTTAAAATCAAAATTGCCGTTGGGCATAAAATATCCCACTGCACCGGAAAACAAACCACGTTTTGAACGTTCAAAATGCTCAATGAGTTCCATTGCCCTGACCTTGGGGGCTCCTGTCATCGAACCCATTGGGAAGGTTGCCCGAAATGGTTCGGTTGGGCGAAGCCCATCAGCCAATTCGCACGATACGGTAGAAATCATTTGGTGCACCTGTGGAAAAGTATAAATACCGCATAGTTCATTCACCCTTACGCTGCCGCGCTTAGCAATTCTGGATAAATCGTTCCGAACCAAATCGACAATCATAATATTTTCGGCTCGCTCTTTGGGATCGGATTTTAGCCGCTCAATTTCAATACTATCGGCCTCATGGGTTGCCATGCGTGGCGCAGTACCCTTTATAGGTTGGCTAAATAGCCATGCACCATCGCGACGAAGGTAACGCTCAGGGCTAGCACACATCAAATACCTATTGGTTACTTTTAGGAACGCACCAAAGGGTGTTGGTGATTTTTGGTATAACCTATTGAAAGTTGCACTTGGCGTAAGGTTTACACGGTATGCAAAAAACTCCTGGCAAAGATTCATCTCATAAACATCACCACGGGCAATATGCTGTTTTACTGCGCTAATGGTTTTTATGTAATCGGTATACGTGAAGTGCGATTGAAAAACGATAGGAACTTTGTACTCCGTAACATCATTATAATCAACATCAAGTCGGTCAATTAACTCTTCAATATCTGTCTGTGATGTTTCATTCTGATAGTATTGAAATTCAGCCGTATTGTTGTTGACTAAAACTAAAATCCTTGGCGAAAAGAAAAACATGTCGGGGAAACCTATCCTATCGGGTTGTTTGGATTCAAGTTGCTCGAGCTGGTTTTTCAGATCGTAACCCAAATAACCAAAAACCCAATCATTATTCATCCTAAGGAACTCATCGAGTTCATCGAAATGATCTGATAAGGGATTGCAAATGGAGCGAGCTCCAATGGCAGCAGCAAGTTGGAAACGCCCAAAAAGATTAGTTTCCGGTACAGGAAACCTATCGGAACCCCGAAGCAAAATGCCAACCCCTGCCCTTTCAACCTCAACAGCAAGGTTACAGGCAAACCTTTCTGGATTTTCCACCTTGTAAGTATAGGATTTGCGCATAAGCGCAAAGGTAGCCAATTATAGGTTAAGGAAAAATATTTATGCTAAACACATGTTAAGCAACTCAAAATGCTTACTTGGAGTTAATTGCCTTGGAACTGTTTCACCATATCAACCACGGTTTTTTCAAACGGGGTATAGACCAAACCCAACTCCTGCCTACTACGATTAGTATTAAAGGCTATGCGATGGCCAACATTACGGGCAACAAAACGGGTCGACAAACCAAATAACGGACTTACGATGTATAGCAACCACTTAGGAGCAGCCATTTTGGGAAGTTTATACTGATGAGGAAAGTTCTTATCTATGATTGTGACCAATTCCAAGAAGTTTGAAACTCTCTCAGCAAGGATGTAACGACCTGTTGCATTAGCATTTTCAAGCGCTAACACATGCGCCTTAGCCACATCACGCACATCAACAAAACCAAAGTAAAGTTCCGGAACACCAAACCGATACTTCCCAGAAAGTAAATCTTTCATTATTTGAAGGCTTTCGGAATTGGAATTTCCTGCAAGGGGAGGGCCAAGTACGAAGGCAGGATTGATAACCACTAAATCCCATTTAGCCTGTTCCGCATTAATTCGCCATGCTTCCTTTTCGGCCTGAACCTTTGAAAAAGAGTAAGGTTGATGCTTAAGTGAACTTGTATAATTGAAATGCTCCTCGGTGAACTCAGATAATCGCTGTTCTTTCATGTCGATATTATCGCCATGAACAGCAGCCACACTTGAAGTTAGCACCACCCTTTTCACAGTGGTTGACCTGTTTGCAGTACCTAAAACATTTCTTGTTCCCTTAACTGCAGGGTCAACCAAATCGCGCTGCGGGTCTTTGAACCGAAGGGTAAATGGCGAGGCCATATGGATAATGGCATCGGCCCCCTCGGCAGCTGAATCGAATGCTCCATCGATAAGCAAATCGGCCTCAAAAAGTTCCAGCAAGGAATCGGAATTGGGTAAACTCAGTAAATGCTGATACTTCTCTTTCCTACCAAACGACCTAACTGGCACCCTTACCCGGTAACCCTTTTCAAGCAATTCTTTTACAACCCAAGAGCCTATATAGCCAGTACCTCCCGTTACAAGTATAGTTTTTATCATACTTTTAAAATTTTAGTTATAAAAGAAACAAAAAACCCAAGAAAAAGTTTTTGCCGTAAATTCTATTCGTATTCAAGAATGTAGGGCTCTTTTACCCTGAACTGTTCAAAACTTCTTCGGTTTTCGGTCGAGATAAACCAATAAGCAACATCGGCATCCACCGGTAAGGTTGGGTAATAACCAATCCTAAATAGAAAGGTTGGAAAAATAAGGCTCTCGTTTTTTAGCCTGAGGCCAATACCAAACCCTTTGTAAAGGGTGTTTTGGTAAATCAACTCATCAGCACTTCCAACCATACCAAAATCGGCAAAAACAAAAAAAGCAGGCCGAAAGCCATAGATGTAATGCGGCGAATACATCATCGACTCAAAATTAAACATCAACCTCGTTTGTCCATAAAGACTCGGACTACGCAAACCCCTTACGCCGTAATCGTTGCTTAAAACCACATACTCCCGTTCCCCATCAAAGCGTGCCACTCCACGAGTAAAATCGTATCTTACAAAGTGTCGTATGTCGTTTCTACCAATATGATAAAGATTTGAGAAATACTGTGCCCTAATATTAATAACCGCCTGCTCTACTTTGGGCCCCTCGGCAAGATAACCACCAAGCCGCGACGAAAGAAACAAATATCCAGCTGGTGTTATTTCGGCAGCTGATAACTCCCCGCCAATCAAAAAACGGCGCTGAAAAGAACTTTGCTGGATACCACTTGTAAATTGTATTTTAAAGCCAACAGGGATATCCTCAGTGTTGCCAAAGCCATAGTACAAACTAGAACGATAAATGTTTTGATTTGATAAGCCCAACGATACAACATAGTTCTCCTGCGAATGAAAAAATGGATTTTGGTATATAGTCACAGGCAAAGCCTTAAAAAAATCTTTCCGATTGTATCGTACTGCTAGAACAAGATTAAAAGGGGCGCGAGTGGTTGACCTTCGGCTAACTCGAATTGAACGGCCAATCCAGTAATCTTGGTTCTGATAATTAACCTGAATAATAGAATCATTTGTAAATATCTTATAGGGTTCATCGGACTTTATCAGCTCAACACCTCCGGCATACTTGGTTTTTGAAGCATAAAAATCACGGTTAAATCTCATTAAGTAGGTTTTATGCGCATGGCCATTTCGAATAAAAAAGTAACTCGAAATGTATGAACCAAAATAGTTTGGCACTTCAAATTCCCCCTGATATGACCATTTATCGGGAAATGCTTTATCGTAATATGCAATGGCTTTAGCTCTCATACCTAACCCGGCAAAGTTCCTTTCCGATAGCGCAAACTTCATTTTCTCCGGTGATGAGTATTGTACCCCAAAAGACGTTGTCCACCTATCCTTAGTTATCACAAAAACGTGCACCCGACCAGTATCGCTTAGGGTTTGGATTAGTATATTGGCATCTTCAAAGTAATTACTTTGACGAAGGAGTTGCTCGGTTTCTGCCATATCAAAGGGGACTACCTTATCGCCCTCTTTGAAAAGTAAGTTGCTTTGAACAATCCTTTTCCAAATTTTTAGGTGTAACTTGTTACCGAGTTTTTCAATGTATCGTTGCGGTGCAATAGTGGTATCGTAAACCGAGTAGCCAAATGCGTCAAAACGAACAATGCTTACATTTGATATTACCTTGCCCTCATACCTTATGAAACGATTAACCGCTTCTTCATTAGTCATGGGAGCATTTTTAACACTTTGACGGCCAAACCATTTATACATGGTTTGTGTCATTTTTACCCCTTTCCTATAGCTAGTATCGGTTTTAACGTTATTACTATCAACTTGAGAAAATACTGAAATAGTATAAAAACCACATACTGAAAAATAAACCATCATTACTATTGCAATGATGGTTTTATTGAGCATGTTTGAAAATAGCCTCAAGTCAGTCATTTAGGAAACAATAAACTTAATCCTTAGCAAATTTCTTGGCATTAATTTCAACCTTTAAAATAAAGAAAAAGTTTTGATCGTCGAGTTGAAGGAACTGGTAGTTTAAAGGCTCTCCGGTTTTACGGGCAATATCAATCAACCCTAAACCTGCACCACCCTTATCGGAAAGGTTCCCTTCGCGTATTTGTCGCTTATACATTTCTTTCAGTTCCTCAGGGGTTGCGTTGTTAACTGTAATCAAAGCGTTTTCCAAATGATCCTTATGCTTGCGGGCAACCTTATTGGATGTAATTATGTAGTACGTATCGTGCTTCTTACCAATGATAAAAAGGCCTTTGCCAATATTACGTTCCTGAATCTCATCGGAATGTTTGTTCATATTTTGCAGGGTTTCAACCATAACATGGTAAACCTTTCGCTGAACCGATCGTTCTTCGCTATTCTTTTCCATATCTGACTCAGCCATAGATGTAAACATCTTTGTTATTTCATGGCTAAACTCTCCAAGGTAAACCAAGGAGAAACCATTGTCAATCATTTCGTCGTAAATATTTGAGACGGATTTAATGAAATTGAACGAAAGATTCATACCCCTAAAATTTTATATTGCTTTCAAAAATAGAATAAAAAAGGTCGGAAAGCAAACCATCCGACCTTAATTTTTTGGTTTACAGGCCAAGTAATTCCTTTCCCTGTATGCAGTTAATATCACGAGGGATGTTAGCTTCAGCAACCCTATTCAAGTCGGCTTGCAGTTCATCGGTTATAAATCCTTTTTCCTCAAAAAGTCTTTTAACACCGGCATAGTCGCCATTGCCCTGAAGGGTAAGAATATCTCTGGCAAGCGAGTTCATGGCCTCGGTCATCTTATCAAAATTAATGCGATATGTTCCCGACTCGGGCAAGCGTTCAAAAGCGCCACGCTCTTTTAGGTAGTTAAAACATACCATGTTTGCCTTCCCATGCGATGATGCTGCACCAAATCGAACCGAGCGGAAAATACCGGCAACAAAGGTTACGTAGTTGTCCATCAAATCCTTTTCGGGCAATTCGCCCATCTGGGCCAATTGCGATACCATGTAAAGGCCAAGTATATCGGCTTTTCCCTCTTCCAATGCAGAGTGCATTTCCTTTAAGGCTTCATGTACTGTTCCTTTTCCGTTAACAAGATTTTTGATGCCAAGCCCATGTCCTACCTCGTGGAACATTACATTTTCAAAGAAAGCGTCAAACTTAATGTGATCACGTTGGTCTTCGGCTATCAACATGTTTCCAATGGGAAGTAGTATTTTTTCGAACTTGGCTTTCATGGCATTCTTAAGCTGCAGCTTGCGGCTACCTTTTTCCAGGTGTACGCGTGGATCGTTAGGCAGGTTTATAGCTATAGTTTTGCTACCCGAGTTACAATCGCCGGCATAGTAGGCAACTTCATAAACCCCTAAATCGGAATCGATGCCGGGTTTTTCCTTTTTGTATGCGGGTTCAACCGGTAAACTTTCCTGTAGCTTGGGAAGCAGGGCAGCAAATCGATTGATTTTTTGTGTCCATTCCAAATCCTTTATGAGAATGTAAGCTTCGTAAGCAGCCTTATAGTTAAACAAGGCATCCTCATAGTTTTCGATTGGCCCAACAACAAAATCAATTTTGTTATTTTTCATATCCATCCAGGCTAAATCGCTGGCATAGTAATCGTCGGTTTGGAGGGCATCGGCACGGAGGGTAAGGTACTTTTTTAACCCTTCGTCTTCGGCAAGCTCGGCTGCCTTGCGAAGCAAATCGGCGGCTTTATCAATTTTTTCCTTGTAGGCAATATGGTATGGAACCGACTCAAGTTTCCCATCGGCATTACGGACAATTAGCGTGTAAAGGCTTGTCTTGTCGGGTGCCTGAAAAGCTTCAAACTCCTCACGGGTCATATCCAATGGATAAAAATTAGCACCCAAAGGTTTTTCTCCGTAGCCTTCAACAAAGGGCTTATTATCGTTAAGCCTTTCCCATGGCCCGTAGTTTATCATTACAAAGTCACGAGTGGCATCATCGGTAATCTTACCTAACAGCTCCTCCTTATTCCCAAAGGTTTGAAGCCAAAAAAGCTCATCCATGATTTCAGCAACATCAAAAAGGATAGGCAGCATCTGCTTTTCCTTATCGGACAGGTTGATTATATCAACCCTGAGCTCAACCGGAGCGTATTCATTGACTTTTTTCTGCATATCAGACCCCTGCGATTTTTTATTGTTGCAACCATAATTTAAAAGTATTGCAACAGCGGCCAGTAGTAGTGTTATTTTTCTCATACCTAAATTATGTTGTTAAATTATTGTTCCTTTTCCTCTAAAACATCATCGGAGTTAAACCTAAAGCCCAAACGCTTACCTGTTTGTAGTTTAGCATTTTCAATTTTTGTGTTAAGCTGCACAACCGAAGCAATTTTAACCACATCGTAGGGTGGAACTAGCAAGTCGAATTCCAGAGCATACATTATTGCCGTTTCGATAATAGTTCTTAACGATTTCCTATCAATTACTGCAGTACCAAAATTATTGTAAAGGAAACCCATTTGACGTTTCCCCTCTACAAAGTAGTGATTTTCCCTATTAACGAAAATACGTCCAATTAGATACCCCAAATCGTCGAGCCTGTTATACTTGAACGAATCGGCCAAAAAGTTGTAAATGTTGATTATTCCACAGTATGAGTTTAATACATTATCGGAAACATACGACAGCTTCCAGATGCTGTGATCGCGGTCAAACTCAAAAACATTTGTGTGCATGCTAAAAATAAGCAAATCGCCAGCAACCTTTAGCTCTGCTTCATATTTTCCTCTGTCGTTATACTCCAGCTTAACCCTTTTATCGTACCCTTTCAGCTTATCGTTGTAGCCTTCCTCTATTTCCTTTAGCACTTCCTTGATTAAGCCAAAAACCTCAAGGGTATTGTCATATATTCTCTGCTTAATAACAGCTTTCTCGGTAAGTAGATATTGAATTTTTTGCTGAGTGGATTCGTTTTCCATATTATTTTAGTTTAGAATTTCAAATATACATCAAATATCATAAGTAAGCAAAGCAAAAAAAGGCTGCTTTTGGCAGCCTTTTTAAAAAAAAATGATTAGTAATTAGTATGCCTGAGCAAAAATAGCCCTTCGTTTCGACGGTTTGCCAGTAACAATACATTTACCATCCTCTTCGGGCATATCGAGAGGAATGCAACGAATAGTTGCTTTGGTTTCCTCTTTAATTAGAGCTTCGGTTTCAGGTGTTCCATCCCAGTGCGCCAAAACAAAGCCACCTTTTTCCGTTAGTACATTCTTGAACTCGTCGTACGAATCGACCTTTACGGTGTTACTTTCACGAAATTCCAGCGCTCGTTTGTACAAGTTCTGCTGGATATCGTTGAGCAAGGTAACTATTGAATCGGCAAGATGATCTTGGGCAATATACTGCTTTTGAAGGGTATCGCGGCGTGCTACCTCGGCAGTACCCTTCTCAATATCTTTTGGGCCAATGGCTACCCTTACGGGAATCCCACGCATTTCGTGTTCAGCAAACTTAAACCCAGGCTTATAGTTATCCCTATCGTCGTAATATGTTGTAATACCCTTTGAGTGTAGTTGTGCCCTAAGCTTTTCAACAACCAGCCCGATAGCTGAAAGCTCTTCATCGTTTTTGTAAATGGGTACAAAAACAACCTGAGTAGGTGCAAGCTTTGGGGGTAAAACCAATCCATTATCGTCGGAATGGGTCATTACCAACGCACCCATAAGGCGGGTAGAAACACCCCACGAGGTAGCCCAAACGTACTCCTGTTGTCCTTCTTTATTTAAGAACTTAACATCGAAAGCCTTTGCAAAATTCTGTCCAAGGAAGTGCGATGTACCTGCCTGCAAAGCTTTACCATCCTGCATTAGTGCCTCAATGGTATAGGTATCGATAGCACCAGCAAAACGTTCCGACTCCGATTTTTTCCCAACCAATACCGGCATTGCCATCCATTCGCGTGCAAATGTAGCATACACATTAATCATACGCTCGGCCTCCTCAACGGCTTCGTCCATACTTGCGTGAGCGGTATGGCCTTCCTGCCATAAAAACTCGGCTGTACGGAGGAATAAGCGGGTACGCATTTCCCACCGCACTACATTAGCCCATTGATTGATCAGAATGGGTAAATCGCGATACGATTGGATCCAGGTTTTATAAGTGTTCCAGATAATGGTCTCCGATGTAGGGCGAACAATAAGTTCTTCCTCGAGTTTAGCATCCTCATCAACGACAATACCCTTACCATTGGGATCATTTTTAAGGCGATAATGGGTAACCACGGCACATTCCTTGGCAAAACCCTCAACGTGAGCAGCCTCGCGACTGAAAAAAGATTTTGGAATAAATAATGGGAAATATGCGTTCTGATGGCCTGTCTCCTTAAACATCCTGTCCAGTTGGTCGCGCATTTTTTCCCAAATAGCATAGCCGTATGGCTTTATAACCATACACCCTCGCACCGCAGAGTAATCTGCTAATCCGGCCTTAACCACGATATCGTTATACCACTGCGAATAATTTTCGCTTCTGCTTGTAATTTCCTTTGCCATACAAAGTAATTGGAATGATTTTTGTAGTAAATAACATGCTAAAACATTGGCAAAAGTAATTAATAAAATTGAATAATAAACTAAGACCTATTAGGAGGTGCATATGAAACGAATGTTCTCAAATTCACTGTTTACAATTGCAGCAATCATGCTGGCATCATGCTCAGCAGGCTTGCAGGTAAACAAGACATCATCGTGGGATGATGAAATATACGGAAGCACTAAACCAAAAACTACAAAAGTTGAAGTTGCCAGCGAGCAACATGCTGCACCTTCTGAAAAACAGCAACAATACAGTAAAATGGATGGCAAATTTGCTGAAGCACTAAAGGCACTTGAGGACAGCAGCAAAAACGATACCATTATTTATAAAGCAGAAGATCCCAACCCTTACCGTAGAATACTTTCCGATAGCTACCAAGAGTCGTACGAACGTAGGTTAAAAGGATTTGAAGATCCACGCTACGGGCTTGAGGATTGGAGTACATATTACTCCGACGATTGGCGCTACGCTCAGGCATATGACCCATCGTATTACAAAGTAGTGGTAATGGGTAGCAACATCTGGGTTGAGCCATGGTACATTTACAACTCTTTCGGCTGGCCAAGAACGGGTTTATACTTTGGATTTGGTTACGGATGGGGGTATAATCCATGGAATTCTTTCTACCTTGGTTATTACTGGGATCCTTGGTATTATAGCCCGTGGTATTACAATCCATGGTACTACTCTCCTTATGCTGTGGGCAATGCATACTGGTCAGGTTGGTACGACGCAACCTATTACTGGGATAAGTACACCCCAAATAGCAGCAATTATTACTACGGCCGCAGAGGAAATTCTACTAATAACACAGAACAGTATGTAGGAGGAAGAAGTTCCTCAATATCTCCGAATGACGGACAAGTTGTGGCAACTCGAAGAAACAGAATCGATGTTGCCTCTGATAATAACCCTATTGTAACTACCCGTGAAACTCAAACTCGAGTTGCACCTACATACGAAACACACAGAGGCGAAGGGCGAAGCACAACTACAGGAACTCAAACTGTTATTAGAAGAGATGGCTCATCAACCAGAACTACCCATGAAACAGGCGAATATTCAACAACCAGAACAAATCGCCCCACCAGAGAGATAGGTATATCCGAACCCACCCACAGGGGTACAACACCTACCTACGAAAGGCCTCGTTCAAGTTCTTCGGGTGAATATAATAGTACTCGCAGAGTAGAAAATCCTTCAACTTCACCAACCTTTGGACGCACCCCATCAACAACAGCACCAGCAAGGTCATCCACACCTACATATAATCGCCCTAGTAGGGTTAGCACCCCTTCAACATCGCAACCTTCAACCCGCAGCTATGACTATGATCGCCCAAGGAGTTCAAGTGGAAGTTCATCGGGTAGTAGCAGCCCATCAGTATCTCGCTCCTCATCAAGTAGCAGTTCATCGAGTAGCAGTTCAAGCGGAAGTTCAACAACAAGAAGACGATAACTTAAGATAAGCACCTCATGGGAGAGGAAATCCTCTCCCTTTTTTCACATAATATCAAATTGTAAACTTAACCATCATGAATATGAAATCGAACAAAATTAAAATATGCAGCTTAGTGACTTTGCTTTCTATTACGAGCTTTAACCTCAATGCCCAAACCCTTGCCGATGGGTTACGGTTCAGCCAAACAATCAATAATGGAACAGCCCGTTTTGTATCGATGGGTGGTGCCTTTGGTGCATTGGGTGCCGATTTTTCTTCAATAGGCGTAAACCCTGCTGGGGTTGGCGTTTACAAATCGGGTGAATTTACCATTACCCCATCGTTTAAAACCCAAAAGATTAACTCAACCTTTCTGGGGATATCGGCATCGGATAGTAAGAATAGGCTTTACCTTGATAATTTGGGCTTTGTGATGTCGTTCAAGCCTTACAAGTCTGAAGACAAAGGCATTCTGGCCTACAACCTTTCATTCGGTTACAACCGCACCAACGATTTCCATTCAAATGCAATTACACTTGGTGATTTTAATAAGTACTCCATAATGGATTACTTTTCAGCTATTACTAATGGGAAATATACCCCCTCGCAACTAGAACCAAGCACCAACTATAACCCCTTTAATTCCCTTGGCGGTGGCGCATGGGAATCGATAATGGCATGGAATACATGGTTGCTATATGAATATGATTCAGGAACAGGCACCTACGAACCAGCAATTTACCTACAGGATTCTGTTAACTATAAAAACATTGTAACAACCGAGGGTGGCTCGGGTGAGTTTACCACTGCTTTTGGTCTCAATATATCAAATAAATTCTACTTGGGAGCATCTATGGGTATTACTGATTTTAACTACATATTTAACTCAACGTATGTTGAAGAAGCAAAAGGAAGCAATCCCGCCAGACCAAACGGTGATCGATTTTACAGCTTAGATTACAAACAGTATATCGAAACAAAAGGATCGGGCTTCAACCTAAAAATTGGGGGTATTTATATTCCAGTTCCTGAAGTACGCATAGGATTATCACTTCACACACCTACATTTTATAGCTTTGACGATGCATTCTCGTCATCTATTAAAACGGACTTTGACACAACCGGCACCCCAGTTTACTTTCAAAGTAATAGCCCACTGGGGAGATACGATTATCACTTTGAGACACCGATGAAGGTTATTGGAAGCGTTGCTTTTGTTATTATGCAAAAGGGATTGGTAAGTATCGATATTGAACATCTTGACTACTCTGCCATGCGCTTCCGCCGCGGTGGCGATGGTGATACATTCTGGGATTTAAACAGCCAGATGGGGAATACCTTTAAGAGTGTTACAAACCTAAGATTTGGCGGTGAGTACAAGTTGGGTGACATAGCCCTCAGAGGCGGTTATGCCTATTACCCATCACCCTATAAATCAGGGTTCTTGAACGACAAATCAAACATTAAGCAATTTTCTGGTGGAATAGGGTACAGATCAGGAAACGTATCAATCGACTTTGCTTACCTGAGAACACTTCAGGACATCAAATACGTTTTTTACGACTATAATATTCCAAGCGTAACAAATAAATTGACAGACAATAAAGTTATACTTACGGTCGGCTTCCGATTTTAAACCCACGTTAGTCAACTGATTTTTTTGAATCGACGAATGTGGATTAAAATAATATATACCCTAAAAATTTAAGGGCGCCATGAGCGCCCTTAAATTTTTGAATCAAATATAAATTATGCCTGTATCTTACTTTCAACAATAGCAAGAATTTCTGTTTCCATTTGTTGTGCTTTCTTTACAATCTCTGCACCTTTACTAATAAACTCGTTGGCTTTATCCTTGTCCTTTAAACCTGAAGCATTAATCTTCACATTAAGGAAAGCCCCCATCACAGCCGAACGAGCTGCTAATGCTCCAACCCCGGCATCGGAAACGGAGTTGGGGTTACCATGTTCAGCCATAGCCTTTATCACCTCCATCGATTCAAAGCAAAGGTTCATAACACGAAATGGCACCTCAATGGCATAAAGGGTGGCATCCTGAATGGCTTTTGTGCGGGTGGCCTTTTCCTCATCGGTTGCCTTGGGTAAGCCAAAGGCATCCATAATACGGTTGAACGCTGCCGTATCCTCATCAACCATTTTAATGAGCTGTTCCATGTAAAACTTACCCTTTTCAGCCCAATTCGAGAACTCCTCCCAGCGATCGTCCCAGCCGGGTTTATGCGATGAAAGATTTGCCACCATAGTGGCAAGCGCTGCCCCAAATGCTCCCATAGCTGCTGAAATAGATCCACCACCCGGGGCAGGCGATTCAGATGCGGTTTCCTGAGTGAACCCTTCCAGTGTTTTGTCAACCAATCGCTTTCCGGTTTTCTCCCCCAGAATATACTCAATGATTTTTTTATCGGGGTCGAATGGGTAAAGTTCATCCAGCCCCATGGATTTTACAGCAATTTTAATAATTTCCCTATCAGGAATACCAAGGGAGCGTTGCTGCTTACGCAGGAAATACTTACCGGCCTCGAGCATGGCGTTTAGGGGAACAACCCCAACAATCTCAGATCCAGTAACCCTTAAGCCACGTTCAGCAGCCTTCTTGCAGGTCTCCTCAAAAGCAACATGAATGGGGGTTACGGTAATATCGGTTAGGTTAATGGAAACCTGAGCTATTCCATACTCATCGATAAACCATCCGATTGCTTTGCATGCCTTGAGCGAACCCGGAATCCATATCTCATTACCGTTTTCATCGGTTGCAATCTTACCAGTAACAGGATTACCAATGCGTTGTGGGCGTCCTTTTTCGCGGATGTCAAAAGCTACTGCATTTGCCCTTCGAGTTGATGTGGTATTGAGGTTAACGTTGTAAGCGACCAAAAAGTTCCGAGCGCCCACAGCTATGGCTCCAGTTCTAGGGAGAAACTGCGATGGCCCAAAATCGGGTTTCCATGCCGGATCCTGCAACTTTTTGGGTAACCCCTCGTACTCCCCAGCTCTACAATTAGCAAGGTTTCGACGTTTATCTTCAAAGGCTGCAAACTCATAACAGTAAACGGGAATACCAAGTTCATCGCCAATACGTTTGGCCAACTTGCGTGCATACTCAACCACCTCTTCCATGGTAATGTTAGCCACTGGAACAAGCGGGCAAACATCGGTAGCCCCAAAACGGGGATGGGCACCATGATGTTTGCTCATATCAATAAGTTCCATGGCCTTTCGGGTGGCTCTAAAGGCAGCCTCTATTACTTCGTCGGGAGTTCCAACAAAGGTGACCACTGTTCGGTTGGTCGCTTTGCCGGGGTCAACATCAATAAGTTTAACACCCTCAACGGCTTCTATCTCACTGGTTATCTGTTTAATGATGGTCATATCGCGCCCTTCGGAAAAATTGGGCACACACTCAATTAATTTTTTTTGTGACATGATGGTTATGGTGTTTGTTAGAGTTCAAAGGTTCAAGGTTCAAGGTTGAAGGTGAAGGTTAAAACATAAAGGTTAAAAGTTAAGTGTTTTCAAGTTCAAGTTTAGTAAATATTCATTAATTGGTTGCTTTGTTGTTTCCAAAAATTCGTTTCAGAATATCTGTTACTCGTGCTGCGGGGTCTTTTCGAATTTTGATTTCTTCCTGTTCAATGAGCACAAAAAGACCATCGATAGCTTTTTGCGTAACATATTCGTCGAGGTTTGGGTTTACGGCTTTACCACCGGTTAAAACGGTCAACCGGTTGTAGGTTGTTGCCAGAGGCTCCCAGTAGGATGTAAGTTTTACTTTCTGAATAGCCTCATGAACCACAGGTTTAAAGGCCACAAATAATTGGCTGGATGTGTTTTTCCTAAAATATTCGGTTGCAGCATTATCGGGGCCTTTTAGTATGCCCATGGCATCGGCAAACGACATTTTGGTAATAGCATCGGTGAAAATTGGTAAGGCTTTTTTGGCTGCCTCTTCGGCTGCACGGTTAAGGGTTAGGGTAAACTCATCAACCTGTTTGGTAAAGCCAGCATCGATTAAAGTTTTGCGAACCTTTTCGGCCTCAGGCGGAAAGGGAATGAAGATTTTGGGGTTTTTGTAAAACCCATTGACCTGCGAAGCAAGACCAGTTGAATTTTTTGCCCCAACCGTTAGGGCTTCTTTAAGTCCTTGAACCACCTCGGCATTTGTAAGAGGCTTACTTCCAACGCCTTGCGGAACAGGAAAATTGGTTGGGATTGATATTTCGGCACAAGCCGATACCAATAATACTCCCAGAAAAACCAAGGCCTTTTTCATCCGTACAAAATATTTATATTATTAATTAATTACTAACACGTTACTGTCATGCTTTTAACAATCTTTATCGAGCGGATGGAACACCCATAGTTTGTTCATCTGTATTTACCTTCGGTGAACTCGCAAGCTCGGTTGTGCAAACTGCCCTTCATGGGTGTTTCATATCCCTATAATTTTTGGTTAACAATTCTACCATTTAAGATAACCGTTTCAATTAAATCGGAAGTGTATGCGTAAGGCATATACTCGTAACTTGGAATTGGCTTGGTAATAAACACGTTAGCAACCTTCCCTTTACATATAGTACCATGAGTGTCGGATATGCCCATTGCGTAAGCACCATTTACGGTTGTGGCATTTATTACCTCCTCGGGTAGCATGCGTAACTTAATACATCCCAACGACATTACAAATTTCATATCGCCCGATGGTGATGAACCGGGATTAAAATCGGAGGCCAAAGCAATTGGAAGACCGGCATTAATCATTTTGCGAACTGGCGGATCGATCATGCCTAAGAAAAAGGCTGCGCCTGGGAGCAGAGTAGGCATGGTTTCGGAACCAAGCAGTGCTTCTATCTCGGCATCGCCGGTATACTCAAGATGGTCAACCGAAAGGGCATTGTACTTTACCCCCACCTGAATACCCCCTGAGTAATCGAGTTCGTTGGCATGGATTTTAGGCCTTAGGCCATACTTGATACCTGCCATGAGGATTCGCTCGGTGTCCTCAACTGTAAAAAAACCTTTATCGCAGAAAACATCTATATAATCGGCTAACCCTTCCGAAGCAACCATTGGAATCATCTCGTTAATTATCAGATCGACATATTCGCCTTGCCGACCCTTGTACTCAGCAGGAACTGCATGAGCGCCAAGAAATGTGGATTTTATGGTTATAGGCGTAGTATCCTTTAGTTTACGAATAACCCTCAACATCTTTAACTCGCTCTCGGTGGTTAATCCATATCCGCTTTTAATTTCAACGGCACCAGTTCCCTTGTTGATTATTTCGTAAATGCGAGAAACCGATTGTTCATAAAGTTCCTCCTCAGATGTTTCGGCTAAACGTTTTGCTGAGTTTAAAATTCCTCCGCCACGCTTAGCAATCTCCTCATACGACAGCCCTTTAATCTTATCGATATACTCAATCTCACGGCTGCCTGCATACACCAAGTGTGTGTGCGAATCGCAAAACGAAGGGAAAACCATTCGACCGAATGCGTTGTATATCAACACATCGTCTGAGAGCGACGAAAGATCAGGCGCTTTTGACATTGAACCAAAATCGGCTATTAACCCCTTGTCGAGCAATAGGTATGCGTTATCGATAGTTTTTAGCTTGGCCATATCGTTTCCGGCCTTCCATAAAGCAGGCTTGTCTTCGACTTGAACCAATTTCTTGATGTTGAGGATAAGTATTTGCATATTCGAATGCATTTTTATGGCCTCGAAGATAGGCAATTATGAGGAATTCTAAAATGTTTTTAAGCAGGTTGTCGGGGGGAGGGTAAAAAAGGGTAGTTAACCATTATCAAGTGAGAATGAGTCGGAATGAGTCGGAATGAGTCGGAATGAGTCGGAATGAGTCGGAATGAGTCGGAATGAGTCGGAATAGGCAGAATGTGATGGAGTTAGAGGAAGTTAAAGGGAGTTAGCGGGAGTTAGCGGGAGCTAAAACGTTAACCGTGAACCGTGAGCCGTTAAACGTTAAAAGTTAAAAGTTAAACATTGTCTAGTCCTGAAATAAGCCTACCGTTTAGATATAGATTTAAGCGACACAAATATACCATCAACTGTCAACCGTCAACTCAATTATTTTCAAAGGATTGCACAGAGTTTAAGAAATGTATTACATTATAATTCTGCCAAATAAGCGTCATCTATATACAACTTAAATTCACGGATAACAAAAAAGCCAGTCAAAATGACTGGCTTTATTTATTTTATCTATTTACCTTTCTTTTTCTTCAGCTGTTCCTGTTGCTTGGCCATTTCTTCAAGTTTTTGCTGCCATTTCGATTTGGTAACCGGTTTCTTGGCGTTTTCATGAAGTTTGGCGAGTATAGCTTTATCGTCGACAAAACGACGGAAAAGATAAGTTTGACCTATGGTTATTACGTTCGAAAGCAGGTAGTAGTAACTTAAGCCTGCCGAGTAGTTGTTGAACCAAAACAATAGCATAATAGGCATCATCCAAGTCATCATGAACTTCATACCCGGCATTTGCGCATTGGTGTCGCCCATTTGGTCAGTGTTCATTTTTGAAGTGATGAAGAGCGAAACGGCCATCAATAGGGTAAATAAGCTGATATGATCGCCATACCATGGAATATTAAAGGGTAACTGAAGAATAGAATCGTACGAAGAGAGGTCATCGGCCCAAAGAAAACTCTGCTGCCTTAGCTCGAACGAGGCAGGGAAAAAGCGGAACATGGCGATGAGAATGGGGAACTGGATTAGAATGGGAATACATCCGCCCATAGGATTAACCCCTACCTTCTTGTAAAGAGCCATAACTGCCTGCTGCTTTTTAAGGGCATCTTCCTGCTTTGGGTACTTGGCATTTATCTCATCAACCTGAGGTTTTAACACCCTCATTTTTGCTGAGCTGAGGTACGATTTGTATGTTAAAGGCGAAATAATTATTTTAATGAAGATGGTAAGCAAGAAGATTATCAAGCCGTAATTGGAAATAAAACGGCTTAGGAAATCGAATACGTTAATTACAACGTACTTGTTAATCCACCGGATAATATTCCTGCCTAAGGGTACAACCTTTTCAAAACCTAAATTGTAGGCTTTGAGGGTTTTGTAATGATTTGGGCCAAAGAATAGCTTCAAGCCAATACTTTCGGATTCTTTATTCTGGAAAGGTAATGCCAAACGGGCACTGAACTGTTTAATGTGTTTACCATCGTCGATATTAACTGCCTTTAGATCGGCATTAACAAAGTGGTCGTTGGCTACTATAATCGACGAAAAGAACTGATGCTTAAAATCAACCCACTTAAGTTTGTTATTCAGTTCCTTTAAATCTTCCTTGCTACGGGAACTGAATTCCTCGTAATCGCCGGTCAGGAATTGGTAGGCAATGGTAGTGTAGTTACGTTCGTTCTCCAAACCCTTTTCCAGTCGCAGCAGTTTTGAGTCCCACACAAGATCGATATAGCCTAAACGGTTACCAATATTCTTTTCCAATCCGCTAAACTTAATATCGAATCCCAGCATGTAGCTGTCGGGCTTGATGGTGTAAACGTAGTCGATATAGGCATTATTGGCAGCAGCTAACCTCATCGTTAACGAAACCGAATCGGAGGTAGCAGTAATAATACTATCGGGAGTTTGCGGGGTAAAGTAAAGTTCGTTAGTTTTAATGGCAACATTATCGCCCCAGAACTGAAGTCCAAAAGTGTTTTCGTCGCCAGTAAACAAAACGAGTGGTTCACCCGAATATGTTTTATATTTTTTAAGTTCTACCGAGTAAATTCGCCCGCCCTTAGAGGTTAGAGTAACCTTCATCAGGTCGTTTTCAAGAGTTATGAACTTATTGATTCCGTTTGCGGCATCGGAAAACAAGCCAAATTGAGCAACGGCTTCCTGTTTTTTTGCGCTATCGGAGAGCAAAGCCTGAGCCTGCTCCTCGGCAAGTTGTTTTTGACGCTGTTCCTCCTGAACCCGAGCAATTGAATCGGCTTTACGCTGGTAAGCCTCACGCTCTTCTTTTGAAGGCTGAGTCAGGTAGCCAAAGCCAATCATTATAAGAAAAATCAACACTAAACCTATAACCGTATTCCTATCCATTTCAAAAAATATTTGACTGTTTAATTTACATAAAATGTCACCCTAATTGACCCACAAAGGTAATACATCGGAGTCAATCCTATTTGTTAAAATTCATTGCAGCTTTCACAAAATCAACAAATAATGGATGAGGGCGAAGAACCGTGCTGCTATACTCGGGATGGAACTGAACTCCAACAAACCAAGGGTGATTTGATAGTTCCATAATTTCGACAAGGTTAGTGTCGGGATTGATACCTACCGGAATCATCCCGGCATTTTTGAACTGATCGAAATACTTATTGTTAAACTCGTAACGATGGCGATGGCGCTCGCTTATCTCTGTTTTTTTGTAGGCCTTGTGGGCGTTTGTTCCCTTTGAGATCACACAAGGATATGCCCCTAAGCGCATGGTTCCACCCATGTCGGTTATCCCTTTTTGATCCTCCATCAAGTCGATAACCGGATGCGGTGTAGTACGAACCATTTCAGTGGAATTGGCATCGGTTAAGCCAAGCACATTCCGCGCAAATTCAATTACTGCGCACTGCATACCCAAGCAAACACCAAAGAAGGGAACCTTATTTTCGCGGGCATACTTAACCGAAAGGATTTTACCCTCAATTCCCCGATGGCCGAAGCCGGGTGCCACAAGAATACCTTTAAGGTGGCCAAGCTTTTGTTCTACATTATTAGTATTAATATCTTCGGACTGAATGAGTTCTAGCTCAACCTTGCAGTCGTTAGCCGCTCCAGCGTGGATGAACGATTCAATAATCGATTTATAGGCATCGGGTAGCTGAACATACTTGCCCACCAGTCCAATTTTAACGCTGTGGCTCGGGTTCTTCACCCGGTTAACAAAGCTAATCCAGTCGTCGAGTTTGGGTTCTGGTGCAGGCAGGTTAAGCTTGCGAAGAATGGTAAGATCTAGCTTTTCATTGAGCATCAAAAGGGGAACCTCGTAAATGGTTTTAACATCGATGGATTCCACCACGGCTTCGGGTTCAACGTTACAGAAAAGTGCCACCTTACGACGGATGTCGTCGCTCAAATGTTTTTCGGTTCGCAGCACAAGCACATCGGGCTGAATCCCATTCTCAAGCAGTTCCTTTACCGAGTGCTGGGTAGGCTTTGTTTTAAGTTCGCCCGATGCCGAAAGGAATGGCACCAGGGTAAGGTGGATAAAAGCCGAATTGTTTGGCCCCAATTCCCATTTAAGTTGACGCACAGCCTCAATGTAGGGTAACGATTCAATGTCGCCAACAGTTCCGCCTATCTCGGTAATAACCACATCGAGTTTATTCTTAGTACCCAACAATTTGATTCGACGCTTAATCTCATCGGTGATGTGGGGAATAACCTGAACGGTTTTCCCGAGGTAATCGCCACGCCTTTCCTTACTGATGACCGTTTGGTAAATTTTTCCGGTAGTAACATTGTTGAGCTGTGATGTGGGTAGGCTAATAAAACGCTCATAGTGCCCCAAATCGAGGTCGGTTTCAGCACCATCCTCGGTTACATAACACTCGCCATGCTCATAGGGGTTAAGGGTGCCAGGGTCAACGTTAATGTATGGATCAAGTTTCTGTATGGTTACGGAGTATCCCCTACTCTGCAGGAGTTTACCCAGCGAAGCTGAAATTATTCCTTTGCCCAACGAGGATGCAACTCCTCCGGTAACAAAAATGTATTTTGTAGATGAGGCTTGTGGCATTGTATTAAGTATTACTGCTCTAACTTATCAATAAGCTTAATTTTCTCGCTCAGCTCGGCAATCTCCTCCTTTGCTTTCTCAATTTTGCGTTTAACCTCCTCAATCATTGCCTCAGCATTCTTGGTTTTTGCAAAGAAACCAATGTTGTTCTCCCACACAGTTAAATCGTTCTCAAGTTGGCGCATGCGGTTAAACATACGCTCCCTATCCTGGCGGAGTTTCGACATGGCGCGAGGGTTAGCTTTGGCCTCCTCGAGCTTAGCCTGGAATCGAACAACCTTGTTCTTGCCTTCCTGAGCATTTAACTTATCGAAATGCTTTTTGACGGCAGCACGGAAACGCTTTTGTATTTCATCCTTAACCTTTATGGGAACAAAGCCTATCTCTGTCCAGCGCCTTTGGAATTCCTTTAGGGCATTAAGGTTTTCTTCCATATTTTCGCCAAACTCAAAGGCTTCAACCTCGGCAATTAATGCCTCCTTAGCCTTAAGGTTTTCTTCGTAAGAATTGTCAACTGAAGCAAAGTGCTTCGATTTCTGCTCAAAGAAGTAGTCGCAGGCTGCCCGGAATCGTTTCCAAATCTCATCGGAATTCTTACGGGGAACAGGGCCTATTTGCTTCCAACGTTTTTGAAGGTTTATAAGATCTTCGGTTGTTTTCTTCCAATCGGTACTATCCTTAAGTGCTTCGGCCTGCAAGCAGAGTTCGGTTTTCTGCTGGAGGTTGTTCATCTGAACATCCTTGATCTCCTTAAAGAAATCGCGTTTCTTGTTAAAGAAAGCATCGCAGGCGCTACGGAAACGTTCAAAAACCTTATTATTGTCCTTTTTGGTAGCAAAGCCGATAGTTTTCCAAATTTTCTGGAGTTCAATAAGTTCCTTGGAGAGTTTATTCCACTCCTTAATCGTTTTTGGGTTTTGGGCAGCAAGTTCTTCGGCCTTTTCGCAAAGCTCGGTTTTGGCCTCAAGGTTCTTTTTCTGCTGCTCCTTTATATTTTCAAAATGTTCCTGATGTTTTTTGTTGATTTTAGTAGTTGCCTCCTTAAAGCGTTCCCAAATCTCGTTTTGGTTTTCACGCGGAACAGGACCTACCTCGCGCCACTGCTCATGGAGTTTTTGTAATTTCTTGAAAGCAACAATCACCGTAGGTTCTAGTAAAAGCTCTTCGGCCTGCTCACAAAGTTTAATTTTGGCTTCAAGGTTTTTCTTGAAGTCGAGGTCGCGAAGTTCCTTGCTAATCTTAACAAAATCGTAGAAAGCCTGAACATGGTGATGGTAGTTATTCCACAAGTCGTTTAGGCTTGCCTGTGGAACGGGGCCAATCTCAAGAAACTGTTTTTGCAGCTCACGGAACTCGGAATAGATTTTACCTACAGGTTCGGTGCTATTTACTAATTCTTTAATTCTTTCAATAACCTGTAGCTTTAGCTCCAGATTATGTTGTTTTTGCTCCTCGAGCTGATTGTTATACTGAACGCGTTTGACGCGGTATTGCTTAAGCAACTCCTTAAATTGCATTTCAGCATTATCCTCAGGCAGAGCAAACTGCTCAAGGTCGCCTCCAGCGTCAACAAATTCTTTCCTAAGTTTTTCTACCTCGGCCTTATGTTTACGATAGAAAATGCTTTTTATACTCTCAACCTTTTGGCGAATTTTTTGAACGGGTCGGTTGTTAATGAGGTCCTTAAGAGTTTGAACTAACTCATCCTTTGTGAGGTTTGAGTAGTCAACATGGGGTTCATCGTCCTCCTCGTCAATTTCAGATTCCTCCTCATCTTCCTCATCAAAATCGACGTGTTCGTCGTCCATTTCGATGGGTTTTAAATCTTCATTGGGCTCCTCATCGTATGCCTCATCGGCAATGGGCATAGGTTTGCCTGTTTCAACTTCGACCAAATCATTCGCACTATCAGCATCGGTTTCATTGCTGGCATTGGAAGATACAATCGTACCCTCGATGCTCTCGAGGTTTTGATCCTTAGGATCGTTCAGCTCATTAGTATTCATAGTTCAAAACTTAACCGGTTAAATATCAGCAGTATTTCAAAATAATTTGCCTACGAAATTACATATAATCGGGCTTAACGCAAACAAATTGGTATAAAAGTATCAAGAATAATTGCCAAGAAAAATAAAAAAGCCCGAATTTAGTTGCATTCGGGCAGGAACAAAGTTACTTCAGACAATTAATTACTCAACGCTAATGCTACGCGGTTTTTTGGGTTTAGCCTCATCGCGTTTAGCAAGGTAAACTGTTAGAATGCCATTCTCATAGCGGGCATCAATCTTGCTAGTATCGATAGCCTTGCCAACTACGAAAGTGCGCTCAAACGAACCGGCAAGGAATTCGCAGCGGGTGTAAGTTTCGCCCTCAACCGGATTATTCTGTTTTTCAGCACTGATTTTAAGTATATCGTTATCGATGCTTACCTTAAAATCGTCCTTTTGTAGCCGGGGGCAGCAACCTCTAAGCGAAAACGCTCTGGCTCCTCATAGATGTTTACTGCAGGATAGCTCAGCTGGGCATTGGCCAGCTCGCTTGTCGATTTTACGAAGTTATCAAGTAACCTTTCGAAATCGTACCCAGTCCTCCTTGAGGCAAGTGGGTTGTAGAAACGAACTAGTGTCATAGTATTTAGCTTTTAAGTTGATTTTCATTCTCACTCTCAATAAGCCATTATCGAATTATGTGCCAGAACCTAAAGTAAGCCATTTCGGCATATTTTAGATTTTCCCTATGCCATTTTGACACCTTAACAAGAGTATGGGTTAGAGAACAACGAACAAGAATAGCTCGGAATGAGGCAGAATAACTCGGAATATGAGGAAGTTAGAGGAAGTTAGAAGAAGTTAGAGGAAAAGTGAACGGCTAAAGGAGGTTCGTGAGCCGTGAACCGTTAAACGTTAAACGAAAGAATTTAGAAAATGAGGGAGTTAGAGGAAGTTAGAGGAAGGTAAAAAGAACAGTAAAAGGGGGTTACGGATGTACACCGTGTTACCCTGAGTAAACTCTGTGCAACACTCTGATACCTAATTTTGTTGTTGGTTGATTATTGATGGATGAAAGTAGGAAAATTTTGAATCTTGAATCTTAAATCTTGAATCCCGCCAATTAGGCACAGGCTTTTTAACTATTTATATGGTGTTTTGCGGCTGCTTCTCTTTGCAATGCTTTCCCTTTTGCGATGCAACGGTTCGGTGTTGCTCTTTGGAATGTTATAGCGTGCATCGCCAAATATTTGGAATACCTCTTTACCCAGGGTTAAAACCCTGGGCTAATCTGATTTGCCCTTACAGGGCGATTAACGCACGCGTCTGAAGACGAGCGCAAATATTTGGGCATCAGACAAGAAAGAACATGCAAATTGCTCTTTGGAATGCTTCCTTTTGCGATGCAGCGGTTCCCCCTGGCTCTTTGGCTTATGCACTGCGTGCATCGCTACTTGTGGTTGTACCCTATATACTACAAAGGTTCAGCCCCTACGGGGCGGGTAACGTTGTTCGTTGCTTGTTGTTCGGTGTTCGTATAAAACCGACCTCACCCCTGCCCCTCTCCTTTCAGGAGAGGGGAGCGGAAGAAGTAACCAGCGGCATAAAAGCCTGAACCGCCAATGGGTCGGGGGTGGAACGTGGCGGTGGGCCTGGTAAGCGATACCACATGAGCCACGCCGCAGGCGGGGCGAATTGTATCGCGTGGCAGTTCCGCCCCCGGGGTACCCATCGGGTCGGGCTTTCCGGCCTTGATTTTCTTTGGTTCTTTCTTGTATCAAGACAAGAAAGAACGCATAAATCGCTTTTTACAATGTTCCCCTTTTGCGATGCAACGGTTCGGTGTTGCTCTTTGGAATGTTATAGCGTGCATCGCTAAATATTTGGAATACCTCTTTACCAGGGTTAAAACCCTGGGCTAATTCAATTTGCCCTTACAGGGCTATTAATGCAAGCGTCTGAAGAAGTGCGCCAACATTAGTGCTTTTTGGGTTATGCACTGCGTGCATCGCTAACATATGGGACTATACACCGTGCTATAAATGTTAAGCATCTACGGGGCTGGACATGGTACAAATAATATGAAATCTGGAATTTGGAATCTGAAATCTGAAATCTGGAATCATAATCCCGCTAATGCGGAGCAGGCTCTTCATCCTTTATCCTTTATCCTTTATCCTTTATCCTTTAACCCTTACCCTTACTCATAGTACTCGTAGCTAATTGCATTCACCCACTGAATAATTTCATCGGCATTGTCGGTTGGCGATTGGCAGGTGTTGCCTATGCAGAGCAGGTATTTACTGGGTATTTCGTTCGATAGTTTAAACATTAACTTTGGGTAAATCAATCTTGACTTGATAAGAGCGATGGCGCTTTCAAAGTCATTAGGTTTAATTTTTACCTCAGCAAGCGGTAATAAGGAATAAAGTATCTGTGTAGCCCAAGCGTGAACAAAAACGTGACCTTGCTGAACCTGATTACTTACGTTTGCCAGCATTTGTAATGCGATTTTCTCAAACTCACCACTACTATTAAGTTCGGCAAGTTTGAATAAATTCTTTGCCATAATCGCCGATGCCGAAGGCATAACTCCATCCATCAGTTCCATCTTGCGGGCTATGAGCTCAGTGTTGTTTGGCGTATAAAAGAACATGCTGGTATTGGCATCAAAAAATACTTCTATAACCCTTTTAGCAAGTTTATCAGCATTTTTGATCCATTCACTATTCCCGGTTACTTGGTAAAGATTTAAATACGCATCAATAGCATAGGCGTAATCGTCGAGCAGAGCGGTTCCGTAAACCTTTCCCTTGCAGGTAATCCGGTTTAATAAGCCATTACTATCAGTATGGCTATCATGAATGTAGTTTGCCGCTGCCAGGGCAAGATGCAAATACTTATGGCTGCCAAAGGTTTGGTATGCAGTTGAAAGTGCCAAAACCAAAAGGCTATTCCACGATGTAATTATTTTATCGTCAACAAGAGGGGGTACACGGTAATTGCGGTAAGCGTTGAGCTTGACCAAACAGTTTTTTAACCTTAGATCTATTTCGCCTTCAGGCAAACCAAATAGGCTAGAGAGTTGGGTATCGGTAAGTGATCTATGTAAAATATTTGTATCTTCCCAGTTACCGGTTGGTGTTACACCAAAGGCAACACTAAAAAGTTCGGCATCGTATCCAAGGTTTTGTTCTATTTCGCTTTTAGTCCAAGTATAGAATCCTCCTTCAAGGCCTGCCGTATCGGCATCGAGAGCGCTGTAAAACCCTCCGGAAGGCGATAGCAGTTGCCTTTCGGCAAAGGTAACGGTTTCATCAACAACCCTCTTATACAAAGGGTTTGGGTTAAGCCTGTAGGCCAATGAGTAGACCTCAATGAGCTGCGCATTGTCGTAAAGCATTTTCTCAAAGTGAGGAACAAACCACTTTTCATCGACTGAGTAACGGAAAAATCCACCACCCACGTGGTCATAAATGCCGCCATAAGCCATTCGCTCAAGGGTATTATGCACAAAGGTCAACAAATCCTTTTTCTGAGAGTGTTGCCCTGAAATCAAAAGGTATTTCAAAAGACCGGGCATGGGAAATTTTGGGGCACCGTGTGTCCCTCCCAGCTTGTAGTCGAGCTGATTACGGCAAGTTTCAATGTTATGGGTTAATACATCTTTTAAACCTACCTTACTGGCATCAACCTTTGTTCTGATAATCTCAGTGTTTGCAATACCCTGTGCCAGTTCCTCGGCAACCTCATAAATGCGTTGGGGCTCATTTTTCCATGTCTCATCAAGGCTTTCCAGAACACTAAGCCAATTTTCCTTAGGGAAATATGTACCACCGTAAACCGGACGGCCATCGGGTAAAGCAAAGCAATTTAGTGGCCAACCGCCACGTCGGGTAATGATTTGAACGGCGTTCATGTAAATTTGGTCAACGTCGGGGCGTTCTTCGCGGTCAACCTTTACGCATACATAGCGCTCATTCATCACCTTTGCCACCTTTTCGTCGGTAAACGATTCGTTTTCCATTACATGACACCAATGGCAACTACTATAGCCAATGCTTATCAGTAAAAGTTTATTTTCGTTTTTTGCTTTTTCAAATGCCTCTTCGCCCCAAGGATACCAGTCCACAGGGTTATACGCATGTTGTAAAAGGTAGGGGCTAACCTCGCGAACCAATCGGTTTGGGCGGGCATCTTTCCAGTTATACATTAAATTTGGTATCTAATTTGATACACTAACAAAACAGGGCGTATTTTTGTTGAAATTCAGAGTTGCTAATATCGACTCAATTCAAAAATGCTAACTTTGTTTGCTATTTCCAAGAAAATTTAAACGACTATGAAGAAGATATATCTGCTTACCCTGGCGGTGTTTTTTTTGATGCTTGCAAATGTTTTTGCACAGAAGAATGGGTATAGGATTGAGGTTAAGATTGATGGATTAACCCAAGGCGATTTACTTTTAGGCTATCACTTTGGTGAAAAGAAGTATGTTAGGGATACCGCAACAGTTAATCCCAAAGGAATTGCTGTTTTTGAAGGCGATACCCTTTTGCCCGGTGGTATTTACCTGGTAATTCTACCCGAAAAGAACTACTTTGAAGTTCTAATAGATAGGAATCAGAAATTCGCAGTAAGTACTAAAAAGGACAACCTGCTGGAAAACCTGAAATTTAGCAACTCGCCTGAGAACGAAGGGTTTATTCAGTATCAGCGCTTCATGATCGACATGCAGAAGCAAAGCAAGGAACTCTCAGAGCAACTAAAGGAATCACTTTCCGACACCGTCAAAGCCAATGCGATTCGCGAAAAGATGAACGACTTGAATGGCAAGGTGATGGCTTACTGGGATGAGGTGGAAACCAAGTATAGCGGAACATTACTTGCAGCTGTAATTAAAGCCATGAGGAATGTGGAAGCCCCAAAACACAACATTCCCAAAGATGCACCAAAATACGATTCGCTGGTTTGGGCTCACAACTACAACTTCAACCGCTTTCACTACTTTGATAACATTGATTTTTCCGATGCTCGCCTTTTACGAACACCAATCCTGGAGAGTAAAATCAACATTTATTTCGATAGAGTGCTACTCCCAATGCCCGATAGTATTATTCCTGCAGCCATTGACCTGATTGAGAAGGCAAAAGCCAATAGGGAGATGTTTCAGTATGTGCTTTCGACCCTCACCAATAAGTTTCAAACCTCTGAAAGAATGGGAATGGACGGTGTGTTTGTTGCCATTGCCGAAAAGTACTATTTGGGTGGACAAGCCTGGTGGGCCGACCAAAAACTCATAGACAAAATAACGGAACGAGTAAAAGCCATAAAGCCCAACATAATTGGCAATGTTGCCCCTGACCTTTGGCTGCCAAACCCTAACGGTAAATACAACCGGTTGAGTGATGTTAATGCCACCATTACGGTTGCCTACTTCTGGGATCCCGAATGCAGCCATTGCAAAAAGGTAACACCTGAACTCAAGAAGGTTTACGAAAAGTATAAAGGAAAAGGATTCGAGGTGTTTGCGGTATATACCCAGGGCGACCAGCCAAAATGGATGGAATACATTAAAAACAATGAATTACCATGGATTAACGTTTGGGATCCTACATTCAGCTCAAACTTCCGCAACCTATACGATATTTATGCCACTCCTGTAATTTATGTTCTGGACAAGAATAAAAAAATTATGGCCAAGCGAATAAGCGTTGAAACACTCGAAAAAATTTTAGAGGAAGAGCTGAAATAGTAACTCCGTAAGGAGTAAGTGCTCGCAAGGGAAGTAAGGGGATAAGGCTAGTTGTTGGTTGATGGTTGTTGGTAGACCAGGGTTTGGTGTTTGGTAATAGAACACAGATGACACAGATTAAATGGATTTTCACTGTGTAACACTGTGTTAAACTCTGTGTAACTCTGCGGTAAAATTTTGTTTTTCCTATTATTGTCTATCTGCTTATCCCCTACGGGGAGACATATATAGTGCAAATTGGCCCTTTACAACACCCCATCGCCTACGGCGAAGATGTTCCCTTATTGAGGGTGACCAACCAACTATCTCCACTAACAACTATCAACTGTCAACTGTCAACCATCTTAAAACACTAATAGCCACTAGGTTTCCAGGAGTCTGAAACGCCGTACTATTTCTGGTATTGATATATATCAACCTTCAAAACTCCAAAATCCGCACCGAGTGTAACATATGTTACAATTCGCGGAGTGGGGTTGGCCTACTTTTGTCACAGAAAAACTAATCAACCCCAATTGCTAACAATTTAAAAACAAGTAAATATGAAACGGGATATTATTACAATTGACAGGGACAAGTGCAACGGATGCGGACTTTGTGTTAGCGGTTGCCACGAGGGTGCCTTACAGCTTATCGATGGCAAAGCTGTGCTAATTAGCGAGTTGATGTGCGACGGACTTGGCGCCTGTATAGGCGAATGCCCCGAGGGTGCCATCACCATTGAACATCGCGAGGCTGCCCCATACGATGAGGTGCATACCATCAGCAAAATGGTTGCTAATGGTAAAAATACCGTAATTGCTCACCTAAAACACCTCAAGGATTATAACGAAAAGGAGTATCTGCGCCAAGGCGTTGAGTGGCTACTTGCCAATCGTGACAAACTTTCGTTCAGTGTCGATGAGGTGCTACAGGCAGTTCATAACCATTCAAAGGATGCCTGTGGATGTGGTTCCAATGAGCCTAGGGTTAAGCCACAAGCCATGAACCATCAAGGTGGTGGCTGCCCCGGTTCTGCAGCCCGAAGTTTTGCAAATGTTAGTGCCAGTTCCGAGAGCATGGTTTCGGGTAAGTCGGAGCTAACACATTGGCCGGTTCAGCTTCACCTTATCAATCCACACTCAGGACATTTCAGGGGATCAAACCTTTTGCTTGCAGCCGACTGCGTTGCTTTTAGTCTTGGTAATTTCCACAGCCAACACCTGAAAGGAAAAACACTGGCCATAGCCTGCCCAAAACTCGACAGCAACAAGGAATCGTATATCGAGAAGATTACTGCACTAATTGACGATGCTCAGGTTGACACCATCACCGTGATGAAAATGGAGGTTCCTTGCTGCGGTGGACTTGTACAGCTAGCCCGTATGGCCATGGAGCAGGCAAAGCGCAAGGTGCCCATAAAAGTTATAACCGTTGGCATACAGGGCGAAATCTTAGAGTCAAACTGGGTCTAAACAGTTAATATTCAACCGAATAATTAATTATCTTTTAACTTTTCACTTTTTAACTATAAATCCATAAATCTATGAGTATGTTTTGTTTTCAGTGCCAGGAAGCAGCCAAAGGAACAGGCTGTACAATTAAAGGGGTTTGTGGCAAGAACGACGAACTTGCCAACATGATGGACCTACTACTTTTTGTAACCAAAGGCATCTGCGTTTACAGCAGCGCTCTGAGGGAGCAAAAGGGGTATGAGAATCCTATGGTTAACAAGTTCGTCTTTGATAGCCTGTTTTCAACCATTACCAACGCCAACTTCGATAAGGTTGCAATTGCTAAAAGGGTTACAAAAGCCATTGAGGTTCGTAACATGCTTCGCGATGAGGCCATAAAAAAAGGTGTAAAGGTTGACACCTCATTTGAGGGGTGCACCTGGGAAGGTAAACCCGAGGAGTATGAGGCAAAATCGGCTACTGTTGGAGTTCTTACCGAGTCAAACGAGGATATTCGTTCCTTGAAGGAGCTTATCACCTACGGCATTAAGGGTATGGCTGCCTATGCCGAGCATGCCTATAACCTTGGTTTTGAGGACACCTCGGTTTACGCCTTTATGCAAAAGGCCATGGCCGATATTACAAAGAACCTGACTGTTGATGAGTTGGTGGCACTCACACTCGAAACCGGAAAGTATGGTGTGCAAACCATGGCGCTGCTCGATAAAGCCAACACATCAAGCTATGGTAACCCTGAAATTACCAAGGTAAATCTTGGCGTACGAAATAAACCCGGTATTCTGATTAGCGGGCACGACCTCAAGGACATGGAGGAACTCCTTGCCCAAACCGAGGGAACAGGGGTTGACGTTTACACTCACAGCGAGATGTTGCCTGCAAACTACTATCCTGCTTTCAAGAAGTATAAGCACTTTGTTGGCAACTACGGCAGCAGCTGGTGGCATCAACGCGAGGATTTTGAGTCGTTCAATGGCCCAATCCTATTCACCACAAACTGTATTGTTCCACCCCTTGCCAACGCAAGCTACAGGGATCGTATTTACACAACCGGAGCCTCAGGCTTAGAGGGTGCAACACACATACCCGATAGGGAGAATGGTAAACCTAAGGATTTCAGCGTAATTATCGAGCATGCTAAACGTTGCCAACCGCCGGTTGAGATAGAAAAGGGCGAGTTGATTGGTGGTTTTGCTCACCAACAGGTGTTTGCTCTGGCGGACAAGGTGGTTGATGCAGTAAAAACGGGAGCCATTCGCAAGTTTATTGTAATGGCCGGTTGCGATGGCCGTATGAAGGATCGCAACTACTACACCGAATTTGCCGAGAAATTACCTAAGGATACGGTTATCTTAACCGCTGGATGTGCTAAGTACAGGTATAACAAGTTGCCGTTAGGCGATATTAACGGAATACCCCGTGTGCTCGATGCTGGACAGTGCAACGACTCCTACTCATTAGCTGTTATAGCCTTGAAACTGAAGGAGGTATTCCAGCTCAACGATATCAATGAGTTACCCATTGCCTACAACATAGCCTGGTACGAGCAAAAGGCCGTAATTGTTCTTCTGGCTTTACTCCACTTAGGAGTTAAGAATATCCATTTGGGACCTACACTCCCCGCATTCCTATCGCCCAACGTGGCAAAGGTTCTAATTGAGAACTTCGAAATAAGTGGAATAACCTCAGTTGATGAGGATATCAAACTAATGGTTGGCTAACTCACTTTCCCAGCCGTATTCATTACGGCTGGGTTATTTTTCAATTATGCCAAATTAACTCTAATCAAAAAAACTATGAACTTAATGAATGAATTTCCCAAGGGACAAAAGTTCAACTTCGTGAACGAAGTTGACTATAGTAACGGCGGTATAGTAAGTAAAAATGTACTAAAACGCCCAACTGGTAATATCTCGTTGTTTGCCTTCGATAAAGGCGAAGGATTGAGCGAACATACCGCCCCATTCGATGCCATGGTTCAGGTAATTGAGGGTGAAGCGAATATATTTATTGGGGGTGTTGCCCACCACCTGAAAGCAGGCGAAACCATAATTATGCCTGCAAACATACCTCACGCGCTTCAGGCTGTGGAAAGGTTTAAAATGGTTTTGACCATGATAAAAGAATAATTGATTTTAATCAATCATCTTGCCTAGCGCTTATTTAATTCTTAACTTTAATAAAAAAACATGAGCGAACTGATAAACAACTCCGCTAACCGAAAAAGAAAGCTCAAGGAGCTTATCCTCAGGTTACATAAAGGCGACTCAGAACAGGAAGTGCGGCAGGAATTAATACAAAACCTAACTAACATCCCCTATGGCGAGGTAGTAGAGGTTGAGCAGGAATTGATTAGCGAAGGTTTACCCGAACAGGAGGTACTAAAACTTTGCGATGTACACTCAGCAGTACTGAAGGGGAATATCGATCTTACAACAGTTAAGAAAATTCCTGATGGACACCCTGTTGATGTGTTTATTAAGGAAAACAAAGAACTCATTCAGCTTTGCCAATCCATTGAGCAATCGCTTAGGGAACTTGAGTCAGGCGAGGCAGTTGATATACCAAAATTGGTGCTCAAGCTTAGGGGACAGTTTAACGCTCTGTTTGATGTAGATAAGCACTATCAGCGAAAGGAATACCTACTTTTCCCCTTCCTTGAAAAGCAGGGCATTACTGGCCCTCCAAAGGTTATGTGGGGAAAGCATGATGAAATACGAGAACTTATTAAAGGTTCAATTGAACTCCTGCAAACCGAAGGGATATCACGCGACGAACTAATTGCCTCAAGCGAGATTGTGCTTCATCCTGCCATTAAAGGTGTTATGGAAATGACTACCAAGGAGGAAGAAATCCTTTTCCCCATGGCCTTGGATAAACTTACTGAAGTTGACTGGTACGAGATTCATAAGCAGCAGCTTGAAATAGGCTTTTGCCTATACGACCCTCCTACAAAATGGAAACCATCGTGGGTTGAAGGCAGTGAGCTTCAGGAGTTAAACAAAATGGGCGAAAACATTCAACTCCCAACGGGTAGTTTCTCAGTGGAAGAACTTATGGCAATCCTTAACACATTACCAGTTGATATTACATTTGTTGACAAAAATGATAAGGTTAAGTATTTCTCACAAAGCCCCGATAGAATATTCCAGCGTAACAGGGCCATCCTTAACCGCGATGTAAGGCTTTGCCATCCCCCTGCCAGCGCACACATTGTTGATAAAATCATTGAGGACTTTAAAAGTGGCAAGGCTTCAAGAGCCCCCTTCTGGATTAATATTGGCGGCAACCTAATACATATCGAGTACTTTGCATTACGAAACGAGAAAGGCGAATACCTTGGCGTTTTGGAGGTTTCGCACAATGTTTCCGTGTATCGCAAGCTTGAAGGTGAACAACGAATTTTATCATATTCCAAATAGCTATGGACGAAAGCAAACTCATCATAACGCCTAAAACCAAGGTTTTGCAATTAATTGAAGCATACCCGCAACTCGAGGAGGTGCTTATTGGGTATGTGCCAGCTTTTGAAAAGCTTAAAAACCCAGTTCTGAGGAAAACGGTTGCACGTGTTGCAACACTCCAGCAAGCTGCAGCAATAGGAAATGTTAAGGTTGAGGAACTTATTAATGTCCTAAGGAAAACCGTTGGCCAAGATTTGCTGGAGGGTGCCGATGAAATGGAGTTCACCACTCAAAAACCCCAATGGTTCGATTCAAACAAAATAGCCTCAGAAATTGATGTAAGGGTGATGTTACAGGCTGGCGAACAACCTGTTAACCAGGTTATGGCCGATTTAACCGACCTGAACTCCGATAAAATCTACAAAGTAGTTGCCCCATTTATTACTGCACCCTTAATTGATAAAGCGTCGAGTTTGGGAATAAAACATTGGGTAGAAAAAATTGACGATGAGCACTTTAACATCTATTTCTATAAACCGTAAACAGTTTTCTGAAAGAAAAAACCTTTAGCTATTATGAGTTTTTATAGTACTCTGCGGAAGTACCACAAATGGCCCGCTTTAGTTTTTACATTGTTCTTCTTGCTTTTTGCCATTTCGGGAGTTTTAATGAATCACAGGCAAACCATTGCCCATATCGATATCAACCGCAAGTATCTACCTGAGAACTACCAGTTGAAAAACTGGAACCTAGCATCGGTAAAAGGAGTAATAACCATTAACTCTGATTCCATCATCTTTTTTGGGGGAGTTGGAATCTGGCTTACCAGAAGCAATTTTGACTACTGGGAACCCTTAATGAATGGTATCCCGCAAGGAAGCGATTACAGAAAGATTTTTGACCTAGAGGTAACCCCAAACGGGATCCTTGCAGCCACCCGCTTCGGTTTATACTGGCTTGGTAAAGGTGATAATCATTGGGTAAAGTTGCACCTACCCCCAAACGATGAATTCTGCACCTCAATTGAGGTGGTCGAATCAAATATATACATTACAACACGTAATTCAATTTATTGCACCTCGGCACAAACCCTGCAGTTTACACCAATCGATCTGAAAGCCCCTCTAGGTGCTAAAAAAGAAATATCGACTTTTAGGCTTTTTTGGATGATTCATAGCGGCGAGATTCTTGGAATTCCCGGACGATTATTAGCCGATATGGTTGCTTTGGTCATGATATTCTTAAGCATTACAGGCATTATCTACTTTTTATTCCCAAAAATAATCAAAAGGTACCATGAGCGCTTCAAGTTGCATAAATTAAAACGTACCACCCGGTTCTCGTATCAATGGCATTTAAAAATTGGCGCCATGGCAAGTTTACTGCTAATAGTATCGGGATTAACAGGTGCATTTTTGCGACCTCCTTTTTTGCTTTTCATTGCCAATGGCAATATCACTTTAAACAATAAATCGGTATCAAATAGTTACTACTGGAACGATAAGCTAAGGGATTTGGTTTTTGATAGATACCGAAACAGGTTTATTCTGGCAACATCCGATGGTTTTTACCATTGCAATAATTTTTCAGAATCTATGGTGAAATTTGCCATACAACCCCCTGTTAGCGTGATGGGTGTAAATGTGCTTACCCCCCTGAGTGATGGATGTTTTCTGGTTGGTAGTTTTAGCGGTTTATTTCGTTGGAACCCCGATACTGGCGAATCTACTAACTATTTGACCGGTGAAAAGCATACTTACCAAACAGGGTTGAAACGCCCCATTGGCGAACAAATTGTGTCGGGCTATGCCAGCATAACTGGCTCAGAATACCTGTTCGACTATGACAAGGGTATTCTCTCAATTAATCAAAAGGGAGAGGTAATTACCATGCCGGATACTATTGCCCAAACGTTCCGATTCCCATTATGGAACCTTGCGCAAGAATTTCATACCGGTCGCATATTCGGCTTTCTACTGGGCGATTTTTACATACTTGTGGTTCCTTTAACAGGATTATCACTGGTACTGATTGTATTAACAGGCTTTGCGATGTGGTATAAACGTAAATTAAATTGATTCTAAGCTTCTTCCATACTATTTTTGAAGAAACTGCGATATGTATAAATGGGCTAAACAGATACTAAAACGTTTTCAACCACCGCCAAACTGGCGAGTGCCAGTTATTGTATTGGCGGGTATTTTTACTGGTGCAGGATTGTTTGTTTTTTACACATCCAGGGCATGGTCGTATGTGTCCGACGAGCCTGCAACCTGTGTGAACTGTCATATCATGCGGCCTCAATATGTAACCTGGCATCACTCCTCGCATAGGGAACATGCCACCTGCAACGATTGCCACCTACCACATGACAATATTCTCAGAAAGTACTACTTTAAGGCAAATGATGGATTACGACATGCCACCATCTTTACACTTAACACTTACCCTCAAACCATTTACATGCATAAACCTGGTCAAAGAGTGGTTCAGGAAAACTGCATACGCTGTCATGGGAACCTTACTGCCATGGTTAAAGCCAACGTCGATTTAGATGCAATACTTGCCGGGAATGGGAAACGATGCTGGGACTGTCACCGCGAGATACCCCATGGTACCGTGAAAAGCCTTTCTGCAACACCTTTTGGTGCTGCGCCAATACCTAAATCCGATACGCCAGAATGGCTAAAGAAGCTGATTAAATAGATATTAACCTATACCAACATGAAAACTCCGTTAAGTGAAAAAATTGCCAAAAATCCATGGATTGGATGGGCATTATTCCTGGGAACAATGATTGTTGTTTTTGTACTTGGCTTACTGGCAGCCAGCATTGTTCAGCGTCGAACCGAAGCAAACCTAATGAATACACCAAGGTTTAAGATTGATGAGTTTGAGCCCAGAAACGAGGCATGGGGCATGGCATTTCCCCGTGAGTATCAAACCTACTCCCAGATGTCCGATACCCTTTTTCGCTCAAAGTATGGCGGAAGTGCATTTCGCGATTTACTTGACGAAGACCCAAGGCTGGTAATACTCTTTGCCGGCTATGCCTTTTCAAAAGATTTTAATCAGGCCCGAGGTCATGTATACTCTGTGGTAGATGTTCATAATACATTGCGTACTGGCACACCTGCCAACGAGAATGAGGGCCCTCAAAATTCAAGTTGCTGGGCCTGTAAGAGCCCCGATGTTGCAAGGGTCATGGTTCATATGTCGCCAGCCGATTTCTATAAAACAAAGTGGTCGGCCATGCTCTCGGAAATAGTAAACCCTATTGGTTGTGCAAACTGCCACAATCCAAGCGATATGGCGCTACGCCTGTTCCAAATCCCATTAAAAGAAGCCTATGAGCGTATGGGTAAGAACGTTGAATCTTTGCCGTTAAACAAAATGCGCACTATGGTGTGCGCCCAGTGCCATGTAGAGTACTACTTTAAGGGCGATGGTAAATATGTAACCTTCCCTTGGGATAAAGGACTTAACTTTGATGACATTGAGAAGTACTACGACGAATATGGATTTTCCGATTGGATACATCCTCTTAGCAAAACACCAATCATTAAGGCTCAGCATCCCGATTTTGAGCTTTTCCAACATTCCATTCACTACCAGCGGGGAGTATCATGTGCTGATTGCCACATGCCATACCTAACCGAGGGTAGCCAAAAAATTACCGACCATAAGGTTCAAAGCCCCCTAAACAACATGGAGGCTTCATGTATGGTTTGTCATAAACAAACCAAGGAAGAACTTATAAAAAACGTTTACGACAGGCAAGATAGAGTGTACACCCAGAAAATTGCACTTGAGGATTTGCTGGTAAAGGCGCATATAGAGGCAAAATACGCCTGGGACAAAGGCGCCAATGAGAAAATGATGGAGCCTATACTTAAATTAATCAGACAAGCTCAATGGCGTTGGGATTTCGTGGCTGCAAGCCATGGAGCATCATTTCATGCACCACTTGAGAGCATGCGAATAATTGCCGATGGAATAGAGAAAGCCTCTGAAGCACGCCTGCAACTCTCCAGAGTTCTTGCTTCGTTAGGCTACAACGAGCCAGTACCCATGCCCGACCTTTCATCAAAAGAAAAGGCTCAAGCCTATGTGGGAATTGATCTGAAAAAACTTAAGGGAGAGAAAGAACAATGGAAGAAAAATGTGCTTCCCAAGTGGTTGCAATTAGCAAAAGAGCGTGAACAAAACATGCCTTTGCCTGAAAGAATAATGTAGCAATCAAAGTCATGGAAAATCAATTCAAAAAGAAACCCCTTTGGCTATGGCCTTGGGGTTTTTTAGAGGGTTTTATTGTGTCCGTTGGGTTATGGGTACTAGCTTTCTTTTTGGAACTATTTGTCCCACTATCGCTATTTCCTAAACCTAGTTTCCCAACCAATGCTATCGTTTTAATTACAATCTTTTGCCTTTTAATCCTTTTAAAAATCGTTTTCCCAAAATCGAAATTTTTCAACTGGCTTGCTTCGGTTAAGGCCGCAATTCCATCAATTTCATTATTTCTTTTCTCAATCATTCTAATGGGAATAATTCCACAGATAGGCCATGGTATGGGAATACCCGGGGCATTATTTAACCTTCTGGATTCATGGCTGTTTTTAATTCCTTTAACTTTTTTGCTTATAACCTTAGGGGCAGCTGTTGTTAACCGTGTTTTTCCAATTACCCTAAAAAACATAATTTTTACCCTTAACCATGCCGGGCTTTGGGTTTGCTTATCAGCAGGTTTAGTAGGAAGTTCCAATAAGATTGAGGCAACCGTAAAGGTTAACCAGGGTGAAATTGCATGGAATGGAGCAACCAAAAACGGCAGAATAATTGAATTGCCAATAGCAATTGAATTACAAAAGTTTGAAGCACAATTTTACCAACCTCGATTGGTTTTAATGGGCAGCAAGACATTTTTCCCAGAATCCGAATATGACCTAACCAGCAACCCAAGCATTAAAATTGATAATCTAACCGTTCAGGTTATTCGATACTTGCCCAAAGCATTTGCTACCGATTCAACCTTCATTGATGCGCGGGGTGTCCCCTTTACTAGGCCAGCGGCAATGATACAAGTGTTTGACTCAAATGGTCAGTCCATTACAATGGGCTGGATCTCGAACTTTACCCATGTTACAGCCGAAAAGACTCTTTCACTTCCCGATGGTAGGAGGCTAATACTTTTACCCGCCGAGGCAAAATACTTTGGTTCTCAAGCCAAAATCTATTCAAAAAAATCAAGATCTGTAAATCAGTGCCTTATCGAGGTAAACAAACCCTTTAGGGTTGATGGTTGGTGGATTTATCAGTACTCATACGACAATCTTGCGGGTTCAGATTCATCCTACAGCTCTTTTAAGGTTATTTACGACCCATGGTTAACACTGATATACGTAGGATTTGCTATGATGATCCTTGGTGGGTTAGGCCTGATTTTTATTAACGATTCAAAAAAGTAAACAAATGGTTTGGAATTATTTTTTTCCTGTATCTCTGACTGTGATATTACTTTGGTTAGTTTCTGTTTACTTTAACCACAAAGAATCCGCAAAAGGAAAACTCATTTTATGGTATTCTGGTGTTACAGCCAGTGCTATTTTGGGGGTATTTATTTTCTTATACTGGCTCGATATTAAACGCCCGCCCATGCGAACCATGGCTGAGACTAGAATATGGTACTCTTTCATGGTAAGCCTGGTTAGTCTAAGCGTATTTAAAGCGTATCGCAGTAAAAACATGATAACCATAGGCCTAATCATGGCCTCGGTTTTTCTGGTTGTCGATATCATTCACCCAGAATATCAGAGTAGGTTTCTTATGCCAGCTCTTCAAAGCCCCTGGTTTATACCACATGTGGTTTCGTATATGCTAGCATATGCAGTTCTTGCTTCAGCAAGCCTTTCAGTGGCTTGGTCATCATTTTCAAAAGGTTCAGTTCACGATGAACTCCAACAGCAAATGCGGCTAGTATATCCTGGGTTTGCGCTTTTAACCCTGGGAATGCTCTTAGGCGCGTACTGGGCTAAGTTTGCATGGGGCGACTACTGGGCATGGGACCCAAAGGAGGTTTGGGCATTAATTACCTGGGTTTTCTATCTTTTGGTTATTCATATTCACCGGTACCTGCCTACTAAACGCAAACTACTGGCTCGTTTAATGATTGTTGCACTGGGAGTTCTGCTAATTACCTGGTTGGGAATAAAATACTTGCCCTCTGCAAGTCAAAGCATACATGTATATGGCGGTTAAAAAATTGATAAAATGATTAAAACCGAAACCCTAATGAGTGCGCCAAAGGTTCCATTCGATTTGGACGGGCGTATTATGTTTTCAAGCTCCAAAGTAGAAATGGTTCATCTAAATCTAAATCCTGGCGAAATGGTACCCCCACATTCAAACCCCTTTGAGGTGGTATTCTACCTACTTGAAGGAGAACTGGAACTTACGGTCGAAAACCAATCGGTTATTTTAAAACCCGATAGTGCATCACATGTCGATACTAATAAAAACCGAGCATTATCCAATAAATCAGAAAACATAGCCAGGGTCATAGTTGTAAAAATTTTTTAGACTGCGATTCTTATTTAATTTTATTCTACTAACTGATTCTCATTCATGAATCAAACTTGTTAATCGCTGTTTTCAACTAATTCATAATTTTAGCATACTAAAAGAAAAACATATAGCTTTATGTAAAAACCGCTGTATCGCGATGCAACTTGTCCTCCTTGCTCTTTGAATTATGCATTGCATGTATCGTTACTCGTATGGAGTTACCCTACTTGCTATTAATATTAAGCCCCTACGGGGCTATTCGTTATTTGGGATTGAGTGCCCTCGGCTGTTTTAGTTAATAGATGTTGGTTGATTGTTCATGTGGAATTTAAATGGAACACAGATGACACAGATTATACTGATTTACTCTGTGAAACTCCGTGTTACTCTGCGTAACTCTGTGGTGCTTATTTGGTTGACAGTTGATAGTAGAAGAAAACAGTAGTCAGAAACCAGAATAATAGCCAGAATGTCCCAACCGTTTAAGGCTAATGATTCACGTTTACCGAACCACAACAACCCACCACCACCTATTTCAAACTTTTTTCCCTTTACCCTTTAACAATCAATATTTTCTGCTAACTTTATTCAAAAATTTTAGTGGAATGGCTTATTCGTTCGATTCCTACAGGGTTGAAGTAATTCAAAGACCATTTGTACGTTTCGATGGTTTCAGCACAAAGCGAACCGCCAAAATTGATTTGTATAATAGCAAAGGAGTTCTAATCACCTCGCTCAGCCTTGGCGTTCCCGAGCTATCGGATATTTACGAAATCATTGGCAAAACTCAACCAGTAAATTTGGACTACTGCTATATTCAAGGCTTTTCAACCATAGCCTGTAAGCGATACCTGCAAATTGATAAAACGTTACCTATCCCCATTACCGAGTTTTCGGCACGAAATGCCTTTTTCGATTCCCCTATTGGTATCGATTTCTCAACCATGCATGTGGCAAATGACTTCACTATTGATGATTCCTATATCGTAACCGAATTTCTCAACTTTCACCAATCGCACTTTTTATGCAAATTCGTGTTAACCAATAACTTCATAAAGGCTGCCCGGACAAATTTTACCCAGGTAAAATTTGAGGGTGAAACGGTTTCGTTGAAAAATACCGTTTTCGACGAGGGCGTTAAGGATTTTCAGGATGCAACCTTTGGGAATGGCGAGGCTATATTTACCAATGTAGATTTTGGCAATGGCGATGTTTCATTTATCAATGCCGAGTTTTTTAATAGTGATGTCGATTTTAGGGTGTCGCGCTTTGGCATTGGCAAGGTCGATTTCCATTATGCCCGCTTTGGTGGTGGGGGAGTATCGTTTGAGCGGGTTGACTTTGGTAGCGGACGGGTCGATTTTCGTGCTGCCGAATTCCATGCAGGACGGACATCGTTCAACCGGGCAACGTTTCATGAGGGAGAGCTCAACTTTGAGGGAGCTGAAACCCGTAAGGGTAAACTTACCTTTAAACGAGCAGCGTTTGGCACGGCTAACATCATATTCGATTTGTATCAGGGGCTTAACTCCGAAATGGTTTTTGAACGGTCGTCGTTTAACGAAACCGTTAGCTTTTCCGATGCACAGCTCGGCAAGTTGATTTTTTCCGATTGCCAATTCAACTCAACGGTTAACCTCCATGTAAAAGAGTGTGGTGAGATAAACCTTGCTGGTTGCACTATTCGCGACATTGTTGAGTTCTACACCCATGGCGATGCCCCTAAAATCGTAAGCTTGAACCTGGCAGGGGTTCGACTGCTCGGGCAAATCTATATCGATTGGAATGCCAATAGGGTTGACAATTTGATATACTCACAGTGCTGCACCTCTATTGCTGAAAAGGCGGAACAGTTCCGGATACTAAAGGAAAACTTCAACGCACTGGGCAAGTACGACGAGGAGGATGCTGCCTATGTTGAGTTTAAGCGGTGTGACATGAAGGCATCGCTGATGAACTCAAAACAAACGGGCAGATTAGGATACATATCGAGTTGTTTACTGTATTCGGCTAAAAAACTACTATTCGATTACATGGGGCTTTACGCAACCGCACCCCAGCGAGTAATTGCAAGCATCTTGGTGGTTTACTTTACCTATAGCCTGTTGTACATTGCCATTATGGCTTTAGGCTGGGGACAAATTATTGCGACATCGGCTTCGGGCGAAGCGCTAAGCCTTACTGCACGCGGATTCTATTTTAGTGTGGTTACCTTTTTTACCATTGGCTACGGCGATTTTGCCCCTGCAGGCATGGCAAGGTTTGTTGCAGGCACCGAGGGGTTTATGGGGGTATTCCTGATGTCGTACTTTACAGTTGCCTTTGTGAGAAAGATACTGCGCTAAGACTAAAGTGAATAGTGTGCAGTGTTCAGCGTACGGATGCGAGTGATTTTTTTTTGGGGGTCGTGTTTAGTGTTTAGTGTTTGGTGTTTGGTAATGGAACGCAGATGACGCAGATGATTTAGTTGTTCGTTGTTCGTTGATAGTTGTTCGTGAATTGGAATGGAATGACCCGTCCTGAAAAATGTCTACACAAACTTATGTGTATGGACAAAAATAATTACGTGACAAAACGCTACAGCGAGGGCTTCAAACTAAAAATTTTATCCGAACTTAGCAGCGGGAAGTATTCCAA